>NZ_JBSHAF010000014.1:12298-130406 GCF_053611365.1 Streptomyces sp. NPDC054813 | reverse complement strand
TCGGCGCCCGCGCCTCTCGGGCGCGCGCCCCTGGCAGAGCTCGCATCTCCAGCGTAGTCGCGCGCCCGCCCCGCGCGCGCCCTCCCCCCCCCCCCCCACGGCTTGTCGGCCCCGGATGACGCAGCAGAAATCGCATGGTCAGTCCGGTGGGAGGCAGACTCCCTGTGAGGACGCTGTGTCTCCGACGCGCAGGAGTGTGCCCATGCCCCTCGACCCGGCCCCGGCCTCCACCCCGCCCCAGACCTCCCCTCCTCCGGTGCGGTTCTGGCCCGTCGGCGATCTGCCCGCCCTCGACCCCGACCCGTTCCTCGACGAGATGCTGCACGACGAGCCGGTCACCCGGATCAAACTCCCGCACGGCGAGGGGCACGCCTGGCTGATCACCCGCTACGAGGACTGCCGCTTCGTCACCTCCGACCCCCGTTTCTCCCGGGAACAGGTCGTAGGCCGCGACGTCACCAGCATGCGCCCGGAGCCCGTGGCCTCGCAGACGGCGGGCCTGCAGTACATCGACCCGCCCCGGCACAACCGGCTGCGCCGGGTCGTCGCCCGCGCCTTCACCGGGCGGGCCATGCAGCGGCTGCGGCCGATGGCCGAGCGCCGGGCCGCCGAACTGCTCGACGTGATGGCGGCCGCCGGGTCGCCGGCCGACCTCATGGAGCATCTCCACGGCCCGTTCCCGATCGCCGTGATCCGGGACTTCCTCGGCGTCGACGAGAAGGACTGGCACCGCTGGGCGGCGACCGGCGAGGCCCTGCTGTCCGCCGGGCCCGATTCAGAGGAGCGTGCCAAGGATGCCGCCCGGACCACCCGGGCCCGGATCTCCGAGCTGCTCCAGCACCGCCGCGAGGAGCCCCGCGAGGACCTCGCCGGAGTGCTGGCACTGGCCACCGAGTCCGGTGAGATCACCGACGACGAGGCGATCTCCCTGGCCACCGCCATCCAGGTCAGCGGCGGCCACGCGGTCCGCAACAACAGCGGCTCGATGATGTACGCGCTGCTCACCCACCCTCGCCATCTGGAGCGGCTGCGCCGCGAGCCGGAGCTGCTCCCGAGGGCCGTGGACGAACTCTTCCGCTACGTCCCGCACCGCAACGGCGTCGGCATTCCGCGGGTCGCCGTCGAGGACGTCGAGGTCGGCGGCCAGCTGATCCGGGCCGGTGAGGTCATCTACAACGCGTACGTCGCCGCCAACCGCGACCCCGCGGTCTTCACCGACCCCGACGAGCTGGACTTCGACCGCACCGACGGCCCTCACCTGGCCTTCGGGCACGGTCCGCACCACTGTATGGCCGCGATCATGGCCCGTATGGAGGCCGAGATCATGATCGGCTCGGTCCTCACCCGCTTCCCCGGCATCCGGCTGGCCGTGCCTGCCGAGGAGGTCGAGTTCCAGCGCCAGGGGCTGATCCGCGGACCGCGCACCCTGCCCGTGACGTGGTGACGCAGCGCCGCTTGCGATATCGAGGGTCCGCAACCGCCGACGGCCGTCCGGAGTGACGGTCGCAGGTCACCCGATTGGATCTGCGACACTGGTAAGGCCATGCCTAAGCCCGGAGAACTTACTTTTGTCGCGCCGCGCGGAGCCAACAAGCCGCCGCGGCATCTTGCCGATCTCACGCCTGCCGAGCGCAAGGACGCGGTTGCCGAGATCGGTGAGAAGCCGTTCCGTGCCAAGCAGCTCTCGCAGCACTACTTCGCGCGGTACGCGCACGACCCCGAGCAGTGGACGGACATCCCGGCCGGCTCCCGGGACCGGCTGCGGGACGCGCTGTTCCCCGAGCTGATGACCGTCGTCCGGCATCTGTCGACGGACGAGGGCACCACCCGCAAGACGCTGTGGCGGCTCTTCGACGGCACGCTCGTCGAGTCCGTGCTGATGCGCTACCCGGACCGGGTGACCATGTGCATCAGCTCACAGGCGGGGTGCGGGATGAACTGCCCGTTCTGCGCGACCGGGCAGGCGGGCCTGGACCGGAACCTGTCCACCGCGGAGATCGTCCACCAGATCGTGGACGGGATGCGGGCGCTCAGGGACGGGGAGGTGCCCGGCGGTCCGGCGCGGCTCTCCAACATCGTCTTCATGGGCATGGGCGAGCCCCTCGCCAACTACAAGCGGGTCGTCACCGCGATCCGTGCGCTGACCGACCCGGCCCCGGACGGGCTGGGTCTGTCGCAGCGCGGGATCACCGTGTCGACGGTCGGGCTCGTACCGGCCATCCACCGGCTCGCCGACGAGGGCCTCAAGTGCCGGCTCGCGATCTCCCTGCACGCCCCCGACGACGAGCTGCGCGACACCCTCGTCCCCGTGAACACGCGGTGGAAGGTGCGCGAGGTTCTCGACGCCGGGTTCGAGTACGTGGAGAAGAGCGGGCGGCGGTTGTCGATCGAGTACGCCCTCATCCGCGACATCAACGACCAGGCGTGGCGGGGCGACCGGCTGGGCCGCCTGCTCAAGGGCAAGCCCGTGCATGTGAACCTCATCCCGCTGAACCCGACGCCGGGCTCGAAGTGGACCGCCTCGCGGCCCGAGGACGAGAAGGCGTTCGTCGAGGCGATCGCCGCGCACGGTGTGCCCGTCACCGTCCGGGACACCCGCGGACAGGAGATCGACGGAGCGTGCGGTCAGCTCGCGGCCACCGAGCGGTAATCTGAGGGCCGTACAGCCATATCGTCGTACGCCGACATCGTCTTACGTCGTCATCGTCCTACGTCGGTACCTTCGTACGTCGATACCTTCGTACACTGACATCTTCATATCGACATCTTCATATTCCGACAGGGGAGCGCCACAGCGCTGAGAGTGCGGCAACCGGGCCGCAGACCCTCTGAACCTCGCCCAGGTCATTCTGGGTAGGAAGTTCGGTCATCACTCAAGCTGTTGTGCCCTGCCCGGGTGGTTCCACCGGGTGGGGCCGCGTCTCTTCCTGGTCCACCCCAGGAGGAAAACACCAGTGCACACCAAGACCTTCTTGGCCGCGGCCGTCGGGCTCGGTCTCGTCACGCTGTCCGCGTGCGGGTCGTCCGGCGACTCCGCAGCGGACTCCAAGACCGTCACCCTGGTCAGCCACGACTCATGGGCCGTCTCCAAGAACGTGCTCCAGGACTTCGAGAAGCAGTCCGGCTACCAGGTCAAGGTCCTCAAGGACGGCGACGCCGGCCAGGCCGTCAACAAGGCGATCCTGACCAAGGACAACCCGCAGGGCGACGTCTTCTTCGGTGTCGACAACACCCTGCTCTCCCGTGCTCTCGACAACGGCCTCTTCCAGCCGTACCAGGCCAAGGGCCTCGACCGGGTCGGCACGGACTACCAGCTCGATGCGGGCAAGCACCGGGTCACGCCCATCGACTACGGCGACATCTGCGTCAACTACGACAAGGCCTACTTCAGCAAGCACAAGCTGACACCGCCCACGTCCTACGCGGATCTCGTCAAGCCGCAGTACAAGAACCTCCTCGTCACCGAGAACGCGGCCACCTCCTCGCCGGGTCTGGGATTCCTGCTCGGGAGTGCCGCTCAGTACGGCGACGCCGGCTGGCAGGGCTACTGGAAGAAGCTCAAGGACAACGGCGTCAAGGTCGTCGACGGCTGGGAGCAGGCCTACAACGAGGAGTTCTCCGGCTCGGCCGGCGGCAAGAAGGCGAAGGGCGACCGGCCGCTCGTGGTGTCGTACGCCTCCTCCCCGCCCGCCGAGGTCATCTACGCCGACCCGAAGCCCGGCACCGCGCCCACCGGCGTCGCGACCGGCACCTGCTTCCGGCAGATCGAGTTCGCCGGGCTGCTGAGCAACGCCCGGAACACCCAGGGCGGCAAGGCGCTCATCGACTTCCTGGTCTCCAAGGAGTTCCAGGAGGACATGCCGTTGAACATGTTCGTGTATCCGGTGGTCGAGGGAGCGAGCGTGCCCGCCGAGTTCACGAAGTACGGTCCCGCCGCGAAGGACCCCGAGACCATGGCGCCCGACAAGATCGCCGCCAACCGTGACCAGTGGGTCAAGACGTGGACCTCACTCGTACTCAAGTAGCTCGTACTCAAGCAGCCGGCGGGCGCGGGAGCGTGGCGCGGCTCGGCCTGATGGCCGTGCCCGTCGCGTTCTTCGCCGTCTTCTTCGCCTGGCCGGTCGCGGCGATCGTCACGCGCGGGCTGAAGGCCGACGGGGTGTGGCGGTTCGGGCGGATCGCCGACGTCGTCGGCCAGTCCGACATCCGGCACGTCCTGTGGTTCACCACCTGGCAGGCGCTCGCCTCCACCGCGCTCACCCTGCTGGTCGCGCTGCCGGCCGCCTATGTCTTCGCCCGCCTGGACTTCCCGGGCAAGCAGGTGCTGCGGGCCGTGGTGACGGTGCCCTTCGTGCTGCCGACGGTGGTGGTCGGTACGGCGTTCCTGGCGCTGGTCGGCCGCGGCGGACTGCTGGACGAGCTGTGGGGCGTACGGCTGGACACCACCGTCTGGGCCATCCTGCTCGCGCATGTCTTCTTCAACTACGCGGTCGTCGTACGGACCGTGGGCGGCCTGTGGGCGCAACTGGACCCACGGCAGGAGGAGGCCGCGCGGATGCTCGGCGTCTCGCCGCTGGGCGCCTGGCGGAAGGTCACCCTGCCCGCGCTGGCGCCCGCCGTGGCCGCCGCCGCGCTGATGGTCTTCCTGTTCACCTTCACCTCCTTCGGCGTGGTCCAGATCCTCGGCGGGCCGACCTTCTCCACCCTCGAAGTGGAGATCTACCGGCAGACCTCCGAGATCTTCGACCTCTCCACGGCCGCCGTCCTCACGATCGTGCAGTTCGTCGCGGTCGGCGCGATCCTCGCCGTGCACGCATGGACGGTACGGCGGCGGGAGAGTGCGCTGCGGCTGGTGGATCCGTCGGTGACGGCACGCCGGCCGCGCGGCGCCGGGCAGTGGGCGCTGCTCGGCGCGGTCCTCGCCACCATTGCCGTGCTCCTCGTGCTGCCGCTGGCCGTGCTGGTACGGCGGTCGCTCGACGGGGGGTTCGGCTACTACCGGGCGCTGGGTGACGCCGACGGGGGCACCTTCCTGGTCGCGCCCATCCAGTCGATGGCCAATTCGCTCGACTACGCCGTCGCCGCCACCGCCATCGCCCTGGTGATCGGCGGGCTGGCCGCCGCCGCACTGGCCCGGCGGGACGCGGGGCGCCTGGTGCGGGGCTTCGACGCGCTGCTGATGCTGCCGCTCGGGGTGTCCGCGGTGACCGTCGGCTTCGGGTTCCTGATCGCGCTCGACAAGCCGCCGCTGGATCTGCGGCAGTCCTGGATCCTGGTGCCGCTCGCGCAGGCGCTGGTCGGGGTGCCGTTCGTCGTACGGACCATGCTGCCCGTGCTGCGTGCCGTGGACGAACGCCTGCGGGAGGCGGCGGCCGTGCTCGGGGCCTCGCCGTGGCGGGTGTGGCGGGAGGTCGATCTGCCGATGGTGCGACGGGCGTTGCTGGTCGCGGCGGGCTTCGCCTTCGCGGTGTCGCTGGGGGAGTTCGGGGCCACGGTGTTCATCGCCCGGCCGGACAACCCGACGCTGCCGGTGGCCGTGGCGCGGTTGCTGTCCCGCCCCGGTGACCTCAACTACGGCCAGGCGATGGCCCTTTCCACGATTCTGATGGTGGTGTGCGCGGTGGCGCTGCTGGTGCTGGAGCGACTGCGGACCGACCGGACGGGGGAGTTCTGATGCCGCTTCTCGAACTGGAGCAGGCCACCGTGCGGTTCGGCGGACGGACCGTGCTCGACGCCGTGGACCTCCAGGTCGCCGAGCACGAGGTGGTGTGCGTGCTCGGGCCGAGCGGGAGCGGCAAGTCGACGCTGCTGCGGGTGGTGGCGGGGCTGCAACCGACGGACGCGGGGCGGGTGTTGCTCGACGGGCAGGACCAGGTTCGGGTGCCGGCCCATCAGCGCGGGGTCGGGCTGATGTTCCAGGATCATCAGCTGTTCCCGCAGCGGGACGTGGGCGGGAACGTGGCCTTCGGGCTCCGGATGCGTGGCGCCGGTAGGGGGCAACAGGCCGATCGGGTCGCCGAGTTGCTGGAGCTGGTCGGGCTGCCGGGGGCCGTGGGGCGGGCGGTGGCCGGGCTCTCCGGTGGTGAGCAGCAGCGGGTCGCGCTCGCGCGGGCGCTGGCGCCCCGGCCCCGGCTGCTGATGCTCGACGAACCGCTGGGACAGCTCGACCGCTCGCTGCGGGAGCGGCTGGTGGTCGAACTGCGGGAACTGTTCGGGCGGTTGGGCACGACCGTGCTCGCGGTCACCCACGACCAGGGCGAGGCATTCGCGCTGGCCGACCGGGTGGTGGTGATGCGGGACGGACGGATCGCCCAGTCCGGCACCCCCCTCGATGTCTGGCAGCGGCCGGCCGACGAGTTCGTGGCACGCTTCCTCGGCTTCGGCAACGTGGTCCCGGCGACCGTCGAGGGCTCGGCCGCGGTGACGCCCTGGGGGAAGCTGCCGGTGCCCGAGGGATCGGGTCAGGGTGCGCGGACGCTGCTGGTGCGACCCGCGGGCGTACGAATTGTCGCCGCCGACGCGGGGCTGCCCTGCACGGTGACCGCCCGCACCTTCCAGGGCACCCATGTCACCGTCCACCTCCAGCCCCAGGACGGCCCCCGGCTGGAGGCGGCCTGCGCGCTGCGGGAGGCGCCGGCGGCCGGGGACACGGTGGGCGTCGAGTTCGACGCGGCGGAGACCGTCGTACTGGACTGATGTCCCGACGGACATGGCCGAGGCCCGCCCCCCGGGGATACGGGGACGGGCCTCGACGGTGTACTACGACGGGTGCGTCAGCTTCCGCTGTTCGCCCCACGACGGCGCATGCCGAACCACACGGCGCCGCCGCCGACCACGACCAGCGCGCCCGCGACGCCGGCGATCAGACCGGTGTTGGAGTTGGCACCGGTCTCGGCGAGGTTCGACTCACCGACCGCCGGGGACGGGGCGTTGCTCGACGTGGACGCCGGGGCGGTGCTGCTGCTCTCCGTGGCCGACGGGGTCGGGGAGTCCGACTCGGCCGGGGTGGACGCGGACTCCGAGGGCGCCGGGGTGGCCGACTCCGACGGGGACGGGCTGGAGCTCTCGTCGGACTTGCAGGCGGTCGACGGGGTCGTCAGGTTGGGCGTGATGTCCCTGTCGATGTGGATGCTACCGCTGTCGACCTTGACGCGGACGCGGTACGTCGCGTTGGGCGCCCAGTCCTCGGAGAAGGTGACCTTCGTACCTCCCTTGGAGCCCTTGACGGACTGCGAGTCGCCGACCTGCTTCGCGTCGGCTCCGTTGCTCTCGAGGAAGACGCTGATGGTGGCCGGAGTACCCGAGGCGTCCTGGTCGGTGACCGTGATGACACCGTTGGAGCCGTCGCAGGTGGCTTCGGCGGAGAACTCGGAGATGTTGCACGCGAAGGCGCTGCTGGAAACGCCCAGGGCCAGCGCTGCGGACGCGGAGGCAACACCCAGGATGCGCACGGAACGACGTGCACTGCGGCGGGATATGGACACGTTTGTCCTTAATGAGTGCATAACTGCGGGGGGCTTGCGGGGGAGTTGACGCAACGCGAGGTGAGGCATCAGCAACCCCAAGAGGCTCACAGGTCTATAAGTGCGCCGTAAGTAGTGTCAATGCATATGCGGCCCACGGGCGTTGACTTTACCTGCTTGTTAACTGCCGAGACGTTTCAGCGCCTCGGGAGCGTGCTCGATCCGGTCAACCAGGGCGATACGGGACGCCATCGACCGCTCCCGGGCAAGCGAGGTCAGCAGCTGCCAAGCCGGCAGCCGCTCGCTCCAGTGCGCCTCGTCCACGAGCACCATCGGGGTCGGCTCGCCCCGCGACTCGTAGTAGTTGGGCGTCGCGTTGTCGAAGATCTCCTGTACGGTCCCGGCGGCGCCCGGCAGGAACACCACACCGGCGTTGGAGCGGGCCAGCAGGCCGTCCTCGCGGGTGGCGTTGGCGAAGTACTTGGCGATGTGCGCGGCGAAGGCGTTCGGCGGCTCGTGGCCGTAGAACCAGGTGGGGATGCCGACCGAGGGGCCGCCGTCCGGCCAGCGCTCGCGGACCTCGAAGGCCGCCCGCGCCCAGTCGGTGATCGACGGCCGGAACGACGGCGCCTTGGCGAGGAGCCCCAGCGCCTCCTCCAGCATCCCGTCGTCGAAGGGCGCCGCGTACGCGCCCAGGTTCGCCGCCTCCATCGCGCCCGGGCCGCCGCCGGTCGCCACCGTGAAGCCGGCGCGCGCCAGGTCCCGGCCGAGCCGGGCGGCGCCCGCGTACTCCTGCGTACCGCGCGCCATCGCGTGCCCGCCCATGACGCCCACCACCCGGGAGCCGGCGAGGAGTTCGTCGAGCGCGTCGGAGACCGCGTCGTCATGGATGGAGCGGAGCATCGAGGCGAATATGTCGCCGTCCGCCTTGGTCTGCTGGAACCAGGCGTACGCACGGGCGTCCCGGGTCGCCCCGTAGCCCTCGCCGAGCGCGTCGAACAGTTCGTCGGGCGTGTAGACGAAGGCGCGATAGGGGTCGAAGGGGAGGTCGGGGACGGGCGGGAACACCAGGGCACCCGAGGCGCGGACCCGGGCGGCCGCCTCGGCCGACATCGGGCAGCCGAGGAAGACGGCGCCGGCGGCGTCGGTGGTGAGCAGGACGTCCGTACGGTCCGTCAGGTCGACGGCCTGGACGCGGTACTGGGCGAGCGTGCGGTGCGCTGCGACGACCTCGTCGAACTCGGCGAGGGACTCGATCTCACGGTCGCGGGCGGCACGGTGGGGCTGCGGCTGGGCGGGTGTCGGATGCACCCGCCCATGCTGGCACAGCTGTTCGTAAGGATTCAGAGGGATTCGCGGGCGTTCGTGGGGAAGGAGCGGGTGGGGCCGGGCCGGTCAGCCCTGGACCGCCGCCGGGTCCATCCACACGACCTCCCAGCTGTGGCCGTCGAGGTCCTCGAAGGAGCGGCCGTACATGAAGCCCTGGTCCTGGACGTCGTCGTTCGCCGTGCCGCCGGCCGCGACCGCCTTCTCCACCAGCTCGTCGACCTTCTCGCGGCTCTCCGCGCTCAGACAGATCAGCACCTCGCTGGTCTTCGTCGAGTCGGCGATCTCCTTCTTCGTGAAGTCGGCGTAGCGCTGCTTGCCGAGGAGCATCGCGATGATCGTGTCGCTGATCACGACACAGGTGCAGTCGTCGGTGCTGAACTGCGGGTTGATCGAGTAGCCGAGCTCCGTGAAGAACTTCCGCGACGCGGCGACGTCGTTGGTGGCCAGGTTCACGAAGATCATCTGCTGGTACATGGGGACCTCTCCCTCGGGTGTCGTGCCGTTCGGGGGGATAGACCGAAGGGAGGTGCGAAAGTCATCGGTGGGTCCGGATTCCTCCGTCGCGATGTCCCTGGGGCGTCTCAGCGGACCAGCGGCAGCGCGGCCAGGTCGGCGACGAGCAGGGTGAGGGGGGTGAAGAGGGCCAGCAGGGCACCGCTGCGCAGGGCCGCGGCGCTGCGCAGCACGGTGGCCGGGGCGCCCAGGCGGAGCAGGGCCTCGGTGGTGTCGGCACGGGACTGGCGGGCCTCCACGGCCGCGGTCAGGAGAGTGGCCAGCGCGCAGCCGGCGACCACGACACCGCCGAGGGTGGTGAGCGGGCCGGGGACGAGGGCGTCGCCGTCGTCGTAGAGCGTGCGGGCCGCGAGGGCCGCGGACGCCACCGCGCAGACGACACCGAGGGGGCGGCCGATACGGGTGGACTCGGCCATCAGGCCGCGGCCGGCCAGGAGGCGGAGGGCGCCGGGGCGGGCGGTCTGGAGGAGGCGGCCGCAGAGGTGGGTGAGGCCGGGGGCGGCGAGGATCAGGCCCAGGGCGGTGAGGGTCCACCCGGCGAGGACGCCGACGGGGCCCACGGCCAGGCCGCCGGGGAGGCTGGTCCGGGGGGTGGCTTCGGTGGCGCCGGCGTAGGACTCCACGGCGAGACCCGCCGCGAACACGGCGATGCCCCAGGGGAGGCCGGTGGGAGCGGTGCCGAGGGCCGGGAGGCCGGGTACGTGGTCCGGGGCTTCTTGCGCGCCGTCCCCCGTGGCCGGGGCGGGCGGGCCGTCGCTCCCCGGCGTTTGCGGGGTGCCTCCGTCAGAGGGGGTGCCCTGGGCGCCCGCCCGTGCCGCCCCGGCGGCACGGCTGCCCGCGTGCTGAAGCGGTCGGGTGCCGGCCGCGGGCTGGGGGCTGCTGGTGGGAGCGCGGAAGAACCGGGCTCCGAAGCGGCCGTAGGTGCCGAAGGTTTCGCGCTCTGCTGATCTCCCGTGGGCCCCGAAACGGCCGTACACCCGTGCCCGGCCCGCCGGGCCCGGCAGGTCCCTCGGCCGGAGGGTCACCGCCACCGCCGTGGACGCGAGCACCGGGAGCACGGCCAGGAGGGTCAGGGCCGCCGGGACGGGCAGGGACCTGTTCGCCGCCAGGAAGTCCTTCGCCGCGCCGTCGAAGGGCATGCCCGTGAGGTCGCCGCGCAGGTGGAGGAAGACCAGCAGGGCCAGCAGCGAGCCCAGGGTGCAGGCCAGGGCCGTGTTGAGGGCGGCGATGGCCATCAGCCGGCCCGGGCCCAGGCCCAGGGCGGACAGGCCCGGGCGCGGTTTGGTGCCGGGGTCGGTGCGGGCCACCGCGATCGCCAGGTACACCGTGGCGGCCAGCGGGATCGCGCACCACGACAGGCGCAGCAGCGCGGCCGTCGAGTGGGTCGGGTGGACCATCGCGTAGCCGAGGGCGGACAGCAGCAGGAAGCCCGTGCCGGCGGCCGCCGTGGCCACCAGGAGGCGGCGCAGGTGGACGGCCGGGCGAGCGGCGCGGGTCAGACGGAGAGCGAGCACTCGGCCCGGCCCTCCGCGTCGGGGACCGGCGGCAGGTGGACCGTGTTCACCCGGCGCCCGTCCAGGAGCGAGACGCTGCGGTCGGCTACGGCCGCCGTCTCCGCGTCGTGCGTGGCGAGGACGACTGTGATGCCGTGCGAGCGGGCCGCCGTGGTGAGGGTGCGCAGCACATGGGCGCGGTCGGCGCGGTGCAGCGGTGCCGTCGGCTCGTCCGCGAAGAGGACCGTGGGCGAGGGCGCCAGGGCGCGCGCGATGCAGACGCGCTGGCGTTCGGCCTGACGGAGCTCCGCCGGGTGGCTGCGGGCCTTGTCGCCGACGTCGAGGCGCTCCAGCCACTCCAGCGCGGCCACCTTGGCCCGGCGGCGGCCGGTGCCGCGCAGCATCAGGGGCAGCGCGGTGTTCTCCCAGACGTTCAGCTCGGGGACCAGCGCCGGGGCCGGGTCGATCCAGCCGAAGCGGTCGCGGCGGAGCCGTTCGCGGGTGAGCGGGCCCATCCGGTGTACGGCGGTGCTGTTGAACCAGACCTCGCCGTGCTGCACCGGGACCAGACCGGACAGGCACCTCAGCAGCGTGGTCTTGCCGCTGCCGCGCGGCCCGCTGACGGCGAGGATCTCGCCCTCCCGCACGCCGAGCGAGACACCGGTGACCCCGGGCGAGCCGTCCTGGTGGCAGAAGTGCAGGGAGCGTGCCCACAGCACGTCGTTGTCCGGCGGGGCCTCCATGGGCGTACACCTCGGTTCTGATCCGTTTTCGCGCGTCCGATCCCCCGTCCGGGGGAACGAAGGCTGGGCCGATCGGTCACGTGCACGCTAGGCAGGTAGGGGGGCCGAGCCCGGACAGCACACGGCCCCGGGCCGCCGTTCTCACTCGAACGGACGGCACCGGGGCCGCGATCAGACCGCTGATCTGATGATCAGAGCTTCGTCCACGCCTCCGTCAGCGTGGCGCGCAGGATCTGCTCGATCTCGTCGAAGGTCTCCTGGTTGGAGATCAGCGGTGGGGCGAGCTGGACGACCGGGTCGCCGCGGTCGTCGGCACGGCAGTACAGGCCGTTGTCGAACAGGGCCTTGGAGAGGAAGCCGTACAGGACGCGCTCGGTCTCCTCGTCGTTGAAGGACTCCTTCGTGGCCTTGTCCTTGACCAGCTCGATGCCGTAGAAGAAGCCGTTGCCGCGGACGTCGCCGACGATCGGCAGGTCGTGCAGCTTCTGCAGGGTGGACAGGAACGCGCCCTCGTTGTCGAGCACGTGCTGGTTGATGCCCTCGCGCTCGAACAGGTCGAGGTTGGCGAGGCCGACCGCCGCCGACACCGGGTGGCCGCCGAAGGTGTAGCCGTGCAGGAAGGTGTTGTCGCCCTTGTAGAACGGCTCGGCGAGCTTGTCGGAGATGATGCAGGCGCCGATCGGGGAGTAGCCCGAGGTCATGCCCTTGGCGCAGGTGATCATGTCCGGGACGTAGCCGAACTTGTCACAGGCGAACATCGTGCCGAGGCGGCCGAAGGCGCAGATGACCTCGTCGGAGACGAGCAGCACGTCGTACTGGTCGCAGATCTCACGGACCCGCTGGAAGTAGCCGGGCGGGGGCGGGAAGCAGCCGCCCGCGTTCTGCACGGGCTCCAGGAAGACCGCGGCGACGGTGTCGGGGCCCTCGAAGAGGATCTGCTGCTCGATCTGGTCGGCGGCCCAGCGGCCGAAGGCCTCCGGGTCGTCGCCGAAGAGCGGCGCGCGGTAGATGTTGGTGTTCGGCACCTTGTGCGCGCCCGGGACGAGGGGCTCGAACGGCGCCTTCAGGGCCGGCAGGCCGGTGATGGACAGGGCGCCCTGCGGGGTGCCGTGGTAGGCGACCGCGCGGGAGATGACCTTGTACTTGGTCGGCTTGCCCTTGAGCTTGAAGTACTGCTTGGCGAGCTTCCAGGCGGTCTCCACGGCCTCGCCGCCGCCGGTGGTGAAGAAGACCTTGTTCAGGTCGCCGGGGGCGTAGTCGGCCAGGCGTTCCGCCAGCTCGACGGCCTTCGGGTGGGCGTACGACCACACCGGGAAGAACGCCAGCTCCTGGGCCTGCTTGAAGGCCGCCTCGGCGAGTTCGACGCGGCCGTGACCGGCCTGGACCACGAACAGGCCCGCGAGACCGTCGAGGTAGCGCTTGCCCTTGTCGTCGTAGATGTAGGTGCCCTCGCCCCGGACGATGGTCGGGACGGGCGAGTTCTCGTACGAGGACATGCGGGTGAAGTGCATCCACAGGTGGTCGTACGCGGTCTTGCTGAGGTCCTTCTGGCTCACGGTTATCGGGTTCCCCACATGTAGGTCTGCTTCTTCAGCTTCAGGTAGACGAAGCTTTCGGTGGAGCGCACTCCGGGCAGTGACCGGATGCGTTTGTTGATGACGTCCAGCAGGTGGTCGTCGTCCTCGCAGACGATCTCCGCGAGGATGTCGAACGAGCCCGCGGTCATCACCACGTACTCGACTTCCGACATGGCGGTCAGCGCGTCCGCGATCGACTCGACATCGCCCTCGACGTTGACGCCGACCATCGCCTGCCGGCGGAAGCCCACGGTGAGCGGGTCCGTGACGGCGACGATCTGCATCACGCCCTGGTCCAGCAGCTTCTGGACGCGCTGGCGCACGGCCGCCTCCGACAGGCCGACGGCCTTGCCGATCGCGGCGTACGGCCGACGGCCGTCCTCCTGGAGCTGCTGGATGATGGCGAGGGAAACGGCGTCCAACTGGGGGGTGCCGTTCCTGGACTCGCGGGACGAGTCCCTCTGGTCTGCGCTTCGACTGGCCACGACCTCACTGTGCACGACGTCTCGACGGTTCCGCAAGGCCGCATCGATGAAATTCGTTGTTTGAGGTACCCAGTATTGCGGATTTCGCAGACGCGACGGCCGTGGGGGTGTTGAAAACGTGGGATCTCGGATTACTGTGGGTGTCTCAGTCAATGGACACCCGAACTTGGAGGGCCGGCAGTGAGCACCGAGCTGCGTCGTCTGCGCAATTACATCGACGGTGAGTTCCGGGACGCCGCCGACGGACGGACCACGGAGGTGGTCAATCCGGCGACGGGCGAGGCGTACGCGACGGCGCCGCTGTCCGGGGCGGCGGACGTCGACGCGGCCATGGCGGCCGCCGCCGCGGCCTTCCCGGCGTGGCGGGACACCACGCCCGCCGAGCGCCAGAAGCACCTCCTGAAGATCGCCGACGCGTTCGAGGAGCGCGCCGAGGACCTCATCGCGGCCGAGGTGGAGAACACGGGCAAGCCCATCGGGCTCACCCGCTCCGAGGAGATCCCGCCGATGGTCGACCAGATCCGCTTCTTCGCGGGCGCGGCGCGGATGCTGGAGGGCCGGTCGGCCGGCGAGTACATGGAGGGGATGACCTCCATCGTCCGCCGCGAGCCGGTCGGCGTCTGCGCGCAGGTCGCGCCGTGGAACTACCCGATGATGATGGCCGTGTGGAAGTTCGCCCCGGCGCTCGCCGCGGGCAACACGGTCGTGCTGAAGCCGTCCGACACCACCCCGGCGTCGACCGTCCTGATGGCCGAGATCATCGGCGGCATCCTCCCCAAGGGTGTCTTCAACGTCGTCACCGGCGACCGCGACACCGGCCGTCTGATGGTCGAGCACCCGACTCCGGCGATGGCCTCCATCACCGGCTCCGTGCGCGCCGGCATGCAGGTCGCCGAGTCCGCGTCCAAGGACCTCAAGCGGGTCCACCTGGAGCTGGGCGGCAAGGCGCCGGTCGTCGTCTTCGAGGACACGGACATCGCCAAGGCCGTCGAGGACATCTCCGTCGCCGGCTTCTTCAACGCCGGCCAGGACTGTACGGCCGCCACCCGCGTCCTCGTCCAGGAGTCCATCCACGACGAGTTCGTCGCCGCGCTCGCGAAGGCCGCGGCCGAGACGAAGACGGGCCAGCCGGACGACGAGGACGTGCTGTTCGGGCCGTTGAACAACCCGAACCAGCTGAAGCAGGTCTCCGGCTTCATCGAGCGGCTCCCCGCCCACGCCAAGGTCGAGGCCGGCGGGCAGCGGGTCGGCGACAAGGGCTACTTCTACGCCCCGACCGTCGTCTCCGGGCTCAAGCAGGACGACGAGATCATCCAGAACGAGGTCTTCGGACCGGTCATCACCGTCCAGTCCTTCACCGACGAGGACCAGGCCACCGAGTGGGCCAACGGTGTCGAGTACGCGCTGGCGTCTTCCGTGTGGACCAAGGACCACGGGCGGGCGATGCGGATGTCCAAGAAGCTGGACTTCGGCTGCGTGTGGATCAACACGCACATTCCGCTGGTCGCGGAGATGCCGCACGGCGGGTTCAAGAAGTCCGGGTACGGCAAGGACCTGTCAGCGTACGGGTTCGACGACTACACGCGGATCAAGCATGTGATGACGTCGCTGGAGAGCTGATTCTTTCGGCTGTGGCTGTGGCTGTGGCTGTGGCTGCAGGGGCGTGGGGGCTGGTCGCGCAGTTCCCCGCGCCCCTTTAGGTGGGTTGCGCTGCCCGGGGTTGGGAAGGCCCCCCGGTGACCGGGCGCGTAACGCCGTGTTGACCTAGGTCATCGACAAGGTGTCCGGTCCGTGTCAGGGGGCTCGACGCAGCGTCGATTGCCTGGCCACAGGGAGGCGGGACATGCTTCTGGTGTGCCCCAGAATCCTTCTCGAACGCACGAGCTGTCCCGTCGCTCCCTGCTGCGCGCGCTCGGCGGCACCGCCGCGTTCGGCGCGCTGGCCGGCTGCGGGGTGCCCGCCGCCTACGTCAAGGCCGGCGACCGCACGGTGACCGACCTGTCCGCCCAGGACCACAAGCTGGTCTTCGCGAACTGGCCGCTGTACATCGACGTCGACGACGACAACCCGAACAAGCGGCCCACCCTCGACGCCTTCGAGAAGCAGACCGGGATCTCCGTCGACTACATCGAGGAGATCAACGACAACGACGAGTTCTTCGGCAAGATCAGCCCGGCGCTGATGAACCACCAGTCCACCGGCCGGGACCTGATCGTCATAAGCGACTGGATGTGCGCGCGCTTCGTCCGCCTGGGCTGGGTCCAGAAGATGGACCGCGCCCACCAGCCGAACGTGGCGAAGTACCTGGATCCGCTGCTCCGCTCGCCCGCCTTCGACCCGGGCCGCCTGTACACGGTGCCGTGGCAGTCGGGCATCACCGGCATCGCGTACAACCGCCGGAAGCTGGGCCGCGAGATCCGGCACGTCAAGGACCTGTGGGCGAGCGACCTCAAGGGCCGGGTGACCCTGCTCTCCGGCCTCGACGAGGCGTTCGCGCTGCTGATGCAGGGCAACGGCGTGGACATCACCAAGTGGACGGCCGACGACTTCTACGACGTCTGCGACGAGGTGGAGAAGCAGGTCGCCCGCGGCCAGATCCGCCGCTTCACCGGCAACGACTACACCAAGGACCTTGTCAGCGGTGACGTCCTGGCCTGCCAGGCGTACTCCGGAGACGTCATCCAGCTCCAGGCCGACAACCCCGACATCCGCTTCCTCGTCCCGGAGGAGGGCGCGGAGCTGTGGTCGGACTCCCTGATGATCCCGGACCGCGCCGACCACAAGACCAACGCGGAACGTCTCGTCGACTACTACTACGAGCCGGAGGTGGCCGCCGAACTGGCCGCCTGGGTCAACTACGTCTGCCCCGTCCCGGCGGCCCAGCAGGTCCTCGCCGCCTCCAAGGACAAGGACACCGCGGCCCTCGCCGAGAACTCCCTGATCTTCCCGAACACGGCGATGCGCAGGCGCCTGGCCATCGCCCGCGACATCACGTCGACGGAACGCGTGGCCTTCGCGAAGCGGTGGAACGCGATCGTGGGGTTGTAGCCCGGGCCGGCATCCGGTTTGTGACGAGGATTTTTAGTTGGCACAAAAGAGAGATAGTTGGCACCAAGATCACGACCGTTCTCCGAGGTGGCGGCGCATCACCTCGATGCACGCAGCTCGGGCGGCGTCTGATCGGGCCCGCGGATACGGCACCCCCAGGTGGCATCGGACAGCCTGGGGTACGACTTCGAGGTCGGAGGCTTGTCGTCCTCCCGGCACCAGTAGAAGCCCGCATATACCGGAGCCTTGCGCAGTCCTGTGGGCAGTCCATCGTGATACCAGCCGCCGCGACCCATCCCGAACCAGGTAACCTCCCCCTCTAGCGTCAACTCCCCTATGTAGGCGAACCATTCTGCTTTGAGCGTGCACATGTCGCGATTGCGGTTGATGTGATCCACGCATTGCCGTAACAAGGCGTCAATGGTGTCCGTGACGCCCACAAAATCTTCTGGATCCTTGACTGAGGTCATGACACGAACAATGGCCCTGGGGCCTGACAGCCCCGCCTCCCCACCGCTACGCAGTGGGGCCCTCACTGCAGCCTCGCGGACCTGGTCGGGCAGCCGGTCGTGGAACTCGGCGGTCAGGCCCTTGTCCCGCCAACGCCGGAAGAAGGCGTAGACACGGTCCCACGCGAGGAAGTCCGCGGGCATAGTCCGCCAGGTGATGCCGCCCGCCCACCAGGTAGGGCACCGCGTCGACCAGCTGCCGGTGGCAGTAGCCCTCCGGTTGCCCGCCGCGGCCCTCCAAGCCATCGCGTACTCGAAGTCGATGCGGCAGCGGACCGCCTCGGCTGCCTGCCGGTCCGACAGACCGAGCAGGAACTGCAGCACACAGACGGTGGCCAGTTGGGCGGGCTACAGACCCGGACGCCCGTCACGCGGGTACCAGTCGGCGAAGTCCTCGTCGTGCCACAGCCCGTCCAGCCGGTCTCTCACCCATATCGCCGTCATGCCGCCCGGGTTGCTCGCCCGCGCGACCTGCGCAGTCAGAGGCGGGACCTGCTCACCGGAACGTGGGCGGAGGGACAACGGGGACCTCGACAGCTGCATCGGTCATCGGAACTACCCGAGCATGCCCGTTGCCCATGCTGCCGCATCGCGAAACTCCAAGATCCCCGACAGAGTCAAGCTGAGAACGCATCAGCCCTGCCCCTCGACCGCTGCCCTGCGGGCCGTCTATAGGAAGATCGGCACAGCGCCCACATGAACCACGGCGACGCCCGTACGGAACACGAGCACCACAGGATGGCGTTGAAACAACAAGGTGAGGGGATCGGAGAGTGACGAACAGTGCTGGAGCGGAGGTCGACGGCGCGCGCGGGGTGTTCTCAGTGGACTCGACCGCCCCGGCCGCCGCACCGCGGGGACACGACGCCTTTCGGCTCGGGTGGGAGACGCAGGTCGGCGACGATGTCTTCCAACTGCCGGCCTTCAGCCCGGACACGGTCGGTGACTTCCGGGTCAAGGGCCGCGTGGCCAAGGTGCACGGCGCGGCGATCGCCGACCTTCACGCCGCGTCGGCAACCAGGACCGCGGACGCCCCGGGCGGCGATCAGGATCTGGTGGCAATGTATGTAGTGCAGCGCGGCGCATGGACTCTGGGCGGCCCGCCCGGTCGCGGCGAGCAGACCGTATCGGCCGGGCAGTTCCTCGTCCGACACGTCGGGCGCCTGTCGGCTTTCGAGACGACGGCGCGCCTCACGGCGAAATTCTTCGTCCTGCCCCCCGGCGAGCTCAAACCCCTGCTCGGGAACCGTGTCATCACCGGGTCGGCGGACTCGGCCGAGATACGCCTACTGACGGCCTTCACGGGGATGATCCAGACAACTGTGGCCGACCTCGGCCCGGCCGGTGTGGAAGCCGCCCACGGCGCCTTGATCGAGCTGGCCAAGGCGGTGGCGAAGGGCCGGTTCGACGACGTAGAACCCCGGCTGGCTCCCGCGCTCACCCAGGCAGCCAAGGACCTCGCGGACCGTCGGCTCGCTGATCCCGAACTCTCTCCTGCAATGCTTGCGCGTGAACTCAACGTCTCCGTCCGTACGCTGCACCGGGCATTCGCCGCGGTGGGAGAGCAGGTGACCGCGTACATCCGCCACCGGCGACTGCACGAGGCCCGGCTCGCCCTCACCGCGCCGTCAGGTCGCCTGAGTATCTCGGAACTCGCCGCACACTGGCACTTCGCGGACAGCAGCCACTTCACCCGGACCTTCAAGAAGCACTACGGCCAGACTCCCACCGAGTACGCCCGTTCGACCGGAGCAGCCTCGCTCTCGCCGAACCGGCACCCGCCGGGCCACGGGCCGACCGAAAGCGCGTGACCAAAGGTACGACCGCAGTTCAGCGGATGCCGCCTACTCGTGTCCCAAGCAAGGCAGGGCGGCGCTGTGGGCGGCCTGGGCATGTGACCGCGGCGGGATGTTGTCGAATGAGGGCGCGGGTCTGGGTGACCTCGCCGGCGGTGCCCGCAGGGCCCTCGGTCGTTTCAGGAACTCGGCGCCCGACTTCCGCTGGCCGACCGACGGCGGACCGGCGTCAGCTCCCCCTCTTTCGCGCGTATGTGGCGGCCGTCCACACAGGTCCTGGACCTGTCGAGTTCGCCGGCCGTCTTGAGTTCGGCAAGCAGGATGCCGGCAGGTGGTCGAAGACTCCGACCAGCTGCCGGCGGTCCAGGCGTCGGGGATGAGCGCGTTGTGGAAGCGCCGTGGGCGCTGAAGAAGGCTCAGTCGATCAGTTCGGCGGCCCGTTCGGCGATGGCGTAGACGGTCGCGTTGGTGTTGGCCGAGGGTATGGACGGCATCACCGAGGCATCGGCGACCCGCAGTCCGGATATTCCGTGTACGCGAAGGTTCGCAGGGTCGACGACCGCATCGGCGTCGGTTCCCATGCGGCAGGTGCCGGTGAAGTGGAAGTAGGGGCCGGTGGCCTTGCGGATGAACTCGTCCACGGATTCGCCGCTCGTCCCGGAGCCCGGCACCGCTTCCTGCTTGCGCCAGTCGGCGAACGCGTCCGCCTCCCCGATGCGGCGTGCCAGGGCCAGGCCCTTGCGCATGACCTCCAGGTCCCGGTCGTCGCTCAGGTAGCCGGGGTCGACGACGGGAGCGCTGCCGGGATCGGCGTCCGCCAGGCGCACGGTGCCGCTGCTGTGCGGAGCCATCGCGGAGAAAGCGATGGAGTAGCCGTTGGCCGGCGGCTGGCCCCATGCCGACGGGAGCGGTGCGGCGACGATGTAGACCTGAAGGTCCGGCCGGGCCGCGGCGGGGTCGCTGTACAGCAGGCCCATCATTTCGGCCGGCGGGTTGGCAGGAACGAACGGTACGGGCTGGATGGCCTCGTACACCACGCCCGCCATCGGATGGTCCTGCAGATGGGAGCCCACTCCCGGCAGGTCGGCGACGACGTCGATGCCGTGTTCCTCAAGGTGTTGTGCCGGGCCGATCCCTGACAGCATCAGGAGGTGTGCGGAACCGATGGCCCCCGCGGTCAGTACCACCTCGGCGCCGTCGACGGACAGGTGCTCGCCACCAATGGTGTACTCGACGCCGGTGCAGCGGCCCGCGGTGGTGCGCAGCCGCTGCACGGTCGCGTCCGTGACGACGTCCAGGTTCGGCCGGTCGAGGAACGGACGGATGTAGGCGTCGGCCGCGCTCTGCCGGACGCCGCCGGGCAGATTCATGTCACTCCACCCGAACCCGGTCTCCAGGCCGCCGCCGATGTCATCGGCGCGTGCGAACCCAGCCTCCACCGCGGCGTCGACGCCCGCCGTGGCCAGGGGATGGGGTTCCGGGACCGGGGCGACCACGACCGGCCCGTCCGTGCCCCGCACGGAGGCATTACGGCTGCGAGTGCTCTCGCTGCGGCGGAAATAGGTCAGCAGATCGTCGAAACCCCAGCCGGGAGCACCGAGGCCGGGCCATTCGTCGTAACCGGAGCGGTGCCCCCGCAGGTGGTAGAGGCCGTTGATGCTCGACGATCCGCCGAGCGCTTTGCCGCGCAGCACGTCAGCGGCCCTGCCTGTACCGGCCTGCACGGTCGAGGCGCCCAGCCAGAGGGATGACGGGTCGAACCCCAGGAAGCCCCAAGGAGATGCCATCGTCTCGGTTGCGTCCCGGGCTCCGGCCTCCAGCAGCAACACCCGCACGCCGGGGCGTTCCGAAAGCCGGGAGGCAATCACGCATCCCGCTGTCCCTGCTCCCACCACGACATAGTCATAAGGACTCTTGCCCATCATGTCTCCGCTTTCCACGGCGGCCTTGTCCGACCACCGGATTTCAGAAATCAACTCCTCGACGATCAAGGAGCTGATTAGGCTTATGTATTAAAGGGGCCTAAAAGTCAGGATGGTCGTCTTCGCGTCAGCCCTGTGGGTCACCCAGCCGCGTCCGGGCTCGGCGCGCAGAAGGCGTGGAACCGGCTGATCAGCAGCGATCGGGCTCCAGTGCCGCACGGCTGTCCGGATGGATGCCCGCCACGCGGCCCTGTGAGGAACAGCCCGGGTGTTCCCTCTGCCGTCGAAGCTTACGAAGACCGACACAGCACGCACTTGAACCACCGCGACGTCCGTTCGGAACCTGAGCGCCATAAGACAACGTTGGAGCACATGCTTCGGTTCGTTCACGGGCGGGCAGGGTGGCGAGACAGCCGGCGTCACACAGCGCAGCGCTGCGGCAGGCCGCTCTACACACTCTGCGTATACACGCCGCGTATACACGACGTGTAGAGTGCGGGTCATGTCCATCGGTCACACCCTTTTGGGGCTCCTGGAGTCCGGCCCGCGCCACGGTTACGACCTGAAGCGGGCCTTCGACGAGACGTTCGGTCACGACCGACCGCTGCACTACGGCCAGGTCTACTCGACGATGTCCCGGCTGCTGAAGAACGGCCTCGTCGAGGTCGACGGGATCGAGGCCGGCGGCGGCCCGGAGCGCAAGCGCTACGCGATCACCGACGCCGGCATCACCGACGTAGAGCGGTGGCTCGCGACCACGCAGAAGCCGGAGGAATACCTCCAGTCGGCCCTCTACACCAAAGTCGTCCTCGCGCTGCTCACCCACCGGGACGCCGCCGACATCCTGGACACCCAACGCTCCGAACACCTGCGCAGCATGCGCATCCTGACCGACCGCAAGCGCAAGGGCGATCTGGCGGACCAGCTGATCTGCGACCACGCCCTCTTCCACCTGGAAGCGGACCTGCGCTGGCTGGAGCTGACCGCCGCCCGACTCGACAAACTCCGTGAGGCTGTAGCCCGATGACGACTTCTCCCCCTGGTTCCCTGCTCACCGCGCAGGACCTGCGCAAGACCTATGGGCACACCCATGCCCTCGACGGCGCCGAGTTCTCCATCCACCCCGGCGAGGTCGTCGCCGTCATGGGCCCCTCCGGCTCCGGCAAGTCGACGCTGCTGCACTGCCTCGCGGCCATCCTGCCGCCCGACTCCGGGTCGATCACCTACAACGGGCGCGAGGTGACGACGATGAGCGACGCCCAGCGCAGCGCGTTACGCCGCTCGGAGTTCGGCTTCGTGTTCCAGTTCGGGCAGCTCGTGCCGGAACTGACCTGCGTGGAGAACGTCGCCCTGCCGCTCAGGCTGAACGGCACCTCCCGCAGGGAAGCCGAGCGGGCGGCGCTCGGCTGGATGGAACGCCTGGAGGTCGACGACCTGGAGGGCAAGCGGCCCGGCGAGGTCTCCGGCGGCCAGGGCCAGCGCGTCGCCGTGGCCCGCGCGCTGGTCACCGGCCCCCGGGTGCTGTTCGCCGACGAACCGACCGGCGCGCTCGACTCCTACAACGGTGAGCGCGTGATGGAACTGCTCACCGGCGCGGCCCGCTCCACCAACGCCGCCGTCGTCCTCGTCACCCACGAGACACGGGTGGCCGCCTACTCCGACCGCGAGATCGTCGTACGCGACGGCAAGACCCGGGACATGGAGCGCGCCATATGAGTCCGCGCCAGTGGTCCAGAGACCTGGCCATGGGAGCCCGGTTCGCCGTCACCGGCGGCCGCGAGGGCTGGGTCCGAATGACGCTGACAGCGGTCGGTGTCGGCCTCGGCGTGGCCCTGCTCCTGTTGTGCACCGCGATGCCCAACGTGTTCACCTCCCGCAGCAAGGTGGAGGACGCCCGCTACGCCAACATGTACTCCCGGACGGTCCCGCCCAAGGCCGACAACACTCTCCTGATCGCCGATGCCGACACCACCTGGCACGACGACGACATCCAGGGCCGGTTCGTCGAACCCGAGGGCGGGCGGGCGCCGCTGCCCCCCGGGGTCGACCGCTTCCCAGGTAAGGGCGAGATGGTGGTCTCCCCTGCGCTCAAGGACCTGCTGGACTCGGACAACGCGAAACTGCTACGGGAGCGCCTGCCGTACAAGATCACCGGCACGATCGGCGAGAGCGGGCTGATCGGCTCGCACGAACTGGCTTACTACGCGGGCGCCTCGGGGTTGAAGCTCACGGACTCCTCCCTGGTGACACGGCTGGCCAAGTTCGGCAAACCGGACGCGACGCCCGAGAAGAGCGACCCGGTGCTGCTGCTCATGGTCTTGGTCGTGTTCGTGGTGCTGCTGACGCCGGTCGCCGTGTTCATCGCCGCCGCCGTCCGCTTCGGCGGCGAACGCCGCGACCGCCGCCTCGCCGCGCTGCGCCTGGTCGGCTCCGACCGGGGGATGACCCGGCGGATCGCGGCGGGCGAGGCGCTGGCAGGAGCTCTGCTCGGTCTGGCCGTGGGCACCGGCTTCTTCTTGCTCGGCCGCCGGAAGCTGGGCACCGGCGAGTTGCTGGGCGTGAGCGTCTGGCCCAGCTACCTCGACCCCACTCCCGCGCTTGCCGCGCTGGTCGCGGTGGCGGTGCCGGTCGCCGCGGTGCTGGTCACGCTGCTCGCGATGCGCGGCGTGGCCGTCGAACCCCTCGGTGTCGTGCGTGCTGCCAAGCAGAGTCGCCGTCGGCTGTGGTGGCGGCTGCTGCCGACTCTGGCCGGCCTCGTGATGCTCTACCCGATGATCGGCCAAGGGCACAAGAACGGAAACTTCAACCAGTACCTCGTCATCGGCGGCGTCCTGATGTTGCTGATCGGCATCACCGCCCTGCTGCCCTGGGCCGTGGAGGCGGTCGTCGTCCGGCTCGGCAAGGGCCCGCTGTCCTGGCAGTTGGCCGTGCGACGACTGCAGTTGAGCAGCGGCACTGCCGCCCGCATGGTCAACGGCATCGCCGTGGCGGTGGCCGGGGCCATCGCGCTGCAGATGCTCTTCACGGGAACGCAGAGCCAGTACACCAAGAGCACCGGCCAGGACCCCAGCCGAGTCCAGATGCAGGTCGACTTCAGCGGCCCCAAGCCGCTGCCCGGCATCGAGCGCGAATTCACCGGCACCAAGGGGGTCCGGGCCGCGGTGGCCCTGGCCCGCTCCCAGTACGGGGACGCACGTCGCAACCCGGAGAACAGCAACGGCCTGACCGTGGGTAACTGCGCCGCCCTGCGTGAACTCGCCACATTGCCCTCCTGCAAGGACGGTGACGTGTTCATCACGCGAACGCGGAGCGGTTACTCGGACCCCAGCAACGCATCCGAAATCGCCCTGGTGAAGCCCGGTCGGCAGCTCTACATCGACCCGTCGTACGACGGCGCCGAACGCCGCCTCGAGGTGCCCTGGACCGTTCCGGCAAACATTCGGGAGGTGAACGCGCGCAAGGACTCACTGCAGGACTACACCAGTCTGCTGGTCACCCCCGCCGCCCTGCCCCACAAGGCCGCGCCCGCGGTGTTCTCGGACGGTGTCTACCTGCGTCTGGACCCGTCGGTGCCGGACTCACGGGAGTACGTACGCAACGTCGTCGCCCGCATCGACCCCCTGGCACAAACCTACAGTTGGTCGGCGACCCAGGAGGACGCCAAGTACACCTCCATCCGCACCGGCCTGTTCGTCGGCTCCGCCTTCGTGCTGGCACTGATCGGCGCGAGTCTGCTGGTCTCCCAGCTGGAGCAGCTGCGCGAGCGCAGGAAGCTGCTCTCCGCGCTGGTCGCCTTCGGCACCCGGCGCCGCACGCTGACCCTGTCGGTACTGTGGCAGACGGCCCTCCCGGTCGGACTCGGCCTCGTACTGGCCACATCGGTGGGTATCACCCTTGGCTCGGCGCTGCTGAAGATGACCCGTACACCGGTGGCCATGGACTGGGCGAGCGTCCTGACCATGACCGGCGTGGGCGCGGCCGTGGTCGGCGTGGTCACGCTGCTCAGCCTGCCGCCGCTGCTGCGGATGATGCGCCCGGAAGGCCTGCGCACGGAATAACCCCTCACACATCCCCCGAAGTGGGCTCCTCCTGCCAGGAGGAGCCCACCCCTGCACGCAGGCAAGCCCGGTCGGCATCGGCACAGTCACCGTCAGGGCAACCTCGGCGCACAGCAGAATCCGCAGTCGAGGCGAGCACGCCATCAGACGGCGTCGGCCGGGAGCCTGCCGACAGCGACCAGGCAGAGTTCTGCGGCCGAACGGCTCGCTGAGTCACCCAGAGCAGGCATCGAGCATCGCGCGTGAGGGGCTGGCCTGGTCGGTGCTGTCGGTGGACTATCAGCGCATCGTGCAGGCGCTCGCGGACCGGCGTCGGCTCCGTCAAGGGCCGCTGATCTGCCAGGAGTTGGCTGTCTTGTTCGGCCTGGACGCGGTGCCGGCCAAGGTGGAGGTGTTGCGGTCGAAGGCGAAACGCGGTGACCATCACTCCCAGCGGCAGGCCGAGCGTGTCGACCACGACGTGCCGCTTGCGGCCGTTGACCAGCTTCCCGCCGTCGAACCCGCGGCGGTCGGAGCCGACGACGGCGTCCGCTTTGACGGACTGCGAGTCGATCACACCCGCACTCGGCTCCGCGTCGCGGTGTCAGCCGCGGAGCCGTCATGTGGGCGGCGCACCCCTCGTGACCTGGGCTGTACCAAAGTGCCAACTATCTCTCTGATCCCGTGCCTCCAGCTACTGAAGCTACTTGGCATCAGCGCATCTCACGAGAGTGACCTGGTGCCAACTAGCGGTCCCGGTCACACCGGTTGTGACGAGGATTCTTGGTTGGCACAAAGGAGGGATGGTTGAGACCGGTCGGACGTTCGATTCGCCGACCGGTGCGCCGACGGGCAGGCTGGGCGCCCGCCGCCCTCTGAGGAGCGGAACCTGAGGTTGGCCGGAGAGGCGCCGCCGGCAGTCTCCTCCAGTGCTGCGATCCGAGGCGTGCATGCCTGGTTCGTCCGTGCCCGCGGTGATCGCGTCGATGTCGATCTCCAATGGGTTCTGTTGGTCGCAGGCCTGGGACGGTGTGGCAGCGTAGTGTTCCAGTAACTCCCTTGGCCGGGCCCAGAGTTACCGCGCGACGTGCGTGGGGGGCGTGAAAAGTTCTCGCATGGTTCTGGGGATCGGGTCACGGGAGCGGAAAGATCGGGGGGCTCACTCGGCGCTTGCGAACAGGTCGGGCGCCGCTCCATGCGATGGGAGACCGATCAACGATGTTCACTCCGGTGCGGAGCAGAGTGCGGAGGGCCGCGCTCGCGCTCTCGGCCGTTACGGCCCTCGTCTTAGGCGCGACCGCCACGACCGGCGCGGCAGCGGCCCCCGCTTCCGCGAAACAAGGACCAACCTCGGTGGCGTACGTCGAGGTGAACAACAACAGCATGCTGAACGTCGGCAAGTACACCCTCGCCAACGGTGGCGGCAACGTCTTCGACGTCGCCGTGATCTTCGCGGCGAACATCAACTACGACACGGGCACGAAGGCGGCGACCCTGTACTTCAACGAGAACGTGCAACGCGTCCTCGACAACGCCGCCACGCAGATACGGCCGTTGCAGCAGAAGGGCATCAAGGTCGTCCTCTCGGTGCTCGGCAACCACCAGGGCGCGGGCTTCGCCAACTTCCCGTCCCAGCAGGCGGCTTCGACGTTCGCGAAACAACTGTCGGACACCGTGGCCAAGTACGGCCTCGACGGCATCGACTTCGACGACGAGTACGCCGAGTACGGCAACAACGGCACCGGCCAGCCCAACGCCAGCTCGTTCGT
Source organism: Streptomyces sp. NPDC054813 (assembly GCF_053611365.1). Classification (NCBI taxonomy): domain Bacteria; kingdom Bacillati; phylum Actinomycetota; class Actinomycetes; order Kitasatosporales; family Streptomycetaceae; genus Streptomyces; species Streptomyces sp. NPDC054813. Next base: position 103,722 of record NZ_JBSHAF010000014.1, on the reverse strand, counting down.
GTACCTGGTGTCGGCACTGCGCGCCAACATGCCGGACAAGATCATCAGCCTCTACAACATCGGCCCGGCCGCGTCGCGCCTGTCCTACGGCGGCGTCGACGTCTCGTCCAAGTTCGACTACGCCTGGAACCCGTACTACGGCACCTGGCAGGTCCCCGGCATCGCACTGCCCAAGTCGAAGCTGTCGCCGGCGGCCGTCGAGATCGGCGGAACCTCGCAAAGCACGGCCGCCGACCTCGCCCGCCGCACGGTCGATGAGGGGTACGGCGTCTATCTGACGTACAACCTCGACGGCGCCGATCGCAGCGCCGATGTCTCCGCGTTCACCAGGGAGCTGTACGGCAGTGACGCCCACTACACGCCGTAGGCCGACCACACTCCCCGGCGTCCGGTGCCCCCTCGGGGCTTGCTGCATCCCGTAGGGCCGCGCCTCGGGCAGGCCACGCCTTCGACAACGATGTCGGAGGCGCGGTCGCCGTAGGTACCGTGACCTGCGCTGTACCAAAGTGCCGACTGTCTCTCTGATTCTGCGCTTCCGGCCGCTGAAGCCAGTTGGCATCAGCGCAGGTCATGAACGTCGCCCGAGGTCAACTAGCAATCTTCTTCACACGCCTTGCGGTCACTGGCTGTTCCGGCCTTGGGGCCGGTGGGCTCGCATGTCGCGGTGTCGCGTGTTGGCGAGCCGCTCGGGGCGCCGAACGGTGAGCGGTCGCCGGGGCATCGTGACGGCCGCGAGCGACCACCCGAGACGGCGGTCGAGGAACGCGAGTGGTCTGACCGGGGTCGGCACCTCCTCGGCGGTCGCGAAAACCTGTTGGCGGACCACGGCGGCCGGTGCTACTTTCCGGAGGCCGTGCGAGAGAACGAGGAGGTGGTACCCGTGAACGCAGTATCGACATGGGTGCTCCCCTCCGGGGTCACGGTCGGGCGATAGGTCGTCCGGGAGCGCCGTTCAAGCGCACTCCCGAAAGGCACGACCGTGCAATTCACTTCCGAACAGCGCCTCGACGACGGCGTCCTCGAGCGCGAATTCACCCTCGGCGAGATCCCCGGCACCCTGTGGACGCCTGGATCCGCACCGGCCCCGCTGGTCCTGATGGCCCACAACAACGGCCTGCCCAAGGCGGAACCCCGGCTGGTGGCCCGGGCCCGGTACACCGCGGCGCGCGGCTACGCGGTGGCCACCATCGACGCCGCCGGCTGCGGTGACCGTCCCCGTTCCGCCGCCGACGAGCAGGCCCGTGCCGACCTCCGGCGGGCGATGCAGGCCGGCGAACCGGTCGACGAGATCTTCGAGTCCTTCATCGGCCCACTGGTCGAGAACGTCGTCCCGGAATGGCGGACCACTCTGGACGCCCTCCTCGAACTGCCCGACATCGGCGGCCCGGTCGGGTACTCCGGGGGGTGGACCGCCCTCGGCATCCGGCTGGCGGTGGTCGAACCGCGCATCGCGGCCGCAGGCTTTTTCGCCGGGGGGTACGTGCCCCGTGCCCAGCGCGAGGAGGCCCGGCAGGTCACCATTCCGCTGCTGTACCTGCTGCAGTGGGACGACGAAGGGAACCCCCGGCAACGGGCCCTGGACCTGTTCGACGCCTTCGGCAGCAAGGAGAAGACGCTGCACGCCAATACGGGAGGGCACACCGGCACCCCGTGGTTCGAGCTGGAGGACGGGTGCCGGTTCCTGGACCGACACCTGAAGTGAGGCCGGGCCGTCCGGCGGGCAGCGGACGGTAGGCGGTGCCGGCCCGGATGCCGTCATCGAGGACAGGTCGTCCCGGCCTTCCCCGATGACGGTGTCCACGGGCGGAGGCCCGCGCACCTTGGTCGGCTTCTATCTCCAACCTGCGTTGTTCCTAGAATAGCCGGGTGAACGACATCGACGCGATCGCGGTGCTGCAGGATCCGGTGCGACGCCGGCTGTACGAGTACGTGGCGGCGCAGGGCCGCGAGGTCGGCCGTAACGAGGCCGCCGAGGCGACCGGGGTGGCGCGTACGCTCGCCGCGCACCATCTGGACCGGCTGGCCGAGGCCGGGCTGCTCGACACCGGCAGCCGCCGCCTGACGGGACGTTCGGGGCCGGGGGCGGGGCGTCCCGCCAAGGTGTACACGCGGGCCCGGGAGGAGCGGGCGGTGTCGCTGCCCGCCCGCGACTACCGCACCGCCGCCGAACTGCTCGCCGAGGCCGCCGAACAGGCCGGGCTCGACGCCGGGCTCTGCGCGGCCGCCCGCCGCCGCGGCGAGGCCCTGCGCGGCTCGACGGCGCCCTGCGGCAGCCTCGAAGAGGCCATGGAGACGCTGGCCGCCCGCGGCTACGAACCGCACCTGGAGGGGGCGGGGGGCCCCGGAGGCGACCGGGGTGCCGAGGCGGCGGGTGAAGAGGCGGCCGTCGTCCGCATGCGCAACTGCCCCTTCCATGCCGTCGCCGAGCGCTTTCCGCCGCTTGTCTGCGGCATGAACCTCGCATTGCTGGAGGGGCTGCTCGGTACGGGCGGACCCGTCCACGCCCGCATGGACGCCCGGCCGGGACAGTGCTGTGTCGTGCTCGAAAGTTCTAAAAACAACAGTGATTGACATAGAGATGAGTGCATGCTGACATGAGGTCATGACCGCATCCGGGTACGCCGTTCACCTCGCCCAGCTCAATGTCGCCACGCTCCGCCATCCCCTCGACGACCCGCGCATCGCGCCGTTCGTCGAGATGCTCGACTCGGTCAACGCCGCCGCCGACGCCGCGCCCGGCTTCGTGTGGCGGCTGGTGGCGGAGGGGGAGGCCGACGCCACGGCCCTGCGCCCGGCGGGCGAGCACGTCATCGTCAACCTGACGGTGTGGCAGACCCGGGAGGCGCTGTGGGGGTTCACCTACCGCAGTGAGCACCTGGAGGTGATGCGGCGGCGGCGCGAATGGTTCGAGCGGCACGTCGAGGCGCACCTGGTGCTCTGGTGGGTCCCCGCCGGTCACCTCCCGACCGCCGGCGAGGCCCTGGAGCGGCTGGCGGACCTGCGCACGCACGGACCGTCCGCGCGCGCCTTCACCTTCGCCTCCTCCTTCTCCGCCGCCGACGCGGCCCGGGACCTCCAGGCCGTGGCGCGGAAGTAGCGGAGGCCGGGGGAGTCGCGGTCGTCCTGTCGGGCCTGTTCGTGAACTAGCTCATCGGCGGGGCCTGGTAGGGCAGTTCGGTCGGGTAGGCCTGGTCGAAGTCGGCCGATCGGCTCACCTGCTCCCAGGCCGCGGCCTCCTCCAGCCGGCCGCGCGAGTAGCTCTGCGCCATCTGCACGGCGCCGACGCCGAGAAGCAGGTGCGTGTGCTCAGGTGTGCCGCGGCACCCCGCCCGTCCCGGCCGTCGCGTTCAGGGCGTGGTCGAGGAAGCGCCGGGTGGCCGGAGGCAGGGTGCGGGCGGCCAGAGAGGCGACGCCGATGTCCCGGGCGGCCCGGACGTCGGTGACCGCGAGGTAGCGGATGGGGAGGTCCGGGTTGGTCTCCGGGGCCGCGGTGGCGTCCGGTGCGGCCGGGATCAGGGAGACGCCGAGCCCGGATGCGACCAGCCCGCGCAGCGTCTCCACCTCCTCGCCCTCGAAGCCGACCAGAGGGCTGAACCCGGCCTGGTGGCAGAGGGTCTCGGTGACGCTGCGCAGCCCGTAGCCGGGCTTGAGCACGATGAACTGCTCGTCGGCCACCTCGGCCAGCCGCACCCGCCGGCGCTGAGCGAGCCGGTGGCGGGCGGGGACGGCCAGCCAGAGAGGCTCGACCAGGAGCCGCCGCCAGGTGATCAGCGGATGGCCGGGGTCCTTGCCGGTGATGATCAGGTCCGCGGTGGAGTCCAGGAGGCGCTGGGTCAGGCCGTTCTCGTCCGCCTGGTGCAGTTCGAACCGGACGGCGGCGAAGCGCTGCCGGAAACCGGTGACCAGTCCGGGTACGAGCCAGGTGCCCAGGGTGTGCAGGAAGGCCAGCGACACCACGCCCGTGTCGGGGTCGACCACCTCGGCCACCGCCCGCCGCCCCCGGTCGTAACCGTCCAGCACGGTGTCGACGTACTCCTTGAACACCCGCCCGGCCGGGGTGAGTTGCAGCACCCGTCCGACCCGCTGGAAGAGTTCCGCGCCGATCTCGCTCTCCAGCCGGTTCAGGGCCCGGGAGAGGGCGGGCTGGGTGATGTGCGCGGCGGCCGCGGCCTCGGTGACGGTCACGCCCTCGGCCACGGCCTGGAAGGAGCGCAGTACCTGGAGATCCATGGTCCTATTCTCCCGCCGCATCGGAGGGGCCGGATTCAGGCCGTGGGGGTATGGGGGAAGCGCCCCGGGCGCCGCGTGGAGTCGCGGCGGCTCAGACGGCCTTGATCGGCGGGTACACCGGCTGCCATATCGCGGCCCGCACCCGGTCCTCGACGGAGTCGTCCACCGTCGCGCGGGCCACCCCGTCGGCGGCCGCGGCGCGGGCCACCGCGACCGCCACGGCCACCGACGTCTCGCGCAGCTGGTCGGTGAGGGGCAGGATCGGCGCGCCGGGGCCGGTGGCGTCGGTCCGGCCGGCGACGGCGTGCGCGGCGGCGGCCAGCATGCCGTCGGTGACCCGGTTGGCCCGGGCGACGATCGCGCCGAGCCCGAGGCCCGGGAAGATCAGCGCGTTGTTGGCCTGCCCGATCGCGTACCTGACCCCGTCCTGCTCGACCGGGCGGAACGGGCTGCCGGTGGCGATCAGGGCGCGGCCGTCCGTCCAGGCCAGCAGGTCCGCCGGGACCGCCTCGGCCAGGTCCGTCGGGTTGGACATCGGCAGGACGATCGGACGCTCGGCGTGGGCGGCCATCGTGCGGACGATGTCCTCGGTGAAGGAGCCGCCCTGGCCGGAGGTGCCGATCAGGACCGTCGGCCGTACCCGCTCGACGACCTCGGCCAGTGCGATGCCCCCGACCTTCTCGTCCCGGCGCCAGTCGGCGACCTCGGCGGCCGGGCGGGCGTAGCGGACCTGGAAGTCGCGCAGCCCCTCCTGGTCCTCGGTGAGCAGGCCGTAGCGGTCCACACCGAAGATGCGGGCGGTGGCCTCCTCGACGGTCAGTCCGTCGGCGACCATGGCGTCGCGCAGCTGGTCGGCGATGCCGATGCCGGCGGTGCCCGCGCCGAAGATCACCGCGCGGTGGTCGCGCAGCGCGATCCCGCTGGCCTTCACCCCGGAGAGCACGGCGGCGAGGTTGACGGCGCCGGTGCCCTGCACGTCGTCGTTGAAGGTGAACTCGCTGGGGCGGTAACGGTCCAGGATCCGGCGGGCGTTGGCGGCGCCGAAGTCCTCCCAGTGCAGCAGGGCGTCCGGGAAGAGCCGGCGGGCGGTGAGGACGTAGGCGTCGATGAAGGCGTCGTACGTCTCCCGGTCCGCCCGCGGGTGCCGGTTGCCCAGGTAGAGCGGGCTCTCCAGGAGTTCCTGGCGGTTGGTGCCGACGTCCAGCATGACCGCCAGGGTGCGGTTCGGGTCGATGCCGGCGGCGGCGGTGTAGACGGCGAGCTTGCCCACCGAGATGTCGATACCGCCCACGCCCCAGTCGCCGATGCCGAGGATCGCCTCGCCGTCCGTGGCGACGATCAGGTCGAGGTCGTCCGGGCCCAGGCCGGTGGCGGTGAGCGCCCCCTCGATCTCCTCCGGTGCGTCCACCGACAGGTACACGCCGGCCGGGCGCCGGTACTCGTTGCTGTAGCGCTGGATCGCCCTGCCGACGGTCGGGGTGTAGACGATGGGCAGCATCTCGTCGAGGTGGTCGCCGAGCAGCCGGTAGAAGAGCACCTGGTTGCGGTCGTGCAGCGCGGTGAGGTTGACGTTCTTGGCAAGATCGGTGGGCTGGGCCGCGTACTGCTGGTACGCCCGCTCGGCCTGCTGCTCCAGGGTCAGCACCGCGGGCGGCACCAGACCCACCAGACCCAGCGACTGCCGTTCCTCCCGGGTGAAGGCCGTGCCCCGGTTGAGGCGGGGCTGGGAGAGCACGGCACGGCCACGGGCGGTCGTCTCGATGTGCCCCTCGTCGGCGTTCCACTGGGTCCCCATGATCGGCTCCTTGTCCGTTTTCCGCGTTGCTTCCAGGGTGCTTCCCGAGCGCGTCCGGGTCGCTTCGAGGCGCTTCGGGGTGCCTCGTGCCTTCGGGGGAACGCGCTATCCGGAAGCCTCGCAGCCGGACATACATGCGTCCAATGCCTGAAAAAGGAGCGGTCCATGAGCCCGGTGTATGTATGTCGAGTCACCTGGGCGTTCGGCGGGGCGTGGCGGTGCCCGGTGCGGGGCGGTTCCGCGGTGGTGGGGCCGCGGTGGTGGGGCCGCGGGTCAGCCGCGGCGCGCGGTGGCGTAGGCGCGCTCCAGCTCCGCGACCGTGCTGAGGAAGTCGGCGCCCTCCAGCCGGCGCAGGGTGTCGGTGGCGAGCCGGTCGAGGGTGGTCCAGAGGTCGGCGAGCGGCTCGCGGAGCGCCTCACCGCCCTCGGCGAGCGAGACCACGAAGGCCCGGCGGTCGTGCTCGGCTCGGGCCCGGGCGACCAGGCCCGCGTCCTCCATGCGGCGGATCGATCGCGAGACCGTGGAGTGGTCGAGCCCGACCGCCTGCTGCAACTCGGCCTGGGTCTGGCCGTCCCGGTCGAAGAGCCGCATGAGGATCAGCTCCTGGCCGGGGTGCAGGCCGAGCCTGAGGAGGAGTTCGGCGCCGTAACCGTGCAGTTCGCGGGAGAGGGCGAAGAGCCCGAAGCTGACCGGGGCGCGCTCGACGAGGCTGGGCCGAGGCATCACCGGATCGGGCTTCGCGGCTGGCATGGCGCTCCTCGTCTGGCGGGCGATAGGGGCGGAAACTCGCTGCTCCGCCGCTTCCGGGGCTGCGAACACCTTAGTGGCAGCGGATGCCGGGAGCCGGTTCACGGTCGGCTCCCGAGGGCGGCACGCGTTCGGCGCCGCTGCGGAACGAGGGACTAATTACTTGCCTGCGCAAGCTAATTGAGGCTACGGTGAGCCCGTTGCGCCGGGCGGGAGTCGCAGGGGTGGATCGCCCCTGGCCCTCCTGGGACCGTTCCGAAGGGAATCGACATGTCAGCCAGCTCCGAATCCGGGACCGATCGCCGTTCGTTCCTCGCCAGAGTCGCCGCGGCCACCGCCGTACCGGCTGCCGCGGCCCTGGTCGCGGGGGGCACCGCGACGCCGGCCTCGGCGGCCACCTCCCGCACCTCGGCCGCCGGGTCCGCCGACGCCGGTCTGCCGGACTACGCGCCGGTGCCCGCGGGATCCCTCGGCCCGGCGGTGAACAGCCAGGGCTACTACGTCGGCCGCGTGAAGGACAACCTCTACTGGGTGACCGACGGCGACTACCAGGCCGCCTTCCTCACCACCCGGGAGGGTGTCGTCCTGTTCGACGCCCCGCCGACCATCGGCCACAACCTGCAGCGCGCCGTCGACGAGATAGCCGCCGCCAACGGCACCAGCAACAAGGTCACCCACATCGTCCACTCCCACCACCACTCCGACCACGTCGGCGCGTCCGGGCTCTTCGGCCGCAACGTGGTCCGGATCGGGCACGAGGAGAACCGCCGGCTGCTGCGGCGCGACAACGACCCGAACAAGCCCGCGCCCGAGGTCACCTTCGCCGACCGCTACACCCTGCACGTCGGCGGCGAGCGGGTCGAACTCGCGCACCACGGCAGCAACCACTCGCCGGACAACATCTACATCCGGTTCCCGCACCACGACGCGCTGATGCTGGTGGACATCACCATCCCGGGCTGGGCCCCGTTCGGCGCGCTCAACTACAGCGAGGACATCCAGGGTTACCTCGCGGCTCCGGCCAAGGCGCTGTCGTACCCCTGGAAGTACCACATCGCCGGTCACATGGGGCGGCTCGGCAGGCGCGCCGACGTCACCGTGCACCAGCAGTACATCGACGACCTGACCGCCTCGCTCAAGCAGGCGCTCGGAACCGTGGACTATGGGGTCTACGCGGCGAAGTACGGGAACAACATCTGGGCCGTCGTGAAGACCTGGCTCGACGAGGTCTGCCGGCAGGCGGCCGCCCCGGTCGCGGCCAAGTACACCGGGACGCTCGCGGCCGCCGACGTCTTCACCGAGAGCAGCGCCTTCTCGCTCGTGGAGTCCCTGCGGCTGGACCTCGGTCTGGGCAGCGCCATCCACGCCTGACGGGTTTTTGCCCCAGCATTTTATTGCTGACACAAGCAAACAAGACGGCCGGTGCGGTACGTGGGTGACGTGGGGCAGTCGTCGGCCTACCGCACCGGCCCTACGAGCGGGAGCACTTGATGCCTGAGAACCCCACCGCACCCAGGGTCGCCGTCGTCGTGGGCGGGGCCGGGGTCATCGGCGGCGCCATCGTCCGCGAGCTGGCCGCGCGCGGACATACCGTACGGGTCCTGGACCGCGCCGGTGACATCGCCTGCGACCTGGCCGACGCCGGGGACGTACGGGCGGCGGCGCGCCGCGTGCTGGCCGAGAACGGAAGGTGCGACGTGCTGGTGCACGCGGCCGCCGTCACCGACCTGATGGACGTGGAGACCGTGGACCTGGACGCCTGGCGCCGGGTCCAGGCGGTCAACGTCGAGTCCGCGGTGCTGCTCGCCCAGGCGTTCGTGCCCGGGATGCGGGAGCGCGGCTTCGGCCGGATCGTGCACATCCTCTCCGACACCTTCTGGAAGCCGCCGAGCCCGGACCTCCTGGCGTACGTGACCAGCAAGGGTGCGCTGGTCGCCGCCACCCGCTCGCTCGCGGCGTCGCTCGGGCGGCACGGGATCTCGGTGACCGGAGTGGCGCCGGGCCTGACCCGGACCGCGTCCACCGCCTACCAGCCGGACGCCGCCTTCGAGGCCTCGCAGGCCGGGCAGGCGCTGCCCCGCGCACTGACGCCCGAGGACGTGTCGGCGACGGTCGGCTTCCTGGCGAGCGACGCCGCCGAGGCGCTGACCGGCCAGATCCTGACCGTGGACGGCGGGGGCGTCTTCACGTGAGCCGTCGGACCGCTTGACTTATGTGGCTAGCCAAGTAAGTATGTGGCTAGCCACATTAATGCGTGGGTCACTCCGCATGTGGCCCAACTCCGTATCACGATGGGAAACGAACCATGAGCGAGACCCTTACCGCCGCCGACCTGGTGCGGCGCAGCCTCGACACCTTCCTCGCCAAGGACATGAAGGCCTGGGCGGACCTGTGCGACGAGAACGTCGTCGTGGAGTTCCCCTTCGCCCCCGAGGGCAGCCCCGCCCGGCTGGAGGGCCGGACCGCGGTCTATGAGTACCTGCGCGGCTACCCCGACCTCATCGACGTGCAGCAGATCACGTCGGCGACCATCCGCGGGACCGACGACCCGGACACGGCCGTCGCCGACTGGAGCGTCACCGGCCGGGTCCTGGCCAACGGGAACCCGTACGACATGAGTTACGCGACGTTCGTGACGTTCAAGGACGGCAAGATCGTCAAGTACCGGGAGTACTGGAACCCGCTCGCGTTCATCAAGGCGCTGGGCGGCGAGAGCTTCTAGGCCGCCGGCCGGATCAGCCCCGACTCGTAGGCGAAGGCCACCGCCTGCACGCGGGCGCGGGCGCCGATCTTCGCCAGGACGTTGCTGACGTGGGTCTTCACGGTGGTCGGGGCGATTGACAGCCACTGGGCGATCTCGGCGTTGGACCAGCCGGAGGCCACGGCGACCAGGACATCGCGCTCGCGCTCGGTGAGGGCGCCGAGCCCCGCGGTGCGGGGGAGCAGGCGGACGGTGTGCTGCTGGCGGACGGCGTCGATGAGCGCGCGGGTCAGACCGGGCGTGATGACGGCGTCCCCGGCGGCCACCACCCTGATGGCCGCGGTCAGTTCGACCGGGTCGGCGTCGTCGAGCAGGAAGCCGCCGGCGCCCGCCCGCAGGGCGGCCCAGGCCTCCGCCTCCTGCTCGGCGGCGGTCAGCACCAGAACCCGGGGGGCGTAGGCGTCCTCGGTGGCGGCGGGGAATCCGGGGACGCGGGACGTCCGGAGGGCGGGGTGGGTGAGGTGCCGGATGGTCTCGGTGCCGGCCGCCCCGGACGGCCGGCTGTCCATGAGGACGACGTCGGGGCGGAGCGCGGCGCTCGCACGGATCGCCCCGTCTCCGTCCGTCGCCTCCCCGGCGACCGTCAGGTCCGGCTCGGCGGTGAGGAGCATGCGCAGGGCGAGGCGCTGGAGGGATTGGTCGTTGACGACGAGTACGGAGACCATGCCTGTCTTCTCCATGCGAGGTCCGTTCCGTGAACGAAACTGTTTCGTTCACATGCTACGCCTGGATCCGCCGCCCGGGGAGAGTGGGTCTGCTCGCTCGGTTCTGGTCGCTCGGTTCGGCAGTGTTCACTCAGCCGTGTTCACTTGGCGCGGACCAGCCCCGTGTCGTACGCCGTGATCGCGGCCTGGATCCGGGAGCGCGCCCCGATCTTGGCGAGGACCCGGCCGACGTGCTTCTTGACCGTGGACTCGGTGAGGAAGAGGCGCTCGGCGATCTCCGTGTTGTTCCAGCCCTGGCCGATCGCGACCAGCACCTCGCGCTCGCGGTCGGTGAGCGCGCGCAGCCGGGCGCTTGCCGTCGTCGACGCCAGGTGCGGGCGGGTCCCGGGCCCTGGGACACCGGGAGAATCTTCGGCGGGGGAGTGGTACCGGGGTACCACTCCCGACCGCCCGGCCGTACTGCGACCGGAGCACCGCCCGAGCCGTCAGCCCTGCTTGAGCGCGGCCATCACGATCCGCTTCGCCACCGGGTTCATGTCCTCGTCCTTGGCGTCGGTCGAGTCGACCGAGTAGACGAGGGTCCGGCTCAGGTCCCGGGTCCCGGCGAGCACCGCGCTGTAGCCGTACCGAGAGCCCGACTTGACCCAGTACACCCGGCCGTCGTACTCGAAGCGCTGCAATCCGGCGCTGTAGGTGGCTCCTTCGATGTGCGCCGGGACCGTGAACATCTCCTCCAGCCACGGTCCCGGCGGCACGATCCGCCCGCGGAAGAGGGAGGTCAGCAGCCGTTCCAGGTCGGCGGTCGTGGAGATCATGTCGCCGGCCGCGAACCGGTCCGCCTGGTTCCAGTCGGTGACATCCACCAACGACGTCGTCCCGTCGGCCTCCGTCACCTTCTGGTAGCCGTGGTTGTGCGGGCCGAGGATGCGCGGGTCGGTGCCGGGGAAGTAGGTGTCCCGCATCCCGGCGGGGCGCAGCACGAGCCGGGTGGTCACGGAGGCGTACGACTGCCCGGTCACCTTCTCGATCAGCAGCCCGAGCACGGTGTAGTTGATGTTGAGGTAGTCCTGCTTCCTGCCCGGGCAGAACTCCGGCCCCTTCGCCACCGCCGACCGCACCACCTGCTCCGGGGTGAGAGTGTCGAAGCGGTGCGCGTACTGCGCCGGGAAGGAGTCGCCCCAGCCGTCGGCCGCCTGGATTCCGCTGGTGTGGTTCAGCAACTGCCGGACGGTGATGGGCCGGAAGGCGCGGGTGAAGAGGCCGGGGAGGTAGTGCTGGACGGGGCGGCCGAGGTCGATCCTCCCTTGTGCGGCCAGTTTCAGTACGGCCGCCGCCGTCACCACCTTCGTCGTCGAACCGGCCCGGAAGCGGCCGTCCGGGTCCGCCGCTCCGCCGCTCGTCAGGTCGTGCACGCCCGCGCTGCCGCGCCAGGCGCCGTCGGTGCCGCCCACCCGGACGAGCGCGGCGGTGGCGTCCGAGTCGGGCAGCCCGGCGATCGCGGCTCGCAGGGCCTCGGCGTCCGGGCCGGCGGTGGTGGGCGCGGAGGTGGCGGGTGCGGCTGCGGGTGCGGCGAGGGCGGGCGCCACCAGCGGTCCGGCCGTGAGGGCCAGGACGAGGGAGGCGGCGAGGACGGTGCTCCGGTTGCGGACATGCATGCGTGAGCTCCAGGGAGGCGACGTGTGAAGGGACCTGGTCATCCTCCGGCGGTACGGCGGTCGCCGGATCGTCGCCGAGGGGGGCGTACGCCCCTGAGTCGCCCCTCATCAACTTCCCTTAGAAATAAGGAAGTTGTGGGGGATCGCCCGTAGGGGAGCGGGCGGTGGGGAGGCCGGGGTGGAAAAAGTGTTATCGCGGAGCCCTGTGCTCCGTCTCCGCACTGTGATCCCCGACATTGCCAAGCTCACCGCCCCGGCTGAGAAGGTGCGGTCATGAGGACGGACGCGCACGTGTCGCGGCAGTGGCGCACCACCATCGCGGCCGCGCAGGCGGGCGACCGGCGAGCGCTGGACGAACTGGTCGAGGGCTGGCTGCCCCTGGTCTACAACGTGGTCGGCCGCGCCCTCAACGGCCATGCCGACGTCGACGACGTCGTCCAGGAGACCATGCTGCGCGCCGTCGACCACCTCGGCACCCTCCGCGACCCGGACAGCTTCCGGTCCTGGCTGATGGCCATCGCCATGCGGCAGATACGGGACCGGGCGCGCCGCAGGCTGGAGCGGAAACTGGACGAGGGTGTCCCGGACGGCACCCCGGACTTCGCCGAACTCGCCGTGCTGCGGCTCCAGTTGGAGGGCCAGCGGCGAGAGGTCGCGGAGGCGGTGCGCTGGCTGGACGCCGAGGACCGGCAGCTGGTGTCCCTGTGGTGGCTGGAGGTCTCGGGCGAACTCACCCGGCGTGAGCTGGCGGCGGCCGTCGGCATCAGCCGGCAGCACGCCGCCGTCCGCGTGCAGCGGATGAAGGAACGGCTGGAGATCTCGCGGGGCATCGTGCGCGCGCTGGGCGGTGCCTGCCCCGAACTGCGCGAGCTGACCGCCCGCTGGGACGGGCACCCCGACTCCGTCTGGCGCAAGCGGCTGGCCCGGCACGTCCGGGGCTGCGGCTACTGCGGCGACGCCCGCGACTCCGTCGTACCGGCGGAACGGCTGCTGGCCGGCATCGCCCTGGTGCCGGTCCCGGTCGGCTTCACGCTGTCGCTGGCGCTCGGCGGCAAGACGGCGGCCGCGGCGACCTCCGTCGGCTGGTCGGCGAAGGTGCTGGGCGCGCTGGCCAAGCCCGCGGTGGCGGTCACGGCGGGGGCGACGATCGTCGCGGGCGGCGCGTACGTCGTCGTACAGACCCCGGATCGTCCGGCACCGCATACGGCCACCGCGCCCACGGCGGCGATCACCGGCGCGCCGACGCCGACCCCGGCGACCAGTCCCTCGCCGTCCCCGTCGGCCTCGCTCTCCGCCTCGCCGTCACCTTCCCCGTCGGCGAGCGCCGCCCGGTACGGCTCGGTCGTCGACGCGGTCGACAGGGCGCCGGACCCGGACACCGGGCCCGGCACGCTGCCGCACCGGCCGGAGACGGGGATCACCAGCACGGGCGGGGCGCACGCGGTGCTGAACCACCGCGGGGACAACGTGACGCTGACCGGGCGGGGCTATGTCCTCGTCCGCTGGCAGATCGCCCCGCTGTCCCGGGCCGGCGGCCTCGTCATGCCGAGCTGGACCGGCCTGAAGGGCAGGCTCTTCCACGTGGCGTCGGGCGGCGGCCGCCGGATGGACGACCGCATCAGCAGCACGGACGCCTCCGCCACCGGCATGGGCAGCTCGGCCACCGGCTATGCGGTCCTGCCGGCCGGCACCCAGCAGATGTGGCAGAACGAGTACTTCTACGTCGACGGCAGCGTGACGTTCACGGTGAACGAGCGGGGGGCCGACTACGGGGTGAGCGTCTTCCCCTCGTCCTGGGACGCGGTGGAGAAGGACGTCCGGTACGGGCCGCCGGACGGCGCCATCCGGTACGGGCTGGTCCGGGACGACGGGAAGGACTCGGCGCCGGTTCCGCAGTACGTGACACGGGGGACGCCGAGCGATCCGGCGACGGTTGCTCAGCGGTCGGTGGTGTAGCGCCGGAGCCGGTCGAGCACGTCCACCCGGTTCGTGGTGATCGAGTCGACGCCCATGTCCAGCAGGCGGCGCAGCGAGCGGCGGGTGTCCGGGGTCCAGCAGGAGACCAGGTAGCCGCTGCGGTGGACGTGCTCGGTCAGGTCGTGGTCGAGCAGGGTGAAGCGGTAGTTGAGGTAGCGGGGGCGGATCACGTCCAGGACCGCCGGGCGCACGGGCGCCAGCGTCTTGCGGGTCAGCGCGATCTCCGCCGCCGCGTCCGCCGCCCGTACCGCCAGCATCGCCGCCGCGTCCCCCGTGTAGTAGACGCGGTCGGCCGCACCGCACTCCCGGGCCACGGCCACGATCCTGGCCACCGCCCGCTCGCTCGGAGCGCCGGGCAGGTCGATCATCACCCGGCTGTCCTCCGCCGCCGCCAGCGCCTCGGCGAGCGTCGGTACCCCGTCCTCCGTGAGGCCGCGCACCTCGTCGGCGGAGAGCGCGCTCAGCGGGCGGTCGACTTCCCAGAGGCGTTTCAGGGTCTCGTCGTGCAGGAGGACGGGGACGCCGTCACGCGTCAGCCGTACGTCGATCTCCACCGCGTCCGCGCCCTGTTGGAGCGCGGAACGCAGGGAGGCCGACGTGTTCTCGCGGAAGCGGTAGGGGTCGCCGCGGTGGGCCACGGCGGTCACGGTCTGCATGGGCCCATGTTCTCAGGGCCCCGCAGGGGTTCTTCAGGGGGCGAGCCATGCCTTCGTATACGCGTCGATCTCGGCCGAGATCCTCGCCTTGCCCGTCCGGTCCAGGAAGGACGCCTCCACCGCGTTCTTGGCGAGGTCGGCCACACCGCGCTCGTCGAGGCCGAGGAGACGGGCGGCGACCGCGTACTCGTTGTTCAGGTCGGTGCCGAACATCGGCGGGTCGTCGGAGTTGACCGTGACCAGCACGCCCGCGTCCACGAACTCCTTGATCGGGTGCTCGTCCAGGGTGCGGACCGCGCGCGTGGCGATGTTGGAGGTCGGGCACACCTCCAGGGCGATGCGCTGCTCGGCGAGGTGGGCGAGGAGCTTCGGGTCCTGCGCGGAGCTGGTGCCGTGGCCGATGCGCTCGGCATGCAGGTCGACCAGGGCGTCCCAGACCGTCTGGGGCCCCGTCGTCTCACCGGCGTGCGGGACGGAGTGCAGGCCGGCCGCGACGGCCCGGTCGAAGTACGGCTTGAACTGCGGCCGGGGTACGCCGATCTCGGGGCCGCCGAGACCGAAGGAGACCAGGCCCTCCGGACGGAGCCGGTCGTCGGTCGCGAGCCGGACCGTCTCCTCGGCGGCCTCCAGGCCCGCCTCGCCGGGGATGTCGAAGCACCACCGGAGCACGGTCCCGAACTCGGTCTCCGCCGCCTTCCGCGCGTCCTCGATCGCGTCCATGAAGGCCCGTGCGTCGATCCCGCGCCGGGTGGAGGAGAAGGGGGTGATGGTCAGCTCGGCGTAGCGCACCTGCTGGCGGGCCAGCTCGCGGGCCACCTCGTAGGTGAGCAGCCGGACGTCCTCGGGCGTGCGGATCAGGTCGACGACCGACAGATAGACCTCGATGAAGTGGGCGAAGTCCGTGAACGTGAAGTAGTCGGCCAGGGCCTCGGGGTCGGTGGGCACCTTGGAGTCGGGGTGCCGGGCGGCCAGTTCGGACACGATCCGGGGGGAGGCGGAGCCGACGTGATGGACATGCAGTTCGGCCTTGGGCAGCCCGGCGATGAAGGCGTGCACGTCGCGGAGGGCGGGTTCGGCGTGGCGGTCGGTCAAGGGTTCCTCCCCGGAACGGCGCGGGGCCGCCTTCGGCGGTGGTACGGCCGTGAGCTGGCCCCTTGCGCGGTGATCGGCTGATCGGTGATTCGGGGCCATCGTAGGCCGGACCGACGTTCGAGGTGGACGGGCCTTAGCATGACGGCGGCACGCGTGCGGGAGAGGGGACATCGCGAGATGGCTGACGAGGCGCCGGAAGCTCCGAAGATACGGCTGGACAAGGCGGCCGACGCGGGGGAAGGGGCGGGGGCCGGGGCAGAGGCGTCGGTGCCGCCCTTGATCCATGATCAGGTGCCGCCGCCCCCGATCCATGACCAGCGGACGGTCGCGGCGATGCCCGGGGCACAGGACGGGGTGACGCCTCAGGGCTGGGCGAACCCCTATGCGGCGCCGTCGGACTCGGCTCCGGCCGCGCCGGCCAACCCGTTCGCGGCGCCGGGCGCGCCCGGCGCGTACGCAGCGCCGAGTCCCTATGCCCCGCCTGCGCCGCCGTATCCGCAGAGTGCGGCGGTGCCTCCGCCGCCGATGGCTCCGGACGGACCCGGTCAGGTTCCCTACGGCTACCCGGCCGCACCGGCTCCCGGGCCGGGGTACGGCTACCCCGGGCAGCCGTTTCCGCCGTACCCCGGCGGGCCCGGGGGATACGGCGGCTGGCCCGGTATGCAGCCGATGCCCAACAACGGGCTGGGCACGGCCGGTCTCGTCACCGGGATCATCAGCGTGGTCGGGTTCTGTGCGTGGCCGGTCGCGCTGGTGATGGGGGTGCTGGCCATCGTCTTCGGTTCGATCGGGCGGGCCCGGGTCGGGCGGGGGGAGGCCACGAACGGGGGGCAGGCGCTGGCCGGGATCATCTGCGGGTCGGTGGGGCTTGTGCTCGCGGTGGGGTTCATCGTGCTGATCGTGGTGGCGAGCACGCGGTAGGCGGGGGCGGCCGGTGGTCGGGTGCGGGTAAAGGGGGCGGCCGGTGGTCGGGTGCGGGTAGACGGGGGCCGGTCGCGCCCACGCGGCGGAGCCGCAGATCAGATACGGCCCCGCGCCCCCTGTCCTTTGGGTGGGATCGGTCCTCGTCGGCCGGAAGCGCTCGGTCTCCTGTTCCTTTGGGTGGGACCAGTGCTCGTCGGCCGGAAGCGCCCCACCTGTAGACCTACACCCCCGCCGTCCGCAACCTCTCGCGCGCCTCCATCAGTGCGAACCCCAGCAGGTTCAGCCCTCTCCAGCGGGACGGATCCGTCGCTCTCTCGTCCGTCGCCGCCAGGCCGATGCCCCATACCCGGTCCACCGGGCTCGCCTCCACCAGTACCCGGTCGCCGGTGGCGAGCAGGTACTCGCGCAGGTGCGGGTCGGCCGTGAACTTGTGCACGCTGCCGCGCGCCACTATCTCGAAGCGCTCCCGCTCCCATGTCGCCTCGTCGAAGTTCCGGACCAGCCGGCCCGCCTTCTTCGCCTCGGCGGGATGCCCCGCCGCCACGACCCGGCGCTCCGCCTCCGCGTCCTCGAACAGTCGGGCCTTTCCTGCCATCATCCAGTGCTCGGCGGTCGCGTACTCCACACCGTCGACCACGAAGCGTGACGGCCACCACTGGCTCAGGCAGCTCGACGAGAGCTGTCCGTCCGGCCTCGGTCGGTGTCCCCAGAAGTGCAGGTACTTGATCCCGGCCCCCGCCCGGACGGCCCTGATCAGGGCTTCCGCAGAATCGATCTTCGCCATGCACGCCAGTCTGGCAGGCACCACTGACACTCCGTCCCGCCTTTTCCGCCCCGACTCGACACCTGGTCGACAGATTCCGTCGCGTAACCAAAAGGCAACAACGGAATCACTTGTTGGACTCCCCTTGCTCTGTCAGGATCGGCAGTCAAATCCAGCTGGAGCTACGCCACCCACCCCTCGGGACGGGACGACGGCGGAGGAGAAGCGACATGGACAACCCGGGCACCGCCACCGCGGACACCTTCCCCGCGCAGGAGCGGCTCGCGGGCGGCGCGCAGTACATCGCGGGACGGTTCAGCAAGGGCACGTCGGGCCGTACGCACGCCGTCGTGGACCCGGCCACCGGCGCGGAGGTGTACACCTACGAGCTGGCGGGGACGGACGACGTCGACCGGGCCGTCGCCGCCGCGCGGGACGCGTTTCCCGGGTGGGCGGGGACGACCCCCGGCGAGCGGTCGGACGCGCTGCACCGGTTCGCCGCCGTGCTCGCCGACCGCGCGGAGGAATTCGCCCGCGCCGAGTCCCTCCAGTGCGGCAAGCCGCTCAAGCTGACGCGTGAGTTCGACGTGCCGGGGACCATCGACAACACCGCGTTCTTCGCGGGGGCCGCCCGGCATCTGCAGGGGCAGGCGGCCGGTGAGTACTCCGGCGACCACACGTCGTACATCCGCCGCGAGCCCATCGGTGTCGTCGGGTCGATCGCGCCCTGGAACTACCCGCTCCAGATGGCCGCCTGGAAGATCCTCCCGGCGATCGCGGCCGGCAACACCATCGTGCTCAAGCCGGCCGAGCTGACCCCGCTGACCTCGCTGCTCTTCGCCGAGGCGGCCACCCTCGCCGGTATCCCCGACGGTGTGATCAACGTCGTCACCGGGACCGGGAAGGTGGCCGGTGAGCATCTCGTCGGGCACCCCGACGTCGCCATGACCTCCTTCACCGGCTCCACCGGTGTCGGAAAGCGGGTGGCGGAGGTCGCCACGGCGACCGTGAAGCGGCTGCATCTGGAGCTCGGCGGCAAGGCGCCGTTCGTCGTCTTCGACGACGCCGACCTGGAGGCGGCCGTCAACGGGGCCGTCGCGGGGGCGCTCATCAACACCGGGCAGGACTGCACCGCCGCCACCCGCGCGTATGTGCAGCGGCCGCTCTACGAGGCCTTCGTCGAGCAGACGGCCGCCCTGATGGAGACCGTGCGGCTGGGCGACCCGTTCGCGCCCGGTACCGACCTCGGGCCGCTGATCTCGCACGCTCAGCGGGACCGGGTCGCCGGGTTCGTCGAGCGGGCGCGCGGCTACGCGCGCGTGGTGACCGGCGGCGAGCCGCCGCAGGACGAGCTGAAGAGCGGTGCGTACTACCGACCCACGCTGATCGCCGACGCGCCGCAGGGCAGTGAGATCGTCCAGGCCGAGATCTTCGGTCCGGTGCTGGTCGTTCTGCCGTTCGACAGTGATGATGAGGGGATCCGGCTGGCCAACGACACCCCGTACGGTCTGGCCGCCTCCGCGTGGAGCAGCAGCGTCTACCGGGCGAACCGCGCCACCCGCGAGATCAAGGCGGGGTGCGTGTGGGTCAACGACCACATTCCGATCATCAGCGAGATGCCGCACGGCGGCTACAAGGCGTCCGGCTTCGGCAAGGACATGTCGGTGTACTCGTTCGAGGAGTACACCCAGGTCAAGCACGTAATGTTCGACAATACGGCGGTTGCCCGAAAGGACTGGCACCGCACGATCTTCGGGGACCGATAGTCATACCTGCGGCCGCTCATCACGGCCCCCTTCCCGAAAGGGCATCAAGCGCATGAGGCAGTACGAGCCCGACCGCCCTTCGCCGGTCGAAGTGGCCGCCATCCGGCGCAGCCTCCGCACCGGCCGGGCCGCCCTGGCCCGCCGGTCGTTCCTGGGCGGTGCGCTCGCGGTGGGCGGCGTCGGGGCACTGAGCGCCTGCGGTATCCCCGCGGCCGGCAAGTCCCAGGGCGGCGTCTCCGCCGACGACCACTCGGCGAAGGAGAAGGTCGTCAACTTCTCCAACTGGCCCGAGTACATCGACGTGGACGACAGCGGGAAGAACCGTCCGACGCTGGACGAGTTCCGCAAGCGGACCGGCATCACGGTGAAGTACACCGAGGACATCAACGACAACGACGAGTTCTTCGGCAAGATCCAGCCGCAGCTCGCCGCGGGCCAGGACACCGGCCGGGACCTGATCGTCCTCACCGACTGGCTGGCCGCCCGCATGATCCGGCTCGGCTACGTCCAGAAACTGGACCCGTCGAACCTGCCGCACGCCTTCGCCAACCTGTCGGACCAGTTCCGCAGCCCCGACTGGGACCCGGGCCGGGCCTACTCGTACCCCTGGCAGGGCATCTCGACCGTCGTCGCCTTCAACAAGAAGGCCCTCGACGGCGTCGAGGTGAAGTCGGTCTCCGACCTGCTCGACAACCCCGCGCTCAAGGGCCGGGTCGGTCTGCTGACCGAGATGCGCGACACGGTCGGCATGACCATGCTCGACATGGGCAAGGACCCGGCGAAGTTCACCGACGACGACTACGACGCGGTGATCGCCCGGCTGCAGAAGGCCGTGGACAACGGCCAGATCCGCCGCTTCACGGGCAACGACTACACCTCGGACCTCAGCAAGGGCGACCTGGCGGCCTGTGTCGCCTGGGCCGGTGACATCGTGCAGCTCCAGTCCGACAACCCGGACGTCGCCTACGTCATCCCGGACAGCGGCTACATGACGTCGACCGACAACATGCTGATCCCCAACAAGGCGCGCCACAAGACGAACGCCGAGCGGCTCATCGACTTCTACTACGAGCCCGGGCCGGCCGCCGAACTCGCCGCCTACATCAACTACGTCAGCCCGGTCGGGGACGTGAAGCCGTACCTGGCCAAGATCGACAAGTCGGCTGCGGACAACCCGCTGATCGTTCCCGACAAGGCCATGCAGGCCAGGTCCCATGCCTTCCGCTCGCTGAGCTCGAAGGAAGAGACGGCATACCAGCAGAAGTTCGCGAAGCTCACAGGGGCGTGACGACACCATGACGACAGACAGCAGCGGCGACGTCCGCCTCACCGGCATCGGCAAGACCTACGACAACGGCTTCACCGCGGTGAAGCCGATGGACCTGACCGTGCCCCAGGGTTCCTTCTTCGCCCTCCTCGGTGCCTCCGGCTGCGGCAAGACCACCACCCTGCGCATGATCGCGGGCCTTGAGGAGCCGACCAGCGGCACCGTGCACCTCGGCGACCAGGACGTGACCCATCTGCCGCCGTACAAGCGGCCGGTGAACACGGTCTTCCAGTCCTACGCCCTCTTCCCGCACCTCGACATCTTCGAGAACGTCGCCTTCGGCCTGCGCCGGCGCGGCATCAAGAGCGTGAAGAAGCAGGTCGAGGACATGCTGGACCTGGTGCAGCTCGGCGAGCAGGCGCGCAAGAAGCCGCACCAGCTCTCCGGCGGCCAGCAGCAGCGGGTCGCGGTGGCCCGGGCGCTCATCAACCACCCCAAGGTGCTGCTCCTCGACGAGCCGCTCGGCGCCCTCGACCTCAAGCTGCGCCGCCAGATGCAGCTGGAGCTCAAGCGGATCCAGACCGAGGTCGGCATCACCTTCGTCCATGTCACGCACGACCAGGAGGAGGCCATGACCATGGCCGACACGGTCGCCGTGATGAACGCGGGACGGGTGGAGCAGCTCGGCTCGCCCACCGATCTGTACGAGAACCCCAACACGACCTTCGTCGCCAATTTCCTCGGGACGTCCAACCTCATCGAGGCCGAGGTCGACACGAAGAGCGGGGACGACATCGTCCTCAAGGCCGGCGGCGGCAAGCTGGTGCTGCCCGAGGCGCGATGTTCGGCGCCGACCCGGGCGGGCGGCAAGGTGCTCGTCGGCATCCGGCCCGAGAAGATCTCCCTCACGCACGCCGACGACGCCGGCTCGATCCCCGAGGGGCGCAACCGGATCACCGGCAAGATCGCCGACGCCAGCTTCATCGGCGTCTCCACGCAGTACGTGATCGACAGCGCGGTCTGCCCCGAGTTCGAGGTGTACGTACAGAACGTCGAGCGCGACGGGCGGCTCGTCCCGGGCGCCGACGTCGTCCTGCACTGGAGCCCGGCCCACACCTTCGGTCTCGACGCCGACCAGGACATCGACGCCGGCACCGAGGAGGAAGTCGCCTGATGGCCACGCTCTCCGAGGCGCCGCCGCCTCTGGCGCCCGCCGAACCCACGAAGAAGCCCCCGCGCAAGCGGGGCCGGTTCACGCCGTACTGGCTGCTGCTGCCCGGCATGCTGTGGCTGGTCGTCTTCTTCGCGCTGCCGATGGTCTACCAGGCGTCCACGTCCATCCAGACGGGTTCCCTGGAAGAGGGCTACAAGGTCACCTGGCACTTCGCGACCTACTGGGACGCGCTGAGCGAGTACTGGCCGCAGTTCCTGCGGTCCGTCTTCTACGCGGCCGCAGCGACCGTGCTGTGTCTGCTGCTCGGCTACCCGCTGGCGTACCTGATCGCCTTCCGGGCGGGCCGCTGGCGAAACCTGATCATGATCCTGGTGATCGCGCCGTTCTTCACCAGCTTCCTGATCCGCACCCTGGCCTGGAAGACGATCCTCGCCGACAACGGCCCGGTCGTGCACGTACTGAACTCGCTGCACATCCTGGACCTCACCGACTTCCTCGGCTGGACGGCCGGCGACCGTGTGCTGGCCACACCACTCGCCGTCGTCTGCGGTCTGACGTACAACTTCCTGCCGTTCATGATCCTGCCGCTCTACACCTCGCTGGAGCGCATCGACGGACGGCTGCACGAGGCGGCCGGCGACCTGTACGCCAAGCCGTGGACGACGTTCCGCAAGGTCACCTTCCCGCTGTCGATGCCGGGCGTGGTCTCCGGCACGCTGCTGACCTTCATCCCGGCGGCCGGCGACTACGTCAACGCCGAACTCCTCGGCTCGACCGACACCCGCATGATCGGAAACGTGATCCAGACGCAGTTCCTGAGGATTCTCGACTATCCGACGGCGGCCGCGCTCTCCTTCATCCTCATGGCCGCGATCCTGTTCATGGTCACGATCTACATTCGCCGGTCCGGGACGGAGGATCTGGTCTAAATGCCCTTCGTCAACTGGCTCAAGAAGCGTCTAGTCGTCATCGCGGGACTGCTCACCCTCGGATATCTGCTGCTTCCGAACGTCATCGTCACGGTGTTCTCCTTCAACAAACCGAAGGGGCGCTTCAACTACGAATGGCAGCAGTTCTCGCTCGACGCCTGGAAGCAGCCGTGCGGAGTCGCCGACATGTGCGGCTCGCTCTCCATCAGCCTCCAGATCGCCGTCTGGGCGACCATCGGCGCCACGCTCCTCGGCACGATGATCGCCTTCGCCCTGGTCCGCTACCGGTTCCGCGCCCGCTCCGCCGTGAACTCGCTGATCTTCCTGCCGATGGCGATGCCCGAGGTCGTCATGGCGGCCTCGCTGCTCACCCTCTTCCTGAACATGGGCGCCCAGCTCGGCTTCTACACGATTCTGATCGCCCACATCATGTTCTGCCTCAGCTTCGTCGTCACCGCGGTCAAGGCGCGTGTGATGTCGATGGATCCGCGCCTGGAGGAGGCGGCCCGGGACCTCTACGCCGGACCGGTGCAGACGTTCGTCAGGGTCACCCTTCCCATCGCGGCCCCCGGAATCGCGGCGGGCGCGCTGCTGTCCTTCGCGCTCTCCTTCGACGATTTCATCATCACCAATTTCAACGCGGGCTCCACCGTCACCTTCCCCATGTTCGTCTGGGGTTCGGCACAGCGCGGCACGCCCGTCCAGATCAATGTCATCGGTACGGCCATGTTCCTGGTCGCGGTACTGCTCGTGCTGGTATCGATGCTCATCACCAACCGCCGCACCAGGCAAAAGGCGTAAAGAACTCTGTAGGGAGTTGAAAATCATGGCCCCAAGCGCCATGAGCCGTCAGGCAGATTGGACCAGGTCTCTCTCCGAAGCACAGCCGGTCCCGTACTGGCTCGAAGACCCCGGCAAGCCCCACCCCGAGCCCGCGCTCACCGGCGCCGACACCTGCGACCTGCTGGTCGTCGGCGGCGGGTACAGCGGACTGTGGACCGCGCTCAACGCCAAGGAGCGCGACCCCGGGCGCGAGGTGGTCCTGCTGGAAGGCCGCGAGGTGGGCTGGGCCGCCTCCGGCCGCAACGGCGGCTTCTGTGCCGCCTCCCTCACCCACGGGCTGCCCAACGGGCTCGGCCGCTGGCCCGGCGAGATCCACCGCCTGGAGGAGCTGGGCCGGCGCAACCTCGACGAGATCGAGGCCGCCGTCGCCCGGCACGGCATCGACTGCGAGTTCGAGCGCACCGGCGAGATCGACGTGGCCACCGAGCCCTACCAGGCCCGCGAACTGCGCGACTGGCACCGGGAGCTGGAGCGGAAGGGCCTCGCGGACGGCATCGAGTTCCTCGACGCCGACGCGGTGCGCGAGCAGGTGAACTCGCCCACCTTCGAGGCCGGCCTGTGGGACCGCCGGGGCGTGGCCATGGTCAGCCCGGCCAAGCTCGCCTGGGGCCTCAAGCAGGCCTGCCTCGCCCTCGGCGTCCGGGTGTACGAGCACACGCCCGCCCTCGAACTGAAGGCGTACGGCGCCGGCATGGCCGTACGCACCCCGTACGGCTCGGTCCGGGCCCGGCGGGTCGCGCTCGGCACCAACATCTTCCCGAACCTGGTCAAGCGGGTCCGCGCCTACACCGTCCCGGTCTACGACTACGCCCTGATGACCGAGCCGCTCACCGCCGAGCAACTCGGCACGATCGGCTGGAAGAACCGGCAGGGCCTCGGCGACTCGGCCAACCAGTTCCACTACTTCCGGCTGTCGGCGGACAACCGGATCCTCTGGGGCGGCTACGACGCCATCCACCACTACGGCGGCCGGGTCCGCGCCGAGTACGACGACCGCCCGGAGACCTACGTCAAGCTCGCCGGACACTTCTTCACCTGCTTCCCGCAGCTGGAGGGCGTCCGCTTCACCCACGCGTGGGGCGGCGCGATCGACACCTGCTCCCGCTTCTCGGCGTTCTTCGGCACCGCCCATCAGGGCCGGGTGGCGTACGCGGCCGGGTACACCGGCCTCGGTGTCGGCGCGACCCGGTTCGGTGCCGACGTGATGCTGGACCTGCTGGCCGGCGAGGACACCGAGCGCACCCGTCTGGAGATGGTCCGCAAGAAGCCGCTGCCGTTCCCGCCGGAGCCGTTCGCCTGGACCGGCATCGCCCTCACCAAGTGGTCGCTGGCCCGCGCCGACGCCCACGGGGGGCGCCGCAACCTGTGGCTCAGGGCGATGGACCGGGTGGGGCTGGGCTTCGACAGCTGACCCTCCCGGCGCGTGTTCCAGGTCACCCCAACGGGGTGGCGAAACCCGCGTAATGCCCCTGGAAGACCTCCCTCTCTCCCCGTGACGCGACACCCGCGTCGACGAGCGGGACTGGGAGGTCTTCTGATGACTGGGGCGAAGACGGCGGTCGAATGGCTGGCATCCGTCGCACCTGACCCCGAGGCGTGCCGGTGGGAATGGGAGCGCAATGCCCTCGGGATCGCGCTGCTGCCCGCCGGCCGGGCCTGGGACGTACTGATCCTGCCGGGCGAGCTCGGCTACCCCACCCTCGACGTGCTCACCCGCGTCCTCGACCAACCAGGGCCCGTCCTGGTCGACTTCGGGGACAGCCGGGTGGGCTTCTTCGTGCCACCCGGAACGGCCGCCCGGTGGCTCGGCACCGGGATCCGCACGGCGGGCGCCGGCACCTGGATCGTCGTGCCGTATCCCGGCCGGTCGACCCAGGGGGTGCGGTGGCTGGTGGTGCCGGACGGGTCGGGGACGCTGACGGATCCGGCGCTGCTGGAGTTGGCGATGCATGAGGCTGCCGCCGGCCTGGCCGATGACTAGGTCCCGGGGACTGCAAGGTTGTCGGTCGTGTGCGGCTGCGTTGTGGCTGGTCGCGCCCCGCGGCGGAGCCGCATATCGACAGGGTCCCGCGCCCCTGAGGGGGCGCTGTCCTGCGGGTGGTCATGGACAGCCGTAGGTCTTGACAAGTGGATTGGTCTGGACCAAATTGAGCGCGCATCCCACCTCCAATTCCCCCATCACCGGAGGCACTTGTGGTTCGCGCGAGACCTGTCCTCGGCATGCTCACGGCCTTGCTGCTGGCCGTACCCGGTATCACCGCGCTCTCGTCGGCCGCCCGTGCGGCCGACGCGGACCTCGCTCGCAACGGTGGCTTCGAGTCCGGCCTCGACAACTGGAGTTGTACGGCCGGAACCACCGTGACCTCACCCGTGCACAGCGGCGGCTCCGCGCTCCAGGCGACCCCGGCCGGCAGCGACAACGCGCAGTGCGCGCAGACCGTGACCGTCAAGCCGAGCTCGCAGTACACCCTGTCCGGTTACGTCCGCGGCTCCTACGTCTACCTCGGCGCGAGCGGCACCGGCACCACCGACGTCTCCACCTGGACCCAGTCCGCCCCCGACTGGCAGAAACTCACGACCACCTTCACCACCGGCGCCTCGACGACCAACGTCACCATCTACACCCACGGCTGGTACGGCACCGGCGCCTACTACGCCGACGACCTCTCCCTCGTGGGCCCCGGCGGCACCACGGGCCAGCCGCCCGCCGCGCCCACCGGCCTGAAGACCGGCACGATCAGCTCCTCCAGCGTGGGTCTGTCCTGGACGGCGGTCACGGGTGCCACCAGCTATGCGATCTACCGCAACGGCGCCAAGGTCCAGACGGCGACCGGGACCTCGGCCACGGCCACCGGCCTCACGCCCGCCACCGCCTACAGCTTCCAGGTCACCGCCGTGAACGACGCCGGCGAGTCCGCGAAGTCGGCCGCGGTGACCGCCACCACCACCGCCGGCTCCTCCGGCGGCTCCACCGACCTGCCCACCCACGCCCTGGTCGGCTACCTGCACGCCTCCTTCGCCAACGGCTCCGGCTACACCCGGCTCGCCGACGTCCCCGACAGCTGGGACGTCATCGACCTGGCCTTCGGCGAACCGACCTCGGCCACCTCCGGGGACGTCCGCTTCAACCGCTGCCCGGCCACCGAGTGCCCGAACGCCGAGAGCGACGCCGACTTCAAGGCGGCGATCAAGGCCAAGCAGGCGGCCGGCAAGAAGGTGCTGATATCGATCGGCGGCGCCAACGGCCAGGTCCAGCTCACCACGACCGCCGCCCGGGACACCTTCGTCTCCTCCGTCTCGAACATCATCGACACCTACGGCCTGGACGGTCTCGACATCGACTTCGAGGGCCACTCGCTGTCCCTGAACGCGAACGACACGGACTTCAAGAACCCGACGACCCCGGTGGTCGTCAATCTCATCTCCGCGCTGAAGACGCTGAAGGCCAAGTACGGGGCGAAGTTCGTGCTGTCCATGGCGCCCGAGACCTTCTTCGTGCAGATGGGCTACCAGTTCTACGGCACCGGCAAGTTCGGCGGCCAGGACCCGCGCTGCGGGGCCTACCTCCCGGTCATCTACGCCCTGCGCGACGACCTGACCCTGCTGCACGTCCAGGACTACAACTCGGGCCCGATCATGGGCCTCGACAACCAGTACCACTCCATGGGCGGCGCCGACTTCCACATCGCCATGACCGACATGCTGCTCACCGGCTTCCCGGTGGCGGGCGACGCCAGCAACGTCTTCCCGCCGCTGCGCCCGGACCAGATCGCGATCGGCATGCCGGCCTCGACCAACGCGGGCAACGGCTATGTCGCCCCGACCGAGGTCACCAAGACCCTGGACTGCCTGACCAAGAAGACGAACTGCGGCTCGTACGCGACCCACGGCACCTGGCCGGCCCTGCGTGGCCTGATGACCTGGTCGATCAACTGGGACCGGTTCTCGAACTGGGAGTTCCAGAAGAACTTCGACGCGTACTTCGGCTGAGCGGCAGCCACAGTGCCGTCAGCAGGACCGTGCACAGGCACCAGCTGGCCGCCACGTCCAGCGGCCAGTGGTAGCCGCGGCGGACCAGGCCGTAGGAGACGGCGAGGACCAGGGTCGCGCAGACGGTGACGACGGTGCGGCGGGCGGCGCGGGAGCGGAGCCAGGGGAGGAGGAGCAGGGTCGCGGAGCCGTACGCGATCGCCGCCGTCGCCGTGTGGCCGGAGGGGAAGTAGCCGACCGCCGGGGGCACCACCGGGGTCCCCGGACGGGCGGTCCAGTCCTTGACCGGCACGATGATCGCCGGGACCAGGGCCATCAGGACGGCGGCCGCGGCGGGCGGCAGCCACCAGCGGTCTGTACCAGTGGAACGGCCGCGCCGGACGACGTATCCGATGACGATCACCAGGACCGGAACCGCGACCTGCACGTTCCCGAGGTCGGAGAGCAGCTCGGAGAACCGGTCCGGGTGGACGAGTGCGCTGCTCAGACGGCTGTCCAGGCGGAGCAGGGGGCCATGGGCCACGACCTGCCAGGTGATCAGCGCGAAGAGAAGGGCCGGAAGGCCCAGAAGCCCCAGGATTCCCGCGAGGGGAGAGCGAAGGAAGGAGGTCGGCCGCCCCGGAACAGGGGGGGTGGTTCCGAGGCGGCCGTCCGGATCGGAACGCCGCGCGCCCCGGGGGGTTTGGGGCGAGCGACCGTCCGATCGGTGAGGAGATCCGGAGCCAGAGGCCCCGGTTGTGTGCGCGAGGGCACGACCAGGTCGAAGCTGGGGAGGCCCCGGCCTGAGGTCGCCCACAGTCCCCTGTGGGCGGGGTGTATCTCTCATCTGGATTAGAACCTACGGCAGGGGCAGGCGTGGCGACAGGCGGAAACGCGTCCCGTCATCCACCTCGCACACCTTCTTCACACGGCCTGACGGTGGCCGCCCCGGCCCCCCCGCATCACGCCAGGTGGGAGGGGAGGGGCGGCGGTGGCACAGGGGTTCGACACCCTGTGAGCGGGCTACGCGAAGCCTGTGGCTCAGATCCGGGCGAAGGCCTGCTCGATGATGTCGAGGCCCTCGTTCAGCAGGTCCTCGCCGATGACCAGCGGCGGCAGGAAGCGCAGCACGTTGCCGTAGGTGCCACAGGTCAGGACCAGCAGGCCCTCCTGGTGGCAGGCCTTGGCGAGGGCGGCGGTCGCCTCCGGGTTCGGCTCCTTGGTCGTACGGTCCTTGACCAGCTCGATGGCGATCATCGCGCCGCGGCCCCGCACGTCGCCGATGACGTCGAACTTCTCGGCCATGGCGGACAGCCGCGGCTTCATGATCGCCTCGATGGCCTTCGCCTTGGCGTTGAGGTCCAGTTCCTTCATGGTCTCGATGGCACCGAGCGCACCGGCACAGGCGACCGGGTTGCCGCCGTAGGTGCCGCCGAGGCCGCCGGAGTGCGCCGCGTCCATGATCTCGGCGCGGCCCGTGACGGCGGCCAGCGGCAGACCGCCGGCGATGCCCTTGGCGGTGGTGATCAGGTCCGGGACGATCCCCTCGTCCTCGCACGCGAACCACTGGCCCGTACGGCAGAACCCGGACTGGATCTCGTCGGCGACGAACACGATCCCGTTGTCCTTGGCGAACTGGCTGATCGCCGGCAGGAAGCCCTTGGCGGGCTCGATGAAGCCGCCCTCGCCGAGCACCGGCTCGATGATGATCGCGGCCACGTTGTCCGCGCCGATCTGCTTGTTGATCATGTCGATGGCCTGGGCGGAGGCCTCGGCACCGGCGTTCTGGGGGCCGGTGAGCCAGCGGTAGCCGTACGCGACTGGCACCCGGTAGACCTCGGGCGCGAACGGCCCGAAGCCGTGCTTGTACGGCATGTTCTTCGCGGTCAGTGCCATGGTGAGGTTGGTCCGGCCGTGGTACCCGTGGTCGAACACCACGACGGCCTGCCGCTTGGTGTAGGCGCGGGCGATCTTCACGGCGTTCTCGACGGCCTCGGCGCCGGAGTTGAACAGCGCGGACTTCTTGGCGTGGTCGCCGGGCGTCAGCTCGGCCAGCGCCTCGGCGACCGCCACATAGCCCTCGTACGGGGTGACCATGAAACAGGTGTGGGTGAAGTCGGCCAGCTGGGCGGCGGCCCGGCGTACGACGGCCTCGGCGGAGGCGCCCACGCTGGTGACCGCGATACCGGAACCGAAGTCGATCAGACGGTTGCCGTCGACGTCCTCGATGATGCCGCCGCCGGCGCGGGCGGTGAACACCGGCAGCACGGAACCGACGCCCTGCGCGACCGCGGCGGTACGGCGGGCCTGCAGCTCCTGCGACTTGGGGCCGGGGATGGCGGTGACGACGCGGCGCTCCTGCGGAAGTGCGGTCATGGGGGCTCCCTGATCAATCGTGCGTTCCGGGGCGCTGTGCGTGTCCGGCGGCCCCGGGGCGGCTCCGGCGGTGCGTATCCGGACGCTCTCCTTCTTTCTTCGCAGGCTAGGGCCGGGTATGAGAGGTGGGCATGCTCCATGTGGGTGTTGTCGGAAGGCGGCGTTGTCCGTGGTGGACATAGGGCGCCGGACGATGCCGGGATCCGGCTGACTGTTCCTCGGCCGTGTAAGCGGTGAACTCCCCTTCGGAGGGCGTTAGATTGACTCGCTGACGATGGACGGAACGGCTGGTCGGGGGGAAAGGGCGATGGACAGCGACGGGACGCGGGACACGCGGGGCACGCACGCGAATCCTGTGCCGCGTCCGGCGGGGCCGCAGGACGCGGGCAGGACGCCGGCCGAGGCCGCTGCCGTGCCGCCGCGGCCGAGCCTGCCTCCGGGGACGCCGAACCTGCCGCCCGGGGCGCCTCCGATGCCCGACGGCTCGGCCTTCGTGAGCTGGCTGCGGGCGCCGCGGCCGGAGGCCGCGCCCGGGGTGTGGCGGTTCCGGTACACCCCCAGGCCCGAGGAGGAGCCCGAGCGGATCCCGGCCCGGCAACTGCTGAGCGGCGCGCTGATCGCGTTCCTGGTCGGCTGGCTGTTCTGGTCGCTGCTGTGGAACGGCTATCTGGGCGGCTGGTGGGTGGTGCCCCTGGAGCTGTTCACCCCGGACTCCTGGCGGCACAGCGACGACCGCGTCGGCAACGCCGTCCTCTGGTACGGCTACTACACGCTCATCGCCCTGGCGATCATGCTCGCCGTCGGCCGCCTCGGCCGCTGGGGCGAGGTCTGGCGCCGCTACGGCCCGCGAGCCTGGACCCCGGCCGCCGCCACCCCCGCCGCCGAACGGCCCCCCGCCCCCGAGCAGGACCCCGCCCAGTGGCCCCACCTCCGTGCCGCCGGGGCGTACGATGCCGCTGACCGGCTGGCCGCCGACGCGCGGGCCGGGCTGATGGGGGACGTGGACCAGGCCCGGATCGCCCGCGCCTGGCAGGGCGTGCGCAGCGGCCGGCACAGCATGGCCTCCTTCTCCGCCGCCGTGGTCAAGGACGGCGCCGCCGCCTGCCTGCACCCCTCAGGGGAACGCGACCTGCCCGCCCGGCACGCCCGGCACGACCTGGTGACCGGCCAGGTGCGGCTCGGCACGACCGCCGACGACCCCCGCAACGCCTACCGCTACCGCGGCACCGGTCTCGCCCTCGGCCCCGAGCTGCTCGGCACCTCCCTGCTCGCCGTCGGCCCGGCCGGCTCCGGCAAGACCGGCGCGCTCGTACGCCCGCTCGCCGAGTCCCTCTGCCTGCACGCACTCGCCGGCCGCGCCTCCGTGGTCGTCGTCGGCGCGGCCGGCGCCGGACTCGGCCCCGCCGACTCCTACGACGTCGTCGTCCGCATCGCGCACCCCGAGTCCGTCTACGACCTCGACCTGTACGGCGGCACCACCGACCCCGACGAGGCCGCCGCCATAATCGCCGAGGCCCTCGTCGGCGACCTCGCCGACCCGCACCCCGGCAGCGACAGCCGCCGCTCCACCACCGTCCTCGCCCAGCTGCTCGGCCCGTTCAAGGCCGTCCACGGCCGCTTCCCCTCCGTACCCGAACTCCGCCAGCTCCTGGATGGCGCCCCCGGCCCGGTGGCCGCGCTCCGCAAGGCGCTGACGGCCACCGGACACGCGTCGCTGCTGCGCGAACTCGACGCCCGGGAACGGCAGATGGGCCATCCCGGAGACGTGGGCTCGGTCCTGGCCGACCGCATCGCCCTGCTCGACCGCCCGGCCTTCGCCGGGTTCTTCGACACCTCCGGCCAGTCCCGCCCCTTCTCCCTCAAGGCCCTCGACCACCCGGTCCGGGTCCGTATCGACCTGCCGGAGCGCGGCCACGCGGACGCCTCCCGCATCCTGGCCCGGCTGGTGCTCGCCCAGTTCACGGCGAGCGTGACGGTACGGGACGACCGTTCGCTCTTCGCCTGCCTGCTCCTGGACGACGCGACGGGCGTGGTGACGCCGGAGGCGGTACGCGCCGTCCAGCGGCTGCGGTCCGCCAACGCGGGCGTGGCCCTGACCCTGCGCACCCTGGACGACGTACCCCGCCCCCTGCGCGGGCCGCTGCTGGGCGCCGCCGGCTGCCGCATGGCCTTCGCCGGGCTGACCCCCTGGGACGGTCAGGACTTCGCCGAGGTCTGGGGCAAGGAGTGGACCGAGGCCCGGGACGTCACCGACCGCCAGATCATCGCGGAGACCCCGGCGGGCAAGGCGCTGCACGTCGTACGGCAGGTCATCACCGGCAAGGCGCCCACGGCCCGCGCGGTCACCGTCCGCCAGGTGGAGCGCGAGCGCTGGTCGGCCTCCGAGCTGGCCCACGGTGTGCCGGCGGGCCATGCGGTCCTCTCCCTGACGACCGTCAAGGGCGAGCACGCGCCGCCGCTGCTGGTGGACCTCAGGGGCGGCGCCGGCCGGGCTTGAACAGGGAGGCACACGCGACCGTACAGTGAGGCAGAATCGACAGAGGTCGTTCATACGAGACGGCCAAAGGCCCACTGCCCCCTGTGCACGTCTTCACCTGTTCCCGACCGAAGAGAAGATCTGACGGCCGATGCCACCGACGCTCGCCTCGCTCGTCCACCATTCCGCGCTCAAACTGACCGTGCGCGCGGGCGAGGACCGCCTCGACGTGCCCGTGCGCTGGGCCCATGTCAGCGAACTCGCCGACCCGGTGCCGTACATGGAGGGCGGGGAACTGCTCCTGATCACCGCGCTGAAGCTGGACGCGGATGATCCGCAGGCGATGCGCCGGTATGTGAAACGCCTGGTGGAAGCAGGTGTGGTGGGTCTCGGCTTCGCCGTCGGGGTCAACTACGACGAGATCCCCAAGGCTCTGGTCGACGCGGCCGAGGAGGAGGACCTGCCGCTCCTCGAGGTCCCGCGCCGCACCCCCTTCCTCGCCATCAGCAAGGCCGTCTCCGCGGCGATCGCGGCCGACCAGTACCGGGCGGTGACGGCGGGCTTCGCCGCCCAGCGCGAACTGACCAGGCAGGCCCTCAACGCCGGGCCGGAAGGCCTGCTCGCCGCACTCGCCGCGCAGGTCAACGGGTGGGCGGCGCTGTACGACGCCTCGGGCGCGGTCGTCGCCACGGCACCGGAGTGGGCGGGGCGCCGGGCGGCCCGGCTGACGGCCGAGGTGGAACGGCTGCGGGAGCGCCCGGCGCCGGCCTCCTCGGTGGTGGGCGGCCCGGACAACGAGGACCGGGTGGAGCTGCACTCGCTGGGCACCGGCCGCAGGTCCCGGGCGGCGCTGGCGGTCGGCACCGCGGCCGCCCTCGGCACCGCCGAGCGGTATGCCGTCCACTCGGCCATCGCCCTGCTCACACTGACGACGGAACGCTCGCGGTCGCTGCACGCGGCCGAGCAGCGGGTGGGCGCGGCGGTGCTGCGCATGCTGCTCGCCGGGCAGCCGGACCACGCCCGGGGGGTCGCCGGGGACCTGTACGGCGGACTTCTCGACGCACCCTTCCGGATGATCGTCGCCGATGCGGGCGCCGAACTGCTCGCCGGTCTCGCGGAGGCGGTCGAGTCGGCCGCGGCGCGCGCGGGGGAGGCGGTGCTGGTGGTGCCGGAGGGGGAGCGGCTGGTGGTGCTGGCCGCGGACGGGGGCGCGGCGGTGGGCGCGTGCGTCGACCACGCGGCGGCGCGCGAGGTCGCGCGGGCCGTCCCGGAGAAGGACGCCACCGAGGAGGACGACCTGGTCGTGGGCATGTCCGCCCCGTCCGGCCCGATCGGCGCGGCGGCCGCCTACAAACAGGCCGAACAGGCACTGTCGGTGGCCCGGCGGCGCGGCCGGGTGCTGGTCGAGCACGAGCAGCTGGCCGCCGGTTCGGTGCTCCCGCTGCTGGCCGACGACGCGGTGAAGGCGTTCGCGGACGGCCTGCTGCGGGCGCTGTACGAGCATGACGCCACGGGCCGCGGCGACCTGGTGGCCTCTCTGCGGGCCTGGCTGTCCCGGCACGGCCAGTGGGACGCGGCCGCCGCCGACCTGGGCGTCCACCGGCATACGCTGAGGTACCGGATGCGCAGGGTCGAGGAGATCCTGGGCCGTTCCCTGGACGACCCCGACGCCAGGATGGAGCTGTGGCTGGCCCTGAAGGCGACCTCGGCGGACTGACCGCCGCCGGAGAACCCGGAGGACCCCGGAGAACTCGGAGAACGAGGCCGACGCGCCCCTGCCAAAGAGGCGCACCCCCGCTCGCCACCACTACACCCCGGACAAGCGCCGCTTCTGCCTCCCGCGCCTACGGTGGACCTCGGAAGCCAAGAAATCCCCACACGCGGAAGGGCCGGGACTCTCATGACCGCCACCCACGCCTTCTGGCTCGCCGGCCGTCAGGTCACCGGCGAGGACACCTTCGACGTCACCAGCCCCTGGGACGGGCGCCCTGTCGGCAAGGTCAGCGTGCCGACCGACGCGCAGGTCGAGGAAGCCGTCGCCGCCGCGTACGCCGTACGGGACGAGTTCGCCGCCACCCCGGCGCACATACGCGCCGCCGCCCTCGACCACGTCAGCCGGCGCCTCGCCGAGCGCACCGAGGAGATAGCCCAGCTGATCTCCGCCGAGAACGGCAAGCCGATCAAGTGGGCGCGCGGCGAGGTCGGCCGTGCCGTCTCCGTGTTCCGGTTCGCCGCCGAGGAGGCCCGCCGCTTCAACAGCGGCGAGGCCCAGCGGCTCGACACCGACCCCGGCGGCCAGGGCCGGCTCGCGCTGACCCGCCGCTTCCCCAAGGGCGTCGTCCTCGGCATCGCACCCTTCAACTTCCCGCTCAACCTCTGCGCCCACAAGATCGCCCCGGCCATCGCCGCAGGCGCGCCGATCATCCTCAAGCCGGCGCCCGCCACCCCGCTGTCCGGCCTGATCATCGGCGATCTGCTCGCCGAGACCGAGGGCCTCCCGGCCGGCTCCTGGTCGATCCTCCCGGTCGCCAACGACAAGATGGCCGCCCTCGTCCAGGACGAGCGCCTCCCGGTCATCTCGTTCACCGGTTCCGAGAAGGTCGGCTACTCGATCATGGACTCGGTGCCCCGCAAGCACTGCACCCTGGAGCTGGGCGGCAACGGCGCGGCCGTCGTCCTCGGCGACTACGCGAGCGACGCCGACCTCGACTGGGCCGCCACCCGCATCGCCACCTTCTCCAACTACCAGGGCGGCCAGTCCTGCATCTCCGTGCAGCGGGTCATCGCCGACGCGTCGGTGTACGACCGGCTGCTCCCGCGCATCGTCGCCGCCGTCGAGGCCCAGGTCACCGGTGACCCGGCCGACGCCAAGACGGACGTCGGCCCGCTGGTCAGCGAGGCCGCCGCGGAGCGCGTCGAGGCCTGGGTGAAGGAGGCCGTGGAGGCCGGCGCCACCCTGGTCACCGGCGGCGACCGCGACGGCGCCAGCTTCGCGCCGACCGTCCTCACCGAGGTCCCGGCCGACACCACGATCTCCTGCGAGGAGGTCTTCGGACCCGTCCTCACCGTGCAGAAGGTGTACGGCGAGGCCGAGGCCTTCGCCGCCGCCAACGACTCCAAGTACGGCCTCCAGGCGGGCGTCTTCACCCACGACCTGCAGACCGCCTTCCGCGCCCACCGCGCTCTTGAGGTCGGCGGTGTCGTCGTCGGTGACGTCCCCTCCTACCGCGCCGACCAGATGCCGTACGGCGGCGCCAAGCAGTCCGGCGTCGGCCGCGAGGGCGTCAAGTTCGCGATGGACGACTACACCTACGAGCGGGTCCTGGTCCTCACCGGCCTCGCCCTCTGACCTGCCAGGGACAGCTCACCACGGCCGGAGCCCGCTGTGCGGGGGCTCCGGCCGTGGTGTTGCGCATGGGGTGTGACCTGGGCAGGACATCCGCGCGGGTGAGCACGCCTGGCCGGTGGTGTGTGCCACGAGCGGCCGGGGTACTCGGGTGCACCCACCGTGCGGGGCGCCCCGCAGGAACCCAGGCCGTCACGGCTCGACGGGTGCGGGGCACCACCGGCGTCCCACACCCCTCCTGCGAGGCCTCCCATGAGCCGCCTCTTCTCGCCGCTCACCCTCCGCGGCACGACCTTCCCGAACCGGGCCTGGGTGGCCCCCATGTGCCAGTACAGCTCGGTCGACGGCTACCCGCAGGACTGGCATCTGGTCCATCTCGGCTCCCTGGCACGCGGCGGGTCCGGCCTGGTCATGCAGGAGGCCACGGCGGTGGAACCCGAGGGCGGGATCACCCCTTCCGACGCCGGCATCTGGGATGACGGGCAGGCCGCCGCGTACCAGCGGATTACGGACTTCGTCCACGGGCAGGGAGCCATTGCCGGCATCCAGATCTCCCATGCCGGCCGCAAGGCGTCGACGGCACCGCCCTGGGAGGGGGACGTGTACGTCGAACCGGAGGCCGGAGGATGGCAGACGGTCGCACCGTCACCGCTGCCATTCGGCGACTGGCCGGCCCCGCGGGAACTCGGCGCGGACGACATCCGCGCTCTGGTCCGGGCCTTCGGCGAGGCCGCCGCGCGGGCGCTGTCCGCCGGCTTCGAGGTCCTGGAGATCCACGCCGCGCACGGCTATCTGCTGCACCAGTTCCTGTCACCGCTGTCCAACCACCGCGGCGACGAGTACGGAGGCGATCTCGACGGGCGCAGCCGTTTCCTGGTCCAGGTCACCGACGCCGTACGGGCGCAGTGGCCGGAGGACCGCCCGCTGTTCGTACGCTTCTCGGCCACGGACTGGGCCGACGGCGGCTGGACCCCGGAGGAGACGGTCGAGCTGTCGCGGCACCTGGTGGCCCACGGCGTCGATCTGGTGGACATCACCAGCGGCGGCCTCGTCCACAACGCCCGTACCGAAGTGGAACCCGGCTACCAGGTGCCCTTCGCCCGAACCGTCCGCGAGGGCGCGGCCCTGCCCGTCTCCGCGGTCGGCCTGATCACCGCACCGGAGCAGGCCGACCAGATCCTCGTGGACCGCTCGGCCGACGCGATCATGCTCGCGCGCGAACTGCTGCGCAACCCGACCTGGCCGCTCCGCGCGGCCCACGTGCTCGGTGACGACGTCCCGTGGCCGAAGCAGTACCAGCGTGGCCGCCCACGTCATCGCTGAGGCCGTCGTCGCCCGAACACCCGGGAATTCGGCACAAGACAATGAGGTTTCCTCCGATATGAGCGATCAATGCACCAATGCCGCTTTTCTCGTGCCCCAGGGCGAGTCGATGCGGGCGCTGCTCGCGGCCGACCGTGTCGCCACGCTGCAGCAGATATCCGCCCTTGGCCGTGAGTTCGAAGGGATCGTCGAGGCGAACGCACTGGTGGCCATTGACGACGAGCACGACCCGGAGGGGGCGAGCACGGCCTTCGAGCGGGCGCACGTCACCGCTCTGCTGTCCCAGTCGCGCGAGCATCTGAACGATCTCGATCGCGCCCTGGAACGGTTGGAGAGAGGCGACTACGGGCGCTGCGAGCAATGCGGTGAGCCGATCCCGACGGAGCGCCTCGAAGTTCGCCCGGCGGCGAAAACCTGCGTGCGCTGCGCGTCCGTAGCTCGTTGAAGGGTGCACAGTAGTTGAGGGCGCGACATGTCGTCCTGCCCCGACTCGGCGTGCGGGTAGATGCCGAGTTCCTCCGCCGGCGGCCGTTCACCATCTGACCTTCACCCGGCTCGATCAGGAGAAGACACGGCCTGGCTCATCGGATACCGACGACACCCTATGGAGGGCTCACTGTGCGGGGGCTCCGGGCGTCGGTGTGCTTCGGGCCCGCCGATGGGCTCCGCCGACGGATGATCCCGGCCGGGGACCGGGGCAGGGCCGCCACCCTCTTGCCAATGGGAACCATTTTCAAGTAAGTTCGTCCATGACGCTCATCGTCGTCCCCTCGAAGGGGCCCGGTACCGATGCCTTCCGGCGCCGGGCCCCTTCTCGGTGCCGGCCGCTCCGGACCCTCAACCGGAGAAGCCGACGTGCGCGAGCCGCAGCGGGCCGCGCAGTCTGAGGTGGACGTCGTGCACACCCTCGGCGACGATGCCGGCGGTGAGCGAGGTGTACGCGTACGGACCCGGCGTCGGCTCGGCGAGCGTCAGCACCGCCGACGACGGACCCCCGTCCAGGGAGAGTTCCAGCGAGCCGGCGCCCGACACCCGCACGGTCACCTCGGTCACCCCCCGGCCGAAGTCGCAGTCCCGGTAGACGAGTTCACCGAGCCCGTCGTCCTCCGGCGTGACCGCGTCGCCCGCCGTCTTCGTACGGTCCACGATCGTGATCCCCGAATGCTCGTCGAAATCGGCGGCATCCAGGCCGCGTTCGGAGGTGACATCGCGCGGTGCCGCCTGCTCGCCGTCCAGGACCACCGTCGTACGCAGCCGGATGTCCTCGCTGGACGCGCCGACCAGGACGTCGTACGGCCCCTGCTCCAGGCGCCGTCGGTCCCGCGCCACGTCCCAGAACGCGAAGGCGGAGAGCGGGACTTCGAAGGCCAGCCCGGTCCGCTCGCCGGGGGCGAGGGTGATCCTGCGGTGGGCCAGCAGTTCGCGGCGCGGGCGCACCGACGACGGCTCGACCGCCCGTGAGTAGAGCTGGGCCACCTCGTCCGCCGTCACGGCACCGGTGTTGGTGACCGTGAACGACACGTGGAGCGTCCCCGCCGCCGCCTCGGTGACCAGGTCGGCGTAGGAGAAGGACGCGTACGACAGGCCGTGGCCGAACGGGAAGAGCGGGGTGCCCTCGAAGTAGAGGTACGTCTGCCGGGCGCCCAGCACGTCGTAGTCGAGCAGGTCGGGGAGGTCCGCGTCGGCGGCGTACCAGGTCTGCGGAAGACGGCCCGCGGGGGAGACGTCACCGGCCAGGACGCGGGCGAGCGCGGTGCCGGCCGCCTGGCCGCCGTGCGCCGTCCACAGGACGGCGGGGAGGCGGGCCACGTCCACCGCGTAGGGGTAGGCCGAGGTCAGGGCCAGGACCGTCCGCGGGTTCGCGGACCGGGCCGCGCGCAGCAGGCGCTCCTGGTGCGGGGGCAGGGCCAAAGTCGTACGGTCCTCGGTCTCGCGGCCGTTGATGTGCGGGTCGTTGCCCGCGACGACCAGGACCACGTCGGCCGCCGCGGCCACCCTGGCGACGGCCTCCGTACCCCGCTCGACGATGATCAACTCGAAGATCGACGCGTTCTCGGCGGCAACCCGCACGCCGTCGGCGGCGACAGAGACGTGGCGACCCGTGCCGAGATGCCGGAGGAGGTGACCGTTCTCGTGGGGTTCCAGGCGGAATGTCTCCTGGACGACCCAGCCGCCGGGCTGGTCGGCGGAGGCGCGGACCCGGCCGTCGTCGGCGACCGAGAGATACCGGCCGTCGGGGGCGCGGAGCGTCAGCACGCCCTCGCCCCAGTCGACGAGGGCGAGTTCGGTGCCCGTGGCGTCGGTGGTCAGCGGGGGCAGGTCGGTACGGCCCGCCAGCAGCGCCGGGTCCAGGGCGCCCGCCGCGCCGCGTGCCTCGTCGGCGGCCTCGGGGGCGGGCGGCACGTGCAGGAAGGTGCCGTCCGCGAGCCTCAGCCGGACCCGGTCCACGCCCTCCGCGAACTCCACCCGCTCCGCGCCGAACCGTTCGTACAGGCCCTCCAGCGGGGTGGAGCGGTGCAGCAGCGTGCCGCTGTACCAGTCGAGCTTGCACTCGTCGGCGAGCAGGCCGACCACCGCGATCCGGGTGTCGGGCGCGAGCGGCAGCAGGTCGTCGTCGTTCTTGAGGAGGACCACCGCCTGTTCCGCAGCCTCCTGGGCCAGGGCGCGGTGGGCCGGGGTGTCGAAGTCGGACGTGTGCGCGTACGGGTCGTCGTGCGGGTCGAACTCGCCGAGGCGGAAGCGGACCGAGAGCTGGCGGCGCACGGCCGTGTCGATGTCGGCCTCGGTCAACAGGCCCTGTGCCAACGCCCCGTTGATCCGCGCGACGATCTGCGAACCGTCCGTGCCGTGGTCGGTGAAGCTGTCGACACCGGCGAGGAGGGCGGCCGCCGTGGCTTCCTCGTGGGTGTCGAAGTAGTGCTCGTGGTCGACCAGGTTGCTGGGCGCCCCGGCGTCCGAGCAGACCAGCAGATCCTCCTCCGTCCAGGTCCGCAACTGCTCGCGCAGATACGGGGACACGTGGTTGGGGCGGCCGTTGACCAGGTTGTACGCGGGCATCACCCCGGCCACCGCGCCCGCCCGCACGGTCTCCTCGAAGGCGCGCAGGTCGTACTCGTGCAGCACCCGCGGGCGGACCGAGGAGGAGGAAGTGGCCCGGTCCGTCTCGTTGTTGTGGGCGAGCCAGTGCTTGAGCACCGGCGCGGTGCGCCAGTACACCGGGTGGTCGCCGCGCAGGCCACGGGTGTAGGCGGTGGCGATGGCGGAGGTGAGCTTCGGGTCCTCGGAGTAGCCCTCCTCGTTGCGGCCCCAGAGCGGGTGGCGCAGCAGATTCACCGTCGGTGCCCAGACGTTGAGGCCCACGCGGTCGTCGCGGGCGCGCATCGCCCGGACCTCCTTGGACACGGCCTCGCCGACCCGTCGTACGAGATCGGTGTTCCAGGTCGCGCCGAGGCCGACCGCCTGCGGGAACACCGTCGCCGGCCCCATCCAGGCGACCCCGTGCAGGGCCTCCTGGCCGGTGCGGAAGGCGGCGATGTCCAGGCGTTCCACGGCGGGCGCGAACTGGTGCAGGAAGGAGACCTTCTCGTCCAGGGTGAGCCGCGCCAGCAGGTCGTCGATGCGCTTCGCGAACGGCAGGTGCTGATCGCGGAAAGGCGGCGTGGGCGGCGTTTGAGCGGTCACGTGCGGTTCCCCTTGCGATGGAGCGACGAGGAGCTTTCGAAGCGCTTCGATGCTCATTCGACGCACCGTCGGGTGTCAAGAGACGCTCACCGAAATTTCAAGCGGCACATACGCAGAGGTCATCCCCACCACCTCGGAGGAATCTTGGAAGCGACCCTTGTGCACCCCCGGGTGTTCACTTAACCTCGCAGCAACATCGAAGCGCTTCGACTAGCCGATTCGCCGGTCCGCCCCAGGGACGCACGACGGTGGTCGACCGTGGTCGGGGGATCGCTTCAGCTCAGCCAGTTCCACTCGAGACACCGCAGCCGACGGCCACCGCCGGGTGTCCTGGTGCGCCATGAAGGGTTGACGCAATGACGCCGAACGCCGCTTCCGCCCCCTCCGGGCCGAGCCGGAGAAGTTTCCTCGCCTCCACGGCCGTCGCCACCGCAGCGGTGGCGGGCGGGATGCCGCTGCTCGCCGCCTGCGGAGCGTCGGACAGCGGGTCGGGAGGTGGCTCCTCCTCGGGCAAGGACGCGAAGAAGCTGCTGCCGTCCTACCTCGCCAACAACGTGGTGACCCCGGACATCCCGGCGAAGAACGGCTCGGCGATCGGCTTCACCGGAAAGCTCGACCTGGCGACCCTGAAGACCTCGGTGCCCAAGAAGCTCGGCAAGGGGGGCAAGGTCACCATCATGTCCCCGTTCTGGGGCTCCCCGCCGAAGGACGACAACGCCTACTACCAGGCGATGAACGACCTGATCGGCGTCGACGTCCGGTGGCAGAACCAGGACGGCAACACCTACGACCAGAAGCTCGGCGCCGTGCTCGCCTCCAGCGACGTACCGGACGTCGTGGTCGTTCCGAGCTGGAACATGGGCGGCAAGATACCCACCGCCATCATCAGCAAGTTCGCCGACCTCGGCCCGTACCTGTCGGGCGACAAGGTCAAGGACTACCCGAACCTCGCGGCCATCCCCACCGACGCCTGGCAGCGCTGCATCATCGGCGGCAAGCTGCGCGGCCTGCCGCAGCCCTCGCCGTACGTCACCGGCATCGTGCCCCTCTATCGCAAGGACATCTTCGACAAGGAGGGGTACGCGATTCCGCGCTCCGCGGACGAGTTCCTGTCCTTGGCGAAGGAGATCACCAACGCCAAGGCCAAGCGCTGGGCCTGTATGGACATGAAGTGGACGGCCTTCCAGTCCTTCGGCGTGCTCTCCGGCAGCGAGAAGCCGCTCGGCTGGAACCTCGTCGACGGCAAGCTCGTCAACCGCATCGAGACCGACGAGTACCTCGAAGCGCTGGAATGGACCCGCAAGCTCTTCGCCGCCGGGGTCGTGCACCCCGACTCCCTGTTGGGCAAGAACGCCCCCGACCCCGGCCCCAAGTTCGCGGCCGGCGAGTTCCTGGTCTACCCCAACAACATCACCCAGTGGTGGAGCCGTACCGCCGAACAGGCCACCCAGAACCCCGACTACAAGATCTGGGGCATGGACGTCTTCGGCCACGACGGCGGCAACCCGCAGCTGTGGGCCGAGCAGCCCGCCGGCATCTTCGCCTTCATCAACAAGAAGGCCTCGGAGTCCGTGATCCGCGACGTGCTGGCCGTCGCCAACGTCACCGCCGCGCCGTACGGCACCAAGGAGTACATGCTCACCAACTACGGCCCCGAGGGCACCGACTACACCGTCAAGGACGGCGTGCCCACCAAGACCACCCAGGGCAACAACGAGGTGCTGAACGCCTACGTCATGGTCGCGAGCCCCGCCGCCACCATCGCCCACCCCGACTTCCCCGACGTCGCCAAGGCGCAGGTCGAGTGGCAGCAGCGGATGGGCGCCTTCACCAAGAAGTCCAGCTTCTACGGCCAGATGATCACCGAGCCGTCCCGCTACACCAGCCTCGGTAACGACTTCGAGCAGCTGGAAGACGACATCACCCGCGGCCGCAAGAAGATCAGCGACATGCAGCAGGCCGTCTCGGACTGGAAGAGCAAGGGCGGCGACAAGCTGCGCGACTGGTACCAGAAGCTGCTCGACGACAACGGTTCTTCGGCGAGCTGACCAGGCACTGAGGCAAGGAGAACGGCCGTGTCCCACAGCACGGTGCCTCGCAGCAGGGCCGAGGCAGACGACGACAGGGCGGGGAGGACTCCGGTGGCGTCCGACGGCACCACCGGAACCGGGAAGAAGAGGAAGACCGGGAAGCTGAGCCTGCGCCTCAGATTCAGACGCGACCGCGCGCTGATCCTGATGACGCTGCCGGCGGTCCTGCTGATCCTGGTCTTCAACTACCTGCCGATCCTCGGCAACATCGTCGCCTTCCAGGACTACGACCCGTACGTCAGCGACAACGGCATCGTCTCCATGCTGCACAGTCCCTGGGTGGGCTTCGAGAACTTCCAGCGGATCTTCGCCGACTCGGCGTTCTGGGACGCGGTGAAGAACACGCTCGTGCTGTTCTTCCTGCAACTCGTGCTGTTCTTCCCGATCCCGATCGGGCTCGCCCTGCTCATCAACAGCGTGGTCCGGCCCCGGGTACGGGCTTTCTCCCAGGCGGTCCTGTACCTCCCGCACTTCTTCTCCTGGGTGCTGGTCATCTCCGTCTTCCAGCAGATCTTCGGTGGCGCGGGCGTGCTGTCGCAGCTGCTGAGGCAGCACGGCTATGACGGCCTCGACATCATGACCGACCCGTCGACCTTCAAGTTCCTGGTCACGGCGGAGGGCGTCTGGAAGGACGCGGGCTGGGGGATCATCGTCTTCCTGGCCGCGCTCGCCTCGGTGAGCCCCGACCTCTACGAGGCGGCGGCGATGGACGGGGCGGGCCGCTGGCGCCGCATCTGGCATGTCACGCTTCCCGCCCTGCGGCCGGTGATCGCCCTGCTGCTGGTGCTGCGCGTGGGCGACGCCCTGACGGTCGGCTTCGAACAGATCCTCCTCCAACGCGACGCGGTGGGCCCAGGAGCCGCCGAGGTCCTCGACACCTTCGTCTGGTGGAACGGCGTCCGCAACCAGGACTTCGGCTACGCGGCCGCCGCCGGTCTGATCAAGGGCGTGGTCAGCCTCGGCCTGGTCCTCGCCGCGAACAAAGTGGCCCATCTCATGGGCGAGCAGGGGGTGTACAAGAAGTGACCGCCGTCATCGACAAGCCACCCGTACGGGAACCCTCCCGGTGGGCCGCGCCACCCCGTCCGGCATGGGAGGAGGAGCCCGGCCGGGCGGGCGCCGCCGGCAAGGGGCTCGTGCTCGCCCTCGCCTGCCTGGGCATCCTCTTCCCCCTGTGGATCATCATCGTGACCAGCCTCTCCTCGCGGAAGACGATCGACGAGGCCGGCGGACTGGTGATGGTGCCCAAGGGCATCACCTTCATCGCCTACAAAGAGCTGCTGAGCGGCGGCCAGGTCACCCGGGCCACCATCATCAGCGTCCTGATCACCGTCGTCGGCACGCTGTTCTCGATGGCCGTGTCGGTGCTGTGCGCGTACGGCCTCTCGCGCATCGGCTCCCTGGGCCACCGCTGGTTCCTGATGCTGCTGCTCGCCACGATGTTCTTCAGCGCGGGCCTGATCCCGACCTACCTCCTGGTCCAGTCCCTCGGCCTCACCGACAGCTATCTCGCCCTGATCCTGCCGAGCGCGGTGAGCGTCTTCAACATCCTCGTCCTGCGCGGGTTCTTCATGGGCATCTCGCAGGAGCTGATCGACAGCGCGCACATCGACGGCGCCGGCGAGTTCCGGATCCTGTGGCAGATCGTCATGCCGCTGTCGCGTGCGGTGCTCGCCGTGATCACCCTCTTCTACGCGGTCGGGTACTGGAGCGCGTGGTTCAACGCGTCCCTGTACCTCAACGACCAGGAGAAGATGCCGCTGCAGAACGTCATGATCCAGCTGGTGCAGAAGCAGGAGGCCCCGGTGGGGCTGGGGCAGGCGATCAAGACGGGTCAGCTGTCGGGGCTCGCGGTGCAGATGGCGGTGATGGTGTTGGCGCTCCTGCCGGTGGCGGTGCTTTCGCCTTTCGTCCAGAAGCACTTCAAGAAGGGGATGCTGACGGGGGCGGTGAAGGGGTAGCCGACGGCGCCCTCTGGAGGGGGTGGCGGGGGAGCGTCGGCGACTGCGGTGATTCGTGGCTGGTCGCGCAGTTCCCCGCGCCCCTGACAGGGCGCTCCCC
Organism: Streptomyces sp. NPDC054813; assembly: GCF_053611365.1. NCBI lineage: Bacteria > Bacillati > Actinomycetota > Actinomycetes > Kitasatosporales > Streptomycetaceae > Streptomyces > Streptomyces sp. NPDC054813. The sequence goes on along the minus strand of NZ_JBSHAF010000014.1, from coordinate 59,156 downwards.
AGCCGTGCTCATACAGCCGGCTCTTCGCAGGGGGCACCCTGCAAGCGCCGGTGAGCGAGACCCCCCGCCCCCACCCGGGACCACCCACCCGACCCACACCCACGAAGGTTCCCCATGCCCAGCCTGAGCCGCAGAACCGTCCTGGCCGGCACCGCCACTGCTGCCGCGCTCTCCGCCCTCGCCGCCAACGCCCATGCGACCGCACCCCGGCCGCAGGCGTACCGCTGGCGCAACGCAGTGATCGGCGGCACCGGATTCGTCACCGGCGTCCTCTTCCACCCGACCACCCCCGGCCTCGCCTACGCCCGCACCGACATCGGTGGCGCCTACCGCTGGGACACCCGCACCGCCCGCTGGACCCCCCTCACCGACCACCTCGGCTGGGACGACTGGAACCTCCTCGGTGTCGAGGCCCTGGCGGTCGACCCCGCCCACCCCGACCGGCTCTACCTCGCCCTCGGTACCTACGCCCAGTCCTGGGCCGGCAACGGTGCGATCCTCCGCTCCGACGACCGCGGCGCCACCTGGACCCGTACCGACCTCGACGTCAGGCTCGGCGCCAACGAGGACGGCCGGGGCATGGGCGAGCGCCTCCTCGTCGACCCGCGGGACAGCGACACCCTCTGGCTGGGGACGAGGCACGACGGACTGCTCAAGTCGACCGACCGCGGCGCCACCTGGGCGGCTGCCACCGGCTTCCCCGCCGCCCCCTCCGTCTCCGGCCAGGGTGTCAGCCTTCTCGTCGCCGTCGGCCGTGCCGTCTACGCAGGCTGGGCGGACGGGGACGGCGGCGCGACCGCCGTCACCCTGTACCGCACCACCGACGGGACCACCTGGGAGGCCGTCCCCGGGCAGCCCGCCGGCGCCTCCGCCAAGATCCCGGTCCGCGCCGCGTACGGCCGGCACACGCGCGAGCTGTACGTGACCTACGCCGATGCCCCCGGTCCCAACGGTCAGGCCGACGGCAGTGTGCACAAGCTGTCGACCGTCACCGGCCGCTGGACCGAGGTCACCCCCGTCCACCCCGGCGGCAGCGACACCTTCGGCTACGGCGGGGTCGCCGTCGACGCCCGTCGGCCCGGTACCGTCGTCGTCTCGACGAACAACCGGTGGGCGGCCGTGGACACCCTCTACCGGACCACCGACGGCGGCCGTACCTGGACGTCCCTGAAGGACACCGCCGTCTTCGACGTGTCGGAGACGCCCTTCCTCAAGTGGGGCGGTGACCAGCCCAAGTTCGGGTGGTGGATCCAGGCCGTGGCCGTGGATCCGTACGACTCGTCGCACCTTGTCTACGGCACCGGCGCGACCCTCTACGGCACCCGCGACCTCGTCCACTGGTCCCCGTGGATCCGCGGCCTGGAGGAGACGTCCGTACTGCAGCTGGTGTCGCCTCCGGTCGGGGAGGCGCACCTGCTGAGCGGCTCGGGGGACATCGGCGTCCTGTACCACGAGCGGCTCACCGCGTCTCCGTCCCGCGGTATGGCGACGAACCCCGTGTTCGGATCGGCGACGGGACTCGCGCAGGCCGCGGGCAGGCCGGCGTACGTGGTCCGCACCGGCTGGGGCGACAACGGCAACGGCGCCTTCTCGAACGACGGGGGCCGGACCTGGGCGCCCTTCGCTGCCCAGCCCTCCCTCGCCCACGACGCACCGGGGCCGATCGCCGCCAACGCCGACGGCAGCGCGCTGCTGTGGTCCTTCGTGCACTGGGACGGGACGAAGTACCCCGCCCACCGCTCGGACGACGACGGCGCCACCTGGACCGAGATCCCCTCCTTCCCGAAGGGCGCCACGCCGGTCGCCGACCCGGCCGACCCGACGCTCTTCTACGCATACGACACCGACACGGGAACGCTACAAGCCAGCACTGACAGTGGCCGCACGTTCACGGTGCGTGCGACCGGACTGCCCGCCGGGGACAGCCAGTTCCAGCTGGTCGCGGCCCCGGGCAGATCCGGTGACCTGTGGCTGAGCGTGAAGTGGAACGGGTTGTACCGGTCCGTCGACGGGGGTGCGAGCTTCGTCAAGGTCGCCGGCTGCCGGGCCGCCTACACCCTCGGCTTCGGCAGGGCCGCCGACGGCGCCGGCTACCCGGCGATCTATCTCGTCGGCTCCACGGAGTCCATCACCGCCGTCCACCGCTCCGACGACGAGGCCGGGTCCTGGGTCCGTATCAACGACGACCGGCACCAGTGGGGGTGGACCGGGCAGGCGATCACCGGTGACCCGCGCGTGTACGGCCGGGTCTACCTCGCCACCAACGGGCGTGGCATCCAGTACGGGGAGCCGCTTCGATGACCGTCGAACGACAGCGACCGGGCCTCTCCGACGTCACCCGCGGCCGCATCCTCTTCGGCGGCGACTACAACCCCGAGCAGTGGCCCGAGGAGACCTGGCCCGAGGACGTCCGGCTGATGAAGGCGGCCGGCGTCAACTCCGTGACCATGGGCGTCTTCTCCTGGGCGAAGCTCGAACCCCGGCCGGGGGAGCGGGATTTCGGCTGGCTGGACCGGCTCATGGACCTGATGCACGACAACGGCGTCGGAGTCGTCCTCGCCACCCCGACCTCCGCGCCGCCGCCGTGGCTGGGCCGGCTGCACCCGGACACCCTGCCCCGGGACGCCGACGGCCGCACCGAGTGGTGGGGCGGCCGCCAGCACTTCTCGCACTCCAGCGCCACCTACCGCCGCTACGCAGCCGCCATCACCGAGGACCTCGCCGCCCGCTACGGCGGCCACCCCGCCCTCACCCTGTGGCACATCAACAACGAGTACTGCACCTTCGACTACGGCGACGAGGCGGCCGCCGCCTTCCGCCGCTGGCTGCGCGAGCGCTACGGCACCCTCGACGCCTTCAACTCCGCCTGGGGAACGGCCTTCTGGAGCCAGGGATACGACACCTGGGACGGCATCCTGCCGCCACGCCACGCCCACTACATGAAGAACCCCACCCAGGTGCTGGACTTCCGCCGGTTCACCTCCGACATGCTCCTGGAGTGTTACGCGGCCGAACGGGACATCGTCGCCCGGCACACCCCGCACATCCCGGTGACCACCAACTTCATGCCGCTGTGGATCGGCCAGGACGCCTGGCGCTGGGCGGCGGAGGAGGACGTCGTCTCCGTCGACCTCTATCCCGACCCGCGCAACCCGCTGGGCGCGCAGCACGGCGCCCTCGTCCACGACCTCACCCGCTCCCAGGCGCGCGGCCCCTGGATGCTGATGGAGCAGGCCGCCGGGCCGGTCAACTGGCGCGGGGTGAACCACCCCAAACCCCGTGGCCTCAACCGACAGTGGTCGCTCCAGGCCGTCGCCCGCGGCGCGGACGCCGTCTGCTACTTCCAGTGGCGGCAGTCCCGGCAGGGCGCGGAGAAGTTCCACTCGGGGATGGTCAGCCACGCGGGGGAGGAGGGGCGTACCTACCAGGAGGTCAAGCAGCTCGGCGCCGAACTCGCCGCCATCGGCGACGAGGTGACCGGCAGTCACCTCACCGCGGACATCGCCGTCCTCCACGACTGGCACTCCTGGTGGGCCGGCGCCCACGAAGGCCGGCTCTCCAGCGAGGTCGACCTCCCCGACCTACTGCACGCCTGGCACCGCGCCCTCTGGGAGGCGAACCTCGCCACCGACTTCGCCCACCCCGAACACGACCTGTCCCCCTACCGGGCGGTGGTGGTGCCCCAGCTCTATCTCCTCACCGACACCGCCGTCCGCAACCTCCTCGCCTACGTCCGCGACGGTGGCACCCTGGTCAGCGGTTTCCTGACCGGCGTCGCCGACGAGGACGACCGGATCCGCCCCGGCGGCATGGACGCCCGGCTGCGCGAGCTGTTCGGCATCCGCACACTGCACGAGTGGTGGCCGCTGGACGCGGGGGAGAGCGTCGCGTGCGAGGGCTTCCGTGGCACCCTCTGGTCGGAGGAGATCGAGGCCGCTCCCGGGGTCTCCGAGACCGTGCCGTACCGGGGCGGGGAGCTCGACGGCCGGCCGGCCGTGCTGCGCAACGGGCGCGCCTGGTACGTCTCCACGCTCCCCGAACCGGAAGCGCTGCGTGAGCTGGTCGGCAGGATCGCCGCGGGGGCGGGGATCCGTCCGGTGCTCGACGGGCTGCCGGCGGGGGTCGAGGCGGTGCGCAGGGGTGAGCTGCTGTTCCTGTTCAACCACGGGCGCGAGGCCGTGCGGGTCCGGGTGCCGGGCACGCACCGCGACCTGCTGACCGGTTCCGCGATCAGCGGCGAGGTGACCCTCGATCGATACGGAGTGGCGGTGCTCAAGCCATGACCCCGACCGGACCCGTCCACGGCACCTGGGAGCCCGCCCCGGCCGCCCGCTGGGAGGACGCCTTCCTGAGTGGCAACGGCCACCACGGTGCCCTGGTGTTCGGTGATCCGAACGATGACCGTGTCATCGTCACCCAGCACACCCTCGTCCGCCCGAACGGCGGCGAACACGCCCGTCCGCCCCACCTGGCCGCAGAACTCGCCTCCGTGCAGGACCGGTTGCTCGCCGGCGACCTCAAGGCCGCCGAGAGCTTCACCGACGGCCGCCCGCTCCAGTGGGTCCAGCCGTTTCATCCGGCCTTCCAGATACGACTGCGGGGGCCGCGGAGCCAGGCAGGCGGTTACCGCCGGACCGTCGACTTCGGCACCGGCGAGGTCGCCGCCGCCACCGGCGAGTGGACCAGCCGCCTCTTCGTCTCCCGTGCCGACGACGTGATCGTGCAGCGGGTCACCACGCCCGCTCTCGATGTCGCCCTCGATCACCAGCTCCCGGGTGTCCCCTCCGGCCTGGGGATCGGCCACGGCGCGCTCCGCACCCCCGAGGGCGCCCTGCTCAGCCTCCGGGCCCGCTACCCCGACAGCGACCGCGCCTACACCGGTGTCACCCTCGTCGCCGTGACCGGCGGCGCGACCGGGCTCGTGCCGCCCGGCGTCCGCGTCACCGGCGCCGACTCCGTCCTCCTCCTCACCCGGGTCCGCCGCCACAGGGGCGAACTCGACGTGACCGCCGAGGCGCGCCGACTGCGCGAGATACTCGAGGACGCGCCGTCGTACGAGACGCTGCTCGCCCGGCACCTCGAACCGCACCGCACTGCCTACACCCGGGTCACCCTCGACCTGGCCGCCGATCCCGCCGAACGCGCACTGCCCGGCTCGGAGTTGCTCAAGCGCACCCGCAGCGCGGCCCTCCTGGAGCGGCTCTTCGCCGCCGGCCGCTACCACCTGCTCTCCTCCTCCGGCCTCAACCCGCCCCGCCTGACCGGACTGTGGACCGGCGAGTGGAACACCGCCTGGTCCGGAGCCTTCACCAACGACGCCAACCTCAACCTCCAGACGGCCTCCGCACCCGCCGCCGACCTCCCCGAAGTCACCGACGCGTTGGCCGCCCTGATCCAGCGTCAGCAAGACGACTGGCGGGAGAACGCCCGAACGGTCTTCGGCGCCCGGGGCATGGTCGCGCCCGCGCACACCGACGGTGAGTCCGGGCTCTCGTACCACTTCAGCCGTGAGTACCCCCTGCACCTGTGGACGGCCGGCGCCGACTGGCTGCTCAAGCCGCTCGTCGACCACGACGAGACGCGCGGTGTGCGCGATCCGCGTACGGCCGCGCTACTGGCCCAGGTCGCCGCGTTCTACGAGGACTTCCTCACCCGGACCGACGCCGAAGGCCAGCTGGTGGTCGTCCCGTCCTACTCGCCCGAGAACCGGCCGGCCAACGGCAGCTGGGGTGCGGTCGACGCGGCGATGGACCTCTCGGCCGCCCGGCACGCCCTGCGTACGGCCGCCGACTACCACCCGGGCCCGGACGCCGACCGCTGGCGCGCCCTCGCCGACCGGCTGCCCCCGCACCGGATCAACGCCGACGGCGCACTCGCCGAGTGGGCGCGCCCCGGCCTCGACGACACCTACGACCACCGCCACCTCAGCCACCTCTACGGCGTCTGGCCGCTCGACGAGATCACGCCCTACGACACCCCGGAACTGGCGGCCGCCGCCCACCGTGCGCTCGAACTGCGCGGAGCCGAGAACGACTCGGCGCACGGGCACCTCCACCACGCGCTCGTCGCCGCCCGGCTGCGGGACGGCGAACGGGTCGCCGCCGCCCTCGGCCGGGTTCTGGACGGCGACTTCTTCCACGCCTCCCTGATGAGCGCCCACTACCCGAACCGCGACGTCTACAACGCCGACGCCGCACACACCCTGCCCGCCGTCCTGATCGAGGCCCTCGTCCAGTCGACCCCCGACCGGCTGGTCCTGCTCCCCGCGCCCCCGACCGCCCTCGGCCGAGGGCGGCTGACCGGGATCCGCACCCGGTTCGGAGCCGAACTCGACCTCTCCTGGGCCCCCGCCGGTGCACGAGCCGTCCTGAAGCCGCACCGGACGCTCCGTGTCGACCTGTGGACTTCCTCCGGCACCCAGCCGCTCGACCTCGTCGCCGGAGAAGACCGCGTCCTCACCCTGGGGACGTGGTAGCCACCCGCATCTCCCCCCACCCATGGAAGGGACACCATGGCACCACGCATGCTCGGCAGGGCCGCCACGGCCCTGATCGCCCCCGCGCTCGCCCTCGGCGCCACCGTCGGCCTCGCCTCGGCGCCCGCCTCGGCCGCCGTCTGGAGCTCCTGCGACCAGTGGGGCAACACGACGCTGAACGGCTACACCCTCTACAACAACATCTGGGGCTCCGGCGCCGGCACCCAGTGCATCTGGGCCAACTCCGGCACCAACTGGGGCGTCACCGCCAACCACCCCAACACCGGTGGCATCAAGTCGTACCCCAACTCCAAGAAGGTGATCAACAAGACGATCACCTCGCTGTCCTCGCTCACCAGCAGTTACAACGTGACCGTCCCCTCGTCCGGCGCGTACAACACGTCGTACGACATCTGGGACACCGGATACGCCAACGAGATCATGCTCTGGGTCAACAAGACCGGAGCCGTCGGCCCGCTCGGCACCTCGCAGGGCACGCTCACCCTGGGTAGCAACACCTGGACCGTCTACAAGGGCAACAACGGCTCGAACAACGTCTATTCGTTCATCCGGAGCTCCAACTCCAGCTCCGGCACGATCGACATCCTGCCGATCCTGAAGTGGATCAAGGACTCCAAGGGCTGGTTCGGCAACGTGATCATCGGTGACGTGCAGTTCGGCTACGAGATCACCAGCTCGTCCGGTGGTCTGAACTTCACCACCAACAGCCTCACCGTCAGCAGCAGCTGAGCCGGACGGGTGGGCCCCGTGCGCGTCGCGGGGCCCACCCCCACGCGGTCACGCCCGGTCGACCTCCGCGCGCAGCGCGTTGTAGTCGGCGAAGGCCGTGTCGACGTCCGCGCGGGTGAGGCCGTAGCGGGCCAGGTCGTAGCTGTGCACGCGGGTGCCCTTGGGGCGGGCGACGACGGCGGGGAGGCGGGCCACGTCGGCCTCGGTCCAGCGGGCGCCGACGGCCGCGTAGAGCTTCGGGGCGCCCGCCGCCGGGTCGGCGCCCAGCCAGGTGTACGGCACGTCCACCAGCGCCTCGCGGGGGATGTGCGCACGGGCGGCCAGGCCGCGGGCCGCCGAGCGGCTGAGCAGCTCCAGCCAGGTGGCGCCGATCCAGTTCAGGTCGAGGGGGCGGGTGTTGACCGCCATGCCGTGCTCGACCAGGCTGCAGAACGAGGCCACGGCGGTGGCCGGATCGCGGTGCGTCCACACGATCGTGGCATCCGGGAAGACCGCGCGCAGCGCGTCCAGGTTCTCCAGGTGCAGCGGGGACTTCAGCACCCAGCGGCGGCGCGGGCGGCCGTACTGGAGTACCTGGTAGATCTGCTTGAGGTAGCGGTAGTCGGCAGCGAAGTCATGGCTCTCGTGCCAGGGCAGGTACTCCGGGATGACGGCCTGGGACAGCGGCATCACCGTGTGCGGCAGCGCGAAGGTGCACTCCTCCGGGCCTTCCGGGCGCAGGTTGTGGATGTGGCGGAAGCCCGGGGCGAAGAGGTTGATCCCGCCGACCAGACGGCGGGCGGTGGTGATCGCCTGCTCCCGTTCCGCGGGGTCGGGTTCGAGACCGGGGGTGAGCAACTCCCACAGCAGCGGGCAGCGGTGGTCCGCGGAGAGGGACAGCACACTGTGCGTGAGCGTGGTGGCGGTGCGGGGCAGGCCCACCACGAACACCGGCCGGTCGACGGGCTCCCGCTCGATCCCGGGGTGTTCGGCGAGCAGCCGGCGGATCCGGGCCCGGTTGGCGAGGTGGCGGCCGACGTGGCCGCGCGCCGACAGCCAGCCGACGGGGGTGAGGTGCTCGGCGCGGGACCAACATCGCAGCAGGTGACGGAAGTCGTCGGCGAACCGCTCGTCGCCCTCCGACCGTCCGGCCGTGTCGAGCAGCCGCTCGAAGGCCCGGTCCGGTGTGCGGCGGGTGCGGGAGGCGGGTCCGAGCAGCAGATTGGCGAGCGTGAGGGGGAGCGGGCCGGAGGACACGGCAACGGGACCCTTCGTGGGGGGACAGGGAGAGGGGATACGTACTACCCCCTCCAACTGCCCGACCACACCGCTGAGTTGAGACATTTACCGGGTGGTAACCGCGGCCGGCCGGCGCTACTCCGTGACCGGCAGCTCCGCCCCGTCCCGCAGGAACAGCGGGATACGATCCAGCGGCGCGTCCACCGTCACCGCCGTACCGCCCTCGTACGACTCACCGGTCCACGCGTCCGTCCACCAGGCGCCCGCCGGCAGATACGTCGTCCGGGCCGTGGCTCCCGCCGTCAGCACCGGTGCCACCAGGAGGTCCCGGCCGAACAGATAGGCGTCGTCGACCGTCCAGGCCGTCTGGTCCCGCGGGAACTCCAGGAACAGCGGCCGCATCACCGGCAGGCCCTCCTCGTGGGCCTCCCGCATGACCTGGAGGACGTAGGGCCTGAGGCGCTCGCGCAGCCGCAGGTACTTCTCCAGGATCGCACCGGCCTCCGCCCCGTACGACCAGACCTCGTTCGGGCCGCCGGTCATGTCCGGACCCAGCGGCATGCCCGGGTCGCGGAAGCCGTGCAGCCGCATCAGCGGGGACAGGGCGCCGAACTGGAACCAGCGGACCATCACCTCGCGGTAGGCCGGGTCGTCCGGGTCGCCGCCGTGAAAGCCGCCGATGTCCGTGTTCCACCAGGGGATGCCGGACAGGGCCGTGTTGAGGCCGGCCGCGATCTGCCGGCGCAGGGTGGCGAAGTCGGTGCCGATGTCGCCGGACCACAGCGCGGCGCCGTAGCGCTGGCTGCCCGCCCAGGCCGAACGGTTGAGGGTGACGACCTCCTCGCCCTGGGCCCGCAGGCCCTCGTAGAAGGTGCGGGAGTTCTCGGCGGGGTAGCTGTTGCCGACCTCGAGGCCCGGGCCCGTCCAGTAGCGCAGGTTCTCCTGGAAGCCGGGCTTCAGCTCGGGCTCGCAGGCGTCCAGCCAGAACGCCGTGATGCCGTACGGGTCGAGGTAGTTCTCCTTCACCCGGGACCACACGAAGGCGCGGGCCTCGGGGTTCGTGGCGTCGTAGAAGGCGACCTGGACGGTCGACGCCACCTCCTTGTCCGGCCAGTCGGCGTGCGCCATCGGGCCGTACTGGGTGCCGATGAAGTAGCCGTGCTGTTCCATCACCGGGTGGTTCTCGGACAGCGGGGACACCGACGGCCACAGGCTGACCACCAGCTTGACGCCCAGCTCGGCGAGTTCGCGGACCATCGCGGCCGGGTCGGGCCACTCCTTCGGGTCGAACTTCCAGTCGCCGAGGTGGGTCCAGTGGAAGAAGTCGCAGACGATCGCCGAGAGGGGCAGCCCGCGCCGCTTGTACTCCCGGGCCACGGACAGGAGTTCGTCCTGGGTGCGGTAGCGCAGCTTGCACTGCCAGAAGCCCGCCGCCCACTCCGGCAGCATCGGCGAACGGCCGGTCGCCGCGCTGTAGTTGCGCTGCCCGTCGGCCGGATCGCCGGCGGTGATCCAGTAGTCGAGCTGGCGGGCCGAGTCGGCCACCCAGCGGGTGCCGTTGCCGGCGAGTTCGACGCGGCCGATGGCGGGGTTGTTCCACAGGAGGGTGTAGCCGCGGCTGGAGACCAGCACCGGGACCGAGACCTCGGCGTTGCGCTGGACCAGGTCCAGGACCAGGCCCTTCTGGTCCAGGCGCCCGTGCTGGTGCTGGCCCAGGCCGTACAGCCGCTCGTCCTCGTAGGCGGCGAACCGCTGCTCCAGCCGGTGGTGGCCGTTGCCCACGGCGGTGTAGAGACGCGAGCCGGGCCACCAGAAGTGGGCGCGCTGCTCGGCCAGGATCTCCGTGAGGTCGTCGGTGCGCAGGAACCGGACCAGGCCCTCGGCGGACACCTCGACGGTGAGGCCGCCGACCGTCAGCCGCCCCTCACCGTCGACGATCTTGACGGTCGACCCGGTGGCCGGCGGCTCGTCGAGCAGGGCGCCCGGCAGGCCGTCGAGGACCGGACCGCCGAGCCGGGCACGTACCCGGACCGCGTCCGGCCCCCACGGCTCGATCCGCAGCGTCTCCTGACGGCCGGTCCACTCCAGGGCACCGTCCCGCTCACGGAACGTGCCGACGGTGGGGGAGGACTGCGCGAGGCTCACCTTGGGCTGCGCTGCGGCAGAGCGGTTTTCGGCAGGCTGATTCACTGGCAACCTCCGACGATTTCGTGCATCGTCACCCAGATGGTCGGGTAAGTTACGCAGCGTGCGTAGCGAGAACCAAGCACGCGCAACCTCCTTGTCTTTCGGGGCAACCGGGCTGGTTCCAACCCGGCTGGCGCTGATCGCGTAAGACTCGGTCGTTCGCTGAGCGCCCGAGCAGCGTGAGCCAGGAATTCCCTTGCTTCGGCAGGGGGAGGGTTCAAGAGGCGGGCTCCTGAAGGAGCGCGGGCACGGGATGCCTCCGTAGGGGGGATGAGCGGTGTCGGCGGGCGTTACGCCGGCGCCGGGCCCGTGCTCGCCCGTACCGTCAACTCGGGTGCGATCAGGACGACTTCGTCGCCGCCCCGGCCGTCCAGCTTGGCGACCAGGTGCTCCACGGCGTACCGGCCCATCTCCTGCGCGGGGATGGCGACCGACGTCAGCCGTACCGAGGCCTGGACGGCGACCTGGTCCGGGCAGATCGCGACCACCGACACGTCCTCGGGCACGGCCCGGCCCTGCTGGCGCAGCAGCGCGAGCAGCGGCTCCACCGCGGACTCGTTCTGGACGACGAAGCCCGTGGTGCCCGGGCGCTCGTCGAAGATCCGGGCCAGCGTGACGGCCATCGCGTCGTATCCGCCCTCGCACGGCCGGTGCAGCACCCTGAGGCCCAACTCCCGGGCCCGGGACCGGAGTCCGTCGAGGGTGCGCTCGGCGAAACCGGTGTGCCGCTCGTAGACCGCGGGGGCCTCGCCGATGACAGCGATGTCGTGGTGGCCGAGCTTCGCGAGGTGCTCCACGCACAGTGCCCCGGTCGCCCCGAAGTCGAGATCGACACAGGTCAGTCCGGTGGTGGAGGCGGGCAGTCCGATGAGCACGGAGGGCTGGTCGGTCCCCCGGAGCAACGGCAGCCGTTCGTCCTCCAGTTCCACGTCCATCAGGATCATCGCGTCGGCCAGCCCGCTGCCGGTGACCCGGCGTACCGCGTCCGGCCCCTCCTCACCGGTGAGCAGCAGGACGTCGTAGCCGTGCGTGCGGGCCGTGGTGGCCACCGCGATCGCGATCTCCATCATCACCGGCACGTACATGTCCGTACGCAGCGGGATCATGAGCGCGATGATGTTCGACCGGCTGCTGGCCAGGGCGCGGGCACCCGCGTTCGGGTGGTAGCCCAGCTCCCGGATGCTCTGCTCGACCCGCTGCCGGGTGGTGGTGGAGATGGACCGCTTGCCGCTGAGGACATAGCTCACCGTGCTCGCCGAGACTCCGGCGTGCTGGGCGACCTCGGCGAGGGTGACCATCCAGCTCTCCAAGCTTTGTGAAGCGCTTCGACAGTGCGCATTGCTGACAAGGGTGGGTGAGGGTGGTTCGACAGTAGCTTCAGTGGGGGTGGGTGTCCATAGGCTGTCGAAGCGCTTCGACAGCTAATTGACGGTACGCCCTCGGCAACCTTTCGCAGGGGCGGCGGCGACAAAGAGGTCGTACGGCCGTCAGACGGGTCGTATCCCGAACCGTCCCCCGGAAGGACCCCCCGATGCAACACCGCAGACCGCGCCTGTCCACGACGGCGAAGTCGCTGCTGGCCGCCTCGGTCGCGCTTGCGGCCGCCGCGGGCGTCACCGTGGCGCAGGCCGGCGAGCCGAGCAGGAAGTGCACCGCCTTCGACACCGTCACGCTCGGCAAGTACTACCTGAACAACAACCTCTGGGGTCAGGACAAGGGCACCGGCAGCCAGTGCGTCTGGGACAACTCCCAGTCCGGTTCGACGATCTCCTGGGGGACGTCGTACACCTGGGCGAACAACACCAAGGGCACCGACTCGGACGTCAAGTCCTACGCCAGTACGGTCCTCGGCTGGCACTGGGGCTGGAAGACCGACAAGGCGTTCACCGGGCTGCCGATCCGGGTCGGCGACCGCAAGAAGGTCATCGCCAAGTGGAGCTTCGCGCTCAGCTCCGACCCCGGGACCCTGAACGTGGCCTACGACCTGTGGCTGCACGCCAAGAGCACCGCGGACTGGCAGGACCAGCCCACCGACGAGATCATGATCTGGCTCGACCGCCAGGGCGGGGCGGGACCGCTGGGCACCAAGTACGGCAGCGTCAGCCTGGACGGCGCGATGTGGGACATCTACCGGGGGAACATCGGCTGGAACGTCTACTCCTTCGTCCGCCGCGCCAGCACCACCGGCGCCGCGCTGAACCTCGACGACTTCACCCAGGCCCTGGTCCGCCGCAAGCTGCTGAGCAACGACAAGTACGTCTCCGGCATCGAGTCCGGCAGCGAGGTCTTCAAGGGCTCGGGCCGCCTGGACACCAGGTCGTACTCCGTCGACATCGGCTGAGACACCCTCGGTGATGGTCTGCCCGGGTGACCCGATCGGACCGCGAGGACTGGTGGGGGCGGCCCGTTTCGGGTACCAACGATCCAGTAGCACTGGTCGGTAACGAACGGTCCTCAACATCCCCTTTCGTGGCGAGGTGAGCCCCAATGACCGCCCCCACCACCAAGAAACCCACCGTCACCGAGCGGGAGGCCCGTCAGGTGGCGGAGGCCGCCCGGGAACAGGACTGGCGCAAGCCCAGCTTCGCCAAGGAACTGTTCCTCGGGCGCTTCCGGCTCGACCTCATCCACCCGCACCCGCTCCCCGCGGACGAGGACGTGCGCCGCGGCGAGGAGTTCCTCGCCCGGCTCCGCGAGTTCTGCGAGACGAAGATCGACTCGGCCCGTATCGAGCGCGAGGCGCGCATCCCCGACGAGGTCGTCACCGGCCTCAAGGAGATCGGCGCCCTCGGCATGAAGATCGACACCAAGTACGGCGGCCTCGGCCTCACCCAGGTCTACTACAACAAGGCCCTCGCGCTGGTCGGCTCCGCGAACCCGGCGGTCGGCGCGCTGCTCTCCGCCCACCAGTCGATCGGCGTCCCGCAGCCGCTGAAGATCTTCGGCACCCAGGAGCAGAAGGACGCCTTCCTGCCCCGCTGCGCCCGCACCGACATCTCGGCGTTCCTGCTCACCGAACCGGACGTCGGCTCGGACCCGGCCCGGCTGGCCACCACCGCCGTACGGGACGGGGACGACTACGTCCTCGACGGGGTGAAGCTGTGGACCACCAACGGCGTGGTCGCCGACCTCCTGGTCGTCATGGCCCGCGTGCCCAGGACCGAGGACGGCAAGGGCGGCATCACGGCCTTCGTCGTCGAGGCGGACTCCGCGGGCATCACGGTCGAGAACCGCAACGCCTTCATGGGCCTGCGCGGCCTGGAGAACGGCGTGACCCGCTTCCACCAGGTCCGGGTCCCGGCCGCCAACCGGATCGGCCCCGAGGGCGCGGGCCTCAAGATCGCCCTCACCACCCTCAACACCGGCCGGCTCTCGCTCCCCGCGATGTGCGTGGGCGCCGGCAAGTGGTGTCTGAAGATCGCCCGCGAGTGGTCGGCCGTCCGCGAACAGTGGGGCAAGCCGGTCGCGCTGCACGAGGCGGTCGGCTCCAAGATCAGCTTCATCGCGGCGACCACCTTCGCCCTGGAGGCGGTCGTCGACCTGTCCTCCCAGATGGCCGACGAGAGCCGTAACGACATCCGTATCGAGGCCGCCCTCGCCAAGCTCTACGGCTCCGAGATGGCCTGTCTGATGGCGGACGAGCTGGTCCAGATCCGCGGCGGCCGCGGCTTCGAGACGGCGGAGTCCCTCGCGGCACGCGGCGAACGCGCCGTCCCCGCCGAGCAGCTCCTGCGCGACCTGCGCATCAACCGCATCTTCGAGGGCTCCACGGAGATCATGCACCTGTTGATCGCGCGCGAGGCCGTCGACGCCCACCTCTCGGTCGCCGGCGACCTCATCGACCCCGACAAGTCCCTCCAGGACAAGGCGAAGGCGGGCGCGAACGCGGGTGTCTTCTACGCCAAGTGGCTGCCGAAACTGGTGGCGGGTCCGGGCCAGCTCCCCACGTCCTACGGCGACTTCAAGCACGGCGTGGACCTCTCCCCGCATCTGCGCTACGTCGAGCGGCACGCCCGCAAGCTCGCCCGGTCCACTTTCTACGCCATGTCCCGCTGGCAGGGCCGGATGGAGACCAAGCAGGGCTTCCTGGGCCGGATCGTGGACATCGGCGCCGAGCTGTTCGCGATGAGCGCGGCCTGCGTCCGCGCCGAACTGCTGCGCAGCCAGGGCGACCACGGCCGCGAGGCCTACCAGCTCGCCGACGCGTTCTGCCGGCAGGCACGGGTCCGCGTCGACGAGCTGTTCACCCGCCTCTGGTCGAACACCGACGACCTGGACCGCAAGGTCGTCAAGGGTGTTCTCGGCGGCTCCTACGAGTGGCTGGAGCGGGGGATCGTCGACCCGTCGGGCGAGGGCCCGTGGATCGCCGACGCGACCCCCGGACCGTCGCAGCGCGAGAACGTCCGCCGCCCGCTCAAGTAGGGGCTCAGCAGTACTTGTCGCTCGGATCCCGCGTCGTCCAGGAGCAGGAGTCCACCTTGCTGCCGGTCGCCTTGGTCAGCGTCGCCGTGTCGCTGGTGTTGTTCCACACGTAGGCGCCACGGTTCTGGAACTTGTCCGACGCGGTGTCCGTGCCCCGGCCGGTGTGCACCTTCATCGTCTTGTGGGCGCCGATCTTGATGTTCTTGAAGACGTAGCGGTGGTTGGAGGTGTCCTTCAGGACCCAGCCCTTGATCGAGACGGCCGAGCCGCCGGTGTTCTTGATCTGCACCCACTCGCCGTTGAGGCTTCCGTTGGAGCGGTTGTCGGTGCCCGGGCTGTCGAACCACACGTGGTAGATGGTCACGCCGCCGGCGGCCTGCGCCGGGGTGCTGAGCAGGGTGCCGGTGAGCAGCGCGGCGCCCGCGAGCGCGGGCAGGGCAGCACGTATACGCACAGTACGCATGGAGAGATCCCCCCTGGATCCGGATCCGGATGTCTTCCGGTCTGGCCGGTCGTCCACCGGCCAGACAGAAGTGTTATCACATGATCTTCACGTGAACCTCACAAAGGGAATTCCGCTTCATAGGGCGCCAAGAACTGATAAGGCACCCGCGTGAGGGACGCGCTGTCCTCCGGGCCACCGGATGCGGCAACAATGGGGGGATGACCGACAGTCCTGCCAGTCCGGCCCCCCTCGCCGACCCGCACCTCGTGTACGACCCGCTCGCGGGCGACGGCCCCAAGGACGTGGTGATCCTCGGCTCCACCGGATCCATCGGCACCCAGGCCATCGACCTCGTCCTGCGCAACCCCGACCGCTTCCGGCTCACCGCCCTGTCCGCCAACGGCGGCCGGGTCGCCCTCCTCGCCGAGCAGGCGCACCGGCTGCGGGTGCGGACCGTCGCGGTCGCCCGCGAGGACGTCGTACCGGCACTGCGCGAGGCACTGACGGGGCTCTACGGAGCCGGAGAGCCGCTCCCCGAGATCCTCGCCGGACCCGACGCGGCCACCCACGTCGCCGCGTCCGACTGCCACACCGTCCTCAACGGCATCACCGGCTCCATCGGCCTCGCGCCGACCCTCGCCGCCCTGGAGGCGGGCCGCACCCTCGCGCTCGCCAACAAGGAGTCGCTGATCGTCGGGGGCCCGCTGGTCAAGGCGCTGGCCAAGCCCGGCCAGATCATCCCGGTCGACTCCGAGCACGCGGCGCTCTTCCAGGCGCTGGCGGCGGGGACGCGGGCCGACGTCCGCAAGCTGGTCGTCACGGCGTCCGGGGGGCCCTTCCGGGGTCGCACCAAGGCCGACCTGGCCCGGGTGACCGTCGACGAAGCGCTCGCCCACCCCACCTGGGCGATGGGGCCGGTCATCACGATCAACTCCGCCACCCTGGTGAACAAGGGACTGGAAGTCATCGAGGCGCACCTCCTCTACGACATTCCCTTCGACCGGATTGAGGTGGTCGTGCACCCGCAGTCGTATGTCCACTCGATGGTCGAGTTCACGGATGGATCCACGATCGCGCAGGCGACGCCCCCCGACATGAGGGGGCCGATCGCCATCGGTCTCGGCTGGCCCGAACGGGTCCCGGACGCGGCCCCGGCCTTCGACTGGAGGAAGGCCTCCACCTGGGAGTTCTTCCCGCTGGACAACGAGGCCTTCCCCTCCGTGAACCTCGCCCGGCACGTCGGTGAGCTCGCGGGCACCGCGCCGGCGGTGTTCAATGCGGCCAACGAGGAGTGCGTCGAGGCGTTCCGGAGCGGTCTGCTGCCTTTCAACGGGATCATGGATACCGTCACCCGGGTCGTCGAGGAACACGGCACTCCTCGTACGGGAACTTCGCTCACCGTGCCGGACGTACTCGAAGCGGAGACCTGGGCCCGGGCCCGGGCCCGGGAACTGACAGCACAGACGGCGACCGCGGAGGCGCGTGCATGACAGCCCTGATGATGATCCTCGGCATAGTCGTCTTCGTGATCGGCCTGCTGGTCTCGATCGCCTGGCACGAGCTGGGGCATCTCTCCACCGCCAAGCTCTTCGGCATCCGCGTCCCGCAGTACATGGTCGGCTTCGGCCCGACCATCTGGTCGCGGCGCAAGGGCGATACCGAGTACGGCTTCAAGGCCATCCCGGCCGGCGGCTACATCCGCATGATCGGCATGTTCCCGCCGGGCGCCGACGGCCGTATCACCGCGCGCTCCACCTCCCCGTGGCGCAGCATGATCGAGGACGCCCGCTCGGCCGCCTTCGAGGAGCTCCAGCCCGGCGACGAGACCCGCCTCTTCTACACGCGCGCTCCCTGGAAGCGCGTGATCGTGATGTTCGCGGGTCCCTTCATGAACCTGATCCTCGCGGTGGCACTGTTCCTCACGGTCCTGATGGGCTTCGGCATCAGCCAGCAGACCACCACCGTCAGCTCGGTCTCCCAGTGCGTGATCGCCCAGAGCGAGAACCGCGACAGCTGCAAGAAGACCGACGCGGCCTCCCCGGCCGCCGCCGCGGGTCTGAAGGCCGGTGACAAGATCGTCTCCTTCGACGGGGTGCGGACCACCAGCTGGAACCAGCTCTCCGACCTGATCCGTGCCACCCCCGGCAAGGACGTCGCGGTCGTCGTCGACCGCAAGGGCCAGGACGTCACCCTGCACGCGAAGATCGCCAGCAACCAGGTCGCCAAGAAGGACTCCAGCGGGCAGATCGTCCAGGGCCAGTACGTCACCGCCGGCTTCCTCGGCTTCAGCGCCGCCACCGGCATCGTCCGCCAGGACCTCGGCCAGTCGGTGACCTGGATGGGCGACCGGCTCGGCGAGGCCGTCGACTCCATCGCGGGTCTGCCCGGGAAGATCCCGGCCCTGTGGGACGCGGCCTTCGACGGCGCCCCCCGGCAGCCGGACTCCCCGATGGGCGTGGTCGGCGCGGCACGGGTCGGCGGCGAGATCTTCACGCTCGACATCCCGCCCACGCAGCAGCTGGCCATGGCCCTGATGCTGGTGGCCGGATTCAACCTCTCGCTGTTCCTCTTCAACATGCTCCCGCTGCTCCCGCTGGACGGCGGCCACATCGCGGGCGCCCTGTGGGAGTCGCTGCGCCGGAACCTGGCGAAGGTGCTGCGCCGCCCGGACCCCGGTCCCTTCGACGTGGCGAAGCTGATGCCGGTGGCCTATGTGGTGGCCGGGATCTTCATCTGCTTTACGGTTCTCGTGCTCATTGCAGATGTCGTCAATCCGGTCAAGATCAGCTAGCTGACGAGCAATTTCTGTCGCTCTGGCCAGGTCGCGCCCTTCACTCGCCTGACTCTGACGGGTGAAGGGCGCGGCTTTTTTGTGCGACGCGTACGGCCTCTTCGTACGTTCTTGCTGTTCATGCGTGACCCCAGCGGTGCGCCAACACCCTGGGGTCTGGCCAGTCTGGAAAGGGACTGACATGCAGCAAGGTACTGCGCCGTGCGCAGACGGCGAGGCAGTTGGGGCGGCGACCTTGGATGTCGCCGCGTACATCAGGGTCTCCACCGCGGAGCAGAAGGGGAAGTACGGAATTCCGGCCCAGGCACGTGCTATCGGTGAGTTCGTGGCACAGCGTTCGTCGTGGCGTCTGGTGGAGTCCCATGAGGACATCGGTGCATCAGGTTCGAACGACTCGCGCCCAAGACTGGACGCACTCCTCGATGACATCTCCTGGGGGCGGTGGAACTCGTCCTGGTGCACCGCCTCGACCGCCTAGGGCGGACGGAGAGGGCGATCTGGCGTTGCATGTGGCAGATCGAGGACGCCGGAGCGAGGGTGGAGCGCTGTTCCCAAGCCCTTGGTGAACCCGGTCTCGACAGGTGGCTCACGATCGACCGTCTCGCGCGGGAGGTCGAGGCCGACTACGGACGCATCGTGGCCCGTACACAGGCAGGTCGGCAGCTCAAGGCGGTCGACGGCGGATGGCCGGGTGGTCCGCCTCCCTACGGCTACCGGATCAGCGGGAAGGGCGCCTTCGGCTCGACGCTCGAAGTGGACCCGGCTGAAGCGGACGTGGTGAGGCTGCTGGCCAACCTGGTGATCGAAGGCGGGCGCACTCTCGCAGATCTTGCGGCGGAGCTGAACGGTCGCGGAATCCGCACCCGGAACGGTAAGCACTGGACAGCCGTCAACATTCACAAACGTCTGCAAAGCGCGGCATTTCTCGGCGAGGTGGTCTTTCGGCGCCTTGATCAGCAATGGGGCGACCATTGCACCAGGCTCGGCGATGACGGACGTCCCCTGCACGGCGAGCCCGTGGTGATCGCGCTGCCTGCGATTCTCCCGGCTGAACGGATCCGCGCATTTCGAAAAGCGTTGGCTGCCCTGAGTCTGAGTCGGCAGCGCAGAAACCCTGTCCGGGAGTACCCGCTCACCGGACGGATCCGAGGAAGCTGCGGGCGTCCGTACATCGGATGCTTCCGCAGCAAGGACGGATTACGGACCTATCGCTGTTCGGGATGGAACGCGGCCGACTCCTGCGGCTGTGTCTTTCTGCCCGCTGATCACGTCGAGGAAGAGGCGGCACGGCATGTCAACGCCCAGCTGGCTGCCATGCCGTTGCACAGCAGGCCGACGCTGCCGATTTCCTGGCGCGGGCGCGGTTGACTCGGCACCTTGATCGGGTGACATCGCTGGAACGACTCGTTGCCCAGTGCGCGGAGGAACTCGACGGGTTACGACACCAGGCGCAGAACAACCGTGTCGTCGCCGCCGCGATGCGGCAGCTCGAATCAGAGCAGAGGGTCTTCGAACGGATCCTGACCCATGCGCGGGGCTGGCTGGAGGAACTGGAAGAGCTCTGCGCCAGGGAAGCCCGGTTCTCGGCCGTACTGGAGTCGGACGCTCCGGACATCCGGTCCCTGCCCCCGTCCGAGCTGCGTCGCCTGATCGAGGCAGCCGGGGTGGAGGTCGACATCGTGGACGCGGAGTTTCGGTATCGAGAGGGAACGAAGTGCTTGACCGTCCGCTGGCATGAGGGCACGGGGACGCTCGTACCTCCCGACCCTGCTGACAGCCAGTGGCGCCACGTCGAGGACCTGCTCCGCTCCAGGTACCGGGCGCATCACTTTCGCTCACCGTTGGATCTGCGAGCGGCCTTCACCGGGATGCTGCACCGTCTACGCACGGGCATCCTCTGGCGTGATCTTCCCGAGCGGTTCGGTGACCCGGAGAAGGTCCGAGCGCGGCAGCGCAGCTGGTTGGCGGACGGCGTGTGGCGGGAGACCGTGAAGCTCCTGAACGACGAGGGAGCGGGCACACCGGTCCTGAGCCACGAGGCGGGCCCGACGCTGGCCGTCCGCACCCGGCTCTGAACCCGAGGGCTCTGGAGGCTCCGAGGTTGCCGAACCGGGTTAACCCCGTGAAAATCTCGTAGCCATACGACGTTCGAAGCGGCCCGGAACACTGTGTTCCGGGCCGCTTCCATTGAGTGGGTTTACCCGTAGGGGATGTGCTGGCGCCTGGCCCGGTGCCGTAATCTCGGAGTCTGGAACCCGCTTTCGACGGGACCTGGACCTAGATCCACGACTTGGGGTTGCACAGCAGATGACTGCGATTTCTCTCGGCATGCCGTCCGTTCCGACCAAGCTCGCCGAGCGCCGGAAGAGCCGGCAGATCCAGGTCGGCTCCGTGGCTGTCGGCGGAGACGCCCCGGTCTCGGTCCAGTCGATGACCACGACCCGTACGTCGGACATCGGCGCCACCCTCCAGCAGATCGCCGAGCTCACCGCGTCCGGCTGCCAGATCGTGCGCGTCGCCTGCCCCACCCAGGACGATGCCGACGCCCTCGCCACCATCGCGAAGAAGTCCCAGCTTCCCGTCATCGCGGACATCCACTTCCAGCCGAAGTACGTCTTCGCGGCCATCGAGGCCGGCTGTGCCGCGGTCCGGGTCAACCCCGGCAACATCAAGCAGTTCGACGACAAGGTCAAGGAGATCGCGGCGGCCGCGAAGGACCACGGCACCCCGATCCGCATCGGCGTCAACGCCGGCTCCCTGGACCGCCGGCTGCTCCAGAAGTACGGCAAGGCGACCCCCGAGGCCCTGGTCGAGTCGGCCCTGTGGGAGGCATCCCTCTTCGAGGAGCACGACTTCCGGGACATCAAGATCTCCGTCAAGCACAACGACCCGGTCGTGATGATCGAGGCCTACCGGCAGCTCGCCGCCCAGTGCGACTACCCGCTGCACCTCGGTGTCACGGAGGCCGGCCCGGCCTTCCAGGGCACCATCAAGTCGGCGGTCGCCTTCGGCGCGCTGCTCTCCCAGGGCATCGGCGACACCATCCGGGTCTCCCTGTCGGCTCCTCCGGTCGAGGAGGTCAAGGTCGGCAACCAGATCCTGGAGTCCCTCAACCTCAAGCAGCGCGGCCTGGAGATCGTCTCCTGCCCGTCCTGCGGCCGCGCCCAGGTCGACGTCTACAAGCTGGCCGAGGAGGTCACGGCGGGCCTGACCGGCATGGAGGTCCCGCTGCGCGTCGCGGTCATGGGCTGCGTCGTGAACGGCCCCGGCGAGGCACGGGAGGCCGACCTCGGCGTCGCCTCCGGCAACGGCAAGGGCCAGATCTTCGTCAAGGGCGAGGTCATCAAGACCGTCCCTGAGTCCAAGATCGTGGAGACCCTCATCGAGGAGGCCATGAAGCTGGCCGAGCAGATGGAGGCGGAGGGCACGGAGTCGGGAGAGCCGTCGGTGTCGGTGGCGGGCTGAGGAAGCTCTTCGGGCGACGGCGGGAGTCACCCGTCCCCGCCCGTCCCGTCCCGAAGGGGCTGAGCCCTTTCGGCCCCGCCAGGTCCAGGCGCCCGAGAAGGGCGCGGGGAACTGCGCGACCAGCCCCCGACGACCCGCACTCGCGAACACACATGGCTCCCGAGCTCGCAGGCGACACGGAGCGGGGGACCGGGGCGGCAGCCCCCGGCGACGGGACTAGGCCCCCGGTACGGCAAGGCCAACGGTCACCCACACGGGGCGGCACCGCCAAGCTTCCGCAGGTACAGTGCGGAGATCAGCAGAACCCCTCAGCGTGAGGCCCCGCACGTGTTGACGCAGACCACCTCTCGGGTGCTCGAACCGAGTGACCTGGACGCCGCGCTCGCCGTACTCGACCGCGAGCCGGTCACGAACGCCTTCGTGACCTCACGCGTCCAGGTGGCCGGCCTCGACCCCTGGCGCCTCGGCGGCGAGATGTGGGGCTGGTACGAGGACGGCATGCTCACGTCCCTCTGCTACGCCGGCGCCAACCTGGTCCCGATCTGTGCCACCCCGCGCGCGGTCCGCGCGTTCGCCGACCGCGCACGCCGGGCCGGCCGCCGCTGTTCCTCGATCGTCGGACCGAGCGAGGCCACCACCCAGTTGTGGCGCCTCCTGGAACCGCACTGGGGCCCAGCCCGCGAGGTCCGCGCCCACCAGCCCCTGATGGTCACCGAGCGGATGCCCGCCGGCATCGCCCCGGATCCGTACGTCCGCCGCATCCGCAAGGACGAGATGGAGACGATCATGCCGGCGTGCGTGGCGATGTTCACCGAGGAGGTGGGCGTCTCCCCGCTGGCCGGCGACGGCGGCCTCCTCTACCAGGCGAGGGTCGCCGAACTCGTCGGCTCCGGCCGCTCCTTCGCCCGGCTCGACGACAGCGGCCGGGTGGTCTTCAAGGCGGAGATCGGCGCGGCGACCCCGGCGGCCTGCCAGATCCAGGGCGTGTGGGTGGCCCCCGAGTACCGGGGCATGGGCCTGGCGGTCCCCGGCATGGCGGCGGTGCTGCGCTACGCGCTGGCCGACGTGGCCCCGGTGGTCAGCCTCTACGTCAACGACTTCAACACGGCGGCGAGAAGGACGTATCTGCGGGTGGGCTTCCAGGAAGTCGGCGCGTTCATGAGCGTCTTGTTCTGACGGTTCTCTTCCGGCAGGCCCCGGGGGGAGCGCCCCGAAAGGGGCGCGGGGCTGTAACCGACATGCGGCTACCGCCGCGTGAGCGCGACCACCCACACACAACCCGCACCCGGACGACAACCGGAACCGCCCTGTACCCTCCCCACATGGACCTCGTGATCGGCCCCCTGGACCTCTCCTCCCACGTGGACGAGGCCCTGGCAGTCCAAGCGATCGCCTTCGGCCTGGGCCCCGACGAGGTAGCCGTACGCCGTCAGATCGTCGTCCGCCACATGCAGTACCCCGGCGCCAGAGCCCTCGGCGCGACCGCCGACGGTCTGCTCGTCGGCTTCGTCTACGGCATGCCGAACAGCCGCACCCACTGGTGGTCCACCGTCGTGGAGCCCTACCTGCGCGCCCAGGGCCACGCCGGCTGGCTCGACGACTCCTTCGTGATCACCGAACTGCATGTGCACCCCCGCCACCAGAACCGCGGCATCGGCCGCCGGCTGATCACGACGATCACCGACGGCACCACCGAGCCCCGTTCGATCCTCTCCGCGATCGACACGGACAGCCCGGCCCGCGGCCTCTACCACTCCCTCGGCTACGTGGACCTCGCCCGCCAGGTCCACTTCCCGAGCGCGCCCAAGCCGTACGCCGTGATGGGCGCCCCCCTGCCGCTGCGCCGCAGGGGTACCGAACGCCGCTAACCGATTTCCACCGGCACAGCGAGCCCGGCTAACCTCCTAGCCATCAACCTTTCCCGGCAGGAGTACGAGAACCATGGCGAACGCACCGGTCCAACGCATGTCCCAGTTGATGGCGAAGACGCTGCGTGACGACCCGGCGGACGCCGAGGTCCTCAGCCACAAGCTCCTCGTCCGCGCCGGCTACGTCCGCCGCACGGCCGCCGGCATCTGGTCCTGGCTGCCCCTCGGCCTGAAGGTGCTCTCCAACATCGAGCGGATCGTCCGTGAGGAGATGGACGCGATCGGCGCCCAGGAGGTGCTGCTCCCGGCCCTCCTGCCCCGGGAGCCGTACGAGGCGACCGGCCGCTGGGACGAGTACGGCCAGGAGCTGTTCCGCCTCCAGGACCGCAAGGGCGGCGACTACCTCCTCGGCCCGACCCACGAGGAGATCTTCACCCTCCTGGTGAAGGACCAGGCGTCCTCCTACAAGGACCTGCCGGTCATCCTCTACCAGATCCAGAACAAGTACCGGGACGAGGCCCGCCCGCGCGCCGGCATCCTGCGCGGCCGCGAGTTCCTGATGAAGGACTCCTACTCCTTCGACCTGGACGACGACGGCCTCGCCAAGTCGTACGCCCTGCACCGCCAGGCCTACCAGCGCATCTTCGAGCGCCTCGGCCTCGACTACCGCATCGTCGCCGCCACCGCCGGCGCGATGGGCGGCTCGAAGTCGGAGGAGTTCCTGGCCCCGGCCGAGGCCGGCGAGGACACCTTCGCCGACTGCCCGAACTGCGACTTCGCGGCCAACACCGAGGCGATCACGTACGGGCTCAAGGCGGTGGACGCCTCCGACGTGCCCGCCCTCGAAGAGATCCCGACCCCGGACACGCCGACCATCGAGACCCTCGCCGCCCATCTCGGCGTCCCGGCCTCCGCCACCCTGAAGAACCTCCTGGTGAAGGTCGACGGCGAGATCGTGGCCGTCGGCGTACCGGGCGACCGCGAGGTCGACATGGGCAAGGTCGAGGAGCACTTCGCCCCGGCCGCCGTCGAGCTGGTCACCGAGTCCGACTTCGCCGGCCGTCCCGACCTGGTCCGTGGTTACGTCGGCCCGCAGGGCCTCGGCGAGAAGGTGAAGTACATCGCCGACCCGCGCGTGGCCCCGGGTACCGCCTGGATCACCGGCGCCAACAAGGCGGGCACGCACGCCAAGAACGTCGTAACGGGCCGTGACTTCACCGTCGACGACTACGTCGATGTCGTCGTCGTGCTGGAGGGCGACCCCTGCCCGAAGTGCGGCACCGGCCTCAAGCTGGACCGCGCCATCGAGATCGGTCACATCTTCCAGCTGGGCCGCAAGTACACCGACGCCCTCAAGCTGGACGTCCTCGGCCAGCACGGCAAGCCGGTCCGCGTCACCATGGGCTCCTACGGCATCGGCGTCTCCCGCGCCGTCGCCGCGCTCGCCGAGCAGACCGCCGACGAGCACGGCCTGGTCTGGTCCCGCGAGGTCGCCCCGGCCGACGTGCACGTCGTCGCCGCAGGCAAGGCCCTGCAGACCGAACTCGCCCTGGACGTCTCCGAGAAGCTGCGCGCCGCCGGACTGCGCGTCCTGGTCGACGACCGGGCCGGGGTCTCCCCGGGCGTGAAGTTCACGGACGCCGAGCTGATCGGCGTACCGCAGATCCTGGTCGCGGGCCGACGCTCCGGCGAGGGCGTCCTGGAGCTCAAGGACCGCAAGACGGGCGAGCGCGAGGAGCTGACGGTGGACGAGGCGATCGCCCGCCTGACCGCCAGCTGAGTCCCAACTCCCGCCGCGCCTTTTCAGGAACCTCTCAGACAGTTCTTCCACTCCGTATGGGAGCCTCACAGACTTCTCTCAGGCCGGTGCCCGAACGTAATGCGTGACAGAGAGTCACGCGGGAGGGGATCGGTCATGACCGAGAGAGTGCGGCGCAGGCAGCAGGGGGAGCAGGGGGCGGCCGCGATGGTCCGCCGGGGCGCCCGGCGTACGGCGGCCCTGACGGCGGCGGTCACGCTCGCCGCGGCGGCCGGGGTGTTCGCCCTGGTCGGCACGTTTCAGGACGCCGACACGACGGCGGGCAGCGGCACCGGCACCCAGACATCGAGCTCCAGCTCCAGCTCCAGCTCCGATTCCAGCTCCGGTTCCAGCTCCAACTCAAGTTCCGGCAAGGACAGTTCCTCTTCCAGCACTTCGAGCGACTCAAGTTCCTCCTCGGACTCCTCAAGCTCCTCCTCGGACCTCCAGTCCTCCTCCGGCGGCCTCACCTCCGGCAGCGGATCGAGTTCCACCGACTCCACCTCGGGGGCGTCATGACCGCCCTCGTCCCGGGTACGAAGGCCGCCGCCGACTGGCGCGCCCTCGGCACCACCGTCCGCCTGGTCGTCACCGACCCGGCCCTGCTGGACTCCTGCAACCTGCTCCTCGCCCGGCAGCTCGCCGAGGTCGACGCGGCCTGCAGCCGGTTCCGCGCCGACTCCGAACTGGCCGCTCTCGACACCGCCGGGGGCCGCCCGGTCCGGGTCAGCCCGCTGCTCGCCGAGGCACTCGCCGTCGCTCTGCGCGCGGCCGAGGCGACCGAAGGCGCGGTGGACCCCACGGTCGGCTCGGCGATGGACGCGATCGGCTACGACCGTGACTTCACCCTCGTCCGCGAGGACGACCGCCCGGTCTCCCTGCGGGTGCGTCGCGCCCCCGGCTGGCGCAAGATCACCTTCGACCGGGCGACCGGAACGGTCACCGTCCCCGCGGGCGTCCGCCTCGACCTGGGCGCCACCGCCAAGGCCTGGGCGGCCGACCGGGCCGCGCGGATGCTCGCCGGCACGGCCGGCTGCGGAGTACTGGTGAGCCTCGGCGGCGACATGGCCGTCGCCGGTGAACTCCCGGCGGGCGGCTGGCAGATCCGCGTCCAGGACATCACCGGCCCGGTCGGCGAACGGCCCGCGCAGGGGTCGTACGACACCGTCGGCCTGCGCTCCGGAGGCCTCGCCACCTCCGGCACCGGCGCCCGCCGCTGGCAGCGCGGCGGCTACGACCTCCACCACATCGTCGACCCGCGCACCGGACTGCCGGTCCGCTCCCCGTGGCGCACGGTCTCGGTGGCCGCGGCCAGCTGCGCCGACGCCAACGCGGCGACGACGGCGGCCCTGGTCAAGGGCGCGGGCGCGGAACGCTGGCTGACCCGCCTCGGCCTGCCCGCCCGCCTGGTCACCCACGACGGCACGGTCGTCACCACACCGGGCTGGCCCACCTCCGCCCCGGCCTTGGAGGCGGCCGCATGACCTCCGAGACACTCTGGTACGCCAACCGCGCCACCGGCGCCGTCTGCCTGGTCCTCTTCACGGTCGTCGTCCTGCTCGGCATCGCCGTCCGGCTGCGCACCCGCCTCCCCGGCCTGCCCCGCTTCGGCACCCTCGCCCTCCACCGCAGCCTGTCCCTCTCCGCCACCGCCTTCCTGGCCCTGCACATCACCACGGCGGTGGTCGACGGCTACGTCGGCATCAGCCCCCTCGACGCCCTCGTCCCCTTCGCCTCCGACTACCGGCCGCCCTGGCTCGGCCTCGGCACGGTCGCCTTCGACCTGATGCTCGCGGTCCTGGTCACCAGCCTCCTCCGGGACCGCCTCGGCCACCGCACCTGGCGGGCCGTGCACCGGCTGGCGTACGCCTCCTGGCCGGTCGCCCTGATCCACGGCATCGGCATCGGCACGGACACCGGCGCCGACTGGACGACCTGGCTGACCGTGGCCTGTACGGCGACCGTGATCGCCGCCTTCGCCCTGCGTACCGCCCAGGCCGTCCGAGCCTCCCGCCGGACCCCCGCCGCACTTCTGCACACCGAAGGGGCCCACTGATGACCACGCTCTGCACCGACGTCCACATGCCGCCCCGGCTGCTGGCCCCCGGTGGCACCCCGGCCGACCTCACCACGCACCAGCGGCGCTACGGCCCGCTCTCCCACGGCGACCCGGCCGCCGTCCTGCGCACCCTCGCCGAGTCCGGCCTCACCGGCCGTGGCGGGGCGGGCTTCCCGGCGTACCGGAAGTTCGTCGCGGTCGCCGACGCGGCCCGGCGTACCGAACGCGCCCCAGTCGTCGTGGCGAACGGCGCGGAGAGCGAACCGGCCGCCCACAAGGACAAGACGCTCCTGCGGCTCTCACCCCACCTCGTCCTGGACGGACTGCAGCTGGCGGCCGAGGCGACCGGCGCGCGGGAG
This sequence comes from Streptomyces sp. NPDC054813, assembly GCF_053611365.1. NCBI lineage: Bacteria > Bacillati > Actinomycetota > Actinomycetes > Kitasatosporales > Streptomycetaceae > Streptomyces > Streptomyces sp. NPDC054813. The sequence goes on along the minus strand of NZ_JBSHAF010000014.1, from coordinate 31,319 downwards.
GCCTACCTCGCCGTGGAGGACGGCGCCTCCTACCTGGAGTCGGCCCTCGCCCGGCGCCACGATCCGGTGCGCGTGACGGTCGTACGGCTGCCCGCCCGCTTCCTCTCCGGCCAGGCCTCGGCCCTGGTGCGGTACCTCTCCGGGGGCCCGGCCCGGCCCGCCCATCCGACCCCACCGGTCCGCGAACGCGGGGTGCGCCGCGCCCCCACCCTGGTCCAGAACGTCGAGACCCTGGCCCACCTGGCGCTGATCGCCCGGTACGGCGCGGACTGGTTCCGCACGGCAGGCACCCCCGCCGAACCCGGCAGCACCCTGTGCACCCTGCATGTGCCGGGCCGCGAAGTCCGGGTGGTGGAAGCCCCCTTCGGCATGCGGATCGGCCGCCTGCTCCCGCTGGAAGGAGCGTCCGCGGTCCTGGTCGGCGGCTACCACGGCACCTGGATCCCGGCGGCCGAGGCGGCTCAAGTCCCCCTTTCCTCGGCCTACTTGGGTGCAGGAGTGCTGGCCGCTCTCCCCGTCGGCCGCTGCGGGCCGGCCGAGACCGCCCGCGTCCTGCGCCATCTGGCCCTGGAGTCGGCGGGCCAGTGCGGCCCCTGCCTGAACGGCCTCCCGCGCATCGCCGCCGCCTTCCACACCCTGGCCGTGCCCGGCCCCCAGGGCACCACCCGCGCCGACATCTCCCGCTGGGCGGGCCTGGTGGAGGGCCGAGGCGCCTGCCACCACCCGGACGGCACGGTCCGCCTGGTCCGCAGCGCGCTGACCACGTTCGCGACCGAACTGGACGCGCACGCCCACGGGGTGTGCACCGCGACCGACCCCACGCCCCTGCTGCCCGTCCCCACGGAGCGGACCTGACATGGACCAGCACATAGCCGTCGACTGGACGTCCTGCCAGGGCCACGGCCTCTGCGCAGAGCTGCTCCCGGAACACATCACCCTGGACGAGTGGGGCTACCCGTTGGTCGATGGCCGCCCCATCCCACCCCGCACCCGCAAACGAGCCCGCAGAGCAGCGGCAGACTGCCCAGTCCTGGCTTTGAAACTGAGGTCTGGCTGAGCGCCCCTCAGGGGTGCGGGGCTGTATCGACATGCGGCTCCGCCGCGCGGCACGACCAGCCCCCGCTCACCCGCACCCGACCCCGTCAGAGCCACCCCGCGAACTCGAGCAACAGCTCCGCATCCCTCGGCCGTCCCACGCGACGCGCCCGCACGCCCGACTCCACCGCCCGGAACAACGTCCACCCCCGCAACCGCTCCTGATCCACCTCGAGCGACTCCGCGAGCCGCTTGATCCGCCGCCGCGTGATCGTCGGCCCCGACGACGAGGCGATCAGATCCTCCACCCGGTCCCGCACTAGCCGCGCCAGATCGAACGCGCACTCCCCGACCACCGGATCCGGCCCCACGGCCAGCCACGGCAGCCGCTCCCCGGCCAGCACCTTGCTCTGCCGGAACGTTCCATGCAGCAACCGCCGCTCAGGAGGCGCGGCCAGCAACTCGTCCCGGGCCGCGAGCGCCGCGTCGACCAGCGGGGTCACCTCAAGGTCGGCTGTCGCCCGCATCGCCGTGGCCTGCCGCCCGGTCCGCTCCGCCACCGTCTCGAAGACGGGCCCGTCCGGCGGCTCCACCCACAGCCGCCGCAACGTCCCCGCCGCCTCCAGCAACGCCTTCGCCTCGGGCAGCGACCGCACCGAGACCTCCGGATGCAGCCGCTCCAGCAGCAGCACCCCGTCGGCCCCGTCCGCGTCCAGCAGCCGTACGGCACCCAGCCCGCCCCAGTGCGCCAGCGCCGCGGCCTCGCTCTCCGGCCGGGCCCGCCGCGGCGCCAGCTTCAGCACCGCCGGTGTGCCGTCCGCCCGCCGCACCAGCAGGACGACGCTGCTGCGGCCGCCGGGTACCTGTACCCGCTCCACGGTCAACTCGCGTAGTGCTACGGCCCGCTCCACCGCACCCGGCAGCTTCTCCAGCCACTCGTCACCGTCCGGCGCCGTCTCACCGAGCGCCCTCACCAGGCGCCGCGGCGGTTCGAAGGCCATACGCGAGTCGTTCCTTTCCTGCTCTGGTGCTCTACGGAGTTGACGTGGCCGAAGGCGAGGCCGAACCGCCGGCCCGGCCCAGCGGCGCGTCCCGCTCGGTGAGCCCAGGGAAGGCTACGCTCTGCCCGCTCCACCGCACCGCCCGCACCGCGGCCTCGCGCAGCGCCCCGGCCGCCGACCCGCGCCGCGCGCCGGAGGAGGCCCGGACCAGGTCGGAGTACACGTCGGCCACCCGCTCCTCCAACTCGGCGGCGAGCCGTACGGCCGTCACCGTGTCGGTGACGGCGAACGGCAGCGCGTAGGCCGCGCTCGCGGCGACGGGCGCGGCGCCCAGGTCCCGCACCTCGCGGGCGAGCGCGTCCCGGCGGGCCCGGTGCGCGTCGTAGGCCGAGCGGGCCTCGGCCAGCCGCCGTGTGCCGATCCGGCCGCCGACGACGCCGTACCCGTAGACCGCCGCGTGCTCGGCCGCCAGTGCCGCCTGGAGCGCCTTCAGCGCCCCGGCCTCGGCCTCGTCGCTCACTTCTCACCCTCCGTCAGCAGGTAGGCGTGCGCGGACCCGGACGCCGCCACCCCGGCCAGCAGCCGCGCCAGTTCACCGGGCACGTCCAGGAGTTCCCTGGCCCGCCGGTCGGCGAGGCTGCGCTCGGCGGCGGCCAACGCCGCGAGCGCGGACCTCTCGTCGGCCGGAACCTCCGGGGCGGCCGACGCGGACGCCGTGGCCGACGGTGAGCCCGTCGCCGTATCGCCCTTGGATGCGCCCTCCGTGAAGGCCGCCGCATGGGCCGCCACCTGGGCCCGCAGCGGCCGCAGCCGCTCTGCGAGTCCGGGGTGGGCGGCGAGGACGGCGTCGTACTGCCGGAGCAGCGCCTGGCTGTCCCTGGCCGCACGCGCGCGTGCCCGCGCGGTGACCGACGTGCTGCCGCCGCGGCCGGCGGAGTCGGGGTCGGCGGAGCAGCCCGCCAACATGGCGGCCGAGGCCGCCGAGACGATCAGGCTCCTTCTGCGTACTCCCCAGGGGGTACGCGGCGGCGGGGGGAACGGCACGGCAGACGTCCTCGGGGAGCTGGATACGAAGAAACGCGAAAGGAATGGGACACGGGACGGACCCGCCCGTGATCACCGTACCCGCGCACCTGTCCGAAGCCACTCATCGGCACCGTCCGTACCCGGGTGGACGGCAACACTCCTCACGACCGGATACCCTTTGACCAGACACGCGACCCAACCCACAACAGCACACGCGGCCGAGGAGTCACCCGGATGAGCACGACCCAGAGCGAGAGGCTGCGAGAGCTCCTGGAACCGCTCGTCACCTCTCAGGGCCTGGATCTCGAAGAGATCGCCGTGGACTCCGTCGGACGCAAGAGGGTGCTGCGCGTGGTCGTCGACTCCGACACCGGGGCCGATTTGGACCAGATCGCCGATGTGAGCCGTGAGCTCTCGGCGAAGCTCGACGAGAGCGACGCGATGGGCGAGGGCGAGTACACCCTCGAGGTCGGCACCCCGGGCGCGGAGCGCCCCCTCACCGAGCACCGGCACTACGTGCGTGCCGTGGACCGCCTGGTGAGGTTCCAGCTGGCCGAGGGCGGGGAACTGGTCGCGAGAATCCTGGACGTCGACGACGAGGGCCTCGATCTCGAAGTGCCCGGCGTCAAGGGCCGCAAGCCCACCAGCCGCAGACTCGGCTTCGCCGGGATCGACAAGGCGCGTGTGCAGGTCGAGTTCAACCGCAAGGACAAGAAGGACATGACGGAAGAAGAGGAGGCGTAGCCGTGGACATCGACATGAGTGCCCTGCGGGGCTTGGTTCGGGAGAAGGAGATCTCCTTCGACCTGCTGGTCGAAGCGATCGAGTCGGCCCTCCTCATCGCCTACCACCGCACCGAGGGAAGCCGCCGCCACGCGCGCGTGGAGCTCAACCGGGAGACCGGGCATGTGACCGTGTGGGCGAAGGAGGACCCCGAGGACCTGGAGGAGGGGCAGGCACCCCGCGAGTTCGACGACACCCCGTCGGACTTCGGGCGGATCGCCGCCACCACCGCCAAGCAGGTCATCCTGCAGCGGCTCCGGGACGCGGAGGACGACGCCACGCTCGGCGAGTACGCCGGCCGTGAGGGCGACATCGTCACCGGCGTGGTCCAGCAGGGCCGCGACCCGAAGAACGTGCTCGTCGACATCGGCAAGCTGGAGGCCATCCTGCCGGTGCAGGAGCAGGTACCCGGCGAGACCTATCCGCACGGCATGCGGCTGCGCTCGTACGTCGTCCGGGTGGCCAAGGGCGTCCGCGGCCCCTCCGTCACGCTGTCCCGCACCCACCCGGCACTGGTGAAGAAGCTCTTCGCGCTCGAGGTGCCGGAGATCGCCGACGGGTCCGTCGAGATCGCCGCCATCGCCCGCGAGGCCGGTCACCGCACGAAGATCGCGGTCCGCTCCACCCGTTCGGGCCTGAACGCCAAGGGCGCCTGCATCGGCCCCATGGGCGGCCGGGTCCGCAATGTCATGGGCGAGCTGAACGGCGAGAAGATCGACATCGTCGACTGGTCGGACGACCCGGCCGAGATGGTGGCGAACGCGCTGTCGCCGGCCCGGGTCTCCAAGGTGGAGGTCGTGGACCTGGCGGCCCGGTCCGCCCGGGTGACCGTGCCTGACTACCAGCTGTCACTGGCGATCGGCAAAGAGGGACAGAACGCCCGTCTCGCCGCCCGGCTCACCGGCTGGCGGATCGACATCCGGCCGGATACCGAACAGGTGTCCGAATAAATCACTCTTTCCCTCGTCGGGGGTTCACTCGGACGGGGGGAATAGTTCCAAGCCGCAGGTCGCTTGGATTACGACAACGGCCGTTCGATCTTTGCCCCGATGGGGTGAGGTCGGTGCGGGGAGGTAGACTTAGCGGTGTCTGGCCGGACGCGTGCCCGCGCATGCCCTGAGCGCACCTGTGTGGGGTGCAGGCAGCGAGCGGCCAAGACCGAACTGCTGCGGATCGTGGCGGTCGAGGACGAATGTGTCCCCGATCCTCGCGGTACGCTGCCCGGCCGGGGTGCATATGTACACCCCGCCCAGGTCTGTCTGGACCAGGCGGTGCGCCGCCGGGCACTCCCACGGGCGCTCCGCGTCCCGGGTCCGCTGGACGTAAAGGCGTTGCGCCCCTACGTCGAGCAGTAACACCGTAAGAAGCGTCGTACGGAACGTCCGTGCGGCTCTGGTACCCCGCGAGTTGGAAGTAGGTCGAGATTGCGATGAGCACTCGATGAGCACGCGATGAGTACGCCCATGAAGTAGCGACGGTCCGGACACACCCGGACCTAAAAGGAGCGAAGTGGCTAAGGTCCGGGTATACGAACTCGCCAAGGAGTTCGGGGTTGAGAGCAAGGTCGTCATGGCCAAGCTCCAGGAACTCGGTGAATTCGTCCGTTCGGCGTCCTCGACGATCGAGGCGCCCGTTGTACGCAAGCTGACAGACGCCTTCCAGGGCGGTGGCAACGGCAAGTCCGCCCCGCGCAAGGCTGCCCCCAGGCCCGCCGCGCCCTCTCCGGCGCAGGCGGCACGCCCGGGTGGTGCCCCCAAGCCGGGCGCTCCGCGTCCGGCCGCCCCACAGCCGCCGGCCCCTGTGGCGCCTGCCCCCGCGGCCTCGGCTCCGGCCGAGCCCTCGGCTCCGGCGGCTCCGGCTCCGGTCACCCCCGCGCCGGCCGCCTCCGGCCCGCGTCCGGGCCCGAAGCCCGCTCCGCGTCCGGCCCCGGCCGCGCCCGAGTTCACCGCCCCGCCGGCCCCTCCGGCCGCCCCGGCACAGAGCCCGGCCGCCGCACAGGGCCAGCGTCCCGGTGGCGCTCCCCGTCCGGGTCAGGGCGCCCCGCGCCCCGGCGGTCGTCCCGCCCCCGGTCAGGGGCAGGGCCAGGCCCGTCCGGGTCAGGGCGGGCAGCGCCCCGGTGAGCGCGCCCCCCGTCCGGGCGGTGCCCGTCCGGCCGGTCCGCGTCCGGGCAACAACCCCTTCACCTCCGGTGGCTCCACCGGCATGGCCCGCCCGCAGGCCCCGCGCCCGCAGGGCGGCGCGCGTCCCGGCCCCGGCGGTCCCGGCGGTGCTCCCCGTCCCCAGGCGTCCGGCGCCCAGGGCGGCGGTCCGCGTCCCCAGGCTCCCGGCGGTTCCCGTCCGAGCCCGTCCGGCATGCCCCGTCCGCAGGGCGGTCCGCGTCCCGGCGGCGGCTCCGCGGGTCCGCGTCCGAACCCCGGCATGATGCCGCAGCGTCCCGCTGCCGGCCCGCGTCCCGGCCCCGGTGGCGGCGGTCGCGGTCCCGCCGGTGCGGGTCGTCCCGGCGGCGGCGCCGGTCGTCCCGGTGGCGGCGGCGGCTTCGCCGGTCGTCCCGGCGGCGGCGGTGGCGGCGCCCGTCCGGGCGGTGGCGGCGGCTTCGCCGGTCGTCCCGGTGGCGGTGGCCCCGGTGGCGGCGGCTTCGGCGGCGGCCCCGGCGGCGGTGGCGGCGGCGGTCGTCCCGGCTTCGGCGGGCGTCCGGGCGGTCCCGGCGGCCGTGGTGGCACGCAGGGCGCCTTCGGCCGTCCCGGCGGTCCGGCGCGTCGTGGTCGCAAGTCGAAGCGGCAGCGGCGCCAGGAGTACGAGGCCATGCAGGCCCCGAGCGTCGGCGGCGTGATGCTGCCGCGCGGCAACGGCGAGACCATCCGTCTCTCCCGCGGCGCGTCGCTCACCGACTTCGCGGAGAAGATCAACGCCAACCCGGCGTCCCTCGTCGCGGTCATGATGAACCTCGGCGAGATGGTCACGGCCACGCAGTCCGTCTCCGACGCGACCCTCGAGGTCCTCGCCGGCGAGATGAACTACACGGTCCAGATCGTCAGCCCCGAGGAGGAGGACCGCGAGCTGCTCGAGTCCTTCGACATCGAGTTCGGCGAGGACGAGGGCGACGAGGACGACCTGGTGGTCCGTCCGCCGGTCGTCACCGTCATGGGCCACGTCGACCACGGTAAGACCCGACTCCTCGACGCCATCCGCAAGACGAACGTCATCGCGGGCGAGGCCGGCGGCATCACCCAGCACATCGGTGCCTACCAGGTCTCCACCGAGGTCAACGACGAAGAGCGCAAGATCACCTTCATCGACACCCCGGGTCACGAGGCGTTCACCGCCATGCGTGCCCGTGGTGCGAAGTCGACCGACATCGCGATCCTGGTCGTCGCGGCCAACGACGGCGTCATGCCGCAGACGGTCGAGGCGCTCAACCACGCCAAGGCGGCCGACGTCCCGATCGTCGTCGCGGTCAACAAGATCGACGTCGAGGGCGCCGACCCGACCAAGGTGCGCGGTCAGCTCACCGAGTACGGGCTGGTGGCCGAGGAGTACGGCGGCGACACGATGTTCGTCGACATCTCCGCCAAGCAGGGTCTGCACATCGACTCCCTGCTGGAGGCCGTGATCCTGACGGCCGACGCCTCGCTCGACCTGCGGGCCAACCCGAACCAGGACGCGCAGGGCATCTCGATCGAGTCCCGCCTCGACCGCGGCCGTGGTGCCGTGGCGACGGTCCTCGTCCAGCGAGGCACCCTGCGGGTCGGCGACACGATGGTCGTGGGCGACGCCTACGGTCGCGTCCGCGCCATGCTCGACGACAACGGCAACAACGTCGCCGAGGCCGGACCCGCGACGCCGGTCCAGGTCCTGGGTCTGACCAACGTCCCGGGTGCCGGCGACAACTTCCTGGTGGTCGACGAGGACCGTACGGCCCGTCAGATCGCCGAGAAGCGTGCCGCCCGTGAGCGCAACGCGGCCTTCGCCAAGCGCACGCGCCGTGTCTCCCTCGAGGACCTGGACAAGGTGCTCAAGGCCGGCGAGGTCCAGCAGCTCAACCTCATCATCAAGGGTGACGCTTCTGGTTCCGTCGAGGCGCTCGAGTCGTCCCTGCTCCAGCTGGACGTCGGCGAAGAGGTCGACATCCGCGTCCTGCACCGCGGCGTCGGTGCGGTCACGGAGTCGGACATCGACCTGGCGATGGGCTCGGACGCCATTGTGATCGGCTTCAACGTCCGCGCGGCAGGCCGTGCGGCGCAGATGGCCGAGCGCGAGGGTGTGGACGTCCGGTACTACTCGGTCATCTACCAGGCGATCGAGGAGATCGAGGCGGCCCTCAAGGGCATGCTCAAGCCGGAGTACGAAGAGGTCGAGCTCGGTACGGCGGAGATCCGCGAGGTCTTCAAGTCGTCCAAGCTGGGCAACATCGCGGGTGTTCTCATCCGCTCCGGCGAGGTCAAGCGCAACACCAAGGCGCGCCTGGTCCGCGACGGCAAGGTCATCGCGGAGAACCTCAACATCGACGGTCTGCGCCGCTTCAAGGACGACGTCACCGAGATTCGGGAAGGCTTCGAGGGCGGTATCAACCTCGGAAACTTCAACGACATCAAGATCGACGACGTCATCGCGACGTACGAGATGCGCGAGAAGCCGCGGGTGTAACCCGACGGTTGGTGCTGGCCGACGGGACTTCGGTTCCGTCGGCCAGCGCTTTTCCCGGCCGCGTGCGGCCGGGAAAGTCGGTCGAGCCCGCGCCGGGGACGGGGTACCGTTCCTGACAGGGCCATCGATCCCGTACCGGCGGGTGAACCGGATACATACATGTACGTGGGGACTCTGTCCTTCGACCTCCTCCTCGGCGACATCCATTCGCTGAAGGAGAAGCGCTCCGTCGTCCGCCCGATCGTCGCCGAACTCCAGCGGAAGTTCGCTGTGAGCGCGGCCGAGGTGGACCACCTGGACCTTCACCGCAGGGCCGGCATCGGCCTTGCCATGGTCTCCGGCGACGCCGTGCACCTGACCGACGTGCTCGACCGGTGCGAACGGCTGGTCGCCGCCCGCCCCGAGGTGGAGCTGCTGTCCGTCCGACGGCGCTTCCACGGCGACGACGACTAGACCTGAGAACGACACAGAAGAAAGAACGGGAGACGGACCAGTGGCCGACAACGCGCGCGCCAAGAGGCTGGCGGACCTCATCCGAGAGGTGGTGGCCCAGAAGCTGCAGCGCGGGATCAAGGACCCGCGGCTCGGCACCCACGTCACCATCACGGACACCCGGGTCACGGGTGACCTCAGGGAGGCGACCGTCTTCTACACGGTGTACGGAGACGACGAGGAGCGGGCCGCGGCCGCAACGGGCCTGGAGAGCGCCAAGGGCGTGCTCCGCTCGGCGGTCGGCGCGGCGGCCGGGGTGAAGTTCACGCCGACCCTGACCTTCGTCGCGGACGCCCTTCCGGACACTGCGAAGACCATCGAGGACCTGCTCGACAAGGCACGGGCCTCGGACGCGAAGGTCCGCGAGGTCTCCGCGGGCGCTGCCTTCGCCGGTGAAGCGGACCCGTACAAGAAGCCGGGTTCCGACGACGAGGCGGACATCGCTGCCGACGCCGACGAGACGGACGACGCCACCGAATGACCAGCAAGCCCACCCCGCCCGACGGCCTTGTCATCGTCGACAAGCCGTCGGGCTTCACCTCGCACGACGTCGTCGCCAAGATGCGGGGCATCGCCCGCACCCGGCGCGTCGGGCACGCCGGCACCCTCGACCCGATGGCCACCGGCGTCCTCGTCCTCGGCATCGAGCGGGCGACCAAGCTCCTCGGGCATCTCGCCCTCACCGAGAAGGAGTACCTGGGGACCGTCCGCCTCGGACAGAACACCCTCACCGACGACGCCGAGGGCGAGATCACCTCGTCCGCCGACGCCTCCGGGGTCACCCGCGAGGCCGTCGACACCGGCATCGCCAAGCTGACCGGCCGCATCATGCAGGTGCCGTCCAAGGTCAGCGCCATCAAGATCGACGGTGTCCGGTCGTACAAGCGCGCCCGGGAGGGCGAGGACTTCGAGATCCCGGCCCGGCCGGTGACCGTCTCGTCGTTCACGGTCTACGACGTCCGGGACGCCGTCGCCGAGGACGGCACCCCCGTGCTCGACCTGGTCGTCTCGGTGGTCTGCTCCTCCGGCACCTACATCCGTGCCCTCGCCCGCGACCTGGGCGCCGACCTGGGCGTCGGCGGCCACCTCACGGCGCTGCGCCGGACGCGCGTCGGACCGTACAAGCTGGACTCCGCGCGCACCCTCGACCAGCTCCAGCAGGAGCTGACCGTGATGCCGGTCGCCGAGGCGGCCGCGGCTGCGTTCCCGCGCTGGGACGTCGACGCCAGACGGGCCGGTCTGCTCACCAACGGGGTGCGGATCGACATGCCCGAGCAGTACGCCGGCGTCGGTCCCGTCGCCGTGTTCGACCCCGAGGGGCGCTTCCTCGTGCTCGTCGAGGAGCAGAAGGGCAAGGCCAAGAGCCTCGCCGTGTTCCGCTGAACCGTCCGGTGTGCCCGTGGAGCGGCGACCACGGGGTCTGGCGCCGCCGCCGCTCCACGGTCCCCCCTCGGTTCCCCCACCCCTAGGGTGTATCCACCTGTCCCGGGCTATTCACCCGACCGAGCAGGCGCTCGGAGTGAACCGGGGGAGCGGAGGGGGGCGCGTTCGCCACCCGCTCTGTCCCGCTGATCATTTCGCGCCTACCGTCGAGCCCAAGGGCCCAAGGGCCCAAGGGCACGGATGGACGGGCGGGGAGGTTCGATCATGGCGGGACGGGGCCCGCGGACCGGGAGCGGCCGCCGCACGGCGGACGGTACGCGGGAGGCACGGCAGGACACCTGGCCGGTGCTCGACGACCGGCTGGTCCGGGTCCGCGACCTCGCCGGGCGCCCGCGTGGCACCGGCTTCCTCGCCGACCACCACGGCACCCTGGTCACCAGCCACGAGGCCGTCGACGGGCTGGCCCGGATCGTGCTGCACGCGGCCGGGGACCGCACCTGCGTGGTCGACTCGGACGCGGTCACCCCGCTGCCCGCCCACGACCTGGCCCTGATCCACACCGAGGGCCTGTGCGTGGACCCGCTGCCGATCACGGTACGGGAGCGGATCCCGGTCGGAACCTACGTACGGATCGCCGCCGACCGCTGGCGCGAGGCCCGGGTACTGGCCGCGACCCAGGTGACGTACACCGCCACCGACCGCTTCCATCTCCTGCACGACGCCCTGGAGTTGGCGATGGGCACGGCCGGCCGGGACGCGCTGCGCCTCGGCGGCGGGGCGGCCGGCGGCCCGGTCCTCGACGCGGAGACCGGCGCGGTCCTCGGCGTGCTGGGCACCGCCCTCCAGTCCGGCCAGCGGGACGTGGGCTTCGCCGTCTCGCTCCACCACCCCGACAGCACCCCCCTGGCCGACCTCCTCACCCGCAACGCCGCGACGGTCCCCGCCTACGGCACCGACCTCAACCTCGCAGGCATCCTGGAACTGACAGCCACATCGGTGGACCAGGACGGCCCCCCGGGCGCCCTGGCCGGCTACATCGGCCGCAAAACGCCCCGCACTGGAGCGCCCGAAAGGGGCGCGGGGAACTGCGCGACCAGCCCCCACGCACCCGCAGACGTTCCACCACCTTTCATGGCACTCGCCGGCGAACACACGGACCCCGTTCAGCCCGTCGAGCGAGCGGCAACCGCAAAGGAGCTGTCGGCCTTCGCCGAAGACACCGGAGCCGACAAGGCCAACGGGACCGTCCTGGCACTCGTCGGAGACCCCGGCACCGGCCGTACCACCGAACTCGCCGCCCTCGCCGCCCGCCGCCACCGCGGACCGCACCCCGCCCCCACCCTCTGGCTCCGCGGCGCCGACCTCAAGGACGCCGACGACTCCGTCACCGACGCGGCCCGCCGCGCCCTGGAGCGCGCGGTCCGGATCGTCGCCGCCTCCCGCTCCCAACTCCCGGGCGACCTGGGCGAACTCACCGTGGAGCGGCTGGCCCGGCTCGCCACCCGGGCCGGACACCCGCTCCTCCTCCTGCTGGACGGCCCGGAGGAGATGCCACCGGTCCTGGCCCACCGGCTCTCCACCTGGACCGCGGGCACCGCCGCATGGCTGCGCGACACCGGCGCCCGGCTCCTCGTCGCCTGCCGCGAGGAGTACTGGGAGCGGGCCGGTGCCGAGTTCCCGCCCGACCTGCTGCACCGGGGCACCGGTACCCCCTCCTGCGTCCGGCTGAGCGACCTCACCCCCGACGAGGCCTGCCGCGCCCGCTCCCGCTACGGCGTGCCCGACGGCGCCCTCACCGACCGCGACGCCCGTCACCCCCTCGCCCTGCGCCTGCTCTCCGAGGTCCGCGCCGCCCTCCCGGACGCCCCCGCCGCCGGCCCGATCGACCGGCACGACGTCTTCGCCGCCTACCTCGACCTGCTGTGCCTGCGCATCGCGGTCCGGCTGGCCGCCGAGAACGGCCTGCGCGGTACGGCCGTACGACGGCTCGCCGCCCGCGTCTCCGGCCAGGTGCACGAGGCCGCCCGGCGCAGCCTCGGGCCCGGCCAGGGCGAGCTGGACCGGGAGTCGTTCGAGGCGGTGTTCCCCTGGGGGCCCGTCCCCGCCCACCTCGGCGGCGGCTCCGGCTGGGCCTCCGCCGTGCTCACCGAGGGCCTGCTGGTGCCGGCGGGCGGCGGCTACCGCTTCGCCCACGAGGAACTCGCCGACTGGATCCAGGGCATGCACCTGGACCTGGACGAGGCCCTGCACGCCCTCGTCCACCGCCCCCGGACCCCCGAGAGCGCCCACCCGCTGCCCGTCCCGCACCACCGGGTCGGACCGGTCGTCCAGGCGCTGCTGCTCCTCGACCGCCAGTACGGGCCGGCCCAACTCGCCCCGCGACTCAACGACCTGGCACACGCCCTCGACCTCGACCCCGGCTCCTGGTGGGCCGCCCGACTGCTCGCCCAGACCCTGCTGCGGCTGCCCGACGCCACGCCCTACACCGGGGTGCTACGGCTGCTCGCCGACCGGGTCGTGGGCCGGCAGCGCACCGCGCCCACCGAGTTCGGGCCGGACTTCTGGACCGCGCTCACCCTGCCCGACACCGAACGCTTCGACCTGCTGCGGAGGCTGGTGCGCGCCGACGAGCCGCTCCCGGAGACCGCGGGCCTCGGCCGGTTCGGGGCCCGGCCGACGGTTGAGGCCCCCGAGGGCACGGCCCCGCGCTACCTGGACGCCGTCGCCCGGCTGCTCGCCGCCGACCCCACCGCCGTACAGCCGTATCTCACCCGGTGGTTCGACGACGAGCGGCCGTTGCCCGCGATGCCGCACGCCACCGTGGCGACCGCGGCGCAGGCGTTGCTGCACACCCACCGGCACCGGGCGCTGGACGACCTGACCGAGGTGCTGGTCGACGCCGCGCACCGACGGGGCGACGAACTGCTCGCCGTGCTCGCCGAGGACGAGCCGTCCGCGGTGTGCCGGGCCGTCGACCGCTGGGCGCACGACGAGCGCCCGGCCCGCCGGGTGGCCGCCGTGGCCCACGGGCTGCGCGCCGCCCCGCACGTCCGCAGCGAACCCGACCGTGAACTGCTCCGCTACGCCGCGCTCGCCCTGCTCGCGCGCCCCGCCGACTGCACCCTGCACGGGGGCGCCCTCGCCCTGCTGGTCCAGGACCCGCGCACCCGGGCCCGCCATCTCCCGCAGGCGTTGGGGCACTTCGCCACCGGCGACCCGCAGCTCGCGCCGAGCGCCCTGGTCCCCGCCCTGGCCACCCACCCCGACGACGTCCTGGAGGCCTTCCGCACCCGGCTGCGCGGGCCAGGCGCCGGACAGGTGCTGCGCGCCCTCGCCGACGTCACCACACCGGCCCTCGCCCACCGGGTCACCGAGCTGGTCCTCGAGGCCGTCGGGCTACGCCCGGAGACCGCCGGGCAGGTGGCCGGGTTCGTCGAGCGCCGCCTCGACCAGGGCGCCGGAGCCCGCGCCGTACTGCTGCCGCTGGTCACCGGACTGCTCGAGGACGGCCCCGAGCCGGTCCGGGCTGCCCTGGCGACCGTCCTGGGCGCGGCCGGCACCCCCGTCTCGCGCCCACTGCGCCGGGAGCTGCTGGAGTTCCTGCTCGCTCACGAACGGGACCCGGGCGTCCTCGACGCGCTCCTGCACGCGGCCGCCGTACAGCGCGAGGACGACGGCGAGCAGATGCGTGAGCTGGTCAGGCGCACCGGTCTGCTGCTGGTCCGCACCCCGGACGGGGCGACCCGGTTCGACCGCGGACTGGTCGACCTGGGCCGGCACGTGCCCGGATTCGCCGCCCTGATGGCCCGCTGGCTCACCGACACCCCGGAGGAATGGGCCGCCGTGGTGGGGCCCAGCACACGGCGGATGCTGGGGAACCTGGCCGGTGTCCGGGTGCCCGCGTGAGGCGCCGGAGGCGTGCGCCAGGTCACAGCGACCGTGCCGGTGTGAGACGGGTCCGGCAAACATGGCACCCTTAGACCTGCGTAAGACGGACAACGGACACAGGTTCGAGGAGCGGTCACAGTGCAGCGCTGGCGTGGCTTGGAGGACATCCCCGAGGACTGGGGGCGCAGCGTCGTCACCATCGGTTCTTATGACGGGGTGCACCGCGGTCACCAGCTGATCATCCGGCATGCCGTGGACCGCGCCCGTGAGCTGGGCATTCCGGCGGTCGTCGTCACCTTCGACCCGCACCCCAGCGAGGTCGTCCGCCCCGGCAGCCACCCGCCGCTGCTCGCCCCGCACCACACCCGCGCCGAGCTGATGGCGGAGCTGGGCGTGGACGCGGTGCTCATCCTGCCCTTCACCACCGAGTTCTCGCGGCTGTCGCCGGCCGAGTTCGTGGTCAAGGTGCTGGTGGACAAGCTGCACGCCAAGGCCGTCGTCGAGGGCCCCAACTTCCGCTTCGGCCACAAGGCCGCGGGCAACGTCGAGTTCCTCACCGAGCAGGGCAAGGTCTACGACTTCGAGGTCGAGGTCGTCGACCTGTACGTGCGTGGCGAGGCGGGCGGCGGCGAGCCGTTCTCCTCGACCCTGACCCGGCGCCTGGTCGCCGAGGGTGACATGGCGGGTGCCCGCGAGATCCTGGGCCGCCCGCACCGGGTGGAGGGCGTGGTCGTGCGCGGCGCCCAGCGCGGCCGTGAGCTGGGCTTCCCGACGGCCAACGTCGAGACGCTCCCGCACACCGCGATCCCGGCCGACGGTGTCTACGCCGGCTATCTGCACGCCCAGGGCGAGGTGATGCCGGCCGCGATCTCCGTCGGCACCAACCCGCAGTTCGACGGCACCGAGCGCACGGTGGAGGCGTACGCCATCGACCGCGTCGGCCTCGACCTGTACGGGCTGCACGTCGCCGTCGACTTCCTGGCCTTCGTCCGCGGCCAGGCCAAGTTCGACTCGCTCGACGCGCTGCTGGAGCAGATGGCCGAGGACGTCAAAAGGTGCCGTGAGCTGGTGGCGGCCGAGGAGGCCTGACCAGAGGGTTCGGTCAGAGGGTTCATCCCTACACACGCCGAAGGGCGGCCGGTGCGGTGAGGCACCGGCCGCCCTTCGGCGTTTCTGCTACTGCTGCGGAGGCTGCGGCGGCTCCTGGGGCTGGCCCTGCTGCGGGAAGCCGTAGCCGCCGGGCGGGGCCGGGGGAGCGGCGGGGGGCTGGGCACCGGGCTGCGGATAGCCGTAGCCGGGCTTCGGCTGCTGCTGCGCCTGCGGGGGATACGGCTGGCCCGCCTGCGGGGGATACGGCTGGCCCGGCTGCTGCGGATAGGGCTGGGCGCCGGGCTGGGGCCGGCCGTAGAGCTCCTGCTGCGGAGGCTGTCCCGGCTGCTGCGGATACGGCTGCTGCGGGTACGGCTGTCCCGGCGCGTACGGCGGCTGCTGTCCCGGAACCGGCGGCGGGGCGTACTGCTGGCCGGGCAGCGGCTGGCCCGGCAGCGGGTGGCCCGGCAGCGGCGGGGCGGCGACCGGCGGCGGGTTGCCGTCGCTGGTCCACAGGCCGTGCATCTGCTGGTGGCGTACGAAGTCCTCCGCGACCATCGCCGCGAGGTTGAAGTACGCCTCGCGCACCTTCGGCCGCATCATGTCGAGGTCGACCTCGGCGCCGGCGGACAGGTGCTCGTCGAAGGGCACGACCACGACCCCCCGGCAGCGCGTCTCGAAGTGGTGCACGATG
Organism: Streptomyces sp. NPDC054813; assembly: GCF_053611365.1. Taxonomy (NCBI): domain Bacteria; kingdom Bacillati; phylum Actinomycetota; class Actinomycetes; order Kitasatosporales; family Streptomycetaceae; genus Streptomyces; species Streptomyces sp. NPDC054813. The sequence continues at coordinate 15,284 of NZ_JBSHAF010000014.1, read as the reverse complement.
TCCTCGACCTTGATCATCTTGCCGGTCTCGCGGACTCCGGAGATCACCGTGATCGACCTCGACACCAGGTCGGCGTACCCGTGTGCGGACAGCCAGTCCAGGGTCGTACTGGCGCTGCTCGCACCGTCCACCGAAGGCGTCGAGATGATGATCAGCTGGTCCGCGAGGTCCAGCACACCGCGCATGGCGCTGTAGAGCAGACCGGTACCCGAGTCGGTGAGGATGATCGGGTACTGCTTGCCCAGCACGTCGATCGCGCGCCGGTAGTCCTCGTCGTTGAACGTGGTCGAGACGGCCGGGTCGACGTCGTTGGCGATGATCTCCAGACCGGACGACGCCTGGGACGTGAACCGCCGGATGTCCATGTAGGAATTGAGGTGCGGGATCGCCTGGACCAGGTCACGAATGGTGGCCCCGGTCTCGCGGCGCACCCGGCGGCCGAGTGTGCCGGCGTCCGGGTTGGCGTCGATGGCGAGGATCTTGTCCTGGCGCTCGGTGGCCAGGGTGGAGCCGAGCGCGGTGGTCGTGGTGGTCTTGCCGACCCCGCCCTTGAGGCTGATCACCGCTATCCGGTAGCAGGACAGCACCGGCGTCCGGATCAGGTCCAGCTTCCGCTGCCGCTCGGCCTCTTCCTTCTTGCCGCCGAGCTTGAACCGCGAGGGTGCGGCACCGGGCCGGCCGCTCTTCGCCTTCTGCTTCTTGTTGTTGAGCAGCCGGTCGGAGGACAGCTCCACGGCCGCGGTGTAACCCAGCGGTGCCGCACCGGGGTTGGTCATCTGCCGCTGGTCGTGCTGCATGGGCTGCGGCCAGGCGGCACCGACCCGCGGGTCGACCGGGGCCTGGGGGGCCTGCGGCGCCTGCGGGTCCGGCTGCTCCGGGTACGGGGCCGGAGCGGGCGGCTGGGCGGGCTGGGCGGCGCGCGGGTCCTGGGGGGCCTGCGGCTGCGGGCCGGGCTGCGGGAAGCCGTAAGCGCCGGGCGGGGCCGGGGGGGCCGGGGGCTGCGCGGCCGGCTGCGGGAAGCCGTAACCGGCCGGCGCGGGCGCCTGGGGCACGGGAGCGCCGGGGTAGCCGTAGCCGCCCGGTGCGTCGGGCTGCCGCTGCTGTTCGGCCGGGGGAACGGGGGGCTGGGCGGCGGGCTGCGGGAAGCCGTAACCGGTCGGCGCCTGCGGCGGCACGGGGGCGCCCGGCTGCTGGGCCGGGGGCTGGTTCCAGGCGGCGGGCGCGGGCTGCGGTGCCTGCGGCGGCTGGAACGCCGGCTGTTGCCCGGGCACGCCCGCGGGACCCTGCGCGGGTACCTGCGGGGGCTGCGGCTGACCGGGCGCCGGCTCCGACGGTGCCGACTGGGCCGGCCAGTGGGCGGCCGGTGCGGGGGCCGCGGGCTGGTAGGACGGCGGCAGCGGCGGCACCACGGCCGGCGGCGTCGGCGGTGTAGGCGGCGGAGTCCAGGCGGCGGGCGGTGCGGCGGCCTCGGGAGCCGGGGGCGCGTCGTGCGACTCGGGCGCGGCGGTTACGGCGTCCTGGGGCGCGGGCGCGGCGGTTATGGCGTTCTGGGGCGCGGGCGCGACGGCTACGGCGTCCTGCGGCGTGGGGGGTACGTCCTCGGGCTCGGCGGTGCCCTCGGGGGCTACGGCGTCGGCGGCATCGTCGGACGCGGAGTGCGCCTCGCCTTCGGCACCGTCGTACTCGTCGGTGTCGTCGGTGTCCGCGACCGCGTCCTGGTGCTCGTCCGTCTCGGTGTCGTCCACCGGGGCGGGTTCCTGGGCGGGTTCGCCGGTCTCGGTGCTACCGCTGGAGCCCGCGTCGTCGAGGGGGGCCTCGTCCTCGGTGCCGGTCTCGTCGCTGTCGACGTGCGGCGAGCCGTCCGCGCCCTTGGCGCCGGAGTTGACCAGCAGCGCGATGACGTCGGCCGCCGACTGCTCCTCCTCGTCGGCTCCGACCTCGTCCTCGTCCTCGGCGCGGCTCTGCTCGGCCGCCGTGTCCTTGGCCGCGGCCGCCTGCTCGGCGGCCTCGGCGATGTCACGCTTCAGCGCGCCGGCGGAGAACCGCATCGTCGCCCCGCTCTCCAGGTCACCGTTGTCCGGCTCGGGCTCCGGCGCCGGTTCTTCGGCGGCGGGCCGCTGCGGTTCGAAACCGACCGGCAGCTTCGGCACGGCGGCCGCACCGTCCGCGGGCGGTGCGGCAGGAGTGAACGGCGCGGCGACCGGCGCCGGCGGAGCGGCCGGCGCCCCAGCGTCTGCGCTCGGGGCAGGCGGAGTGAACGGCGCGCCCGGCGTGGTGGTGCGCGCCGGAGTGAACGGCGCGCCCGGCGTGGCGGTAGGCGCCGGGGTGAACGGCGCGCCCGGAGTCGAGGTGGGCGCCGGCGTGAACGGAGCCCCGGGTGTCGCCGCCGGAGGGGCGAAAGGCGCTCCCGGAGTTGACGCGGGCGCGGGAGTGAACGGAGCTCCGGGCGTTGACGGGGGCGGCGGGGTGAACGGCGCCCCGGGCGCGGCGGCAGGCGCGGCCGCCGACGGCGCACCCGGCCCGGAACCGGGCGGCGGCGTGAAGGGCGCGCCCGGCGTGGCTGTGGGCGACGGGGTGAACGGCGCACCGGGCGTGGCGGTGGCCGGCGGTGTGAAGGGTGCGCCCGGGGTCGAGGCGGGCGGCGGGGTGAACGGTGCCCCGGGGTTTGCCGTCGGCGGCGGGGTGAAGGGCGCGCCCGGAGCCGACGTCGGCGCGGGAGTGAAGGGACCACCGGGACCCGGCGTTCCGCCCCCCTGCTGGGCATGCGGCGGGGGAGTCAGCCCGGGGATCGGCGCCCCCGGCGGGAACGGCGAACGGGGCTGCGCGGCTGGCGTCGTACCGGAGGCGGAGCCCGGAGCCCCTGGCCCGCCGGGCCGGCCGCCGGACCCCGGCCCGGGGGGGCGCCCGGGGGCCGCGGCCCCGCCCCGGGCCCCCCCCGCGGGGGGGGGGGTCCCGGGGGGGGGGGCGGGGTCGCGGAGGTTGTGGC
>NZ_JBSHAF010000014.1:11460-12288 GCF_053611365.1 Streptomyces sp. NPDC054813 | reverse complement strand
GTTCCGGTCTAGGGGGGTGGCGCGGTTGGCTCTTCACGGGCGCCGTCCCCGGGACCCCGCGCCCCCCGGCGCCGCCCCCCCCCCCCGCCCCCCCCGCCCCCCCCGCCCCCCTCGGCCGCTCCCGGGCCGCCCGCCGCGTTCTGCGTGTACCAGGCGGGCGGCGCGTAGTCGATCGTGAACTCGCCCGTCATCTCGTTGAGTGACTCCGCGTCGGGCTGGTCTTCGCCGGGTGTGGCCCAGCCCCCGCGGATCCCGTCCCGATCGCTGCTCACAGTTCCTCCTGGTGTGGTCGAGCACCCTCATGCCGTGCCGGCGCGACGACCATGTCGTGTCGTTCTCAGCATCCGTATTCGTTTGAGGTAGTCCGATCCACCGGCTCTCCCCCTCGGGGCACCGACGTCTTGTTCACGGTCCTGACGTCGCGCCCCCCTCCCAGCCTAATCACCGGGAGCCGAACCTCGGCAGGCCCGTCCGTCTCAATACGGACGTCCGCCTGGTCACACCCTGCCCTGAACTCCTGTGCAGAGCTTTCGTATTGCCCAACAGTCGATGAACAAAACGGGCAAGAACCGTCAGTTCGGGCACCAGTTGACCACGCGGGGGCGGGGGAGTGCGAGAAGTGCGCGGCAAAAGCCGCAGCCTTCCCGGAAGTTCTGCCGTACGCGGAGCGCGAAGCAGAGAAGAAAAGGGCAGAAAGGGTGCGTTCGGGGGCGGCGGCTGAAGCGGCGCTGCGACGACCTGGAGAACGGCGAGGGCATGGCCGTCGGGCGTCGGCAGCGCCCGGAAGAGCTGAGCCCGGTTGTGGGGGGGGGCCCCCCCCGCCCCCCC
>NZ_JBSHAF010000014.1:5158-11450 GCF_053611365.1 Streptomyces sp. NPDC054813 | reverse complement strand
TCCGCGGCGGGGCCGGGGCCCGGCGGGGCCGGGCGGCCGCGGCCGGGCGCGGCGCGCGCGGGCGGCCGCCCCGGCCCCCCCCCCCCCCCCACAACCGGGCCGTCGGTCACTGGGCGGCCAGGCCGCCGTTGCGCTCGTTCGGCTCCAGGTCGAACTCACCGTCCCGCGCACCCAGCACGAAGGCCCGCCACTCCGCCTCCGTGTACCGCAGCACGGTGTCGGGGTCGAGCGACGACCGCATGGCCACGGCACCCTCGGGCAGGTAGGCGATCTCGACCCGCTCCTCGTCCTGCTCGGTGCCGGGCGCGCAGTGCCACTCGACACCCGAGATGTCGAGCGCGTAGAGCTCGTCCCGCTCCCGCTCCTTGCGCGCCTTCATCTCCTCAGCCGTCTCGCTCATCCCGCGGCGACCCCTTCCCGGCGACGTACGTACCCTGTGACGGTCACACTACTGGCGGTCGCGCCGCCGTCGGCTTTCTCGCACGGTCCGGGACCGTCCGGGACATTCTCGTACTCCGGCACTGGTACCCTGGTCGACGGCCGTTTGTGTACGCACCCCCGGAGTCCCCCGTGGACCCCTGAGGCCGCGCCCAGCGGATCCCCGCCTCCCGAGTAACGGAAGCTCCCCCGAGACAAAGACCGGGGGCACTCGGTGGCGACTCAATGACTACGAGGAGTACGCGTGTCGCTCGACGCCGCTACGAAGAAGCAGATCATCACCGAGTTCGGTACCAAGGAGGGCGACACCGGCTCCCCCGAGGTCCAGGTCGCCATGCTGTCGCGTCGGATCTCCGACCTGACGGAGCACCTCAAGGTCCACAAGCACGACCACCACTCCCGTCGTGGTCTGCTGATCCTGGTCGGTCAGCGCCGTCGCCTCCTGCAGTACCTGGCGAAGAAGGACATCCAGCGCTTCCGTGCGCTGGTCGACCGCCTGGGCATCCGCCGCGGTGCGGCGGGCGCCAAGTAACACGCCGTGAAGGGAGCGGTTCCCGGAGAGACCCGGGACCGCTCCCTTTGCCGTACGTGCGGAAACGTGCGGAGTGTCACTCACGCTTTGTAGTGTGGTAGCACAACGCAATACGCACGACACAGCACGACAACGAACAAGGAGAAGCGCACCCAAGCCGCCGCCGGTCCTCGGTAGTGGCCCCCGGGGGGAAGCGAGCCCCGGGTGCTTCGATCGAAGACCGGCCCGCACAGCACGGCGCGCTTCTCCGGGACCGTCCCCCTGCCACACGGGCAGATCGGGACAAAAGACGTAACGCAGACGAAAGTAACGGAGAAAACGCTAGTGGAGAACGAGACCCACTACGCCGAGGCCGTCATCGACAACGGCACCTTCGGCACCCGCACCATCCGCTTCGAGACGGGCCGCCTGGCCAAGCAGGCCGCCGGCTCCGCCGTGGCGTACCTGGACGACGACACCATGGTGCTGTCGGCCACCACCGCCTCCAAGAACCCCAAGGACCAGCTCGACTTCTTCCCCCTCACGGTGGACGTCGAGGAGCGCATGTACGCGGCCGGGAAGATCCCCGGTTCCTTCTTCCGCCGTGAGGGCCGGCCGAGCGAGGACGCGATCCTCACCTGCCGCCTGATCGACCGCCCGCTGCGCCCGTCCTTCAAGAAGGGCCTGCGCAACGAGATCCAGGTCGTCGCCACCATCATGGCGCTCAACCCCGACCACCTGTACGACGTCGTCGCGATCAACGCCGCGTCCGCGTCCACCCAGCTGGCCGGTCTGCCCTTCTCCGGCCCGATCGGCGGCGTCCGCGTCGCACTGATCAACGGCCAGTGGGTCGCGTTCCCGACGCACACCGAGCTCGAGGACGCCGTCTTCGACATGGTGGTCGCCGGTCGCGTCCTGGAGGACGGCGACGTCGCGATCATGATGGTCGAGGCCGAGGCCACCGAGAAGACCATCCAGCTGGTCCAGGGCGGCGCCGAGGCGCCGACCGAGGAGGTCGTCGCCTCCGGTCTGGACGCCGCGAAGCCCTTCATCAAGGTGCTCTGCAAGGCCCAGGCCGACCTCGCCGCGAAGGCCGCCAAGCCGACCGGCGAGTTCCCGATCTTCCTCGACTACCAGGACGACATCCTGGAGGCGCTCTCCGCCGCCGTCCGCCCGGAGCTCGCCTCCGCGCTGACCATCGCCGGCAAGCAGGAGCGCGAGGCCGAGCTGGACCGCGTCAAGGGTCTGGCCGCCGAGAAGCTGCTCCCGGAGTTCGAGGGCCGCGAGAAGGAGATCTCCGCCGCGTACCGCTCGCTGACCAAGCAGCTGGTCCGCGAGCGCGTGATCAAGGAGAAGAAGCGCATCGACGGCCGCGGTGTCACCGACATCCGCACCCTGGCCGCCGAGGTCGAGGCCATCCCGCGCGTGCACGGTTCCGCCGTGTTCGAGCGTGGCGAGACCCAGATCCTGGGCGTCACCACCCTCAACATGCTCCGGATGGAGCAGCAGCTGGACACCCTTTCCCCGGTGACCCGCAAGCGCTACATGCACAACTACAACTTCCCGCCGTACTCCACCGGCGAGACCGGCCGCGTCGGCTCCCCGAAGCGCCGCGAGATCGGCCACGGCGCCCTCGCCGAGCGCGCCCTGGTCCCGGTCCTGCCGACCCGCGAGGAGTTCCCCTACGCGATCCGCCAGGTGTCCGAGGCGCTCAGCTCGAACGGCTCGACCTCCATGGGCTCGGTCTGCGCCTCCACCATGTCGCTGCTGAACGCCGGTGTGCCGCTGAAGGCCCCGGTCGCCGGTATCGCCATGGGTCTGATCTCCCAGGAGATCGACGGCGAGACGCACTACGTCAGCCTCACCGACATCCTCGGTGCGGAGGACGCCTTCGGTGACATGGACTTCAAGGTCGCCGGCACCAAGGAGTTCGTCACCGCCCTCCAGCTCGACACCAAGCTGGACGGCATCCCGGCCTCCGTCCTGGCCGCCGCCCTCAAGCAGGCCCGGGACGCCCGCCTCCACATCCTCGACGTGATGATGGAAGCGATCGACAAGCCGGACGAGATGTCCCCGAACGCCCCGCGGATCATCACCGTCAAGATCCCCGTGGACAAGATCGGTGAGGTCATCGGCCCCAAGGGCAAGATGATCAACCAGATCCAGGAGGACACCGGCGCCGAGATCACCATCGAGGACGACGGCACGATCTACATCGGCGCCTCCGACGGCCCGGCCGCCGAGGCCGCCCGTGCCACGATCAACGGCATCGCCAACCCGACGATGCCCGAGGTCGGCGAGCGCTACCTGGGCACGGTCGTGAAGACGACCACCTTCGGTGCGTTCGTCTCCCTGCTGCCCGGCAAGGACGGTCTGCTGCACATCTCGCAGATCCGCAAGCTGGCCGGCGGCAAGCGCGTGGAGAACGTCGAGGACGTCCTCGGTGTGGGCCAGAAGGTCCAGGTCGAGATCGCCGAGATCGACTCCCGCGGCAAGCTCTCCCTCATCCCCGTGGTCGAGGGCGAGGAAGAGGCTTCCTCCGAGGACGCAAAGGACGACACCGACAAGTGACGTCGAGCAGCTCCACGACGACGGCCCGCACCTCTTCGGAGGCGCGGGCCGTCGCCCGTACCCAAACCCTGATCAAGGGCGAGAACGGCATCGGCACGGTCCGTAAGACCACCCTCCCCGGTGGCCTGCGTATCGTCACCGAGACCCTGCCCTCGGTGCGCTCCGCGACCTTCGGTATCTGGGCCCACGTCGGCTCCCGCGACGAGACCCCGGCCCTGAACGGCGCCACGCACTACCTGGAGCACCTGCTCTTCAAGGGCACCACGCGGCGCTCCGCCCTCGACATCTCCTCCGCCATCGACGCGGTCGGCGGCGAGATGAACGCGTTCACGGCGAAGGAGTACACGTGCTACTACGCGCGCGTGCTCGACACCGACCTGCCGCTCGCGATAGATGTCGTCTGCGACATGCTGACCGGCTCGCTGATCCTCGAGGACGACGTCAACGTCGAGCGGGGCGCGATCCTCGAAGAGATCGCCATGACCGAGGACGACCCGGGCGACTGCGTGCACGACCTGTTCGCGCACACCATGTTCGGCGACAACGCCCTCGGCCGCCCGGTCCTCGGCACGGTCGACACGGTCAACGCCCTCACCGCCGACCGCATCCGCCGCTTCTACAAGAAGCACTACGACCCCACCCACCTGGTGGTCGCGGCGGCCGGCAACATCGACCACAACAAGGTCGTACGACAGGTCCGCGCGGCCTTCGAGAAGGCCGGCGCCTTCCGGACCGCCGAGGCGGCCCCCATCGGCCCGCGAGACGGCAGCCGTACCATCCGCACCTCCGGCCGCGTCGAACTCCTCGGCCGCAAGACCGAACAGGCGCACGTCGTCCTCGGCATGCCCGGGCTGCCCCGCACCGACGACCGCCGCTGGGCGCTCGGCGTGCTCAACACCGCCCTCGGCGGCGGCATGTCCTCCCGGCTCTTCCAGGAGGTCCGCGAGAAGCGCGGCCTGGCCTACAGCGTGTACTCGTACACCTCGGGCTTCGCCGACTGCGGCCTGTTCGGCGTGTACGCCGGCTGCCGGCCCTCGCAGGTCCACGACGTCCTCAAGATCTGCCGGGACGAACTGGACCAGGTCGCCGAACACGGGCTGCCGGACGAGGAGATCGGCCGCGCCGTCGGCCAGCTCCAGGGCTCGACGGTGCTCGGCCTGGAGGACACCGGCGCGCTGATGAACCGCATCGGCAAGAGCGAGCTGTGCTGGGGCGAGCAGATGTCCGTCGACGACATGCTGGCCCGGATAGCCGCGGTGACCCCGGACGAGGTCCGCTCCGTCGCCCGCGACATCCTGGGACAGCGCCCGTCGCTGTCGGTCATCGGCCCGCTCAAGGACAAACAGGCCGCACGCCTGCACGACGCCGTCGCCTGACACACACCGGTAAGGAACGAAGAAGATGAGCAAGCTGCGCGTGGCGGTCCTCGGCGCCCGGGGCCGTATCGGTTCCGAGGCGGTCAAGGCGGTCGAGACCGCCGAGGACATGGAACTGGTCGCCGCCCTCGGCCGGGGCGACAAGCTGGAGGCGCTGGCCGAGTCCGGCGCCCAGGTCGCGGTCGAACTGACCACGCCCGCCTCGGTGATGGGCAACCTCGACTTCTGTGTGCGCCACGGCATCCACGCCGTCGTCGGTACGACGGGCTGGACCGACGAGCGCCTCGCGCAGCTGGCGGGCTGGCTGGACCAGTCCCCGGAGACCGGCGTGCTCATCGCCCCGAACTTCTCCATCGGCGCCGTGCTCACGATGAAGTTCGCGCAGATCGCCGCGCCCTGGTTCGAGTCGGTGGAGGTCGTCGAGCTCCACCACCCGAACAAGGCCGACGCCCCCTCCGGCACCGCCACCCGCACCGCCCAGCTCATCGCCGAGGCCCGACGCGCGGCCGGCACCGCCCAGGCCCCGGACGCGACCGTCACCGCATTGGACGGCGCACGCGGCGCCGACGTCGACGGAATCCCCGTCCACGCCGTCCGCCTGCGCGGCCTCCTGGCCCACCAGGAGGTCCTGCTGGGCGGCGAGGGTGAGACCCTCACCATCCGCCACGACTCCCTGCACCACAGCAGCTTCATGCCGGGCATCCTGCTCGGCGTCCGCCGCGTGGTCACCGCTCCGGGCCTGACCTTCGGCCTGGAAAACTTCCTGGACCTGGGCTGATACGAGACCTCTGACATGCGCGCGAAGCTCTCCTACGCCCTCACGGCCGCCGTCCTGGTCTTCTACTTCGTCCTGGTCGGCAGCCGGGGCGTGATGCTCATCCAGACCGGCACGGTCCTCACCGTCACCTTCGGGGTGGCGGTGCTGATCCTGCCGGTCATCGGCGTGTGGTTCCTGTGGAAGAACACCCAGTTCGTCCGCCGCGCCAACGCCCTCGCCGCCGAACTCGATGCCGAGGGCGGCCTGCCCGTGGACGAACTGAAGCGCACCCCCGGCGGTCGCATCGACCGGGACTCCGCCGACGAGGTCTTCGCCAAGCGCAAGGCCGAGACCGAGGCCGCCCCCGACGACTGGCGCAGCTGGTTCCGGCTCGCCGTCGCCTACCACGACGCCCGCGACACCCCGCGCGCCCGCAAGGCGATGCAGCGCGCCATCGCCCTGCACGACGGCAGGCCGGTGGAGGCCTGAACGGCAGCCCGCACAGACGGCAGGGGGGGGGGGGGGGGTGTGGGGCGGCCCCCCCCCCCACCCAGCCCGCCCCCCCCCCCCCCCCCCCCCCCACACCCCCCCCCCCCCCACCCCCCCCCCCCCCCCCCAAAAACAACCACACACCCCCCC
>NZ_JBSHAF010000014.1:0-5148 GCF_053611365.1 Streptomyces sp. NPDC054813 | reverse complement strand
CCGTGCGCGCGCCCCCGCCCCCCCGCGCGCGCGCGCGCGGCGCGCCCCCCGCCCCCCCCCCCCCCCCCCCCCCCCCCCCGCGCCCCCCCGCCCCCCCCCCCCCCCCCCCTGCCGTATGCCATCGGACGCCGCTCAGCCGCGCCCGTACTCCGCCGCCCACGCCTCCACCGCGTCCGCCGCACGGTCGAAGGCCGACGCCCGGCCCAGGAAGTCCATCCCGTGCGTGGTCAGCAACGGCTCCGTGTCGGCCGCGGAGCGGTCCTTGCGTACGAGCGTCAGGGCCTGACCCTGCACCGTGCGCGGCAGCCCCAGCCAGCGGACCGGCTGCTGCGCCGTGCGCACCGAGACGACCCGCTTCCAGGGCACGGTCCGGGTCTGCAGCAGACCGATCTGGCGCACTCCGCGTGCGCTCACCCACACGCCCATGCGCAGTATCCGCAGGGCGGCGGCGATGATCAGCAGCGCGATGCCGAGGACCGCGCCGGCGGAGGAGAGCGAGCCGGTCAGGGCCAGCGCGACCGCCGCGAACAGCACGAACGAGGCGAGCAGCAGCCACAGGGCGGCTCCGCCCACCCGCCACGGCCCGGGCCGGTACGGGCGCCGCCAGCGGTCCCGGTCGTCGTAGGGCAGGGGGCTGTCGAGTGCCGCGTCATCGGTGCGGTCGGCCATCAGGAAGGGCAGGGGCACGACTGGTCCTCACTCAATCCATGCATGGGCTGTGCCCGGTGAGGCTATCCGGCCGTGTTCCCGCTCACCACTCGTGGGGGGCCGGAAGAGTCAGTGCCCCTGGGAGGCCTGCGACTGCTGGGTCCCGCTGTCGGACGGCGTGGACAGCGCCGGCATGCCCAGGACCAGCGAGCCCACCATCCCGGCGACGATGGTGAGCCCGAACAGCCACCGACCGGCTATCTGACTCACGGACGACCGCTGACGGGGCGGGGGAGTGACATTGCTGCGGAATCTGTCGGCTTCGGCGATGAAGGCGAACGGTACGGGTTGGCGCCTGGCGGCACGTCCCAGCGGTAGCTGGGGGAGGAACATCGGGGGCGTCTCCTCTCTGGAACTGCGGGAAGGGATCGAACGAATCGCCCTCACCGATACAGACGAGCGAACGTAGCGATAGGTGCCCGGTTGCCCCGAATTCACAGAACTTCACCGAAGTTGGCCAAAGATGTCGCGCCCCGGTACCGAACGCCCTGATGTCGGTGCCGGGCCGTAGAGTGGGCGCCGCCCGAAAGAAGTGATGGAAGGACCCTCCGAGCCGTGACCGACACCCCCGCCGACGACCTCAAGCCCAGCTTCCGGAGCGATGTCACCGTCGAGCTGGTCAAGCACAGCGCGGCCGACTCCGACGTGCTGTGGGCCGCCCGAGTCTCCACCGCCGGCGAGCAGTCCCTGGACGAGCTGAAGAAGGACCCCGAGCGCTCCAAGGGTCTGATCAACTACCTGATGCGGGACCGGCACGGCAGCCCCTTCGAGCACAACTCGATGACGTTCTTCATCAGCGCCCCGATCCTCGTCTTCCGCGAGTTCATGCGGCACCGGGTGGGGTGGTCCTACAACGAGGAGAGCGGCCGCTACCGCGAGCTCCAGCCCGTCTTCTACGTCCCCGGCGAGTCCCGCAAGCTCGTCCAGGAAGGCCGCCCCGGCAAGTACGTCTTCGTCGAGGGCACCCAGGCCCAGCAGGAGCTCGTCGGCCGGGTGATGGAGGACTCCTACCGTGAGTCGTACGAGGCCTACCAGGAGATGCTCGCCGCCGGTGTCGCGCGTGAGGTGGCCCGGGCGGTGCTGCCCGTCGGGCTCTTCTCCTCGATGTACGCCACCTGCAACGCCCGCTCGCTGATGCACTTCCTCGGCCTGCGCACCCAGCACGAGCTGGCCAAGGTGCCGTCCTTCCCGCAGCGGGAGATCGAGATGGTCGGCGAGAAGATGGAGGCGGAGTGGGCCAGGCTCATGCCGCTCACCCACGCCGCCTTCAACGCCAACGGCCGTGTCGCGCCGTAACCGGGCCGTTCTGCCGTGCGTCCTGCGGTGCGTCTCGGCGTGCGATCTGTCGTGCGTCTTGTCGTGCTCGGCACAGATGTACGGATCAGCCTGGCGAGGTGTCCGTATTGCGGCATTTAGCGAAGTTCATCTAGCCTGATCAAACGGACCCGGCACTGCTTGAACCCCCGAGCAGGCAGTGCCGGGCTCCGCATTTGTCCGGACTTTCCCCGCACCCCAAGGGCAGACCGCGCCGTGAGCACCGAGTAGCGTGTAACCCATGGCTCCGACCTCCACTCCGCAGACCCCCTTCGGGCGGGTCCTCACCGCCATGGTCACGCCCTTCACGGCGGACGGCGCGCTCGACCTCGACGGCGCGCAGCGGCTCGCTACCCACCTGGTGGACGCAGGCAACGACGGCCTGATCATCAACGGCACCACCGGTGAGTCGCCCACCACCAGCGACGCGGAGAAATCGGACCTGGTACGAGCCGTACTGGAGGCGGTCGGCGACCGCGCCCACATCGTGGCCGGCGTCGGCACCAACGACACCCACCACAGCATCGAGCTGGCACGTCAGGCCGAGCGGGACGGCGCGCACGGCCTGCTGGTCGTCACGCCGTACTACAACAAGCCCCCTCAGGAGGGCCTGTACCGGCACTTCACCACCATCGCCGACGCCACCGGGCTGCCCGTCATCCTCTACGACATCCCCGGCCGCAGCGGCGTCCCGATCAGTACCGAGACGTTCGTCCGCCTCGCCGAGCACCCGAGGATCGTCGCCAACAAGGACGCCAAGGGCGACCTCGGCCGCGCGAGCTGGGCCATCGCCCAGTCCGGCCTGGCCTGGTACTCCGGCGACGACATGCTCAACCTGCCGCTGCTCTCCGTGGGCGCCGTCGGCTTCGTCTCGGTCGTCGGCCATGTGGTCACCCCGGACCTCAGGGCCCTCGTCGACGCCTTCACCTCCGGTGACGTACAGAAGGCCGCGGAGATCCACCAGAAGCTGCTCCCGGTCTACACCGGCATGTTCCGCACCCAGGGCGTCATGACGACGAAGGCCGCCCTGACCCTCCAAGGGCTGCCTGCCGGGCCGCTGCGCGCCCCCATGGTCGAATGTTCGGCCGAGGAGATCGCCCAGCTCAAGATCGATCTTGCTGCCGGCGGGGTACAGCTCTGACAACAGACTTCGCGCGGATGTCCGCGTAGCAAGGCCTAACAACTGAATACGGCGGGACACCGGTGCCCGCATCCCACAACGACAACTGCTTATGCACGAACGTCACGCACGCCACGTGCCCGACCGGTACGTGGCGTGCGTGGTGAGGAGAGTCTTTTGAGTCATCCGCATCCTGAACTCGGCCGGCCGCCCCAGCTCCCCGAGGGCGCCCTGCGCGTCACCCCGCTCGGCGGGCTCGGCGAGATCGGCCGAAACATGACCGTCTTCGAGTACGGCGGTCGTCTGCTGATCGTCGACTGCGGAGTGCTCTTCCCCGAGGAGGAGCAGCCCGGAATCGACCTGATCCTGCCGGACTTCACGTCCGTCCGGGACCGCCTCGACGACATCGAGGGCATCGTCCTCACCCACGGCCACGAAGACCACATCGGCGGCGTCCCCTTCCTGCTTCGCGAGAAGCCGGACATCCCGCTCATCGGCTCCAAGCTGACCCTCGCCCTCATCGAGGCGAAGCTCCAGGAGCACCGCATCCGCCCGTACACCCTGGAAGTGGCGGAGGGCCAGCGCGAGCGCATCGGCCCCTTCGACTGCGAGTTCGTCGCCGTCAACCACTCCATCCCGGACGCCCTGGCCGTGGCCATCCGCACCCCGGCCGGCATGGCGGTGCACACCGGCGACTTCAAGATGGACCAGCTCCCGCTGGACCACCGGCTGACGGATCTGCACGCGTTCGCGCGGCTGAGCGAGGAAGGCATCGACCTTCTTCTGGCCGACTCGACCAACGCCGAGGTGCCGGGTTTCGTCCCGCCCGAGCGCGACATCTCGAACGTCCTGCGCCAGGTCTTCGCCGGAGCGCGCAAGCGGATCATCGTGGCGAGCTTCGCCAGCCATGTCCACCGCATCCAGCAGATCCTGGACGCGGCCCACGAGTACGGCCGCCGGGTCGCCTTCGTCGGCCGCTCCATGGTCCGCAACATGGGCATCGCTCGGGATCTCGGCTACCTCAAGGTCCCGCCGGGCCTCGTCGTCGACGTCAAGACGCTCGACGACCTCCCGGACAGCCAGGTGGTCCTGGTCTGCACGGGCTCCCAGGGTGAACCGATGGCCGCCCTGTCCCGGATGGCCAACCGCGACCACCAGATCCGCATCGTCGACGGCGACACGGTCATCCTGGCGTCCTCCCTGATCCCAGGAAACGAGAACGCGGTCTACCGCGTCATCAACGGTCTGACCCGCTGGGGCGCCGACGTCATCCACAAGGGCAACGCCAAGGTGCATGTTTCCGGCCATGCCTCCGCCGGTGAACTGCTGTACTTCTACAACATCTGCCGGCCGAAGAACCTGATGCCGGTCCACGGCGAATGGCGCCATCTGCGTGCCAACGCCGAACTCGGCGCCCTGACGGGCATCCCGCACGACCGCATCGTCATCGCCGAGGACGGCGTGGTCGTCGATCTGGTCGAGGGCAAGGCCAAGATCTCCGGCAAGGTCCAGGCCGGTTATGTGTACGTCGACGGTCTCTCCGTCGGCGACGTCGGTGAGCCGGCCCTGAAGGACCGCAAGATCCTCGGCGACGAGGGCATCATCTCGGTCTTCGTCGTGGTCGACTCCTCCACCGGCAAGATCACGGGCGGCCCGCACATCCAGGCACGCGGCTCCGGAATCGACGACTCGGCGTTCGCGGCCGTCGTCCCGAAGATCTCGGAGATCCTGGAACGCTCGGCCCAGGACGGCGTGGTGGAGCCCCACCAGCTGCAGCAACTCATCCGCCGGACCCTCGGCAAGTGGGTCTCGGACACGTATCGCCGCAGGCCGATGATCCTCCCGGTCGTCGTGGAGGTCTGACCCGTGGACGGGGCCACCAACGGCCCCTCGTACGCGTGAACATGGAGCGGGGGGGGGGGGGGGGGTGTGGGCGCCCCCCCCCCCCCCCGAGTTTATCTGCGCCGCCCCCCCGCGCCCCCCCCCCCAGAGAGTTGGTGAGGGCT
>NZ_JBSHAF010000013.1:196501-283750 GCF_053611365.1 Streptomyces sp. NPDC054813 | reverse complement strand
GCACCTCGCCGGCACGCAGCAACCACGCCGACGGTAGCCCAGGCACCGGTCACGTGATGTGCTCGTCAGTCAGGAAGAGTCACCACATGAGACATTCTCTAAGCCTCACCGGCCCTTCATCAGCGCCTCTATTGGCATCTCGGCAAACCCACTATCGATCGATTCAAGCCCGTACCGCGCAAGGAGGGTGTTCATATCTTGCACAGTGGGCCTGATATTCTCTCCTCTTTTTGAGGAGGAGACGGTCACTGCAATGCTCGGGTCCTGCAGCACCCACCACGTGGTGAGGTATTTTCGCCTTGTTATCGCTGCAGTCAGATAACTTCCCTCGCGCAGTGGGAACGTCCATTTTATGAAATCGACGCTACGGGGTGCGCCACCCCTCACCCATTCTGGAGCATCGCGGATGTGCCTAAGTGATGATTCATCCCAGGACTTTTGCATGTCGGGAATATCGAGAGATACTCGATCCTTTCTGACTAGAATGGCTTCGGCGTAAGCCACGAGGGTCTGATACTTGATATGCTTTGGTAGCTGGATAATGCGATCTACCGTTCGAGTATCCCCGGGATCCAGCCATGCGTCCGTACCGGGATAGAAGATCATGCCATTCTCGATCACGGCCGAGCCCTTAATCTGGAAATTCTCCCGGACGACGCCGTTCGATGCGCCGTATAGCCAGCTTTTGCGAGTTTCCACCACCTGGCTCGTGTCCTCATGTCGCCCCCGGACCACGTAGATACTCTGGGGGACGTACGCAGAGACCTTCCCGCCATTCTTCAGCGTCAGACGCAGCGGCACCACAGTGCCACCAGTGGAATCGTTCGCCACAGGATTTTCAAACTCTACCGAAACCGAGACAAGCATAGGGGTAGAATATGGTAGATAAACCTGTGAGTATGCAAAATTGCCGACCGCTATAAGCGCCGCCACCAGGGCGCCTACAGCGAACGTGCGGGGCGCCGGAATATCTTTCCAGATTTTTTCACGCCGCAGGAGCGTCCATAGCGCCCAGCCTGACCAGGCTATAAGAATAATCCAGGCGATGAGCCAATTAGTGAGTTCGTGCCCCCCTATCTGCATCGCCAAAAGTCCAGCGTTGGCGATCAGAACAAGCAGGACGGCAGCCAGGACGAATATTCCCGAGGCCCTGAAACTCCGTCCTCCCCAGTAGTCAAAAGCGGTAACTGCGGCAAGAAACATCACTAGGGCGGCGACCAATGCGGAGAATCCGGTTATCCGGCCCGCGAACGATAGTGCTTCGCTAACATCCTTCAACCCGAACCAGGCGAGTATGCCGCCGCTGGTTACCAGCCCTGCAGCCATCACGATCGCTACGGGAAGGTCTCGGAGCCGTCCACTTGTATCTTCGTGCGGCCGAACAATATTCGGTTCTTCCATAAGGCCATCATGGGCGCAACAGCTGGGTAAAGCGCGCCGAATTACGCCATCCGTGACATGGTGGAGCTCGCTTCACACGCGGTGCACCCCCGGTCCTCAATAAAGCCCACCGAACTCGACCTCAAAGAGCGCAGTTGAGGTCGCTCTCAGCTCATCACGGAACGTCATACCAGCAAGACGACCGCCATGGGCTCGCGCTTGGGCAGTAGTCCACGGTCTTGGTCGTGTCTGCGTTGGGGCTGTCAGCCTAGGATGCTGTTGTTCGTGTTGGGAATGTGCCCGCCGCCACGCCCGCCCCCTTCGCTCGGTGTAGTGGATGGGCTCGGATTGCTAGCCGAATGCACCGCGGCGTCGTGCGTTGGCGTCACAGTCTCGGCGCTGGCCAAGCCGGTTGTTCCAACGAACAGCGCGGCAGCGCAGCAAACCCCTACTATGCGCGCGATTCGATTTCGAGTAATAAACACGAGAGCCTCGCTATCCGCCGTGGAGACTATCCGTCACCACCTGCGCTACTCAGGCAGGTATCCTTCAGGCTGTCGACTTTTGTCACAGATGGCAGAGTTTGACGTTTACAGGCGTGCCTTCCAATGGTGTCCCTGCTTCACTCGTACGTGCGTCCCGTACATCAGCCGCCAGGGTATGAGGACCCAACCAATGCAAGACCGGTGCTCCGCGGTGTCTTCTTTCTTATTCCTAAGCGATCAGGGTTAAAGTGTTCAAGAGACAGAAAGCCGATTCGGTGTGGGCTGAACTACCCATCGACCTCCCTCGATCATCTCCTGGGACAGGCTGTGCGCGCATCTCCTGGGCGGGACAGTGCTGTGCGCGCAGATAAAAGGACGGCACGAGCTCTAGCGCTAGAGGTGTAGCGAGCGAAACCCCTGTCGGCCCGCGCTACCGGCTCAGGCGTCACCTAGCGCCGCCTGGTCCGCCTCGTATCGAGCCCAGGCGTCTTCGAACATCTCTATGGCGGCTGGGATGGCGCCGCACTCTTCGAGATAGGCGCGCTGGCCCGCCCGCCCCTTCCGTGAGGGCCAGTCGTGATCATTGGCTACATCGCGGGCGAGGTCGCCGAAGCCACTGTCACGGTCGGTCTGGGTCTTCAACCACGCTGTGAAGCTCTTCGGTTTGGGCATGTCCCATACTTCCGCACAACCCCCCGACGTCGTCAGGGGTGCCCTACGCGTGAGAAGCGCGTGAGTGTGTCGGATGTGTGTCGCGTATATCGCAGATGGTGCGCGGGCCAGTGAGAGACAACCAGAAAGAGCGGGAGTCAGTGAGACTGACTCCCGCTCTCTCAAGTCGGCATCCGCCCTGGTCAGATCGCACTTTCAAGTTTCTGACCGGCGAGTGCCCCCGGCAGGATTCGAACCTGCGCACACGGCTCCGGAGGCCGGACAGTTCCCAGACGTCTTCGCAGGGCAGCGGGTTATCTGACTGAGTTTTAGCTGCCCGGTCCCGCGCATGTCCCGCAATCTTGAAATGTCCCATTCTGTCCCGCTCGTATCGATTGCGAGGTCCCGGAGGTCTTCGAGCCTAGGCTGCGAAGTGCCCGGAAATAAATCCGACAGCTCCTGCGGTTGAGTGTCGGCCACACTGGCTGCGCGGGAGGGGCGGTGCCGGACCTGAAGCTTTACAACACGAAAGGCGGCCTGACGGAGGTCATGCCACGTCTTGCTGATGCCGAGGCCGATGTGCAGAGCATCGTTGAGGGCAACATGGAGAAGCTGATCGGGGTCCGGTTCCTGGCGAGCGAATACGGCACCGGTCCGATCCACGGCGGCCGGATCGACTCGCTCGGCATCGACGAGAATGGGGCGCCCGTGATCGTTGAGTACAAGCGCGGCACTGACGCAGGCGTCATCAACCAGGGACTCTTCTACCTGTCCTGGTTGATGGATCACCGGGCGGAGTTCCGGTACCTGGTCCGCGACCGACTCGGGGCTGCGGTCGCGGCCCAGGTGCTGTGGAGCGCGCCCAGGCTGATCTGCGTGGCTGGCGACTTCACCCGCTATGACGTGCATGCCGTGCGCGAGCACCGGCGCAGCATCGACCTGGTCCGCTACCGCTTTTTCGGCAGTGAGCACATTGGCCTTGAGACCGTGGCCTCCGTCACCGGACATGCGCCTGCCACCGGTGTGGCCTGTCGACGCGCGTCTGCGGTGGCGAGCGGCCGAAGGCGAGACAGTGCAATGAAGGAGTTGGCCGCAGCGGTCGACGAGGTTCTGCTCGGCCTCGGGGGTGGCATCACCCGGCTTCAGCGCAAAACCTACTGCGCCTACCAGCGGCTGCGGAACTTCGCATGTGTCTGTCCGCCGCAGCAGACCAAGCTGCTCGTCTACCTCAACGCCGATCCGCAGGAGGTCGACCTTGTTCCCGGCTTCACCCGGGACGTGACGGTACTCGGCCACCATGGCACGGGCGACCTTGAGGTGCAGCTTCGTACCGAGCGGGACCTGGAGCGCGCCCAGTACCTGTTCCGCCTCAGCTACGCCGGGGTGTAGCGGCTCCTCCAACGGGCGGCTGTTCCGGTGGAATGTGGAGTTGTGGGCTGTCGTCGTTGGGGCGCCTCTTGGGGGTCAGGACGTGGCGGTGGACCATTAATGGTGCGGAGAATCCCCGGTTTGGCCAACCGGGGATCCGGGGCTATATTCCGCGCCCCTCGGCAGCAGCACCCCGACTTCAGCGCGAATCGCGATCCGGAACCCAGTTTGACCAGGGTGTCTCACACTGCGGACGGACGGTGTCTGATCACCAGCAGGCTGACGGCGGGCAGGTCCCGGAGAGGTTCTGCGAGAGCGGTGTAGACACTGGCCAACATTCCCGCCGATCCCGGTGGGCTCGATCTTGTGGGCGGGACTGGTCCTGGGCAGGGCCGGCGGTGCGGTGGTCGGCGTCATCACGCCCAAACGGGACGGTCGTGCTTGTCTGTAGCTGCTGCTCCGTGCTCCGGGAACGGAAATACGGTGCGGGCGCCCGATCTTTTGTTCCATGGTTCCGGCTCGCGGGCGGCGGACACCAGTCCGTCAACCAGGCGGCCCGGGATCGTCACCCGCAAGGTCAGTTCTTCGCGGGGCCGGCTGTAGCGGACCTCCAACCCGAAGGCGTTGTAGAGCCGGCGTTGGATCTCCTCTGGGACCAGGGCAAGGTCCACATCGAGGTGCGGGAGTGCATCCAGCAAGGCCGCGCTGTCCGGGCGTACAGCCTGTTTCGGCGATTCCAGGTGAGCCAGCTGCTCGGCGAGCTGTTCACGCTGGGCGCCCAGCGTGGCGTGCTCCTGGCGGATCGCGTCACGGAACTGCTTCTCTTGATCCGGGTCGAGATCGTCGACCTCATCGTCGCCGAAGCTGTTGGCGAGGGTGTGGATCAGGCGGGCCTGGAGCTGGCCGATGGCGCTTATCGCCTGTTCCAGAGTCGCCCGCTCCTGGACGATGCGTTCGCCGTCGTCATCCGCGGACCGAGCGACTTCGAGTGCGACCGTGAGGTGGCTGCGCCGATCGGGACCGAAGATCCTGGTGGCGAAGAAGCGAGAGATGGAGGTGATCAGGATCTCTTCGCGGATCCACAAGCTCTTGGGGTGATCAGGAAACCACGGCTGATCACGATGTTGGTTCGCGTCGGGCTGGCAGACGTAGTAGGAGATCTGGTGGCGGGTCTTGCCGAACATGCGGCGGTCACAGATGTCGCAGTAGACGTACGACCGCAGGACGTAGGAGCGCTTGGTGGCCGGGTGAGCGTTGCGTCCGTGGGCGGTGCGGGATCCCTGGCGATTGCGGCCCACAGTGGAGACGGCGTCGAACAGTTCCTTGGTGACAAGAGGCTCATGGGCGGGCCGGGGCGACCACACCCAGTCCTTGGGGTCGTTGTAGCGGCCGCCCTTCTTCGTCGCGCGGCGGTTCCAGACCTGGTAGCCCGTGTACTTGGGGTTGCGCAGGATTTCTCGTACGGCCCCTCCGCTCCAGCGGCCCAGGGCTACATCGGGGCGGGTCGGCTCCGGGGGCGGGTACGCGGCGATGTCCAGGTTCAGACGGTCGGCGATGGCGTCGTAGCCGAGCTTGTCCAGCCCGCGGAGTTGGAAGATATGGGTGACCGCTGAGGCCCGCGGCGGGTCGGGGATAAGCCGGTGCTTGGTACGGCCCTCGGCTCGGCGAGCCGGGATGGGGTGCGGCACTTTCTCCGCCAGGTAGCCGTAGGGAGGCTTGCCCACGTTCCAGCCCTGGGAGACGTGCTCGATGAAGCCGTCCCAGGACAACTCCAGCATCTGCAGCACGTACCACTCGGAGACGGCTTGCTTGACGCGCCGTGTGAGGGTGGGTGTGGCGCGCTTGGCCCTGGGACCGGTAATGATCGGCTCGTCGGCGGCGCACAAGGCGACGCCGGCCTGCTCCAACTCGTACTCGATCTTCGTACCGAAGTAGGTGCGCCGGGCGACGCGTTCGATCGACTCACAGATGACGGCCGCGAAGCGGCGATCGGGACGCTGGGCCTCTTCGAGGAGATCGGCGACACTGCCGTCGCGCGGGATGGGGATCTTGAAGTTCTGGTGGGCAAGGGAGTTGCCCCGCTCGTGCAGTTCTTTGCGGCCGGACTCGACGTCGTAGAAGTGGGCGACGATCACCCAGCCGGGCGGCAGCGCGGCTCTGGCGTTGCGCAGCTGCCGTGGCAGCGAGAGCGTGGCGTCCTGGGCGGCCTCCGTGGAGGTCCGGCCGAGCCAGGCCACCGGGACGGTCACCAGAAGCGCCGCGGCGTCCGGGACGCTGTCGGTGGCCCAAGGGCGTCCGGGTACGGGAGGCGACCAGGACGAGCGGGGGGCGGGTGGGGTGGCGGGCATGTGGTGTCCCTCTCCCATTGGTTATGTGTGGGAAGTTCTGGGCCTGCCGGCTTCTTTCTGTCCGCTTTCCGGTGGGGGGTCGTGGCGGGCGTAGAGGCACTCCAGCACCTCGCGGATCGCGGCATCTTGGCGCTGGGCCAGAGCCTGAGCGTCCTCGCCGTCGACAGCGACGTACTCCACGACCACCTGCGGCCCCTCGGCTGAGCAGGGCCTTCCCTGGGCGACGCTGACGGTCGCCGTCGATGGAGGCTCCGTCTCGGCCGTGTCGTCAAGGCCGCCGTCCGGCGTGTCGGATAGAGGGCGCGAGGGATGGTTCACGGTCGCTCCGGTGGCTACGGGAGCCCAGCCCCATTCTGATGGTGACCAGGTAGTAGAAATTCCACGCGGCACATTGCCACCGTGTCAACGCCCCGCAAGAACTCCCCTGAAACAATTCCGCGCCTCAGTCAGAGATAATCCCGGCATCTCAAGCGTGTCGTCTCGGCTCTTGCCAGATAGGGCAGGGGAAGGTGTTGAACCTGAGGCTGTTCATCGCCATGGCGGCGCGATCGACGTTACGCCGGCCTGGTGTTCGTGCATCGAGGGTATGGCCGCAGTCGGCAGGGGCGCACGGGAGGCCAGCGGGGCTGCCAGGGTTGAGCGCGATACGGAAAGTTGGCATTGCCGTGCCACGAAGACGGTCGACCTGGCCCCCCAGGGGGACGCACCCCGACGTGGCGCCGTCCTCCTGATGGTTGCCTATCGCCCAAGCGGGGCCGGATGGCAGTGCGGCAAGATACACGCGAGGACACGGAGGGGGGTCTCATGGACGGGAAACTCTGTGATGGTTGGGTCTACTCGCTCAGCGGGCAGACGCTCTGTTTCACGGGCAAAGTACTCATAGATGACGAATGGGTAATCCGAAAGGACTGCGCGGACATTTCCCAAAAGCTTGGCGCGAGCTGGAAGCCGGACTTTTCCCGCAAGATCACAGTCTTCGTGCACGGCGAACTCGCTAGCCAGGCCGTGACCGACACTCACCGCGAGTACAGCAAGAAGCTCGTGCGCGCCGCATGGGAACGCGACCGGGGATACCACGTATGCGTCGTGGATGGGGATGGCTTCGCAGACCTTATCGTCGGCCACCCCGCGCGTTGCCGAGAATTGCAGAGGGCACGGGGCGCAGACGATCACATCTTCGTCCTGCCGCAGACTGGGGATGGGATCTTGGGTGGCCCGCTTCAGCGACACACAGTCGGGCACCACGATTCTGGTGCGCTGACCCTCGACCTCGCCCACCTCGACAAGGGCACTGAGGCACACGAGTCGACGATCGCGGCACTCATCGAGCACCTGTCCCGCCAGCACATCGAACTCCGCGCGCACGCTCGCAATGCCCCTCGATTCGACGCGGGATGGTCACGCAATGATGACGTCTTCATCGCCGAGGTAAAGAGTTTGACCGGCGCGAGTGAGGATCAGCAGATTCGATTGGGGATCGGGCAGGTTCTCGACTATGCCCATCAGCTCCAACTGGCAAGGAAATATGGTCGAATACGTCCCGTCCTGGTGCTGGAGAAGCAGCCAACTGACCCTAGGTGGACCTCACTCGCTGAGGCCAGCGCGATCCTCCTGACATGGGCCCCGGATTTCGCAGGGTGCTGAAGCCCCGAGATTCTCCCGCTGGACGAGTGGCAGTGCCGGGGCCAGCGGGTGACTGATGCACGAAGGGCCGTCGACGTGTTCTCGACGACGTATCACGTGGGGTTCGTCGCCATCCTTGAACCTCCACAAAGGGCTCTTGACCTGCGGTTTTGTGTGTGCGCGTTCTGTGTGATGTGGGCGTTACCGGCGATATCTTGACATGGAGCGTCATGCCTGTTGCGCCGCTGGGCAGGCGTTCTGATGCGTAGTCCGGTCAAGCAGAGTCGCCGAGAGTTTCGTGGCGCCCAGCGGTTATGCTCATCCACTTGCGCAGCCCCCAGCGAGTTCTTCGTCTGCTGGGGTACACCGTCTGCATGGCTCTGCCCAGTGCGAATGTGCTGTGTGAAGGGACACGGGCAAACCTTGGCCCGGGTATGGTCCGGATTTTGGGAGGGGGACCCGACCGCGGTCTCAGTTGCTCTGCCGTTCAGAGGGCAGGGCCGTGAGGGGTGCGGGATTGCGGCTGGTCCAGTGGCGGCGGTGGTGGCGAACGTGGTCGGGATTGATGTAGTGCCACTGATGGCGCTTGAGCTTGGTTCCCAGGCGGTCCTTGACGGTGTCGACGACCGTGAGGTCGTCGGTCAAGACGTATGCTCCGCCGTCAAAGCGGACGTGGCAGTTCGGGCAGAGGCACAGCAAGTTCTCGGTGAGGTCGGGTCCGCCGTCCTCTCTGGCCCGGATGTGAGCCGCTTCGCTATAGCGGTGGCGGGGTGAGGGCAGGACCAGGGTGGTGGCGCATATCTGGCAGGAGTCCTGGTACCACTGCTTGAGCTTGCGGACGGCATTGATGCCGCTTGGTGAACGAAGTCCGTAGGCGTATTCGCCGTAGGTCTGCCCTTCGGGGGTGTTCGAGAGGGCGGGAGAGGCTTGGCCTTCTGACGTCGATACGCGGCGCATGGCGTCATCCACGTACTCGACGACCTGATGCACCATGTCGCGGTCCATGGAGACAAGACGGCAGGTGTCCTTCACGGCGCGGCGGGCGAGTGACCATGCGGCCTCGACGTGGATGCCGTGGATGTCGGTGCGTTCGGCCGCAGCGAGTGCGCCGGCCATGCGGGAGACGTGGTCGCCGACCCGGAGGAAGAAGCCGCCGTGCTTTTCGGGCAGAGCCGTGTCCCACCTGTCCTCCGCCTCACGGACCGCGTCCAGCAATTCTCCTGCGCGAGGGGTGTAGGTCAGGCACGGCCGAGTGTGGAAGGACCACCGGTATGCCTCTGCCAGGTCGTGTCGCCAACTGTCCGACGACGCTCTCGCCCGCCGGGCAGGACCGCCGCGCTGGGCAAGGTGCAGGACACGTGACCAGGTGGCGGCATCCGTGGACAGAAAGCCGCGCCACGCCTGGAGGGAGAGAGTCCACAGGGCGCCGACGTGTGGTGGAGTGGATCTCCCGGCGCATCGGTGGTGCCTGAAGCCCCGCGTGGGAATGATGTGCCGACCGTCCCACGCCATGCGCGTATGGCTCTCCAGGAGGGGACTTCTCCAGGAACTGCCGGGGCCAGCCGTGAAAGGAGAACCGGTCAGGAGAAGCGCGGAGGTGCCCATACCGGCGTTCTCCGCCCGGCGGGTGGAATGCACTGCTGCGCTATACATCCGTCCGTTCGTCACATCCTGGTGGGTCGCCAGCGGAGCAAAGCCTCCGAGGAGACGGCGAAGGGCATCGACGAGCCGGGACCCGTCGGACGCATCGTCATGTACGTGTGACATCCAGACCGTCAGCGGGGCACTGGGCCAGGAGACGATCGAGACCGCGGGGGAGACAGCTGCGGACCACCAGCTGATCGCTCCCGCATAGAGGTCTGCCGGGTTCAACCCTGCCGGGACGGCTTCGGCTGCGGCCATCTCCCCGAGCGGTCCTCGAAAGATGAAATCGTCGTCCAAAATGCTTCCTTGTCGTCGTGCGGCGTTGTCTAGTGGGCTGATCTTGTCCCGTACCTCTGACAACGAATGAGGGACGAGGCGGTGCGATGAGGCGCGGACGCTGCCAGACAGCGGCTTGGGGCCCGTTGAGTGAGTTTGAGGGAAGTGGGACGCCGTGATGGTCGATCCGTTTCCGATGAGTGACGTTCGTTCTGACGGTGTCGGGCTGGTCAAGCCGTTTGGAAGAGCGTGGTGGCGGGCGGTGTCCTTCAGTCGTTCTGGGCGATCAGGGAGTCGCGCAGGTCGGAGAGCGTCCGGGTTGTGCCGTCCACCGTCAACGACCAGAAGGTCCACCCATCCGCCTTCTCGTCGCCGGCAGCCATCCGCGCCGCGGACGTGGGCGTGGCCAAAGGCTGCTGGAAGCACATGATGATGCCGTCCGCCCGCAGCGTTGCCCTGACCGGACCCATCTTCCCCCGGCCTGTCAGCGTGATCCCGCCTGCGGAGAACGCCTCGGGGGGCAAGGCGGCCGCCAGGGCCCGTAGGTCGACGCCATGGCCCGTCGGCGTGGCCGCCGGGGGCTTGGTTCCGTCGCTCGCGGGTTCGGTGGCACCGCCCCCCGCCTCTATTGCAGGAGACACCTCGTCTACCGAGCGGCCGTAGGCGAGAAGCGCCAAGCGTTCGGCTGCCGCTGCCGCTGCACTCCACTCGGCGGTCGTCCGTGTCAGGTCATCGATCTCGTTGCGGGCGTACCGCGCCACAACGACGTCGTCTCTGCGGATGAGGTATAGCTGGACGAGTCGCACCACCTTGTCGATCAAGGTGGACCTTCTCTCAGTTAGCCGGTCGGCATTGAGTGCGAGTATGCGTATGGTCTCGTCCACCCGGCAGAGATCCCGGGCCACCTCGTCGTCGGAGTAGGGCCTTTCGGGCCTCCGGCGGGCGTAGCCCTGCCTGTCGAATCCGACGAGATCGGCGTCCTCGGCCACCACGGGATCAAGGAGCACCGGCAGTTCGCCCTCTAGGCTTTCGCCCACGGACGCGCGTTGCCCGAGTAGAGGGAAGCGGGCTCCCTTGCCCGGCCCGGCGCTTTGATTGCCGTAGCGGGCACCGCCGCTGTTGCAGTAATGGCAGGCGAGGCGGTAGTTGGCGGGGTCATAGGCGAGCCACCAGTACCCGCGGTGCTTGGCCTCGCCGGCGACGGCGGACTTCGGTCGGTAGTGGTCGACGTGGTAAGGCCATCGATCGCCCCTGGACTCGCAGTACCAGCATTTGTCCATGAGGGCGATCAACTGGTCGCGGATCGCGTCCTCCCGCCACAACTCGCGGAATGTGAGCTCCTTGTCCGCGTCCTTCGCGTCCTCCTGGAGCTTCTCGATTTCCTTGGCGGCCCGGTCCGCCCACTTCGGCGGCGTGGTGAGTCCGGTGGTGTCTACGTGGCGCACCGGGATCAGACCCCCTGGGAGAAGTGCTCGCCGAAGAGCACGCGTGCGGTCGCTTCGAGCTCCTCGCCCGTCACAGTCCCATTCCGGGCCTGTTCGATGAGTGCCGTACGTCGCCGGTGCAGTTCCGCCAGGAAGGAGGAGAGCACCGCATCACGACGCCCAGTAGTGAAGCCCAGTCCGTCGAGCCGGTCGGTCACCTCCTGGAGTTCCCGGCGGGCCTCGGGGTCGTCGCCCGCCACTGGAATGAGGCGGTACTGGGTGTCGATCAGGTCCTGGGTGTGTTCGTCGAGTTGGCTCGGGAGGCGGAATAGTTCCGAGGTGAGCAGCCCGCCGGCTCCTTGGCCTCGTGGGTTGGTGTCCGGGACGAGCGCCTTGGTCCGTCCGTCGGTGTCCGTGTCGAGCACCCGGATCTGTTGCCGCAGCATGTTCGAGATGAGGAGGGGCTCGTGGGTGGCGGCGATGAACTGCGAGCGCTGTCCATCGCCGAGCATGCTCTGGACGGACGAATACCAGCGCCGGCTCCACTCGGGGTGGAAGTGCGCGTCGGGTTCGTCGAGCAGGAAGAGCGACTCCTGGCCTCGCTGCAGCCGCAGTAGACCCAGGACGGTGAGGATCTGCTGTTCGCCGGAGCTCAGTTGGTCCGCCCGGACGACGGCGCCGTCCGCCTTGCGGACGCGCACGTCGGCGGTCAGGTAGCCGGCCATCTGGAGGGTGGACAGGAGCCCGAACATTGACAGGTCGCTGTCGAAGAGGTTACGGAAGGCGAGCACGTCCTCGGGGCTGCTCATGGTGAGGGCGAACCCGTCGTCGGGGGTGCCGGCGCTGTACAGCGGGTCCGATTCCGGCACCGGTCCGAAGCGGCCGGATGCCGCTGCCTCGGCGAAGAGGGCGCGCGGCGGCCCGCCCAGCCCCCAGTACGGCAGGGCCGACAGCTCCTCCCCCACCGACGCGGGGGCGCGCAGGTGCAGCGTGGCGGACACCACCCCGTCCACCCGGGCCTGTTCCTTGAGGTAGTCGCCGAAGACATCCGCCCACTGGGCGGCCAGGGAGAGCAGGACCAGGGGGAGCCAGTCGGGCGTGCACAGGAACCCCGGGGTGTACAGCGGGCACGCGATCGGCAGCTCCAGCTGCTCCGACCACACCCCGTCCTCGTTCTCCGGGTTGTCCTGCCAGGCGAACCAGGACTCCGTCCACTGCTCGCGCCAGGCGGCCAGCTCGGCCTCGGCGAAGTGCACGTGGCGCTCGAACTCGGAGCCCCAGGGGACCCGGCCGTGCACCTGGTACCCGAAGACGTGGTCGGGAAGGTGGTGGAGCCAGTCGTGACGCGGTGTCTCGTCGCGCGATCCGGCGGCGTCGGTCACCCACATGACCGGTTCTGCCTCGGCGGACGGCTGCACGATCTCGACGGTCGTGTCGAGGAGCCGGTAGCGCACCTCGTAGCCGAAGTCCGTACGGCCCGAATGGCCGAGGGCGCAGCGGTAGAGAGCCCCGAAGAGTTCCGCGAGCGCGTGCAGGATCCGGGACTTCCCGCCTCCGTTGGGGCCGATCAGTACGGCTATGGCCTGCCCCTTGTCGACGGCGCTCTCCAGGTCGAGGGTGAAGTCCCGCAGGCCGCGGTAGTCGGGCAGCCTCAGCTGCAGCAGCTGCATCGGATCCCCCCTCAGCTGGACCGGAACGTACGGGCATCGCGCGGCGGCGTGAGCTCCTCCGCAAGCCTGGCGAACCGTCGCCAGGCGTCCTCCAACCGCCCGGAGATCTGCTGGGCGATCAGATGCGGCTCTGGGGCGTCTCCCGGATCCTCCTCGCGCAGGTCGGCGCCGAGGTCGAGGTTGACGCTGGGCCTGGCGAGGAGCGCTTCGACGGAGTAGCGCTTGAACATCGGCGACGCGGCCCGGGAGTCGGGCGGGTGCCCGGGTCGGTAGGCGGCCACGAACGCGTCGAGACCGGAGCTGGGGGAATCGGCGACGGTCGCGTGTCCGGTCCGCGCGTCGTAGACCCAGAGGCGGCGGGTGGCTGGCGATCCGTCGGGGCGGGCTGTGGACTTCTCGAAGAACAGGACGTTGAGCTTGACCCCTGAAGAGACTCTGGAGAGGCCGAGGGGGAGGCGGAGCAGGGTGTGCACGTCGCACTGTTTCAGCAACTGTCTCCGTACCCGTTCCCCGGCGCCTGCCATGAAGAGGACGCCGTCCGGTACGACAACGGCGGCCCGGCCGCCGATCTCCAGCAGGGTGTAGACGTGCTGGAGGAAGTTGAGCTGCTGGTTGCTGGTGGCAGCCCAGAAATCCGGCCGGACGAAGGCGAGCGCCTCGGCGCCGTCGAGGTCGGGCGCGCCGGTGGACGGGGTCGCCGAGCGTCGCTGCCCGAGTGGCGGATCGGCGAGGACGAGGGTGGCCCGGCGGCCGGGACTCAAGGCGAGGGAGTCCCGCACCTCGATGGCCGCCGGGTCGCCGTTGAGGGGCTCGACGCCGTGCAGGAACAGGTTCATGGTGGCGAGGCGCGCCGTCGCGTCTACCAGTTCCGTCCCGCGGATCGCACCGTGGGACAGCCGCTCCCGCTGGCCGGGCGGGACGCCCGGCGGGAGGTGTCGGGCGATGTGTTCGAAGGACCGCACCAAGAATCCCCCGGTGCCCGCCGATGGGTCCACGATCGTGTCCTCGACGGTCGGACGCGTGCACGCAACGATGGCGTCGATCAGTTTTCGGTGGGTGAAGTACTGGCCTGCGGCGGTCCGGTGGTCTTGAGCGCACCGGGCGAGGAACGCATCGAAGACCGGGGCACGCCACTCCGGCCGTTCGTCCCACCATGAGAGCCCCTCCCCGACCTGTTGGATCAGATTCTGGAGGTGCGCTGGGTGACGCAGGCGGTTGTGGGCCTGGTGGAAGATTCGGCCGACCACGCCGCCGCGCTCGCCAAGCTCCCTCAGGAGGGCGCCGTAGTACTGGGTAAGTTCCGTGCCCTCGCGCAGCGCGAGCTCGTCCCAGGCGTCGTGCCCCAGGACGTCGACGCGGTTGACGGGCCGGTGCCGCAACTCCTGCGCCGCCTTGAGGAAGAGCAGGTACGTCACCTGCTCGCCGTACTCCAAGGCTGTTAGGCCGTCGTCGCTCAGTAGCGGGAAGGAGGACCAGAGGCGCTCGGCCCGGCGCTCCACCTCGGAAGGTCGGTTGACAGGCCGTCGGGCGGGCGTCGTCGGCGGCACGGTCACTGCTCCCTCGAGTCGTACGTCGTTCTCGCTGCTCGGCAGGGCGCCGGGGGGCAGCCTTCCCGCGAGGGCCTGCTCCCGGCAGCCATCGCGCAGCCGGTCCGCCATCGCCAGGGCTTCCTCAGCCGAGGCCGTGACGGAGGTAAGTCCGCCGTTCCACGCCTCCAAGGAGGCGAGAAGTGAACCCTGTTCGTCGAGCGGAGGAACGAGGACGGGGGTCCGCCGCAGCTGCTCGAGGCCCAGGGAGGCTAGGCCTGCTGTCCTCCGTGCGGCGCCCAGCAGATGGCGTCGGCCGGGCCCGTTCGCGTACAGGGCGAGCAGTCGGGGGTGCAGGGCGTCCCCGACCATGCGGACCCGTGCCACGTGATGGTTCGGCACGTACGTGCGGTGGGAGGAGCCCTGTTCCCACACCCGGGCGAGGCCGAGGCTGTCGGGCCGTCCGCTCAACACAAATAGGACGTCCCCGGGGCTCAGCCGGTTCGCCTCCGCCGTGCGGGCGTCCAGCCGCACCGTTGGCATCCGCTCGTGTGCCCAGTGCTCGCCCCGGAACTCGGCCGGGCGCAGAGAGCCCACCTCGACCTCGTGCGGTTCGTCCGCGCGCCGACTGTCCGCCATGGGCCCGCGTACGACTTCGGCCAGCTCGCCGAGGGTGACCCACCGCCATCCCACGGGGACGGCGGGCAGGGGGGCGCGGTGCGCGGGGGTGGAGAGCTCCGGGTCTGAGTGCGGTCCGGTCGTGGTGCGGCCAACGACGCCGTGGTCGATCACGAGGGTGCGGAGGTCTTCTATCCGCCGCAGCGTGTCGCGGACGGCGGCTTCCTCCTCGTCGACCCGGACGAGCCAGAAGGCGAGGGAGGTCTTGATCCGCTCCTGCTCGGCTCGTGGGGGCAGCGGCAGCCGAACTCGTTCCAGGTCCCGTGCCGTGATGTGATGCAGGCCAGCGCCCTCACGTACGGACGACTCGATCTGGCGGCGCACGGCGCGGGACTCCCACGCCAACACCAGGTACTCGGGGTCGATCAGCCGCTCGTCGACCCGCGCCCGCACCATGGAGGCGGGGTACGTCGTGGGCCCGGTAGTCTCGCGGACCAGGGCGGCCCGCCCGGTCCGTGCCCCAGGCCCGCTGTTGCGGTTTATCAGGATGTCGCCCGGCTGGATCAGACGGTCGGCCGCTTCCGCTTCCGCTGCCGAGGCCCACGGACCTTCCCAGGACTCGGCGAGGTCGATTGTCGCCGACCGCAGCGCGGGCAGGCGGAGGACGGGCACCCCGCCCGGGACGGCCTGACCGGACCGGCCCGCCGCCAAGGGCTCGCGCAACAGCTCGCCCAGCGGAACCTCAGTCCAGCCGGACGGCAGTACCGCGCTCACGCGAGCACGCTCCGCAGCTCGTCCAGCAGGCGAACCGCACCCTGCTCCCCGAAGGCGCACAGGAAGCCCGACGTGCCACCCCTGAGGGTGAAGGGAACGGCGTCCAGAGATGCGGCGGCGAAGTGTCCGCCGGCCGCCGTGCCGTCCGCGATGTGCTCCAACCACCAGACCTGGTCGGAGTCGAAGGACCGTCCCCGGCGCTCCTGGCGGTCGATCCACGCGTTGAGCCGGTCGAAGACCTGGTCGCGATAGGGGCGCGGGCGCGGCTCCAGGCCCGCTTCGTACCGGACGAGGGCGAGGAGGTCCACCGGCCCCTTCGGCGCCCGCGGCCGACGGGGATCCGACACAGTGACACCGGCGCGTTCGTACGCGCTCCAGATCCGCTCCGCCGTCAGGCCATGCGGCGGCCGCGCCAGAGACTCGGCCAATGAGCGAAGCCTTCGGACGTCCCCCTCAGTTAGGCCCCCTGTGCTGGTGATCAGCTCCCGCGCCAGGTCGTTGCCCGCCCGGAGGAAGGACCGCCAACGCTCCATGACCTCGGCGTCGTCGACTGTTGCGGCGGCGACGGCCGGTGCTGGGGCCTCGTCCGCGTCCTTCCTCTGCCCCCGCTTCCTCGTCGTGGAAGATTGACTGGCATGGTGTCGTGTGACGCCGACCGGATCCACGACCACGCACTGGGTTTTGGCCGACGCGCCGGGGGTGACCGCCCGCAGTTCCGCCGACGCGATAGAGCGCGTCCCGACCGCGAGCATCTGGAAGTACCGATTTGAGGATTTGACGTCCCGCAGGAACAGCAGACATTCGACGGGGGCGATGTCCGCACCAGTAAGCAGGCCCACCACGACGATGACCCGCAGTTCGACGGTGTTACGGAACTGCGAGAGCCACAGGTGCGGTGATCCGCCTTTGAGCGTCACCTTCTGGCAAAAGCCAGGCCCCTGCCCGAACACCGCGCGCACCGCGTCGACCACCTCGTCCGCATGCCGGTCGTCTGCCGCGTAGACGACGGTCTTGGGCAGCGCCACGTCCCCGGAACCGAGCCCCGCCCGCTCAGGGAACATCGACGGCAGCCCCTCCTTGAACGCCGTCAGTGCGGCGTGGAGCGCCTTGCCGCTCACCACGGAGCGACGGTGCCCGAGGGGCTCCTCCACGTCGAGGTCGAACTCCTCCTCCAGTGTGTCGGCCGCACGCTTCGGTCGTGTGGGGAGGCCGGCAATGCGGTAGATGGTGACCTCCACTGCTCGGCCGTCGCCGATGGCGTCCTCGAAGGTGTAGGAGCTGACAAGATTGCCCTGGAAGACTTCCAGCGCCCGGTCCGTCGGGGTGGCCGTCAGGCCGAGCACCGGGGCGTCGAAGTAGTCGAACAGTGCACGCCATCGGGGGGAGACGGACCGGTGGCAGTTGTCGGCGATGACGAGGTCGAAGGACTCGGGGGGCAGATCGGGCCGGTAGCGGACTCCGGACGCCGGATTGCCCCTGGACAGGGCGTTGTGGAGCCGCAGCACGGTGCTCACGATGACCCCGTGGGACGACACGGCGTCAGGGCTCAGCCGCTCCACCCGGTACGACTCGGTGAACTTCCGGCCATCGTCGCCGGGCCCGGAGTACGCCGCGAAGGTCGCCAGCGCCTGCATTTCGAGCTCTACCCGGTCGACCAGGAAGAGGATTCGGCGGGCCCGGGCGTGCCGCAGCAGACGGTGGGCTGCGGCGACGGCCGTGACCGTCCGGCCGCCCCCAACAGCGATCTGGACCATGGCCCGGCGCTCGCCTTGACGCAGCGAGCTCTCGAACGCCCGCACCGCCTCGTACTGCCACGACCGGAGGAAATTCTGGGGGTGGTCGTCATCCATGAGGTCCGGAAGGCGGTGGCGCACGCGGCCCTGGAACGTCGGCGCTTGTGGATCGGCCATGGCCTCCCGCAGCCAGCGGGCCACGGTATCCGGCTGGTGGAAGGTGAAGACCACCCGGGGGCGCGGCTCGGGGTCGTCCCCGTTCCGGAACAGCACCCGGACGCCGTCGGTGGCGTATATGTAGGGCATCCGCCGCCCCGCTGATGCCGTCGACGGGGTGCCGGCCTCACGAGTCCGGGCCATCGCCGCGCGCAGGTCCTCGCTGCGGGGCCGCACCTCGACGGTGCCCACCGGCTGGCCGTCGACGCGGAGCACGTAGTTCGGTCCCGCCGCCCGCTCCGGTTGCGCCGGGCCCCGCATCGCGACCCCCCGCCCCGGTAGCTCGTGCGGCGTCTCCGAATCATCCCGTACGGTCCATCCCGCCTCGCTCAGCAGCTCCGCGACGCGCCACTCCGCCTCCAGGAGGGCCGAACGTGCCTTCAGGGATGCGCGGGTGGCCGTCTCGGCGGGCGTACGCCGATCGAAGGTCCGCCGCAGCACGGGGACGTACTCGTCGAGCAGGGCGACCCAGGTGGCCAGGTCGGTCACCGGCTCCCACACGGCCACCTGCTGGCGGGGTGAGCTCGCCGGGGCGTCGTCCCATTCGGCTGGCGGGACGAAGGAGAGCGCGTCACGCACTCCGGTCCGGAGTCGGAAGTACCACACGCCCAGGTCGAAGCAGTGCCGTACGAGACGTCGGGCACGGGACCAGTCGTCCAGTCCGGCCTCGCTGCCGGGTGTGGGGTCGTTGGAGCGGCGCAGTTCGGTCAGCGCGCGGTGCACCGGGCCATCGGCCGCGCTGTCAACGGACTCCGGGCCGAGCAGCCGGGCGGACTCCGCGGTCAGCACCTCCGCGAACTGCTGGGCCTGAGCGAGAGATCGGTCCGGGCGGGCGTGCGCGTCGGCCTCGGCACCCGCACCGTACAGCAGGAGGAGGGGCTCCAGCGGCAGCAGGAATCCGAAGTTCGCGGAAGCGGCGGCCAGCTCCGAGAGGGCTTCCTCGGCGGCTGCCTGGTGCACTCGGCCCACGTTCCCTTCAATCTTCGTCAGCGTCACCGGCGACCGTGGCACGGCGTTGAACAAGCACCCAAATCTATCGTCTCGGGTCGGGCCCCGAGCCCGTCCGGCGGGGCCGTTAACCGAGGAACGGGCTGGGCCCAGTCATCGTGATCGGCAGCAGGGTATGGATCGATGGCGAGGGGATTGGACCATGGACGCGCGTGCGCGCAGGAGATCGTTGAGCACGCGCACCGGAGACGTCGGACACAGGGCCAGTCGGGCGTCGAGCGCTGTCTCCCACTGTTGGGTCAGGCCGAGCATGAGGCGTTTGCGTATACCGGGGGTGACGTGGGCGTAGCGTGCCGAGACCGAGCCGTCGATGTGGCCCATACGTTGGTCCATGAGGACCTTCTCGGTGCCGAGGTCTTCCATCACGGTCCGGTGGGTGTGGCGGAGGCCGTGGGGTGTGAGGCCCTTGGCGATCGGGAGCCAGCATACGTCGGCACGCTCACTGACGCCGCGTCCTCGGGCCGGGATGCCGGGCCACGGCTCGCCGAGCAGCGGTACGGGGCGGGCCTGCTGCGGTGCCTTCTTGGGGTACCAGCCGGAGACCGCTGGGGTGAACAGCCAGGTCGAGAAGCCGTTTCGGCGCCAGTGGGCTGCGTGCTCCGAGACCGCGCCGCCCCGCACGAACCCCAGGTCGGCGATGGCCTGTTCCACTCTGACCCGCTTGGCTTCGGTGACGCGGTCGGGGTGGTTGAGGACGTTGGACACCGTGCCCGCAGACTTCGGCGGCGTGCGACGTCGATGAGCTTCGCCGCCTTGGTGGCCACCGGCGCGGGCCACGCCTTGCCCCCGGAAGACGTAGATCTTGCCGTGGCACGGGCAGGCTGTCAGCTTCGTGCGGGCGACGTGGTTGGCGACCAGGGCTGACAGCCAGTCCATCGCGTCGATGGTGCGGTAGCTGTCGTCCATGGGCGGACAGCGCACCAGCTGACCCGTGTCGAGTTCGTACAGTTGCCACTCGACGCGGATGGAGCAGGGGCTGGCGAATTCCGCCTCCAGACCGACGATTTCGCCCCAGCGCATGCCTGTGTACCCCTTGAGGACCACGGCGACGAACTCGTCGTCGCGGCCGGAAGTCGCTCGCTCGCTGACCCAGAAGGTGTGGGAGAGCATCTTCGGCGACTAGGCCGGAAAAGTTGCAGTGCCGACGGCCAGAGATGGTCGTCGGCACTGTCACGGCTTGTGTCTCGCTGGCGCTCAGTCAGAGAGTTCGGCCGCTCGTGTGGCCGGCCGTTGCCGGCCGCATAGCCGGTGGCGTGGTGCCGAGGCGTGCGCGGCGATCGCGCGGTGCGGCGTTGGTTTGGCGGGTGCCGGTTCCGTGGGCGAGGTTCTCGGCGAGGTCGGCCAACAGCGAGCTGGGGGTGTAGGGGGATGCCGTGATGGTCCAGGTGGGGTGGTCGATGCTGGGGCCGGCCCAGACGGTCCAGGTGGCGAGAGGGCTGTTCAGCTTCTGGGCGGCGAAGGCGTCGAACTGGATGCCGACGTCCTCGGACAGGTTCGTCCAGCGAATCCAGCGTCCGTCGACGGTGTGCTTCCATCCGGCGTCGGTGAGGGGCTTCGCGGCGGCGGTGACGGTCTTCTCGTCGACAGGGCTTCCGATGGCGGTGTCCCACGCGTCGCCTTCGGCGAGGATGTGTAGCAGGGTCTGGAGCACGGGGGCGGGGGTGGTGCCGGTCGCGGTGAGGTGCCACATCCGGTCGGAGACGGGCGTCTCGTACGCGGCCACGGTCCAGGCGGTCTCGCGAGGGTGGGCTTCGTGGACGCGCTCGATGCGCAGGGTCTGGGATTCGTGGATCGCGTGGGTGGTGTCGTCGGACCAGGTGCGCCACTTCTCCCAGTCGCCGTACTCGTCGAGGAATCGATCGAGGATGGCGTCGTGGTCGCCGGGGTCGCCGGGGTCGGCGGCGTAGGCGGGAACCGTTTCCGTTCGCTGGACGGGCTGTTCGGGCTTTGCAGATGCCGGTGTGCCAAGCGTGCTGCGGGCTTCGGCGGTCTGGCGTTCGGTGTCGGTCATGGGTGCGGGGCCGGGGCGCATGGTTTCGCCATGGAGGCGTTCGAAGGCTGCGAGGGCCTGGGCGGGTGAGTCGAAGGAGTCTGAGATCTGCCGCAGGTGGTTCTCGCCGTGGAGGTAGACGCTCTTGCCGTCGCGGTAGGTGCCGACCGCGACGGTGGTTCCGCTGTCGTCGGCGTGGGCATGGACGACGAGGCGGCCGTGGCGGATGTCGTCATAGATCTTCTGGGCTTCGTTGGAGACCTCCCGGATTTCCTCGCGAGTGCACCAGTGCATGGGGTAGTTGGCCCATGTCCATTCCTCGTCGATGGCTTCGCGGAGCCGGGGCGTGATCTCGGTGGTGATGCCTTCGACGGTCAGCGCCTGGGCGGCGTTCTCCGCCCAGTAGGACTCCTCGTGGTCGATGCGGGCCAGGACCAGCGTGTGCTCGTCGACGGCTTCGAATCCGCGGGCAGCCAGAAGCGCGTGCGCGGTGCGGTGTCGCGTGCCGGCGAGGGTGGCGGTCACGGCACTGGAATGGACGGGGTGGGTGTCGAGACGGACGTGCGCGTCGATCGCGGGGGTCGTCAAGGGGCGTCGCTCAATTCGGCCTGTGTACGGGACCTGAGGGTGGTCCGGCCACAGGCGGTCGGTGTCAGTCAGCGGGAGATGCGCGAGGCGGACGGAGCCGTTGTTCGCGGCGGGCCAGCCCGCGGTGGCGCCGAGGCCCTGGTACGCGCGGGGCTGATCGTTGGTGCCGGCGTGCTGGCGTACTTCCAGCGGGTGCGCAGCGCGTGGAGGTCGGCCAGTGCGCGGCGGCTGCCGGTGATCAGCTGGTGGGGAGTGTTGGCCGGATCGTCGGTGTAGGCCGTGATCCGGGTGGCGACGACGCGGGCGCGGGCGAGCAGGGCGCGCTCGACGACCTTCTCGCCCCAGTACTCCGGCGAGCCGACGGGAGTGGAGACCAGGGCCATCAGGTCGGCGGGCGCGACGTTGGCGTTCAGGAGGCCGCGGTGCTGGGCCTCCCACATGACCGTGACCGGGTCGACCGGGTCGCCGCGGTGGGTGAGGGCGGTCAGGCACTGCCAGAGGGCGCCGTGCAGGGGCAGGGCGAAGTCCTCGGGCAGCAGCCAGCGCATCTCCTTCAGCTCTGCGGGGTGCGCCGTCGCGCTCGCGAGGAGGAACTGTTCCTCGTCCAGGGCTTCCTCACCGGTGTCCCGCGGGGGCTCAGGTGGCAGCGGCGTGCGGGGCAGAGAGCCGGGGTGCGGGGCGAACTGTCCGGCGAGGTCCTCCAGGAACCGGGCGAGGGTGTCGGCCTGGGCGAGGGTGGTGGCGGCCGGGTTCGGCAGCGTGGCATCGGTCGTGGCCAGGGCCAGCCGTTCGGCGTGGGCGCCCAGCGTCCGGCGGGCGTGGTCGGCGCGGATCATCCGTGCGTACGTTGCCGCGTGCTTGGGCCAGGGGCAGACCTGAATCAGGGTGTGGAGATAGGAGGCGGTCAGTCCCGGAGCCTCCGGTCGCGCGCTGTCCAGGACGGTGTTCAGCCAGGCCGGGTCTGTGAGGTGCTGCTCCGGGTCGGGCGCCGGCACGGTGCGGATCGCCGCGAACACGGTGCCGTGGGCGTAGTTGTCGAAGTGTTCCGCGTCCAGGGCGCCGATCTCGGCGAGTCGGCGCGGGTGGAGGAGGAGTGCGCCGAGCAGGGCCTGCTCGGCGTAGTGCACGGGCTGCGGCGGCGGCAGGTCGTCCAGGTCGTCGTCCTCGTACCCGTCGGTTGGGTGGGGCATCAGACAGCCAGGGTGAAGTCGTCGGGGGTGAGGGTCTTGCCGAGATGCGGGGCCAGAAGGTGCGCGGCGAGCCGGGGCGGCACGGCATTGCCGATCTGGGAGAACTGCTGGCCCTTGTTGCCCTGCCACGGGTAGTCGGCGGGGAAGGACTGCAGGACGCCGGCTTCCTGGGCCGTGATCCGGATCGGATCCGGCGCCGGGACGTTGCCGTCCGAGTCGTGCGCGGGTTCGGCGACCCAGGTGCATTCGTTGGCACGGTGGCCGAAGAACAAGGTGCCGGCGGGCTCGTTCAGGCTGCGGACCGTGGCGTTCGCCTGGTTGTTGCTGCGCAGCGACCAGGACCAGCGGTGCTCCTCGGCGGTGAAGGCCAGTGCCGGGGCGACTACCGAGCGCTTCTCCCGGGTCCCGTGCCGCCGTGCCCGACCGGCACCTTCACGGCGGGATTGCAGGACGACCCCCGAGCCGGGCCGTGGTGTCCAGGTGCCGCGGTCGCGGGCGTCGGTGAGGGTCTTGCGTGAGCCGGAGGGGAACGGCTCGGGCCCGCCTCCGGGGCCGCCGCCTGCGCAGACGGTGGGGACGGGGCGGTCGGTGGCGCCCCAGCCGAGGGCGTCGGCCATGGACACCCACCGCTTGCGGCCCGGCCCGAACAGGCTGTCCGGTTCGGTGGTCTTGGCGTGGGTGGGAGGGGGCGGTTCGGCGGTGCGGGTGCGGGAGGCGAGCAGGATTGCCCGTCTGCGGGTCTGCGGAACCCCGTAGTCGGCAGCGTTCAGGATGCCGGCCCATACCGAGAAGCCCCAGGTGCGCAGGATGGCCGCGTACTGGCGCCACAGCGGCAGGACGTCGGGGACCTCCTCCATGGCCACCCATTCCGGTTCGCCGACCGTGTTGAGGGCGTGCAGGTAGCGCATCGGCTCGGCTGCCAGCAGGGAGCGCTCGTCACGGCAGGCAGCCAGGAGGTGCCCGCGGGTGTCGCGGCCGGTGGCGAGGTCGGCGACGGCTTGGTGGACCAGTGGCTGGTCCACCAGGCCGAGGCGCTTGCCGGCCATGGACCATGCCTGGCAGGGCGGGCTCGCTATGAGCCCGGCGGTCTTGCCGAGGAAGGGCCAGACGGGGTACAGCGCTACGTCGGTGCGAATGGTCAACTGCCCTGCGGCTGCACGGGTTTTGCAGGCCCACTCGTCCCATTCCAGGCCCACGTCCCGTACGCCGAGGACGTTAAGTGAGTGGCTCCATCCCCCCGGTCCTGCAAACAGGTCCAGGATGGTCAAGAGGCCAGTCCGAAGTCGTCCTGCACTGGCGCGACTTCACCGCGGCAGGCCCACGGGGAACAGCCGTCGACGACTCCTTGCTCCAACTCCTCCAGGTCCGGTCCGCTGGCGGTGAGTTCTTGCTGCATCGCCGCCCATTCGGCGGCGGTGACGTGATCGATGGGAGCTTCGCTGAGAGGGACACGGGAGCGGTGGAGAAACGCTTCGCCGAGCAGCCTGTTGCCGGTGGCGTTGGCGCGGGCATTTCCCTTGCGGATGGCCATATCGAACTCCACTACGTCCTCCCATTCCTCTGGGGAGTTGTCGCGGATGTTGCGCCATTGGGCGTTTCCGTGGAAAGGGCACCCGAGGCAGCTCGATTTCGGGGTGTCTGCCAGGCCGAGCGACGTCAGGTAGCGGATGCAGTCGGACCGTGACCAGCCCATGTCGATGAGCGGGTGCCGGTTGCGCATGTACTTGACGTCGGCGTCCTTGGCCCGGTGGAATTCGTCGGTGGAGATGCCGACCCACTGCTCGACGAAGACGCTCTTGGGGATGCGTGTCGGATAGGGGTAGCCGAGTATTTCGCGGACCTTTTTCTTGATCGGCTTAATTTTATATTCTCCGGTACATTGGCGCCTGGTCATGCCCGGATTTCCGTCCTTGTTCAGGACGTAGAGCGGCATTGACGCAAACCTGTGGTCGGGGTCCAGGGCATCCTTGCGTATGTGTCCGGACGATACGCGGAGAATAGGTATGCCTGCGGGTCTGGCTATTTCTCGGTCCAGCCGGTCGAGATGGGAATAAACGGCTCTCGGTTCCCAGCCCGTGTCGGCGAAAATTGCGTAGTCGACCTTCGGGAGTATGCCTTGTGCGGAGAGGGCGAGCATGGCGCTGGACTGGATACCGGCGCCTAGTGAAATTGCCCGGAAGGCAGGGAGTTCGGAAATGATCGGTCCTGGGGGTGAGGAGGGTGGGGGCTGGGTTCGGCGGCGAGGCGGGCGATGCGGTTGCTGATGAGCTCGGGGTGGCGGATGGGCAGCGCGTGCGTGGTGCGGGGGAGGATTTCCAGGCGGGCGGCCGGGAGTTGGGCGGCCAGTTGCTTGGTGTGGGCGGCGGGGATGTGCCGGTCGTCCGCGCCGGCCATCAGCAGCAGCCGGTCGCCGAACTGGCTGAGCACGGTGGCGTTGCGCGGCTGGTAGCGGCGCAGGCACTGCCACAGGTCGGCGAGATCGCGGGTGTGGGTGTGGCGGATGCCGTGGCGGCACGGCGGTGGCCCGTCGGCCGGCCGGTCGGGGTGGGGCGCGAGGCTGTAGGGGTGTGTGGCGGGCAGCCGGTGCCGCACGAGGTCCACGGCCTGGGACGCGTGGGTGCAGGTCAGGGCGAACAGGCTGCGTCCGGCGGCCAGAAGCAGGGCACGCGGGCTGCGGCCGGGCAGCACGCTCGCCCCGCGTGCGGTGGCCGACAGCAGCACCATGCCCCGTACACGGGGCTGGTGTTGGGGGTGTAGGGCGGCGAGTTCCTGCAGGACGAGGGCGCCCAGGGAATGGCCGGCGAGCACCAACGGCCCGGCGGGGACGAGGTGGGTCAGGATCTGGTGCAGGTCGTCGGCGAGCTGCCGGATCGTCATCGGTGCCTGGCCGCGCGGGGTGTGACCGTGCGCGCGCTGGTCGTAGCGCACGACGGTCAAGCCCAGGCTGGTCAGGTGCCGGGCGTGGACGCGCCACAGGTCGGCGGTGACGGACGCGCCGTGCACCAGCACGACCGTCGTGCCGCCGGGACGCGGGCGCACAGGGGTGTCGCGGTAGACGGACAGGCGAGTGCCGTCCGCGGCGGAGACCGACAACACCTCGGTGTCAGAAGGGGAGTTGCGCACAGGTAAAACTCCGGAAGGGGGATCAGTAGGGCGGCAGCCGTTCGCCGTGCGGGCGGCTACCGGGAGGCGACCCCAATGGGGCGCGGGCAGTCAGCGCCATAGGGCTGTGGCCTTCGGCGGCGTGCTCGGCCGGCGGGACGGGGGTAGCGCTGCTGATGGTTGCTGGCTCGTACCCGCGGCCGGGTGGTGCCGTTGGCGTAGGAGGCGGCGAGGAGGCGCGTGTGGCGGGGTTGGTTGCGGGCTGGTGGCAGGCGAGCGCGGTGGCCTTCGGCGGCTGTGTCGCGCTGGATCCCGGCGGGGATGTTCAGCGGCGCGGGCCCGGCTTGATGGCGGGAGCAGCAATGGCGGGCGGCCGTGTCGTGGTTGACCAGCGCGGAACGCTGACGGTCGCCAGTGCAGGACCGCGAGCCGCCCGGGCACGGGCGAGGTCCCGCGGCGTGGGCACCGCCGCGGCCCGGGGCGCCGCGGGGGCGTCCGGCTTCAGCGGGCGCAGGTGGGCGTGGCACTCGCGCGGCACGCAGGCGCGTTCACGGGAGACCGGCGCCGGATCGGCCAGAGCCGTGGCGAAGGCCGCGACCAGATGGGCGGGGGTGGCGCTGTGGAAGTCGGCCTCCCACAGCGCCCGCCGCGCATCCGGGGCGGCAAGGATCCTCGCGCGCCACGCCTCGTCTCGGGCCACTGTGTGCCCGCCGAACGAGGAGGGAGGGCGGTATTCCAGGCGGGCCAGCCGGTCGGGCGAGGTCGCGGTGATGTGCCAGCCGTCCACGGTGATCTGCCAGCGGGCGCCGCGCAGGACCTCCCACACCATCTCCGGATGGTCATCGCGCTCGCGGTAGGGCTCGTCGTCCCATCGTCCCGCGGTGACGTCGGCGTCCAGGGCGGCGGTGACGGCGGCGACGATCTCGGGCGGGGTCTCGTCGGTGAAGGCCGCGGTCCACGTCGGTGGGGCGTGCAGATCCGTGCGGCAGCGGATCTGCCACAACGCGGTGGCGTCCGGCATCAGTTCGGATGCTTCCGGGACGTAGGCGACGCGGAGTTGGCTGCCCATGGTCGTGACGTAGAAGTTGCCCATCTCGTCACTCATGTCGTGCCAGTAGTGATGGGTCAGCGGGACGAAGGCGTCGTCACCGCAATAGGCACTGCCGGCGAGGTAGCCAGGGGCGACGAGGACATCGTCATCGGTACGGTCACGGCCGGTCCGCTGCGTGCGGTGCAGGCCGGGGTCGGGGCGGGGTTCGGGCACAGGGGAGTCCAGTGGTGGGGAAGAGACGGAGCGCTTCGGACAGTCACCAGGTAACGTGCGCGCCTCACCCCAGCCCGCTGCATGCGGCGGGCGGGTGACCGTGGTGGAGTTGCCGGGGCCGGCCAGGTAGACGGGGGCTGACCAGGACGCGGTCCGTCGGGGCGAAGTCGGTCATCGCGTGCGTCCCACGGCGGCCTGCTTGGTCGCAGGAGGCGTCACGGCCGCTGTTCGGGCGGGGGCCGTGGCGGGCTTGTGTTGGGCGAGGGCACGCTGGCCTTCGGCGGTGACGTCAAGGCGCTGACCCTGGTGCAGGGATGTCGTGGTGTCCACCTCGACGAGTCCTCGCTTGATCAGGGCGTTGAGGGTGGTGACGTTCACGGTGGCCCGGTCCTTGTCGATGGCCTTGAGTACGCCGTACCGGCTGATCACGTAACGGGTGCCGCCTGGTTCTGTTCGGCGTGCTGCTTCAGGTCCCGGGTGATGCCGCTGGCGAGGTAGTAGCAGCCGGTGTAGGCCAGGTCGAGCTGGTGGGCGGCGTTCGCGAGGTGCTCCGCCATGGCGGGGACCGCCTCCGCGTGCCGCGCCGTGCGCACAGCTGCGTCATCGGCCGGCGAGCTGGAGAACGGGGCGCCCGGGGGCCCGGGAATGGGGCGCCCTCCAGCGGGTTGGCCTCCAGCGTGCAGGCCAGGTCGGATGCGGCGAGACTGGCGGCCAAGACGACGGAGGCGAGTAGTTCCAGAGCCGGGCGGCTGCCGGGTATGGCGGTGTACTGGCTGCCGTCGAGGGCGGCGAGGCGGAACATGGCCTGTTGGACCAGCTCGTTCGTGTCCACGATCTTCGCCGTGAGCTGCTGCCGGGCGTCGGTGCCGGGTGTCGGGGCGAGCGAGCGGATCTCGCTGTGCAAGTCCTCGAAGTCGCTGCCGAGTTGCCGCAGTCGGGCGATCTCGGCTTGCAGGTCGATCTGGCGCATGGTGCAGTGCTCCGGGGAAGGCGGACGGTGGTCAGCGGCTGCGCCGCTTAACCTGTGTGGTGGGCGGCGGTGCGAGGGCGGCACCGGGGCGGGATGGCGTCGGCGGGATGTCCTGCCAGGTCGCGATGCCGAGGTCGATGCGCACGCTGATGCCGTCGGCGTAGAGGTGGGCCTCGGCGCGGACAACAGCGCTGAGGGCATCGCGCTCACCGAGTCCGGATGGCAGCGCGTACTGCCGCTTCGCCCCCGCTGGTAT
Source organism: Streptomyces sp. NPDC054813 (assembly GCF_053611365.1). Lineage (NCBI taxonomy): Bacteria > Bacillati > Actinomycetota > Actinomycetes > Kitasatosporales > Streptomycetaceae > Streptomyces > Streptomyces sp. NPDC054813. The sequence continues at coordinate 255,646 of NZ_JBSHAF010000013.1, read as the reverse complement.
GAAGCCGTACTGGACGAGGACGGCGTCGGCCTGGCCCGTGGCCGCGCTCGCGGTGACCGCGTGGTCGGTGAAGCGGATGGTCACGTCGGGCTGGGAAGCCGGGCTTGCGCCGTGCTGGCGCGTGGTCCAGGCCAGGTCGACGAGGTCCAGGGTGTGGGCCATGAGCCCGTATGCCGCGACACCGGCGCGCTCGTGCGCGTCCTCGGCGGTCTCGGGCGGCAGGAGGTAGAGGGTGCGGCCCTGGTGCTCGCGGGCGGTGAATCCCGCGCCGGTCAGGATGCGGGCGGCGTTGCGGAGAGGGCGGTTGAGGACGAGGAAGGTCCATCCGTCGCCGGTCGAGCCGATGAAGACGTCGTGGTGGTCGGTCAGAGCCATGGTGCTCCGGAGGGTCGGGGTGCGGTGGGCGCGATCCGGGGATGTGGCGCAGCCCGGTTAGGCGGCTGTGCCGTAGTCGCCCTGTTGGGGCGCGTGCTTGGCGATCGCGCGGGCGGTGATGGCCTTCGACGCGCGGGCGGAGGCGGCGGACAGCTCGTCGGCGCCGGGCTCCAGGTACCAGGGGCGCAGGTCGAGCATGGCGGCGCGCATGCCGGTGGCGAAGCAGAGCGCGGTGCCCTTGGGCAAGGCGCGGATCGCGTCGGCGGGCAGGATCCGCTCCTGCCGCATCGACACGGAGGTCGACTTGCCGGATTCGGAGTGGGAAGTGGAGGTGGTCTCCACGTCGTGGTCGCCGATCAGCCGGGAGAGCTTGTCGGCGAAGTCCGGGTCGTCGATACCGGAGCCGATGACCTTCACGGTCGATGCGGACCACATGGCGTCCATGCCGGCGTCCCCCCAGACTTTCTGGCCCTGGCGGTAGGACTGGAGGATGGTGATCGGGATGATCCCGCGGCTGCCGAGGTGGGAGTACAGGTCCGGCAAGTCGCTGATTTTGCAGACGTTGGCGGCCTCGTCGAGGATCGCCAGCATCGGCGGGTCGAGGCGTCCGCCGGCGCGTTCGGCCTGGGCGGTCGCGGCCCGCATGACCGAGTCCGCGCACGCCGCGATCAGCGCACTGGCGCCGCCACCGCCGTCCTTCGACAGCAGGTACAGCGTGTCGGTGGACGTGACGAACTCGGACGGTCGGAATTCGGGGATGTCCTTCTGCGGGGTGACCCAGGCGGCGATCTCGCTGTTGAGGAGGGCGGCGGCGTACTGGCGGGCCGTCTCGTAGATGCCGTCCCTCGTCTCCGGTGGCCCCTCCACGGTGCCCTTCAACTGCGCGGCGACGGCGGCGAACCCGTGGTCACGGAGGATGTCGAGCGGGGTGCGGTCGGCGGGGAACGCGAGCCACTGCATTACGTCGGTGATCGGCCGGTCATCCAGAGCTGCGGCGAGGAAGAGCTGGGAGAGGATGTTGCTGCCCGCCTTGGACCAGAAGTCGCCCTGCTGGCTGGCGTCCACGCTCGCGGCGAGGAAGTGCCCGGCGAGTCGGCCCGCGCCGTCGAGGGTCTTGGCGTCGGCGAGGGGGTTCCACCACATCTCCCGTTCGGCGTGGGCGATCTGCTGGGGATCCATCGACCACGTCCGCCCGACCTGGCCGCGCGCGTCGATGGTGGCGGTGTAGGCGTCGCCTGCGGCCTTGTTGGAGGTGAGCAGGACCGGGCCGGGCGCGTTCAGGATGGAGGGGATCGCCAGGCTGGTGGTCTTGCCGGAGCGCGGCGCCATGATCGCGACGGCGACGTCTTCGTACCCCATGCGGACGTCGTGGCGGGTGCCTTGGAGGTTGCCCAGCAGGATGCCGGTGTCCTTGGCGTCGATGTGTTTGGCGTCCTTCAGGCTCGGGCGCAGGGAGCGGGCCTTGGCGGTGATGGCCTTGGACATCAGGGGCTCGATGTCTCTTTGCTTGGCCATTCCGGCGACGCGCTTCTTGCGCCCGCTGCTGCCGTCCTTGTGCCGCATGAAGAGCACGGCGGCGGTGATGCCGAGAGCGATCAGCACGGCGCCGGGAACGATGCGCGTGCCGATCAGGAGGGACGTTTCGCCCAGGCCGGGCCACAGCTGGGCGGGGTGGAGCAGGGCCTGAACGGGCTGGTAAGGGGCCCTGGGGCCGGAGGCGGTGGCCCAGGCGGTGAGGTTGCCGCCGAGCCAGGCGATGTTGGACAGGGGAACGGCGACGGCGAGGGCGCCGAGCAGGACGCGGAAGGCTATGTCGTAGCCGTCGGTGTTCGAGCTGGCGGAGGGCTGGGGCAAGAGGGCGGTTCCAGGAGGTGCGGGGGCGGGGTGGCGTGCCGGGTGACCCGTCAGCGGGTGCGGCGCGGCTTCGGTACGCGCGGCTGCCGGGCGGCAGGCGCCGGAGCGGCGCTGCCCGCGTGCCGGGCCACGGCGTGGATGTCCAGGAGTGCTTGGCCGTGGCAGGACCACTGGTAGGCGTCCCAGTTGGCGAGGATCAGTCGCGATCGCGTAGGAGAGTGGCCAGTTGCTCCAGCGGCAGTTGGCGGATTTCGTCCGGGGGGCGGGTGGTTGGGGTCAAAGGCGCTCTTGGGGCCGGGACCCGGTGCGGGGCCGGGTCGGGTGGTGAGCGGGGCGGCGGTGGTCCGCCCGGCTCTGTCAGCGGCTCCGGACTGTGGCGGGGGAAGCGGCGGCAAGGGCCGGGCCGTTGCACGTCGGCAGCGCTGCGCTGCGCCGGGCACTGCGGACGGCGGCGCGGACGGCCTTGAGACGTGCTTTGCGGGCGGCGGCGAGCTGCTCGCCCTGCGGTCCGCGCTGGTGCTGGGTGACGAGGTGGGAGTGCGGGACGTCGTACATGCCGCGCTGAGCGGGCTCGTCGCTGGCCAGGGCGATGGTGAACGCGGTGATCAGATGCCGGGGCATGTCGTCGTCGAGACAGGCGCGCCACAACCGGTCGCGACCGCCGAGCAGGGAGCGTGGCTGAAGACATGGAGATCCTTCGAAGAGTGGTTCAGCGTCCGGACGGCTGCTCGGGGATGGAGCACGGCTGGGCGTTCAGGCGCTGGACATCCCAGTGGAGGACGTGCCAGTCCGTGATCTCCTGGGCGGCCTCCCGGAGTCCGTCGACGATCTGGGGGCCTCGGGGGTCTCGGGCACGATCACCTCCGCACCGGGTTGGTTCGGCCGGTCGAGGGGGCTGCGGTCGCGGTCGGCGGCGGGGCCAGGGTTGAGGGGGCGTGCCGGGCGGCGGTGTGGATGTCGTGGACGGCGTGGCCGTGGGTGGCCCAGTCGTCGAGGCAGCTCCAGGCTTCGGCGTGGTACTCGGCGAGCGCGTCGTCGAACGTCGGGGTGCCGGGCCGGGCGTCGGCGGGGAGGCTGTCGCGGGTCTGCAGCCACTGCTCGTGCAGGGCGTCGAGCCGGTCGAGCGCGTCACGCAGGGTGCCGAGCTGCCAGATCCAGCGGTTCTGCACGGTGCGGGCAGGGAGCACGGCGAGCTGCGTCTCGGCCGTGGCGAGGAGATGGTGCGCTCCCGCACGGACGGTCTCGAATGCCTGGGCGGTGTCGGCGTCGCGCTGGCCGGCGCGGAGGCCGTAGGCGTGGTCGTCGTACGGCCAGCCGTCGAGATCGGTGTTCTCGTCGGAGTACGCGTCCCAGGCGTCGAGGATCTTCTTGCTCTCGCGCAGGTAGCAGCGGAGCTGCTTCAGCAGAGCGCGGTGGGCGTCGGGGGGTGTGGGAATGGCGGCTTCCTCGGGTCAGCGCCGGACGGGGGCGGTCGCGGTCGTCGGTGATGGTGCCGGGGCCGTGGTGGTGGCCGGCTGCTGTCGGCGGCGAGCGGCGCGTGCCCGTGCGCGCAGGGTGTCAAGTCGGCTGGTGTGCGCGGCGACCACCTGCTGCGGGGTGAGCGGGCTCGGTTCCTGCACAGCGCTGTAGTGGGCGGTGCGGTCGTACATGCCGCGCTGGAGCGGGCCGGTGTCGGTGAGCGCGGTGACGAACGCGGTCACCAGGCGGGAGGGGGTGCGGCTGTCGAACCAGGCGTGCCAGATCCGGGGGCCCACGGGATGGCCGTGGCCGGGCTCGCGGGTCTCGATGTGCCAGGACCACGTGTCGTGGTGGTCGAGGTGGCGCAGTTCGATATGGCACATGGCGTCCGGCGAGTGCGCCTTACCCGGTGGGCCCAGCAGCCAGCCCGCCGAGATCACCGCCTGCCAGGGATCCGGTTGTTCCTGCGGCGGCGGGGCGATGAGGGCGTCGGTGACGCCGGCCAGGATCTCGGCGGGGACGAGTTCGCCGAACTCGGCGTACCAGCCGGGTTCGGTGTCGGTGGCCTTGGCCTGCAGCCGCCACCAGGCGGAGGTGGCGGACTGCGGGTCGAACTGCAGGCGGTGACGATGGTCGGGGCTGCGCAGGACGATCTCTGGGCTCAGCGGGTCGGACGTGCGGGTCCATCCGGCCGCGGCCAGGCCGTGGGTGACGTGGCGGGCGTCGCCGGGCCCGGCGAGGTGGCGGGGACTGGTGTCGAACGGGATCCGCCAGGCGTGCTTGTCGGCGAACTCGGCGAGCTGACGCTCGCTCACCGGCACCGGCAGTACTCCGGCGTGTTGGAGGTCGCGCTCGTGAGCAGGGTGCGCAGATCGTCCAGGGCGTAGTGGAGGGTGTGCTGGTCGGTCTGCTCCCACGCGGCGTCACGCAGCTCCGCGACCAGCCTGTGCAGGTCGGGGGTGCGCGGAGTGTCCGGGTGGTCGAGCACGGCGCGGGCGAGGGCGCGCAGGGTGTCGCCGAGCTGGACGGGGATACCGGTGTACTCATCCAGCAGCGGCTCGACCAGGGCGAGCGCCTCGCCCGGGTCGGGGTCGTCGCGCAGGTATTCGGTGAGCCGGGACAGTGTTTCGGTGGCGGTGTGGACGTCGTCCGGGGTCAGTGCGGGCACAGGGCTCCTTGGGAACGGATTCGGACCGGTCAGCGGCGGGTGTCGTTGGTGGTGGCGTGGGGGCGGGCCGTGGTGCGGGGCCGGTTGGCAGTCCAGTTGCGGGCCCAGGTGGCGGCGCGGGCGGCTTGGACGCGGGCCTGCTGCCAGGCGCTGAGCTGGGAGGGGAGGACGGAGACGGAGGTGGTGCGGATCTGACTGCTGTGCGGGACGCGTCCGCGCGGGCGCATAACGGGTTCGGGGCTGGCGAGCGCGGTGGAGAAGGCTGGCACGAGGTGCATCGGGGTGCTGGGTGTGAACTGCGCACTCCAGCCGTTTCCCTGCTGGTCCTTGGCACCGGACCACCACATGGCATCGCCGTTGGGCATCTGGTGGAACTGCATCCAGGCGGTTCCGTCGGGGCTGGTCGCGGTGACGTGTCCGGCGTCGGGCGCAGTGCGCCAGCGCTGCTCCTTCAGCGGCGCCCACACGTTGGGGGCGTGGGCGGAGCGGGGGCGAGTGAGGGCGTCGGTCAGGCCGGCGACGATCTCCACCGGCGTCTGCCGTCCGAGGTTCGCCCACCACTCGTCCTGGTGCCCGGTCGCCTTACCGTGGATCGTCCACCCGCCCGGCAGAACATAGGGGTCGTAGGCGATGCGGACCGTGCGGTCCGGGCTCTCCAGGAAGAGCGGGCCGTCTGCCGTGGTCTTGTCCCGCCAGCCGGAGGCGCGCAGGAACTCTGAGACGTGGCGGATGTCGCCGCCGCCGGCGAGGGCGCGGGGTTCGACGAGGTAGTGCTGCTCGGCCTGCTCGCCCGGTCCCCAGCCCTGCCACTGTTTCTGCTTCTTCTTCACCGGCGCCGCCGGACGACGAGCGGTGCAGGGGCTGGAGGCTTCGCCGTCTTGGTGGCGGGCTGCGTGCTCACGTGCCGGAGGGCCTCGCGGTGTTCGTCCAGGTCCCCGCCCATGGCGTCGAGTTCGTTCGCTGCCCGGCCGAGGGCGAGCCATACCTCTGCCGGCAGTACGCCGCGTTCGGCCTGGATCTTGGCGAACACGCTGCTGGTGGAGACGAGGTGGGTGACGCCGCCGAGGACTCCGTCGTCCGGATCGAGGACGCGGGCGATGACCTGAGTGGCCTTGTGCGGGGGGAGTTGGGCGAGGTGGTCGGCGAGCTGGCCGAGCTGGCGGGTGATCTCGTCGGCCAGCCGCACCGGGCAGGGGGTGGGGTGAGGCATGCTCCTCCAGGTCGTAGTTGGTCAGTGGTGGTGGCGGTGCCCGATCCGCTGGGCCTCGGCGGGGACGGCCTCGGGGCGTGCGCCTGCCAGCGGGGAGGTGTGGTCGGGGCCGCTGGCGATGCAGGCGCGCAGGTAGTGGCGGAACAGCGCGGTCGCGAGGCGGGGCTTCAGGCGGTGCGTGATCGGTGGGGGTGTGCGGGGTGGTACGGGTTTCTCCGGTTGGTGTGCGGTGCGGGCGCGGGCGGCCCCAGCGGGGCGCCGGGGCCGCCGTTCGGCTTACGGGGTGCGACGGGGCGGCGCGGGGCGCTCGGGTGCAGCGGCCGGTGTCGGGTGCTGCGTGGCGTGGCGGGGCCTACCGGAGCGGATCTCGTGCACGGCCTGCTCGTAGGCGTTCCGGTCGAAGACCTCGTGCGTGCAGTTGACCTTGTATCCGGCCATGAGGAGGGTGGGGATCGCGCGGCTCGCCAGGCGCTTCTGCTCGTCGGTGTCGAGGTGCTCGGGGACCTCGTGCCAGATGTAGACGGGACCGGCGGTGCGGACCTCCTGGCGCTCCAGGCCGAGCCGGTCGAGCAGGTCGAGGAGCTTCTCGGGGGCGCAGGTGGCGGTGTCGGCGTGGATGGTGGTGGTCAGGGCCTTGCGGTAGATCTCGACGTCGGTGCCGTACTCGTCAGCACGGTTGCCCATGAACGGTTCTCCAGTTCAGCGGCGGTGGAGGCCGGGGGCGTTGAGGCAGCCGCCGGTTCGCTGGAGGATGCCGGCCGCTGGCTGGGGGCCGCCGATGGCGACGACCAGCCCGGTCGGGGGTCCTTGGTGATGGTGACGTACTCCAGAACCAGGAAGTCGGGCTCGTTCTGCTTCATCGAGCCCTGGTCGTCGAGGCCCGGGGTGCAGCCGGGGCCGGCGGAGCGGCCGGCGGTGCGGCGGTGGGCGCGATCCGGTCCGAGGGGTGCTGGAGCGCGGTGGCGATGCCCTGCGCGCCGAGCTGTCGGCCGGTTTCGCGAACGGCACGCGCCTGAGCTGCGGTGTTGTCGCCGCTCAGCCGGTAGATGCCGGTCTGCTGGTCCTGGACGAAGCCGTTGGCGGCCAGTACGGCGGTGGCCGTCTCGCCGACCGGGGCGGCGGCGAGGCTGCCGTCCGGCTGCCAGGTCAAAACGACCCGCTCCGGCTGGGACGGTTGGACGCCGGCCACGGCGTTGTGGCGGACCTGGGTGAGCGCGGTGTCGTAGCGGGCCAGCAGATCGCCGGCGACCTGTTCGGCGCCCAGGAAGGGATCATCTGTTAGGGCGATGCCGTTGGGCTCGCGCACGCCGCGGTATGCCTCGTCGGGAAGATCACGGAGGGCGACGGCGGCGATGAGGAATCCATCGCGTTCGTCGTGCCGGTCGAGAACGACGAACTGGGCGCCGTCCTGGCGGGTCAGGACGGCCGCCTGCTGGAGCAGGTGCCCGGCGAGGGACTCGGCGACGAGGTCCAGGTCCCAGATTCGGTCGGCCAGTTCGACCAGGTCGTCCTTGTGCTCGGGCGGGTGGTAGGTACTGGCCCAGGCGCCGGGCAGTTCGCTGGCGAGAACGTCGGCGTACGAGGCGAGGCGCTCGGAGTCTTCGTGGTTGTGCATGGTGTCCTTGGCGGGATGAGGAGGTGTCAGCGGCGCAGTCCGGCGGCGACGGGCGGTGGTGGGGGCGGCATGGTGCGCTGCGGTGGCGGGCAGGCGCACACGGCGGATGCCTCGTGCTCGTCCAGGGCGATTTCATGGCCGCAGGAGACGCGGTGCGGATGCGGGGCGTGACGGTCGGCGAGGGCGTTGCGGGTGTGGGCGAGGTCGGTCCGGATGACCTGCAGGCGCTCGTCGGCGAGGTAGCGCAGCCGCCCGGCGATGTGCGGGTCGGCCGCGTCGCCGAGGCCGTCGTGGAAATCAGCGGCGGCGTCCAGGACTTGCTCAATGGCGGCGAGGACGCCGTCGTGGGAGGCGGTCAGCTCGGTCAGAGCGTCGGCCACATCCTCGGTGGTGGTGGCCTCGCGGATGCGTTCGGCGAGGTGGACGACCGAGGCGCCGCAAAGAAGCGTTTCTCCTACGATGATCGGCAGGCGGAGGTCCGGGCGGCGGGCGGAGATGGGGCAGCGACGCGCGGGCGGGGCTGTGTGTTGAGATGGGCGGCCGTGGTGTCGAGGTCCTGCTGGATGCCGTGGAGACGACGGGCGATCAGCTCCAGGCGGCGCGCGGTGCCCGGGCCGGCGGCACCGGGCTGTCGGGCGATGCGGTGCGCGGTGTGCTCGACGAGGCCGCGGACGGTGGCCAGCGGGCCGGACTGCTCGTCGGCGAGCTGAGAGAGGACCGCCGCGAGCTGGGCCGATGCGGTCGGCACCGATCGAGTGGTGGCCCGATGCCCAGGTGTGACCGGTACAGGTGTGAGGCGCAGCTCCTGCTCGATGCGGCGGGCCTCGTCCGAGAGCCGCCGCAGGAGGTCGCCGGGCTGCTGCTGCCAGGTGCCGTCGAACCGGATGAGGTTGGCGATCAGGTCGAGGCGTCCGGGCTTGGCCTGGACAGCGATCCACTGGCAGCCGCTCTCGTCACCGGGGATCTCGATGCCGGCGGCGCGGGCGAGGCGGTGGGCGACCTCGGCCCACTCCGCACCGCTCAGGTCACGGTCGTCGGGATGGAGCCGGGCGTCGAGGTGGAAGATCGCATGCCGGTCCCCGCGGGGGCTGGCGGCGAACGGGTTCTCCAGAAGCGGATCTTCGAGGTGCTCGGCCCACTGGGCGGACGTCCACGTCGCCTGCTCGTCGTCCAGGGTGTACCGGTCAAGGCCAGGCCAGTAGGCGACGACGGTGTGCTCGGACAGGCCCTCCTCCGATGTCACCGAACGCCCCAGTGCTTCGCTGAGTGGGTCGTGCGGGGTGGCGGTGCGTTCGTTGACGCGTGGGATCACGTCGGTCTGCCTCCGGTGGCTCGGGTGTGCTGGTGCAGGTCCCTGGCGGCGGCGACCAGGGAGCGCTCGCGCACGAGATCGGCGTGTACCGCGACGTCACCCGGTGGCAGAAGGTCCAGGGCGCGGTCGATTGCCGCGAGCCCTTCGTCGTATCGGCCGAGCTGTCGCAGTGCGCCGGCCACGCGGAAGAGCACGATCGGGTCCTTGCCGGTGTCGAAGGGAGGCCGGGTGCTGAGGGCGAGGAGCCGTTCCGCGCCCTGGTCCAGGTCCTGGCCGAGCCACAGGCCGTGCAGCAGAACGTGCAGGGTCTTGGGGTGCTCGCCGGCCTCGTTGAGGACCTCCTCCATGAGGGCCAGGCCCTTGGGTCGGGACTGGCCCAGCAGTGCTAAGGCGTACAGGGCCCGGCTGTAGCAGTCCAGCGCCGCAAGCGCGCTCTTCGGGAGCTGTTCGACGAGCGCCTGGAGGGTGGGGCAGCGGAAGTCGTACCGCAGGGCGCTGAGGTACAGATGCCGGTAGGTGCGGGCGGTGACCGGATCGCGGTCAGTGGCGGTGATCTGATCCGAGCCCAGCAGGTTGAGGATGCTGTGCCCGGTGGCGCGAGCCGTCCAGGCGGCATCTGCGCAGACCTCGGCCGATTCCCGCCAGTCGGCGTCGAGTTCGCGCAGGTCGGTTGCCAGGCGGGCGGGCCAGGACGGGTCCGCCGGAGTAGCGGTGGCTCGGGACCGGGTCTGCAGGAGGGCGAGCGCACGGCCGGGGCGGCGGACGGGCAGGCTCACCGGCCGCCCCGCGCGTCGGCGACGTGCACGAGCTGGCCGAGGGCCGTGGTGGCGTACCAGCCGCAGTCGATCAGCTCCGCGCGGGAGGCGTACTTCGGCAGGAGGTAGTCCTCCATGGCGCGCAGGTAGATCAGGCAGTCTGGGCAGCGGCGCTGGAGGTGGACCAGGTAGCGGGGGTGAGCGGTGAGGTACGACTGCGGGCCGCCGGTCGCGTCGCGCAGCCGCCACCCGTCCTCGTCGGTCGGGGTGTGCCAGGACGGTGCGACGACGCGCATCGAGTCCCCCCACAGTTCCCCGCCTGCTACCCCCTTGAGGACGACGACATGGTTGCCGGCCTGGAAGTGCCGGTGGGTGATGTCCCGGGCAGGGGTGAGCGGGTCGGGCGTCGGCGCGAGCACCGGGGTGTTTGGGGGCGGGATCATGCGGGATGTCCTTCCACGCGGAGCGGGCGGCGGTGGGAGGATCAATAGTCCGGAGGATCGCCGGTTTGGCTAACCGGCGATCACCGGCTATGTTCCGACCGCTGTCAGCGGAACGGGTTCTCCGTCCCGCGGTCGGACTCGCTGGCAGCGTCGAGGAGTTCGAGCAGGTCAGGGCCCTCTGCGTCCCGCTGGTCGATCCACCACCCGGCACGGGTGATCGCGCGGGCCTTGTCCTCCAGCTCCGCCCAGTCCGTCTCGCCCCAGGTGCCTTCAACGACAAGGGCGGTGTGCGCGGCGGTTATCAGTTGGTGGCGGGAGCGTTCGGCCCAGTCCAGGGCTCGCTCGGGTCCTTCCAGAGGCGGCATGTCAAATCTCTCGGCCCACTCGGCGGCGGCTTGCTGCTCCTGGGCGCGCTTGGCCGCGAGCCACTGTTCCTTGGACTCGGTGTCAGCCTCGCGGGCGGCCTTCCAGCAGGCGGTGCAGTCCTTCGAGGCAAGCCAGCGGGCGAAGCCGGCCCGCTGGTCGGCGGGGCGGGGGGACAGATCGTGGACGACGTCGTGGCCGCAACTGTGCTCGACGGTCCATTTCGTACGGACAGCCATGTGGTGGGAAAACTCCTTACAGAAGGATGGGTTGGAGGGCGCTGCACGGACAGCCGTGACGGTGAACAGGGCGGGCACGCGGCTGCGCACGGTGCCGGGCATCGTGGGGTGACGGCACGCACCGGACGCATCGGCTGTGATCCACGTCACGCGAACGGATGTCTCAATGCGGCGGACTGGGCCACGTCGGTCAGACGGGTGACTCTCAAGGCTTGCCAGAACGTGGCTGTGACCTGCGAATTCGCGTCAGAGTGGGTGGTGATTACGCGCGGGGATGCGAGCGCACTTAATTACTCACCCCGGTGATGTGCGGCAAGTTATACGCGTCATTATCGAGGCGGACCCGGAGGGTGTGACCGTAATCTTCTCGGTCGGCGGGCTCAATGTCATCCCGATGATAGGTTGAACCCCGCAAGCCCTTTTCCCGGCAAAGGAAGGGGGTGGTAGACGTGATGCAGGAAGGGCAAGAACCGGCCGAAAGGCCGAAGCGATCGAGGATCTGGCGTCGCCTATGGGCGGCCTTGCAGCCACGGCTGATGACCTTGCGGCCATGGCTGAAGGGTGCGGTCCTCGTAGCTCAACTCGGGCTGATCGGTGTGCGCATCGCGCATGTGATCAGGTCGTGGCTGCTCTGACCAGTCGGTCCGCCCAGGAGTCCGCTCGCAACGGACTCCCGGGCGGCATCCACGTCTAGCACTGACGGGGCCTGTCGTTGCTTGGGCGCGGCGCAGGCCCCGTCACCTTTGTGGATGACGCTTAAGACTCTACCACCGAAATGATTTCACCGGAGAGCTGTCAATTCATTCGACTTTCATTTGCGCGCCTGGCGTTGCCGATTTGGTTTCGTTTCGAATTGGGTGCGGGGTGATTTGGTTTTGATTCGCGGCGTACGGTTCCGCAAACGGTTCGCCGACTTTTTGGTAGCTCACCCATTTGGGTGGCGGAGGGGAAAATGTCGGCTGGAGATTGCTCGTCGATTTCGACAGGGGGGCTGCCGGATGCGGTCGTCGATGGGGAGCGGGCGGATGCTCTTCTCGCAGGTTGGCGGGTTCCGTTGACGCTGGAGCGCTCGGTCGGACCGTCCGGGTCGGTCTCTTGGCACTTTCGGCACCCGTCACCCATTTGGGTGACGGGCAGTCAATTTTGTCGCCCGTTGCAGCCCTGACGAGAGTGGCTTGGGGCGCTTCCGGCTGAGAAGCCGCAGAACAGGGGCCTGATGCCCTGGGACCACGGGCGGTCTTCTGCCGCTGTACAACGTCGTGGAGTTCTAGCCGCAGAGGCTCGGAGCGCGATCTTGAGCGAGGGGCTGCGTGGTCATCGCGGTCCTTGCAGTGCTTACTGGGGTGTCAGGTCGGGGCCGCGCTCTAACGACGGAGCGCAGGCGTCGAGCCACGGGCAGGGGACACTGGAGGTGTCGCGTCCAATGCCGGACGCGGGCGGATCCGTGGCCTGGGGGTGCGGTGCGGCGGCAGGACGGCGACGATCGCGCCGAGGTCCTCGGCCGCCTCGCGCACTTCGCGGGTGAGGAAGTCGACCTGCCGGCCCAGCGCGGAGAGCCGGCCGGCGATCTGCCGCCCCTGCACGGTCTCCAGGGCGTGCGCGAACCGGCCTGTGATCTCCAGGAGTTCCTGGAGACGGGGGATCGGTCCTGCATCGTGGCCGCGCTGGGAGGCGGTGAGCAGGACCTCGGAGACGTCGCCGGCGGTCCGGGCCTCGGTGACGTCACGGATCAGTTCCTGCAGGGAAACCTCGGGCGAGGGCTCCGTGCGGTTGAACCGGGAGACGTCCGGCCGCAGCACGCCGGGCGGGACCGCAGGCGGCAGCGCCTGCCCGGCGACGTATTCGTTGGCGTAATGGCCGATCACCTCCCAGCCCGGGGCATCCGGGTCGCCGGCCAGGGCGATCACGGTCGAGGCACCGTCGTCGATCAGGTAGGCGAGCGTGATAGCCCGTCCATCGGCGGCGTACCACGACTCGATCAGATCCAGCTCGCCTCGCTGCTGCGCCGCCTGAGCCATCTCGGTCCACATCTGCTGTTCTTCGTTGGTCAGCAAGACCTCGGGCTTGCGGTGCTGGTCGGCGAGGTTGGCGGCGATGTAGCTGTGGTCCGCCCACGCGGCGAGATGCGGCCACACGGCCGCGTGCTGCTCGCGCTCGCCGGCCGATCCGGGGGCGGCGGGCCGGTCGAGGACCTCGGCGATTGCAGTGTGCGAGGTGGCGAGGCTGTCGAGCAGGGCCCGCCATCCGGCGGTGTGTCGGGCGGGCGGCAGCGCGTCGAGGGCACGGCGGGCAGCGGTGAGCAGTGCGTCGGCGTGCGGGGCGAGGTAGGTGGCGTACGCCTGGAGGGATGCCTGGTTGCGGCGGGCCCGGGCGGCTGCTGCCGCGTGGTGGTGGACGGTCCGTCCGTGGCGGTCTCGTGTGGTGTCGAGCGCGGTCTCGATCTCCCGGTCGATGACCGCCATGCGCAGGCGGAAGTCGCGTGCGTGGGTGGCAGGTTCAGTGACCGCGGGCGCGGGGGTGTCGGGGATCGGGTTCTCCTGGTGTAGAGGTCAGCGGCGTGCTTGGCGCCCTGCCGGCGGGGCCTGTGCGGTCATCGCCGGCCGCTGCTGCGGGGCGGACGGGGTGCTCTGGCCGGGAGGGGAGAGGCGGAGGTCGGGGTCGAGGTGCACTGGGTAGCGGGCGGCGGTGAGCATCTCTGCGGCCCAGCTCGCGTGCTCGTTCTCCCAATCCCGTCCCAGGTCGAACGGGAGACGGATCCAGTAGCCGCGCAGGGACGGCTCGAACAGGAAGCCCGCCCGGCGGAGCACGTCTGCGGCGAAGGCGTCGAAGGTGCCCGCGACCTCGACTTCACGACCCTGTCCGCGGGAGATGCGGATCGCCTCGTCGCTCATGCTCACCGGCCCCGCCCGTTGCCGGCCGCAGGGGTATGGCCGGCCACGGGCGTGGCGGCGGGCTGCGGCATGGGCCGGTCGGGCGTGGCCGCCACAACGGAGGGCCGTTGGGGGGAGCGGGCGGCGGCCTGCGCGATGCGGGCGCGGCGATCCATCAGCCCGTTGCGTGCCATCGGTTGCGGCGGGGGCGCGGTGAGGGCGGGGTCGAGGGCGTCATCGGCCTGCACCTCGTAGCCGTGGCGGCGCAGGTCGTGGACGGCCTGGCGAGTGCGGCGGAAACCGTTCTGTTCGGGGCGGGTGAGCCGGTACAGGCCCGGAGTAGCGGGGACAGGCTCGAACTGCTCGCGGACGAGGAACCAGTGGGCCAGGTGCGCGGGGATGTTCGCGGTGGCGGTGGCCACGAAGCCGTGTTCGGGGTGGGCGCGGAAGCGGAAGTGGTCAGACAGGTGTGAGGTCTCTCTTCTCAGGTCACCGGCGCGCGGGTGTCGCACCGGGAGGTGTGGGCAGGGGCGGCGGGAGCGCGAGGACACCGTGGTCCCTTGCAGCGAGCGGGTGGGGCGGGGCGGCAGTTCGGGCTTGGCGCAGGAACACCACGCTGTCGGCAAGCCATACCTCGATCACCGGCAGCACGCGCGCGTCGCGCTCGGCCTTCGGGCAGCGTCTTCGTCGCGGCGCTGGAATCCGACGAGCATCAGTGCGGTCTCTGCCCACCTGTACCTTTCGCCGTGGGCGACGGCGACGATGCCAGCGTTGGGACTCAGGGTGAGCATGATCTCGGCAGGGGGGATTCGAAGGCATTTGGCGTTCTTCCGGTGAGCTCAGCGCTGCGCTCGCTGCCGGGGCTGCGACCCGGCGTGCGAGGGGGCAGGCGGCTGCGTCCGTACCGTGGCTGACTGCGGCGTGGAAGGTGCAGCCGGGGCGGGCGTGGGGCGCAGGGCTGTGGCGGTTTCGCGAAGCCGGGCGCCGGCCTCGGCGTATTTCTCGGCCGTGACGATCCGCATGGCCTCGGGGTCGTTGCGCAGAGGAGAGGTGGCGAGGTCCGGGATGGCCTCTCGCTGGAAGCCGGTCGTGGCGTAGGTCAGGGCCTCGGCGAGCACGTCCAGGGCGCCCGCGATCCCGGCAGCGGCCCGTGCGAGCCGAGCCAAGGCGACGCGTTCGGGCAGGTAGACCGTCTCCGGCGCGGTGAATCGCTCCTGCGCGCGCTCGATGGCGTACTGCAGATGGTGGGCCAGTACGCCGATGTCATCCGTCAGCGTGACCACGTCGACCGCCGCGGGGCTGGTGGGGAAACGTGGCGGCCAGTTCGTCCAGACGCAGGGCCAGGTAATCCAAGGTGGCCTGGGTGATGGAGGAAGACATCAGACCGCCCAATCGCTCGTCTCCCGCGTGGAGAAGGCGGCTCGCAGGCTGCGTCCGTAGTTCCACGCGTGCTGCCGAATAGGCGACTCCAGGACGTCGTACGAGTCCTGGCGAGTCATCTGACCTGCGTGTTTGCGGTACCGATAGACCGGGACGGGCAGCAGGATCCCCGGCGCGAGGCAGGTGACGCCGACGGCGGCCATGTAGTCCTCGCCCTGGACGAGCCCGCCCATGGGGGCCGCGCGCACCAGGTTGGTGCGGGCGAGAATCGTGGTCGGCCCGATCGGGATCGTGTCCTGCGGCTGCACCCAGTAGTTCATGACGTCGCCGGCCTCGTGCCGGCCCGGCGGCGTGGGGCAGCGCCACAGGCTGGTCGAGCCGTCCGGGTGCAGGTCCTCGCTCCACCCGGCGCACCAGCTCACGCCCGCGGACTCCAGGGTGGTCAGCCGCGCCGCCATGGCGTCGTCGGTGAACTCGTCATCGTCGTCCGCCCAGTTCACGTACGGGGTGCGGACCTGGGTGAGGGCGAGATTGCGGGCGCAGGCGGAGCCGACCGGGCGGGGCAGCGTGAGGGTGCGGATACGCGGGTCATCCGCGAGCGGCGCGGGCAGGCGCTCGGGGGCGGCGCCGTCAAGCGCGATCACTGCCTCCCACGGCACGGACTGCCGGGCGAGGCTGGCGTGCATGGCGGCCAGGTAGCCGAGCCGGTCCTCGCACAGGCGGGTGGCGATGACGACCGTGATCAGGGGTGAGGCTGGCGTGGGCAGGGGAATTCCTCCGGGTGGGCTGGCAAGGAGCGTCAGCGGCGAGCGCCGGGGCGGGCCGGGGAGCCCTGCGCCGGGGGCGTCGCGGGAGTGGCCTGGGGCACTGCGGCGCGCACGGGTGTGAGGAGCGGGGCCGGCGCGATGGAGGCCCAGTGCACGGGACTGTCGCTGAAGACGGTGCGTGGATCGGTGTTCCAGTCCACGACCCGGCCGATGTCCTTGTGGAGCAGGCTGATCACTTCGATCCCCTGAGGGTGCAGAACGTATCCCCACTGCATGTCCTGCTCGTCGGCGGTCTTGTCGGTCACCGTCATCCGCACCGGAGAGGAGCCGTCCGGGCTGATCAGGTTGTCCAGGGTGCTGCTGGGCCAGTGTTCGCCGCCGGTCAGCGCGGCAGCGAGCGCGGGCGGGGCGCCGTCGAGGAGATCGGTGCCCAGCTCGTCCCAGCCGACGGCGACATCGTCCACGAGGTGACGGGACATGGCCTCCAGATCGCGGCGGAACCGGTGCTGGAACGCGGTGAGGAGCAGGGGCAGGTGGTGGCTCGGCACGCCGTCGAGATGGACGTAGATGCCGCTGTAGCCGAGACCGGTGGGGCGGGCGATGAAAGAGCGGGTCGACAGGGGGTCTCCAAGGACACGGGCGGATGCAGTGGGGAGTCCGCTGAGGCTCAGGGACGTCGGCGAGTGGGGTGCGGACTGCCGGCGTCGGGGGCCCGGCGGTGCTCGGCGACAGACGCTGGGAGCATCGCGCCGGCAAGGGATTCGGCGGGCGCGGTGACGGCTTGCAGGGCCCGGTTGAGGCTGCGCAGCGCAGCGGCGTGGCCGAGCGTCGTGTTCAGCTGGCTCCCCACTGGTTCGGCTCTGCCGGGACGGGACGTGAGCCGGTGGGCGTCGGCAAGACCGGTCACGGCCGTGCTCAGGTGCGTGGCGGCGCAGGTACTGACGACCGACGTCGGTGCCGGTGAGGGAACTCTCGGCAGACTGGCGCAGGTCGGAGACGAGACCGGAGGCCAGGTTGTGCAGGGCGACGAGCTGGTCGAGCACGGGCAGCAAGCCCGCTTGGGGAGTACCGGTCTGTGCCAGGACCAGAAAGTCGGCGGTTTCCTGGATGCGGCGCTGCCACAGGCCCAGGCGCCCGCGGACAAAATCGCCGTGAGGGATGCTCATCGGCTCGGGCCCTTCGGCAGGTTCGCCCGCGGCGCGGGTGGGCGGGAGGGGGAACCGGGCGGGACACTGGAGCGCACGGACACGTTGAAGTCGAGGTGCCGGAGGCGTTCGAGGCTCTTGATGAGCTGGCGGCTGATCTGTTCGTCGGGGAGGCTGTCCGGCAGGTGGCAGTCGCCCGTGGCAGGGTCCAGCAGGAAGCCGTCCCGCGCGAGCAGCTCGATCAGGGCGCGGACGTAGGTCGTACGGATGCGGGGACGGCGCTCGGCGTCGAAGGTGACCTGTACCTGGAGGTGGCCGACGCTGGCCGCTCGCAGTGCGGGCAGCGAGGCGAAGCGGTACTCCAGCAGCATCCGCCGGCGCACCGCGGATGCGGCCCTGACGGGGTCGGCCGGCACCGCGATGCCGCGAGGGCTGGGGAGTCCTTTCACGTGCTCCTGATGGCAGCCGGCGGGCAGCATCGGCAGCACGAGGAACTGGCCGGATCGGTGTGGCCGTGGCAGGACGTACAGCTGCAGGCCGTAGGGGGAGGTGAGCACGCACCGCTGGACGTCGGCCGCGTTGAGGGCGGCGTACGCCAGCGGACCGCTGTGCCAGATCCGGTCGTTGCTGGCCTCCTGCGCCACGAGGGTGGTGGCCGGTCCGGCCTGCCAGCGGCCGGGCAGGTGCTCGGCGAGCGCGGCGGCGAAGCCGGCCACGGGCGAGGGTGATTCGGGGCGCGAGTGGCTCATGCTCACGCTGCCGAGGAAGTGGACAGGCCCTCGGCAGCGGTGCGGCGGCAGGTGTAGCCGATCAGCTTCGACTTGCCCGGCGTGGCCGGGACGGTGGCGACGTCGGAGCAGTTGAAGGTGTAGGTGAAGTACGGGCTCGGCTTGTCCTTGAGCCAGGCGCGGTCGTCCTTCTCCGGCACGATCTGCAGCCCGGAGTGGGCAACCGCGTCGCGCTGGGTGTGCGTGTGCGCGAAGACCACGAGCGCGTCGCCGTCGGTGGTCTTGAGCGCGTAACTGTCAGGGAACTCGGTGGCAGCGGAGGTGAACTCGGTGGTGCCGCGGCTGCCGAACTTGTGGATGGTCTCGTCGTGGACCTTGATCTGCCGGGTGGACGTCTTCGTCGTGGCGTAGACCTTCTTGCCGCTCATTGTGCCGCCGGTGGCGAAGTTGTCGAGGACAGCCGTACGCAGCACGTCGACGGGCGCGGCGACGGCCTTGGTGGAGGTGGCGTCGACGGCGGTGGCGTAGCCGTCCGCGTTGAGAGCGATCTCCGGGATCTGCTTCTTGTCGTCGAGGTCGACGGCGGCGACCATCTCCCACCGCCTGGCCTTGGCCTGTTCGGCCATGATCAGGACGCGGGCGTACTTGTTGTTCTTGCCGCTGTAGGTGACGGCGGCGAACCACTTGGGCTGGCCGGCGGTGAAGCGGGGGATGTAGACGTCGGTGGCGGCGAGATAGTACGACCACGGCTTGTACTTCTCGCGGTCGGCCTTGGGCAGGCCCTCGTCCTGCTTGTAGTCCGCGACCGACATCGCATACAGCGGGCCGTCCTCGATCGTGTCGAGCAACTGGCGGTTGTTGTCGGCGTTGGCCTCGTTGTTGATCTTGGAGTAGCGGGTGATCTGGGCGAGAGCCGCCTTCTTCGTCAGCGCCGGCTCGGCGGTCGGGGTGGGGGAGACGGTGTGCGTGGCCCGGGCGGTGGCGGGGTCGTCGGCGCTGCCGGAAGAAACGCAGGCGGTCACGGTCAGGGTGACGGACACGGCGGCGGAGAGCAGCAGGGCGGTGCGGCGGGCGGAGGTGTGCAGGGGAATGAGGATGCTCCGGGGAAGGGGGCGGGTCAGCGGTTACGGGATGTGGCAGCGGAAGCTGCGGGCGGGCGCGGCGC
The DNA here is from genome assembly GCF_053611365.1 of Streptomyces sp. NPDC054813. Lineage (NCBI taxonomy): Bacteria > Bacillati > Actinomycetota > Actinomycetes > Kitasatosporales > Streptomycetaceae > Streptomyces > Streptomyces sp. NPDC054813. The sequence goes on along the minus strand of NZ_JBSHAF010000013.1, from coordinate 236,799 downwards.
GGCCACGGAGGGCGTCACCTGGGTGTCGGCGGCAGCGCGCAGTTGTTTCGCGGCGCGGGCGAGGTGCGTACGGGCGTCACCGATGCGGTCCACTAGCCCCTGATGTGCGGTGGTGACCGACCGGTCGCGGGCGGGACTGGGCGGCTGGTGGGTGAGGTGGGCCAGGAGGCCGAGGTGGCGGACGGCGGCGCCGAGGGCGGCGAGCGCGGCACCGACTGGCTGGGCGGCGCTCGCCAGCGCGAGGGTGGTGCGGCGGTCGGTGGCCGTGGGCTGGTGGGGGTAGCGGATGGCGGCCCGGTGGCGAAAGGCGCTCTCGCCGACCAGGTAGCCCAGCAGGCGGGCGAGTTGCCGGACTTCGTCGTCCAGGATCTCGCTCAGCCCCGGGTCGGGGTGGACTTGGTCGGTGAGCGGGAGGTGGTCGGCCACGGTGTTGAGCCGGTCGGCCACGTCGTGCAGCAGCATCCGCTGGTCAAGATCAGATACCAAGGGCAACTCCAGGCTCTGGGGCGGGCGAGGGGAGGTGTGGCTCGTGCGGGGTTGGTGCCTTCGCGGTCAGCGGCTGCGTGTCGGCGCCGTCTTCGTGGGCGGCGGTGGCGGAGGCGCGGAGGCGGCCGATGCGGCGGGACGGAGGTTCACGCCGAAGCCCTGCTCGGTCAGACGGCGTGCGACCGCCTGAATGCGCGCCATGCCCTCGTCAATGCCGTTGAAGTCGGCGGGCAGGAGGAGGGCGCCTTCGGGCGGGCGGTACTGGAAGCCGTAGCCGTACAAGAGCATGCGGACCTCGGCGGGCACGCTGTCGTACGGGGCGCCGAAGGCTCCGTCCCGGTACCAGATGAGCGTGACGGTCTGGGTGACCGCGGCGGGTTCGGCACGGCGTACGGGGTCGGGCTGGAGGCGGGCGTTGTGGCGCACCGCGGCCAGTGCGTGCTGGTAACGCGGCAGGACGCGGCGTACGACGTCGGCGGCGGCGCGCGCGGGATCGCCCGGGACAGCGATGCCGCCTGGCTCGTCCACACGGCGGAAGTGGTGGGGCTGGAAGCTGTCAGGGATGGGCGGGACGACCAGGAACTGGCCCGGGCTGCGTTGCCGGTCGAGGACGTACAGCTGCTGGCGGTCGGGTCCGTCGAGCACGGCGTGCTGGCCGAGTCTCTGGCCGACGGCCCAGCTGGGCTCACCGGTGTCCCAGACGCCGTGGTCGAGTGGGAACTCGTCGTCGGTATAGCGGTGGTAGGTGCTCGTCCAGGTACCCGGCAGCCGCTGGGCGAGGGCGCGGGCGAAGGCAGACAGATCGGTGCGCTGGGTGAGAACTGCGGGACAGCGCATTCATTCCTCGACAGGGCTGGTGGCGTGCTGCTTGGTACGCAGGCGGCGGGCGGCCTGGTGGTAGCGGGGCAGGAGCCGTCGGGTGACCGTGTGCGCGGCGCGGGCCGCCTCGGAGGGGACCGCGATCGCGTGCGGGGCGTTGTCGTCGCCGAAGTAGTCGTGGGTGATGCCGTGCAGGGATAGCGCGCCGACGAGGACCTGTTCGTGGTGCAGCGGGCGGTCGATCACGACGAGCTGGAGGCGGCTGGGGCCGGTGAGAATCGCGGCGCGGGAAACGTGGAATTGCATCCAGGCGCTGGCCAGGCATGCGTTGTCCCACAGCTCGTCGAGGAAGTCGAGCTGGCTGCCCGGCTCGTCGAAGTCGGTTACGTGGAACGTCCATTCGCCGGGCAGGCGGCGAGAAAGACCATGGGCAAGGGCTTCCAGATCGCTGCCGGAGGTGACGATCCGGGCGACCTCACGCCGTGAACGGCGGTACTCCCGTTCCTGGTTATCGCGCCATAGTTCCTCGACGCGCTTCCCCGCGGCGGGAGAGCCTGCGTCCGGGAGGATACGGGGCAAGTGGTATTCCACGCCGAACCGCGGGTGCGTCGTTGCTGGTGAGGGCGATGACACCGATCTGGTCGTGATCGCCGAGGCTAATAGAGGGCATAGGGCTTTTCTGTAGGGCCGTCAGTGTTGAACAACGCCAGCCCGTGCGGGTGGAGTTGATGGTGGACGATGAAGGTCCGGCCGGCGACCCGCCATAGTCCGCGTCCGTGGCGTGCGCACGGGCAGGGGGCGGGGGAGTGGCCGGTGTGGTCGAGCAGTCCGAGGGGCTCGGAGGCGCCGCGAGGTTCGAGGACAGTTGCTGCAGCCCGGTGCGGCGTCGACTGTTCAGCGGGTTCTGGCTCGTGGACCTCGTGGTGTCGGGAATGCGGGGGCTGCATCGCTTGTCGCCGTGGGCGGGTGTTTCTTCGATCTCATGGCAGCCTCGTGACCTGGCAGTACGCGTCGTCGGAGGTCTGCTCGCGGGGGCGGAGCCGTCGAGGTTGCGTCGAGGACGGCGAAGGGCTGTGTGCCGCCGATGAGGGAGGGGTGGCCGTCGAGTTCGGCGAGCCAGTTGAGGAGCTTGGGCAGGTTCTTGTCGGGCCCGTACGCGAGGTAGGTGCCGTCGGCGCTGTCGCAGCCGAACCACTCGGCTATCCCCAGACGTGTCCGGGAGTTGACGCGGCCCATGTGCACGCCCTTGCCGCGGGCCTTCGCCTCGCGGGCCAGCCGTTCGGCGACCGGGCCGAGTTTCCACTCGGTCGATCCGGCCAGGAACAGGACGTCGAAGCTGTCCCACGGCAGCAGCCCGGGTGCATCGCAGCCGTCCTGGGCCGCGTAGGCAGCGGGGATGCCCAGTTCGCGGATGCGGGCCAGCCACGGCAGGGACTCGGCGAGGGTGCCGGCGGCGTCGAACGGCTGGTCCGGGGCGAGCGCCCACAGGCAGCGATCCGGCCCGTACCGTTCAACGGTCCGGTACAGCCAGGCGAACCACGCTTCGGCGCCGGGCCAGTAGCGGCCCTTGCCGTCGCTGCCGAACTTGGAGTTGTCACAGGCATACAGCGCGCCCTCGGGGATCCGGCTGCCTTGCGCGGGGGTGGTCATGCAGCCGATGCGCCCGGCGCTCATCGCGGCCCGTATCTCAGGCCCCGAGGGAGTGCCGAGGTAGCGCAGCGTGCACCTCCCCGGCGGCGACGCGGACCGTCATCCGGGCCACCCCCGGCCAGGCGGGAGGCCACGAAGTCGGGCCCGCGGCTCGTGGACCTCACCATTCCGGGAAGGCGATACGTTCCAGGTCGTCGAGGCAGACGACTGCGCAGTGAGCGTCGGGCGTGCCTGGTCACCGGGTGCGACCCGGCATGGGGATCTTCGCCGTCGGCAGCCCCGGGCTTGGGCCCGAAGGGAGGGCAGTGCTGGTGGTCTGGCGCGCGGGGGCCAGGGCACGCATGCGGTCGACAGCGGTGTGCAGGTCCTCACCGAGACTGCGCACGGTGGCCGCGGCGTCCTCAAGGTCGTAGTGGAGGTCGAATCCGTCGTCCTGCTCGGCTTCCTTGGCTTTCTCCCCGGCTGCTTCGAAGAACTCGCCGAGCCGCTCCAGCAGGCCGCTGGTGGGGTCCAGGATCTGGTGAAGCAGGGCGGCGGCGTCCGCATGCGACTCGGTTGCGTTGAGCCGGTCGGTGAGAGCGAGGAGCGCGTCGCCGTAGACGTAGACGGAGGTGCGGTCCGCGTTGTCGCAGACGTCCGGGGTCTTGGGCGCGCGGAGCGTCGGCGTGGCTGCGGACACGTGCGCGCTTGCGGTGGACGAGGAGACAGCGGGCAGCAGCCCGAGCTGGGTGAGCCGCTGGTCGATCGCCTCGATCAGGTGCGTGGCGTTGCCGCCGTGGCGGGCTTCGGGCCGCTCAGGGGCGGAGGGGGCCGAGTCGTAGATCACTTCGAACAGCGCCTGGTCGTCGGGATGCTGGCGGGTCACGATCCACCCCTGCGGGTCCCCTGGCGGACGGTCGCAGGAGGGCTCCTGCGGCGGGCCGATGATCAGGTAACTGTCGTCGGGGAGTGATACGCGCACGATGTACGCGCTGAGGCCGAACTCGATGTCGCACTCCAGCCCGCGCTGCCGCAGCGGCGTGGTGATGTGCGCGTGGCGGCGCCACAGCTCCTGCCACCAGGCGGTGTCCACGTTGCGGTGGTCGGGGAGCGGCGCAAGCGCGGACGTGCGGCGGGCGTCGGTGTGGGAGGCGGGCGGGGTGTTCTTGTCCTCAGCGACCACGGCTTCTCCCGCGCGAGGGTGCGTGGCGCAGCGGAGGGGTCCGGCGAGTGGGACTGGGCTTTGGCTCCGGAAGAGGGGTGAAGTCGAATTCGTACTCGTCGTAGGCGTTGATCAAGCCGTGTTCCAACTGGGCTTCGCGCTCGGCGACCTGCGCCATGAGGTCGTCGTGCTCGGCCTGGCACTGCTGGTACTCGGCCCAGTCGGCGTCGCTGAAGTGGGCGGGGCGGTTCAGGGGACTCCTTGAGAGGGTGATGCCGGCGTGGATGCTTCGGTGCGGGCTACCGGTGGCGTGCGCTCGGCCTGGGCGTCGGGGGCGCCGGGCTCTCCCGACGGGAAAGTGTGGGGAAGAAGCGGTGGAAGTCGAGGTGGGCGTCGAGTTCCTTGACCGCGTCGCGGAGCGATTCCGACGTGCGCCGCAGATAGGCGCGCGCCGTGGCGTGGTCGATGACCATGCGGTTTTCCCGGTAGTACCGGTCGGTCGGGCTGGAGGACCGGGGCAGGGAAAGGGCCCTCTCCGCTGTCTCGGCGAAGTACGGGGCTGCGTGGCTCGACGCGGTGGCCGCCGTCGCGAGGTGGGCGAGTACGGCGCTGCCGGCGCGGTTCGTGCTGTGGGCGGTCCGGGCGAATTCGGCAGTCATGCGGACGACGTCGCGGGAGAGGGCCTGCGCGTCGGCGGCATGCTGGAGCAGATCGGCGTAGGACGGCGTGGCCGGCACATGACCGGTCTCGTCCAGCAGCTGCCACTGCTCGGCGGCGTCGAGGAGTTTGGCCTTCATGTCGTCGAGCGCGCCGATAAGGTGGAGGGTGGCGTCGCGAGGTATCAGTTCGCGCTGGGCGTCGGAATTCATGAGCCTCTTGCTTTTCAGTGCATGCGGGCGTCGGTGTCGAAGAGCGCCAGTTCGTGGGGGTGCAGGAGGTGCTGCACGATGAAGCTGCGCCCGGCCACCTTCCACAAGCCCCGGCCCCGGTTGAGGTGGGAGATCGCGTCGGTCTCCACCGAGGTCAGGCCCAGAAGCCCTGCTGCGGCGTGGAGTTGGTCGGTCTCCTGTCGGTAGATGATGCGGGTGGAGCAGTCGGCGAGCAGACCTTCGGCCAGGGCCCGTCCGCGTGATCCGGCGTCGCCGGCGGTGAGCAGGTCGGACAGTCGGTGGATCACCATCAAGTTGGCGATGCCCAGGCCACGGCTCAGCTTCCACTGGGCCTGCATGCGCTGGAGAAGGCCGGGGTGGCGCATCAGGCGCCATGCTTCGTCGTAGACGATCCAGCGCCGGCCGCCGTTCGGGTCGGTGAGGGCTGATTCCATCCACGCGGAGGCGCAGGTCATGGCGAGGACGAGCGCGGTGTCGTCGCCGGACCCGCCGAGCCGGGACAGGTCGATGGTGAGCATCGGCGAGCGGGGGTCGAACGCCACAGTGGAGGGCGCGTCGAACATGCCGGCCAAGTCGCCGTGGACCAGGCGGCGCATGGCATGGGCGAGGTCGCGGGCCGCTTCCCCGAGCCGTCCGGACATCATCCCGGCTGCCTCGTCGAGCGCGGTCGGGTTGTTGAGAGCGGCGGCGACGTCGCCGAGAAGCGGTGTACGGCCGGAGTCGGCGGCGCGGGTGACGACGGCGTCGAGAGCGACGTCGAGGGCGGTGTGCTCCATCGGCAGCAGGTCCCGGCCCAGGACCGTCCGGGCCAGCGAACCGAGCAGCAGGAGGCGCCTCTTGCGGATCTCCCCGACCCAGTCGGCCTCGGCCACGCTGTCCGGTCGCGGGGCGGCGTCCAGGGGGTTGAGCTTGCCGGGCAGTCCGGGACCGAGAGCGACGGACGTGCCGCCGAGCGCCTTGGCGACGGGAGTCCACTCGCCCTTGGGGTCGCAGGGGACATAGACGCGGTAGCCGAAGGCGACGGAGCGCAGCGCGAACGACTTCGCGAGTGCGGACTTTCCCTGACCGATCACGCCGGCAAGCAGGATGTTGGGGTTGGTGAACCCCTCGATCTTGCCGTACAGCGCGAAGGGGTCGAACACGAAGCTGGCTTCCGCGTGCACGTCACGGCCGACGTAGATGCCTTCGGCGCCGAGGCCGCCTTCGGCGAGGAAGGGGTATGCGCCGGCTGCGATGGCGGTGGTCATGCGATGCGAGGGCAGGCGGAGCCGGTTCCCGCGGGCGGAGGCGGGCCCCGGGCGCCCGCTCGGCGGGTAAAGGGGAGCGGGTGAGGCGTATGCGGTGGGGGCGGCGCCTGCCGGGTGGGCGGTGGCTTCGGCGCGGGCCTTGGCGGTGGCTTCGGCGAGCTGGCGGCGGGCTGCCCTGCGGCTGGCCCGGTCGGTGCCGTGCGGGGTGAACAGAGGGCTGGCGGCGGCGCGGCGGGCGGGCCGGTGGCTCATCGGGGGCCCTCGTTTCGGCGGGTGGTGCTCATCGCACGCACGCGGTGGTGTGCGGGCGGTTGAGGTCGGTGGGGGTGGTCTTGCGGCGGACGATGTGTCCGGCGGCCAGGTGGCGCTGGCAGATCGTGAGGACCGGCGGTCCCTCCGGGAGCCGTTCCGGATGGCACTCGGCCGCGTCTGCGGAGGCGGCGGGCAGGAGGTGGAAGGCGTCGTGCACGGCGGCGGTCGCCTGCCAGAGCCGGGTGTGCGCGGTGGCGAGGTGCCGGCCTGCGGCGGGATGCGGCGGGCGGGCGGATTCGGCGAGCTGGTCGAGGAGTTGGTGCAGGGCGGTGAGGTGGGCGTGGAGCACGTCGAGGTGTACGCGGTCCACGCCCACCGCGGAGGTGAGGGCTGGCCGGGTCAGGGCACGGGTGTGATGGCGGACTCCGGCGCTCGCGGCTCGGAGGTAGGGGTGCGCGTCGTTCGGACGCGTACGAGAGGTCAAAGGGGTGCGATTCCTTCCTGTCGCCGTGGCGGGACAGGGGCGCCTCTGTGAGCGGATTCCTCACAGGGCGGTGCGGGCGAGGGGCAGTGCGGCGAGGGTGAAGGCGTCGGGCTGCTGGTAGTTGAGGCGGCGCAGGTCGACGCCGGCGGTGACGGCGGCGGTCTCGATCTGGGCGCAGGCCGCGTCAAGGAGGGCGTCGGTCTCGGCGGTGACGGTGACCAGGCCGGTCAGGGCGACGTCGGCGTGCCCGGCGATGAGCTGGCGCTCGCGCTGTTTGACGTCGGCGTATTCGACGGAGTCTTCCTCGCTGTCGACCTGGCCGCGGCGGGCGCGTTCGCTGGCATCCGCGATGATCGCTGCCTTTTTCCGCTGGACATCCCGCAGCGCGGACTCGAGCCCCTGCGGCACGTATATAAGGGACAGGCTCCGGCGCACTCCAGCGGTGAACATGATCCCGTGCAGAAAGCCGGCCCCCATCTCGGTTCGCGGCCAGTTCTCCACCCAGTAGGTGGCGTGGCGGGCGGTGTCGGTGGCGAGCCGGTCGTACTCCTCGACCTGGACGACGGGCCCGGCGGCTTGGGGGGCGCCCTCGGCGCGGCCGGTGGGGGACCAGTGCTGGAGGGCGGCGAGGGCTTTGGGGTCGTAGGCGGTGCGGATGACGGCGGCGATCTCCCGGGCGTTCAGCCATCCGGTGACCATCAGTCCGGCGTTGCGGGCGGCTTGGGCGATGGAGGCGGTGGTCTGCTCCATGACGGTGAACGCGCCCGGCAGCCCGCCGCCGGCCTGCGATACCAGCCGTTTGGCGGCTTTGAGGTCGAGGGAGATGGCGAGGTAGGTCTCGTGTGGGGCGGCGGCGGGGCCGGCGGAGGCGACGAGTTCGGAGTAGATCTGCCCGGCGACCGGGGTCTGGGGCTGGCCGTGCTGGGTCCAGTGGCGGGTGAGGGTGTCGCCGGAGTCGGGGACGGTGCGCTCCAGGACCTGCACGGTGGCGATGTGTCCGGTGCGGGCGATGCCCGCCAGGGCCCGTCCCCAGCCGGTCACGTGGTGGTTCTGCGTCGCGGGGTCGAGCAGGGCGAAGGCTCGGGAGGTGACGCGGGCGACGGCGGTGAGGGTCTGCTGGTGCGGGTCGTGGACGGCGGCGGCGCCGTTGGCGGAGTCGCCGGGGGTGACGACTTTGAGGGAGGCGGTGGTGCCGGGCAGGTGGAGGATGCCGTCCTGTCGGGGCCGGGTGACGGGCCGGGCGAGCCAGAGGGTCTGCCCGGTGCGGCGGCGGTTGGCGTAGCGGGCGACGATGGGCGCCCAGTCGATGAGGGAGCGGCCGTGCCGGCGGGTCGCGACGAGCGCGGCGACCGCCGCCCACAGCGGGGTCAGAGCGATGGCGCCGAGCAGACCGGTGGAGACGACCGTCACCAGCAGCAGCGCCAACGCCGAGGAAACGAGGACGAGTTGCGGGAGGGAGAGGCCGAGGAGGATGCCGCGGCGGGACCGGTGCGGGAATTTCACCGTGACCGGGGCGACGGAGAGATCAGACAAGGGGCTGGTCCTGGAGGGCGCGGGCGGGGCCCTGGGGGCGGGAGGTGATGGGCACGTCCCGCCCCCAGGGATCGGACAGATGCTCAGAGGCCGGCCGGGGGCGGCGGCGGGGACGCTGTGCCGCTGTTCGCGGCGATCTGTGAGCCGGGGGACGGCGGGGCGCCCTGCGGCGGCGGGGTCGTGGTCGGCGGGGCGGACTGCCATCCGCCGGCCTGGCCGCCGGCTGCGGCACCCCCTCCGGAGCCGCCCGGTCCCGGGGCGCCGCCCATCTGGCCGCTGGTGTCGTCGGAGACGCTGGTCGGCGCGGGCTGCACGGCCTTCTCCAGGCCGGACTTGACGGCCTCGCCCGCTGACGAGACACCTGTGCCGCCGTTCTGGGAACCCTCCTGGCCTGCGCCTCCACCACTCGGGCTGGGCGCGATGTCGCCAGGGAATCCGCCGCCACCGGGAATGGTGTCCGGGCCCTGCGGGGCGGCTCCGGCGCCCGCTGCGGCGCCGCCGGTTCCGGCGGTGGCCGCCATCGCGGCGGCCTTCTTCCCGGCGCGCTCGGCATGCTGCTTGGCGAGCTGGGCACCGGCGCCGCCGGCACGGTGCAGGGACTGTCCGTCGGATCCTTCGGCAGCCCAGTGGACGAACTTGAAGGTTGCGTAGGGGCACAACAGGATCAAGACCATGATGACGATGCCGGCCATGACGTCGGCGAGCGCGGCCAGGCCGTCCTTCGACTCGGTCTTGCCCATCGCGGCGATCCCGAGCACGAAGATGATCGTCATCAACAGTTTCGAGACGACGAGGGTGGCGGTGGCCTCGATCCAGCCCTTGCGCCAGCGGCGCGCGGCTTCCCAGCCGCCGCCGGCCCCGGCAAAGACGGCCAGGGTGACCATCACCAGGATGCCCACCTTGCGCGCCATCATCACGCACCAGTAGAGGACGGCGCCGATCGCGGCGCCGAGGGCGGCGAACACCATCACCAGCCATCCGAGGCCCGAGAGGGCACTGATCTGGCTGACCTTGACGATGCGGCGAACCGCGGTCTCGATCGACAGGTTGGAGGCTTTGAGGAGCCCGGCCGACAGCGCGTCGACCACTTCGATCGCGACGGTGGTCAGCGCAATGGCGGCGAAGGCGAAGATCACGCCGGACGCGGTGCCGGTGAACGCCTGCGTCAGGGCTTGCCCGTCGCGTCGGATCGCGGCGCGAACGAGCTGGGCGCAGAACGTGGCCACGAGGATGACCAGGCCGATGGGGAGGATCGTCTCGTAGTTGTCGCGGAACCACGATGCGTTGAGGTCGACGCGGGTGGTGGCGTCGACCGCCTTGGCGGCGAGGTCGGCCGAGGCTGCGGCGAGTTCGCCGGCACTCTTGGCCATCCAGTCGCCGATGGCCTTGCCGGGGTCGGAGGCGAAATCCACGGCTTCGCCGACCGCGCAGACCTTGTCCGCGAGGGGGAGGTCACAGAACCCCATGGGGACTCCTTTCGGTCAGGGCGCGACGCGCGGGGCGATGGCGACGAGGGAGCAGTCGGCCGAGGGACGGCACTGCACGGCGAGGGTGATGGAGCGGTCCTCCGCCCCGTGGCCGCCCTTGGCCCAGGCGATCGTCTGCTGGCCGGTGACGGTGACGGCGTAGATGTACGCCTCGGTGATCGCCGAAGGATCTTCGGCGAGGGCCTGCTTGAAGGCGGCCGGGTAGTGGGCCTCAGAGACTGTGGCGGTGGCGCGCTGCTGCTGGTCGGCCATGCGCGCCCAGAGCGCCGGGGTGGGCATCTGCGCGGAGACCGAGGCCCAGTCGCTGTACTCGCTCTCAGTCGTCATCCACGCCTGCATGCCGGTGAGCTGCTGCTCGTTGCTGGTGTCGCGGGTGTCGTAGGACCAGAGCATCTCGGCGGCGGCCTTGGCGAACGCGAGGGGATCCGAGATTCGCGGCGGCCGGGGCACCGACCCTGTGTCGGCCGCCGGTTTCTGCGTGCCGTCCGAGGTTGCCGGGCTGGTCGACGAGGGTGCTGCAGGGCTGCTGGACGAGGAACGGTGCTGTTCGCCGCGGCCGGTGAGGTAGGCGGTCGCGCCGGCGACGGCGAGCAGGCAGGCCAGACCGATTGCCACCAGGGCGGCACGACGGTTCGCAGACCAGCCGACGCCGTAGCCCGCCAGGGAGAAAGACGGTTTGCGCATCAGCGGACCTGGGAGCCGAGGGCGGAGAAGAACGCGACGATGCCGTTGGCGGCACCGAGGCCGAGCGCGGCGCCGGCCGCGACGACCGCGCCCTTCTTCCCGTTCGCCTCGGCCTGGTGGCCACCGGTGTGGTGGCCCCACGCCCAGACGCCGAGCGACACGGCAAGCGCGCCGACGACGGCCACGATGCCGAACAAGTTAATCGAGTTGACGACGTTCTTCAGGACGGCCAGGCCAGGCAGGCCACCGCCCTTGGGGGAGATACCCGGGTCGTAGGCGAGCTGGATGAAGCGGTCGGCGAGTGGGGTCATGGGTGTGGCGGGGCTCCTTGCGCGCGGGCCACAGGGCCCGGCAGAGGTGAAGAGAGGGAAAGAGCGCGAGAGGCGCGAGCGGGGCTGGCGTCAGAGGACGCGGCGCGCCGCCAGGACGGCCCAGTCCTTGATCGCGGTGATCCGGACGGGCCTGGATGTGCGCGGGGCCTCGATGACGAGGCCCTCGCCGAGGTACATGCCGACGTGCTCGGGGCGGGCGGCGGTGCCGCGGCTGAAGATCAAGTCACCGGGCTGCAGGGCCTTCGGAGAGACGGCCTTGCCCTCATTGACCTGGGTATACGTGGTGCGGGTGAGTGTGATCCCGGCCTTTGCGTACGCCTGCTGCATCAGCGAGCTGCAGTCGCAGCGGCCCATGGGGTCTTCACCGCGGGGGTTGGTGCAGGAGCCGCCCCACTGGTACATCGTGCCGAGTTGCTGCATCGCCCAGACGATCGCCTTGCGCGCCCGAGGGTCGGTGTCCTTCGGGATCTTGTAGCCCTTGGGGATGGCCCCCTCGGGGATTGGCCCGAAGGCCGAACCGTCGCTCGTGGTGCCGCAGCCGGACGTGGAGGGCGGGGTCTCGATGTCCCTGTCGGCGGTGTCCTTGCCGGTGGTGGGGAAGGTTGCGGCGATGGCCTTCTGCAGCGCGGTCGCGAGCGGTTCCCACTGGGCGTACGCGTCTGGATAGCCAGACCTCTGCACTTCCTGGGCGGCCTGCGTGACGGTCATCTGCTGCCAGCCGCCGACCTTCAGCAGATGCTTGTAGAACTGCTCGGAGGCGTAGACAGGGTCGTGGATCTGTTGAGCTGTGCCCCACCCCTGGCTGGGGCGTTGCTGGAACAGACCCAGCGAGTCGCGGTCCCCGGAGCCCAGGTTGCGCAGCCGGGACTCCTGCATCGCGGTGGCGAGCGCGATGATCTGGCCCTTCTTGGGCACGTCGAGGCTGATGCCGGTGGCGACGATGGTCTGGGCGTTGGGGATCTGCTCGTCAGGCAGAGTGAGGCCCTCGATGTGGACGTCCTTGGCGGAGGCACCGTCGAGGATCTTGGTGACCTGATCGGCGACGGCGTCGGTGTCCAGGTCGGCCAGGCATTGAAACGTGCTGGTCTGGGCGGCTTCGCTGGAGGAGGCCATCATCATGGCCGCGCCGCCGAGGAGAAATGGGGAGAGGAAGACGACGCCGATACCGGCGGCGAGCGCCTTCAAACGGTGCGGCCCGCTCGCGGGGCGACGTTGTGGGGCAGGGGTGAGTAACGAGGTGTCATGGACGGGTCCTTCGGGGTGCGGTGTCCGGCGTGCCGCGTACGCGGGGCGTGGTGGAAGGGAGCGCGGCGGCCGGTGGCTGGGCGATAGGGGCGGGCCGGCGTGGGCGAGTTGCCGCTCGCTGAATGGGCCGGGCCGTGAGCTAGGTGTGCCGGGGCAGGGGGGGAACCTCTGCGAGGCGTGGAGAGGGATGGGCCAGCGGCGGTGTGGGCCGGGCGGTTCCAAAACATTAGGCCCGGATCGCCGGTTGACCAAAAAGTTGGCGCGAGGGGTCGGATTCCGACCCCTTTTCAGTGCACTTCTTGGTTGACCGGCGATTCGCCTCTACAGTTTTGGGACTCCCCTCGCCTTTCCCCGGCTGTGGCCTTGGGCTTCTGCATGCCCGATTCCTGCCCGCGGGGTTTTTCTCGTGCGACGGGGGTTTCCTCCCGCACTCTCACACCCGAATCGGGGTACCTCTTTGCCTTTTTCCCTGCACCAGGGCGACGCGCTGAGCGTCCTTGCCACTCTGCCGGACGACTGCGTTGACTCGGTCATCACCGACCCGCCGTACAACTCCGGCGGTCGCACCGCGAAGGAGCGCACCTCCCGCAGCGCGAAGCAGAAGTACACCTCCGCCGACGCCGGCCACGGCCTGGCCGACTTCGCCGGCGAGAACATGGACCAGCGCTCCTACGGCTTCTGGCTCACGCAGATCATGACCGAGGCCCACCGGCTGACGAAGGTCGGCGGGACGGCGCTGCTGTTCACCGACTGGCGTCAGCTGCCCGTCACGACGGACGCGATCCAGGCGGCTGGCTGGCTGTGGCGCGGGGTGCTGGCCTGGCACAAGCCGCAGGCCAGGCCGCAGAAGGGCCGGTTCACGCAGAACTGTGAGTTCATCGTCTGGGCGTCCAACGGGCCGATCGACGGCTCCCGTAACCCCGTCTATCTGCCGGGCCTGTACTCGGCTTCGCAGCCCTCGGGGGCCAAGCGCCAGCACATCACGCAGAAGCCTGTTGAGGTGATGCGCGAGCTGGTCAAGATCGCCCCGCCGGGCGGCACGGTGCTCGACTTCTGCGCCGGCTCCGGCTCCACGGGCGTCGCCGCGCTGCTAGAAGGCTGCGACTTCATCGGCGTGGAGAAGACGAAGCACTACGCCTCCATCGCGGCTGACCGGCTCACGGAGGCCGTCCGTCAGACCCTCACCCAGGATGACGTCGTCCTGACCGCCTGAGTCTTCAAAGCCCTTCCCCTGGAATGTATTTGGGGCCCTTCCAGCGGCCGTCGCTGAGGTGCTCCCAGGCGGTCGTCTGCACATCGTCGATGACCCTTCACCCCTTCTTTCTTCCACGGCTTCAAGGAGGCCCTCTTTTTCATGCCTGAATCCGTAGAACCCCACGAAGCTGGGGAATTGGAGCCGATACGGGTTCCTGACCCTCACCTTGAAGGAATTGAGGCCAGCGTCCGGAAGCTGATGGAGCAGTCTGCCCAGCAGGCCCAGCAGCTCGACCACCTCGCCTCCGTCCCGGACACCGGCCCTTCGCCGTTCGCGGCGTTCGGCCTGCCGGGGCTCGACGGACCTTCCCCGGCGGCTCCACCCGAGCCGCACCCGATTCTGGAGTTGGAGGGTGAGGAGTACGAGGACGAACTCGATGCTTTGAGCGACTGGGTCGATGACTTCCTCCTGCCGGTCTACGGAGCCGAGGTCACCACGGCGGCGCCCTGGTGCCTGCAGTGGCAGGCGCACGACGATGTGGTGGCCTGGCTCCACGCGCTCTGGCTCGCCTACCAGCAGCACAAAGACCCCGAAGCCGGTCTGAGCGGGCTGTTCGTCTGGCATCGGGATTTCCTCACCCACGCCATCGCGGCGATCCGGGCGCCCGGCGGTCCGCTGTCGGCGTGCATGACCTCCCCCGAACGGCCCGCGCACCGGCTCCTGCCCGGTCCGCCTCCCTCGGCCCGCGCGGAGAAGGCGAACACGACGGAGACCGACCCGCCCGGCTCCGGTGAACCGGGCCGGCCGACGTCATGAGCGCCGGGCAGCCGGCCTTCGGCCTCAGCTTCGACCCCCGTGCCCTGACCGACCTCCTCCAGGCCCCCAGCGACATCCGCGACCTGGCACTCGCCCAGCTCCAGGACGTGGTGAACGCCGAGCAGTTCGGCACCAAGCTGACCGGTGACCTGTCCGGCTACCGCAAGTTGGTCGTGGACGCACGCAAGGAATGGCGCGTCGTCTACGCCCTGCGTCCAGCGCCGCCGATGTCCGCGCACCGCAACGAGATCCACGTCGTCGCCGTACGGCCGCGAGCAGGCAACGACGTCTACGACACCGTCGGCCAGCGCCTGGGGATGGCCCGCCGGCCGGTAAGTGCCCGGACCCACGCCGCCCGTTCCCGCTCGCCGCAGCTCACGGCTCGTGGGCCTGTGCCGAAGCCGGGGCCGCTGCCCTCCGTGATGCCCGGCCTGCCCCGCCCGGCCCATGGCCCCTCATCGCAGCACCATGCCCGCTGACCCAAGGAGCACTCGCCGATGCCCCCTGATCCCACCCCGGGAACAGCCCGGCGTGCCATCTCCCCACTCGACCACCGCGTCGAAGCCGCGACTGGCCAGGACGTCGACGTCCTCTGGGACCGCCGCGACCGCGGTGCCCTCGACGAGGGGCACGCCCGCCTGGTGGACCTGCACCGCGAGCTGGCCAAGGCCGAGACCAGCGTGACCTTCTACCGGACACTCCTCCACCGGCTCAGCAGCGGTGAGTTCCCCGTCGACTCCGCCCTGTTCGCGCGGATCCATCGCACGGTGGACCAGCTGGAGGAGGCCGCTGAGGAACGCGACGATGCCGCGGCGTGCGTGATCGCCGTCCTGGAGCCGATCGAGGCCGCCGCCCGCAGTACACAGCCGGGCGGCCGGGAGGCGCTTTCGGCAGCCGACCAGGCGGCGCTGCTGGCCATCGCCGGCGGCGCCAAGTTCCACGAACACCTCGTGACGGGGCGTAGGTCCGTGGCCACCGCCTCCGGCACCCGGATCCCGTACGCCCACCTGCAGCGGCTCGAATCGGCCGGGCTGGTCTCCCGGGATGCCAGCCATCCCGTGCATGCCGGGCAGCCGGTCGCGTTGACCGACGCGGGCCGCGCCGCTCTCGCCGGCAGCGGCCGCCCGAGCACGACTGCAGGCCCGGCCCGTGCCCGGCCCGGGGCCTGGCCAGGCACCGCCGGGCACCGCCGTTGACCCCCGCCCACCGACCGAGAGACCCTATGCCCCCGCCCGAACTGGACTTTCGGCTGGACGACTTCGAGGCCGCCGATGAGCGGACCGAGGACGCGTTCTGGCACGCGATCGGGATCGAGCAGGACATGCTCACCGCGCTCGCCGAGCACCACACCCCCCACGGGGCGCAGAGCTTCTACGTCCTGCACAACGGCGCCGCCACCTGGGGAATCCCGGGTGAACCTCAGCTCGTCGCCCTGCACCTGCAGCGGGACTTGGCGGGACGGACCTTCCGTTTCGAGCATGCCGAACTGCCCTTGCCCGCGATGGCGCAGTCCTGGCTCATTCACCGCGGCTGCCCGCCAGGTGCTATCGGCCTGCTGCCCGGCATGGGAACTGCGCCGGCAGATGAGACGACCCGCGCGCTGGAGCAGCGACTCATGGGCGACGGGGACCACTTCGCCCTCCTGCACAGCTACACCCGGGACGACCCTGACGACATGACCACCGTCGTGGTCCTGCGTGCCCTCGACGAGCGCAGCCCGGTGCCGTTCCGCGTGCTCCACGAGGAAGTGGACACCGACACGTGGACGCACACCCTGCGTGAGGGGGGCTTCGCCACGATCGGCGCGGCCCTGCATTGGTGTGACGACCGCCTGGGCGGCGAAGCCGCTCCTCTGCCGCCGGTCAGGCTCACGGCACGGTCCACCCGGCCTTCCGGCACGGTGCCGACAGCTCCTGTGCGGCGTCCGCCAGGCCGCAGCCGCTGACCTTCAATCCGCTCAGTCGGCCGGAACATAGCCGACGATCGCCGGTTAGCCAAACCGGCGAATCCGCGGACTCTTATACAGCCGCCGGGGCGCAAGCCCGGTCCGCATCTCTCGGTATTCCCATTTCCCCGTACGGAGGTTACTTCCGCATGCGCTCCACCCGAATAGCGATATCCGCCGCGATGCTCGGAGCACTCGCTCTGCCGTGGCTGTCCGCCCCAACAGCCAGTGCGGCCACCGTCTCCACCGTGGCAACAGCCAGCAGCTGCTACCACTTCCCGCCGCTCCCGTACACGGTCCACACGAAGGCCGTGACCATCCGCTCCAAGACGTCCGCGAAGTCCACCAGCCTCGGCATCCTCTACCGCGGTCACAAGTTCACCGTCCACAAGACCAGCGGGAACTGGCACTACATCACGGACAAGACCACCGGTGTGAAGGGCTGGGTGTCCGGCACCTACGTCTACCGCGATGTCCGCATGTGCCTCGACTGAGAAATCCTTCAACTCCACCCCGCAATAGCCGAGTTGATCCGTCTCCTTTCGCTGCCCTTCTCCGCAGAAGACCAGCATTTCCCGTGCCTTTTGGAAAGGAGTTCTCTGTGTCCGACGGCATAGAGGATGTCGTGGGCGTGCTCACCGAACAGATCGAGCGCCGCTTCGAGATGAGCATGGACGACCTGACCGCCGCCGTCGCTGCAGCGCCGGACGCGAACCCCGAAGCCACCGACGTTGTGAAGTGGCACGGGCTCCTCACCGAGTCCCAGGCGGCGCTCCAGCGCGCAGAGGACGACCTCCTCGCCGCGCTTCAGACGCAGCCCAGCGAGGTCGACGACCCGACGATGGCCCTCGCCCACCGCGTCACCGCAGCCGTGACCACGCGTGACGGACGGGCGATGGTCGTGCGCTGGCTCCTGGACCCCAGCGCTCCCGGCAAGAAGGACCTCGCCGCCGAGCGTCTGGCCCGCCTGGGCCGCGGGGCCCGCCGAGGCCCGGCCGTGCACACCAGCACGCCGGCCCGACCCGCGACGGCGCCCGCAACAGGCCGAGGAGTCCTGCGGTGAGCGTCCGCGACAAGCCCTGCACGCAGGACGCCCGGCTCCGGGAGGTCTTCGGCGCCCCGGTCGTCAAGCTGTACGAGACGGCAGCCACCCCGGACGCCTCCGCCGCGCTGACCCGGGCGCTCGAACTGCGCTCGTTCCTGGCCCTGGCTGAGGAACAGGTCGCCCGGATTCGCGATCGTGTGCACGAGGCGATGGCGCCCGAGCGCGACATGGACGAACTGTCCGCCGACGACCTTCGGTTCGATGCGCAGTGGCTGAAGGCGGCGCTGGACGCCCGCGACGGCTACCGCGCCGCCCTCGGCGACCTGCTGCGCAGCATGCCTCCGCCCGGCCAGCAGACCCGGCCTGCCCGCACGACCCAGCAGACGCTCACGACCACCCTGCCCCCTGCCACCGCTGCCCCGGCACTCCAGCGTGCCGGGGCGGCCCAGCCCCGCCGACCGTGAAAGCCCTCGCCGATTGCCCCAGCCCACGTCCGCTGAGATCGCCGCACGGATCGAGGAGTTGTACGGCGCTGCTCTGACCGACCTCCAAGCCCACGCCCAGGACCAGCCGCCCGGCATGCTCGCCGCCCTCCTCGGCAGCCACGACCAGCTCGCCCTCGCCGAGCAGAGCATCACCGTGTACCGCGAACGGCTTGAGCAGTTCGTCCATCCCGAGCGGCAGATCGGCACCCACGAGGTGTCGCACATCCTCGACTGCGCCCGCCGCCTCGCAGAGGCCGTCGCCGTCCGCGACACCCAAGCCGTCACCACCCAAGCGGTCTTGCAGAGCCTCGGCCGCGCCCCCTCGCCGCAGCCGCCCACCACCGGTGCGCCTGCTGCCGTTCCCGCTCCGCCAGTACCGACCGTGAGCGCCGCCCCGAGCCGCTGATCCGAACGGGCCCCGGCCCTTTTTCGCACCCAGGAGTCCCCCCTTTTGGCCACCACCGGTCTGCCACCCGCCGCCGATGCCGACATCGCCCGGGTCACCGAAACCCTCCACATGATCACCCCGCGCTGGAACGTGCGGATCCTGCTGGCCCTGAACGAGCCGCTGCAGCGCTACACGCAGATCGCGGCCAAACTCCCGTATCTCCACAGCGGCCAGCTGCACCCCAAGATCCGCTCGCTCTGCGACGCTGGCCTCGCCCAGCGCAGTGAGTACTCCGCCCGCCATGTCACCTACGGCCTCACGCAGCGCGGCCGACAGCTTCTGGCGGTGCTCCCGGTGATGGCGGCCTGGGCCGAGGAGCACTTGGAGCAGCCGGAGCAGCCGCTGTCCGCGATCGAGCAGGTCGAGGACTGCCTCACCCTCCTCACCCGTCGGCAAGCCCCGGCGATCCTGTGGGTTCTCAGGGTGCGCCAGGAGGCGAGCGCACGGGCCCTGGCCCGCATCGTCCTACCCGACAGCTACTGGACCAACATCTACCCGCCGCTGCGCCAGCTCATCGACGACGGCCTGGTGGCGACTGCGGGCTTGGGACAGCCCTACCGCCTCTCGCCGTCCGGCGACGGGCTCGGTCACGTCTTCGGCGCGCTGTCCATGTGGGCCGCCGGACGACCGGTGGACCACGCCGCGAGGCACCCGCTCTGGGGCCGGCCGGACCCCAGCGCGACCACCGCCCCCGGCACCTGGGTCAGCCACCCCTCCCGGCTCCCGGCCCCCTCCGCCCGGCCGACACCTGCGGTGCAGACCCAGCCCGCCCGCCGCCCTGCCTGGCACAACGGCGACCTGTTCTCCCACGCCACCCCGGTCCGCCCGAAGGCCGCCCTGCCGACGGGAGGAGCCCGCCGATGATCTCCGCTATCTCCCCTCAGCAGCTGAAGCACGCGTGCACGGCGCTGTCTGGCGCCGCCCTGATCCGCCTGGTCAGCGAGATCGACGACCACGGGGCCATCCCGCCCCGCGCGCTGACCCGCACCCTCACCGACCTCACCACCCACCAGATCCGGCAGGCCACCGAGCAGGCAGACGCCCTCGGGCTCCTCGACCGCGCCCACTCCGGCCTCGGCCTCACCGCAGCCGGAGGGGACCTCGCCGACGTCTACGACGCGACTGCCCGCTGGGCCCGACGGCACAACTACCCAGCGCCGATCTGTGACTTCGCCGGGCGGATCCGCCACACCTTCGCTCTGCTGGGCGAGCCGGCCGCGGCGGATCCTCGCACCACGGACGGCGAGGCCGCCGCCGAACTCGGCCGCGTCCACCAGCTGCTGGCTGAGTGGATTCACACGCACCAGTCCCAGCAGATCCGCAGCACCTACGGCGTCGCCGCGTGACGCCGGACGCGGTGGCGCGTCCCACCGCGGGCCTGGTGCGCAGGATCTATCTGCCGCGCGGGGCGGATGCCGCCGCATTCGCGATGACCACCTACGGCCTCCCCCTGCTCGTCCTGGCCACCACCGGATCGGCGACCCTGACCGGGCTCGCCTTCGCGCTGGAGTGGATCCCGCGCATCGGCGCGTTCACCGTGGCCGGGACCGTCGTCGACCGCTACGGCACGGCCCGCATCTTCCGCGCAGCCTGTCTGGCACGAGCCTTCGTCGTGCTCGCCGCCGCCGTCGTTCTCACGGCCCTCGATGCCCGGACACCAGCCGCGACAGTCACGGTGATGCTGCTCGCCGCGTCCACCGGCGTGCTCACCGAGTTCAGTTTTGTGGCGACTGAAACCGCCGGCAGTGAGGCAAGCCGGAAGGCCGGCCCCCGGGCGCACCGGGTGCAGTCCGTCCTGCTGGGGATCGACCAGACCGCCACTCTGGCCGGGCCTGCGCTCTCCGGCCTGCTTCTGGAGCACGCCGGTCCAGCCGTCATGCTCGGAACACTCGCGAGCCTCTCCCTCCTCGCCGCCGCACTCGGCCCCCACGTGCGCACCGCACCGCTCGGCGTGGCTCCTGCCAAGCGGGGACTGCGGACGGGCTGGGCGACGCTTCGCTCGTTGCCCGCCCTCGCCTGGCTGGTCGGCGGCCTCATCGTCTCCAACGCAGCCATGGCCCTCCTGCAGGCCGCCGTCCCGGTCGTCGTCGTCACCGAGCTGGACCACTCCAGCGCGGATGCCGGACTCATCTGGTCCGCCGCAGCCGTCGCCTCCCTGCTCGCCATCACCGCATCCCGCAGCGCGATCGACCGCTGGGGCCTGTGGCCGGTCGGCGCCGTGGCTGCCGCCGTCGCGGCCACAGCGACGTTCGCCGTCGCCCAGGCCGACACCTACCGCGGCTACCTCCTGCTGACCGCCGTCGTGATGGCCGGCGAAGGGAGCCTCACGGTCGTCTTCCGTACCCTGCGCTCCCACTTGATCCCGCCCGACGTCTTCGGCAGCACCCTCGCCGTGACGGTCCTGCTGCTCCTGCTGCCCTTCCCCGCCGCCGGCCTGCTCGTCGCAGCTGTGCCAGCCGCCCAGCTCGGGCACGCCATCACCGTCGCCGCCGTCCTGCAGGCCCTCGGCTTCGCGATCGTCTTCACCCGCCTGCGCACCCTGCCCACATCCCTGGCCTGACCCTCCGGTACGAAAGGAGCCTTCGCCGCTCATGTCCACCATCACGCAGGACGGACTGCCCGGCCTCGACCTTCCGCACCAGGACGTGCGGTCCCCGATCACCGAGCAGTTCCACGCCTTCGATGCCGGCCACCCCTGGGTGTACCGGGCCCTGGAGCAGCTCGTCGTCCAGCGCCTCGCCGCCGGCGTGACACGGGTCGACATGAAGGCGCTGTTCGAGGCCCTGCGCTAGCGCCACCCGCACGGCGTGAAGGGCCTCAACCACAACTACACCGCGCTCTACGCGAGAAGGCTGCTCGCCGATCACCCGGAGTGGGCCTCCGCGATCGCGGTCCGCCGTCGGCGCAGCCCGTGACCATCGGCCCGCCAAACCCCGTCCTTCACCTGATTCTTCGAGGAGCACCTTGTTGTCCGACCGTCCTGTCGTTCTGGTCGTGGCTGCGGCCGACATGGAAGCCGAGGCGTATCGCGGCTACTGCCTTGCCTCCGTGGCCGCCGCGTACGACGTCGTTCTGATCACCAGTGAGGAACCCTCGTGGGAGGTGCCGTTCATCCGGGACTGCGTGGTCGTGCCCGATCCCACCGACCAGGCTGCGCTGTCCGCGGCCGGCCGGGTCCTCGCCGACCGCTACGAGCTGGCCGGCCTGTTCACCTGGACCGAGTGGTACCTCGTCCCGGTCGCCCGCCTCGCACGCCAGCTGGGCCTTCCCACCACGGCGCCCGAGGTGATGCAGGCATGCCGCAACAAGGCCACCGCAAGGAGCCTGTTCGCCCGCCACGGTGTCCCATCGGCCGTATCGCTGAGCGTCCGCACCGGGCAAGAGGCCCAGGCCGCCGTGGAGAGGATCGGCTACTCGGTCGTCCTCAAGCCCGCCGCGCACGCGGCCAGCATCGGCGTGATCCGCGTCGACAACCACGACCAGCTCACGGCCGCGTACGACTTCGCGGCACGCGCTGCCGCTCTGGGGGCGGAGAACACGAGCGTGCTGGTCGAGGAGTACCTCGACGGACCCGAGGTCTCGGTGGAATGCGTCACTTACCAGGGCCACACCACAGTCGTCGCCATCACTCGCAAGACCGTCAGCGCACCGCCCTTCTTTGAGGAACTGTCGCACTCCGTGGACGCGTCCGACCCGCTCCTCGACTTGGTCGCCCCGGTGGCGCGGGCCGCGATCGGCGCGCTCGGGATCACCGACGGCGTCAGCCACGTCGAGATGCGGCTCGTCGACGGCCGGCCGCGACTCGTCGAGGTCAACGGCCGCATCGCCGGCGACATGATCGGCCATCTCGTCCGCCTCGCCACCGGCATCCACCTGCCCCGTGTGGCTGCCGACATCGCCTGCGACCGTGCCCCCGACCTCACCCCCACTCAGCGCTCGGCCGCCGCGATCCACCTGATCTACCCCGAGACCTCCGGCACCCTCACCGCCCTCTGCTTCGACGGTCCCCGTCCGCCGTGGCTGGACCAGATCTCCTTCCAGCGCAGCGTCGGCGACCGGCTGTTGCTCCCGCCCGAGGGAGACATGTTCTCCGCCCGGATCGGGTTCCTGATCACCACCGGCGCCTCCGCTGAAGACGCCCGGCACTGCGGCCAGGAGGCGCTCCGCGCCCTCACCCTCGAGGTGGCGCCCCACCAGGCCGGCCAGGACAGCGGTAGGGATCTCCTCGTTTGAAGACGGCACCCCTCATGGCCCGCCGTAGCCGTGGGCTGCTGACCGGCTACTTTCTTGGCCTCGGCGCGGTGATGGCCGTCTGGGGCACCCGGATGCCGGCCGTTCAGCAGGCCACCCACCTGAGCACCGCACACCTGGCCCTGGTGCTGCTGGCCGCCGCGCTCGGCATGGTCGCAGGACTGCAGACCGCAGGCCGTCTCGCCCGGCCGACGCGCCTTCCTGCCCTGCTCACCTCCGGCGCCGCCGGCCTTGCTGGATGCCTCGCCCTCCTGGGCCAGTGCGACAGCCTGCCGTCCCTGCTCACGGCCGCCCTTGCCTTCGGTGTCGCGCACGGTGTGCTGGATGTTGCCGCCAACTCGGCGGCGGTGCGCTGCCAGAACGCCTACGGCAGACCCATCATGTCCGGACTGCACGCCGCTTACTCCATCGGCGCCCTCGCGGGAGCCGCTCTGGCCGCCGTCACCGCCCACAGCACCCTCTTCCTCGCCACCGGCCTGGTCCTCACCGGGGCCGCGCTCATTGCCGCACCGGCAACCCGCTCCCTGAACGGCACCGATCAACCGCCTGCACCCGCCAACCTCGGCCAGGGTGAGGCCCGGCCGGCACTCTCGTCCGGGCAGCTGTGGCTGCTGGGCGCACTGGCTGCCTCGAGCCTGCTGGGGGAGGGAGCGGCAGCCGACTGGGCCGCCGTCCACCTGCACAGTCTGGATGCCTCGACGGCCGTGAGTGCAGCCGCGTTCGCCCTCTACAGCGGGGCCATGACGACCGGACGGTTGGCCGGCGACCGGCTCACCACAGCCTTCGGCGCCCCCGATGTCGTAGGGGTCGGCGCGATCCTCGCCGCGGCAGGGCTTACCACCGGCGTCGTCACCTCCAGCACCCCGTTGGCTCTGGCCGGCTGGGCGGTCTTCGGGCTCGGTCTGTCCATCACCGTTCCCTGCCTGATCAGCGCCGCCGGAGTCGGCGGCCCAAGGGCCGTGGCCACGGTCGCCGTCACCGGCTACCTGGGCCTGCTCGCCGGCCCCGCCCTAATCGGCGCCCTGGCCACCGTCACCACCCTGTCCACCGCGCTGCTGCTGCCCGCCTTGCTCGCAGCCGCCGTCGCCGCCCTGTCCCATCGTGCCCTGGAGAACACCTCCCCTTGACCCTCACCACCACGACCACCGCCCTCGACGCTGTGATCCTCGACTACAACGGCGTCATCGGCCACCAGCCCGGCGCTGACCAGTGGCGTCACCTCGCCCGCCTGGCCGCCTGGCCCGACGACGACGTCGTTTCGTTCCAGAACGCGTTCTGGAAAGCTCGCGAGGCATACGACGCCGGTCAGCTGAGCGATCTCGCGTACTGGGCCCGTGTACTCGGCTACCACCCCGGCCCGCGCATGCTGCGCGAACTGCGCGCCGCCGACACCGCGATGTGGACGCACACCGACGACCGTGTCCTCGCCGTCTTGCAGAGCGCCCACCGGCGCGGGCTGCCCATGGTGCTGCTGTCCAACGCCCCTCACGCTCTCAGCGACGTCCTCGACACCCACGACTGGTGCCGACGGCTGATGACCCAGGCGCTGTACTCAGCCCGGATTCAGGTGTGCAAGCCGGACCCGGCTGCTTACCGGCAGGCCCTGGACGCCACCGGCGCCGTCGACCCGCAGCGCGTGCTGTTCATCGATGACCGGGCGGACAACTGCCGCGCCGCCGCCCGCCTCGGGCTGCGCACGCTGCACTACACCGGCCAGCCCGCCGACCTGGAAGCAGCACTGCTGCCCAGCACCGGCTGAGCCGCTCCCCAACGCCTATCTTTCAGGACCCGCGTGTCACCCCACGACGACCTTCGCACCATCGACGGGGACGTCTACATCTCCCCGCGCTACCTTGCCGCCGCCACCGCGATCGGCGACCCCGGCCTCGCGCCCCTTCTCGACCTCGGCTGGGAGCTGGAGCACGACGACCTAGGCCACGGCTGGTGCACCTACACCTTCTTCGAACAGTGCCCGCACCGGATGGCCTGCGCCCGCTGCGACTTCTACACCCCCAAGGGCTCCAGCAAGGCCCAACTCCTCGAAGCCAAGGAGAACCTGCAGCGCATGCTCGCCTCCATTCCGCTGACCGAGGACGAACGCGCCGCGGTCGACGACGGCCAAACCGCCATGGAGGCGCTCCTCGCCCGGCTCACCGACATCTCCACACCCGCAGGCCCCACACCACGGGAACTCGGCCTCCCCACCACCGTCACCATGCTGCCTATCGTGGAGGTCCGCCAAGGCAAACAGGGGTGATTTCGACGCACGATAGATCTCGTCCGAGTACCCCGCTGGGAACTTAAAGAGCGTTCCATACCGGTGGTGGTTTTGGTTCGACCGTGGGGTCGCGGAGTGCACGTTCGACTGGCCCATGCAGCACCCACGCTCGTGACTACGAAAGGAACTGGAGTGTCACGAACCGCGACTGCAGGAATGAAATACCCTTTCGCACTCGCGGCACGCCGCTATAGCAATCCAACGTGCCGCAACGGCTCCGCAATCGCCGGGTCGTCAAATGTATGCCCATGTTCGAGGCACTTGAGGGTGACCGTACCTTGAGAAGCTCTGTCGATGTGAAAGGTCGACCAGCTACGGCATCGTCGACAGAGACGCCCAACCAGAAAAGGTCGCAGCAAATGCAGCCTGTTTTCTTGATCTTTGAGGTACAGGCTTCCCTTCTCGATGTCGCTGCCGTCCCAGATCATCGTAGTTGTAGGCACTACTGGATGATCGCCCATCAAATTCCGATAGTCGATCACCGAGTGCCCTCGAAGCGCGTCCCAATGCAGGTCGGTGATTTGTATCAAAGACCAGTCGGCCAGGAATCTTGCACCCTCAACCAACGTGGAAAGTTCACCAAAGGCTTCGTCTCGTGCTTGTGGCAGGTCGACGCGGTCTACTCGTCGCTCGTGGTCTTCATCATTACGGCGGCTGTACAGACGCTTGCGCGCGTCAGCGACTTGCTCGTCTGTGAACATAGAACCGAGGGCGTTGAGGGGATGTTCTGTTGGAAGACTGCGCCTCTTTCGCTTGCTAGCAATTTCGTCAAGTGTTGCTACCCATTCGCCAAACCCTGGCCCCCGGCCTCGAGCCAGTTGGCCACGAATGGCGTCAAGCGAGCCCAGTGTTATTCCTTCTTCCCTGGCGAGCGCCCCTACCAGCAGGGCGCTGTAGGCCAGGAGGATCTCAGCGGTGCCGAGAATTGCTTGATACGCAGGGCCAGCGTCCCGCGCGCTCATCGCGGCCTCGGTCTCACGCCAACGCAGGGCGACCGGGTAGGGGAAGCGTGTACGAACCGTGTGACCCAAATCGTCAAGAAGGCTGGCTGCTGCGACCCTAAGCCGCAGAGTTTGACCAGATCGCACGATCCGGTCGCGGCCTTGAGCTGCGCTCCGGTCGAGGAAGACAGATTGTAGGAGCTCATCCGCCTCGCTGTGCCACTCTTCCAGGCGCCGCTTCGAGATTTCCAGGTTGTCCAGAGCGGATGCCAGTGACTCGTCCGGTTGCGGCAATGTCAAGTCTGCAAGGTCCCGCCACAGAATGTGCACACCCGCTTGCGCCAGCATCGGCCCGGCCATTGGAGACCGAAGGAACAGCAGAATAAAGCGAAGCCGATGTGCTTCCAAAGGCGCCTTCGGGCGCAGCACAATCACGTGTTCGCTTGCCGCAGCCGGCAGGTCTTCATCCCTGACTTCACTGACCACTAGACGATGGCGGTCCGTAGGCCGGGAGATGGAGCGCAGAACCAGATCACCAGCCTGCAACAAATAGTCCGATGACACCTGAGCCCAGATATCTTCGGGGTCAAGGGGTGCAATCGTGCCATCCGTCAGTATATCGGGCCCTCGCAGTACGCGGGCAGCTCCTGGCTGGCCAGTTGAGCGGATTTTCTCACCCAATGTGTGGCGGTGAACGCTTGGTGCTTTGGTAAACAGATCACCCACTTTCACCACGCTCCCGTACCGGACCAGATCCTCGCGGAGGGCCAGCACTGCTGGATCGTGTCGCTCAAAGTGTAGTCTCTCTTGCGCAGGGATGGGATCCCGCACGACGTAGCCGTTCATACTCCTTCCGCCTCGCATGCGAAGTAACTTGTTGAAATCTTTCTCAATCGACTTGGGATCACCACGATGAGGCATGCGGAACATGCGCAGGACGGGATCCTTGGGCTGTCGCGCGTGCAGGAAAACCGCCGCGACTTCCAAACTGATATGCACCTTCGGCAAGACACCCGTCGCGTAGAGCACAGTCGACAGATGCCACCGCTCCCTCACAGCCGCCCTGAAGTCAGCCTCCGCATAAGAGGTAAGAGCAGATGACGGCAAGAGCACGGCCAGGTGAGCGTCCTGCTCCGGAGGAACCAAATCTTCAAGGAGTACTTCGTAGCTCCAACGAGCGCGAGACTTCTTATCTGCTGGCAGTTTCTCCCACTCAGGCAACAGCAGAACCGGGCCAACCGCAAGCAATTCGCCAGCCTTCGACGCTAGTGACCTCCATGATGTCTCTCGATGGGTGTTCCACCCTTCAGGGACCTCATAGGTGGCACCCAGAGGGCCTTCGCTCGTCAGTACCGAAGGAGGTTCTGAGCTGTGCTGTTGAAAAGTTGTGCCGAGGAGCCTTCCAAACAGGCTTGCAGACGGAACTTGGCCCTCACGTACAACCTCATCGGCCATGGAAATGGCATAGCCCCCCTCCGACCCGGCTACCTTGACTGGCCGACAGCCTACGCTGACGGCGTCCCCAGACGTCTCCAGTCTGGAAAGGGCATCCGCCCTCGGCAGACGTCCTCCACCATGGCGCTTCGCCGGGATCACAACTTTCCAGCTCGAAACCTTCATTTGGGGTCGGTCCAGGACACCTCACGGCACTGAGGCGAGCGACGCCAGCAGGTGACCCTTGACGCACCTGATTCCACATAATCGGCAACGTCTACATCCAGGCACCCGACCGCAAGGTCCGCCTCGGCTATCT
Organism: Streptomyces sp. NPDC054813; assembly: GCF_053611365.1. Classification (NCBI taxonomy): domain Bacteria; kingdom Bacillati; phylum Actinomycetota; class Actinomycetes; order Kitasatosporales; family Streptomycetaceae; genus Streptomyces; species Streptomyces sp. NPDC054813. The sequence continues at coordinate 209,392 of NZ_JBSHAF010000013.1, read as the reverse complement.
CCCCGAAGGGGAGGACGACGGCCTGTGGCGCATCAACGCCTATAAGGATCCCTTCGGCCCGCCGACTTGGGGAGCCTGCTTCAACGACAGATGCCCGACCGAGTTCGTCGCCGCGTTCACCACCGCGCTCGCCGAGGCGTACGAACAGGGCCCGAACGCCTACCTCGCGGTGCCGGACCCGGGCAGCGCGGACCGCGATCCGTTCCTCGCGGTCGTACCGCTCATCACCCGCGGCTGGCGGATCGAACACCCCCGCTGGGGCGTGTTCGCGATCCAGTCGGCCGACGGCCTCGCCGGGCTGGAGTTCACCACCGGCAGCCTCGACCCCGAAGCGGAGCTGACCACCCGCGACGCCCGCTGGCAGCTGTGGGCCGGCACCTCGATCGACCGCCCCGCCTGGTACGCCACCGCCAGCACCGACACCCCCGTGGCCCTGATCAAGGCCCTCACGCAATGCGTCTCCGATCCCGCGCCGCTGCCTCGCTGGCGGGAGGAAACGTACAGCTACGTCCAGGGCATGGCCCAGCTCACCCCGGTCATCCCGCCACGCCCACCGGCCCCGACTCCGCTCGACGTGCAGCGCGCCACGCGCCGCCCGGCCGCGCTCCCAGCGTCCAGCGTCCCGCGCTGGAGCACCTCCAGCCGACCGGCACTGCCCGGCGCACGCCGTTGACCACCCGTCACCCGCCGTCCCACTGGAGGCACCCGTTTGGCCATGTACGCACGCGAATTCTTCATGGAGCACCTGAAGCTCCCGTTCGCCGAGGCCGCCGTCGTCGGCACCACCTACTTCGCTACACCCGTTTCCGGTGCCCCGCTACGACTGCGGATCGACTTCTCCCGGACCATCCGTGAGCACGAATACGACGGCTTGCGCCTCGCCACCATTCACCGGGACGGAGGCGAACTCGACGCCGTGGCACTGCGGTTCGAGGAGCACAAGACCTTCGACCACCGCGATGCGGCTCAGGGCCGTACCCCTCGGGAGTCGGGGTACGGCAGGTTTCAGGAGTTCCGCGACCGACCCGACTGGGTCCCGTGGGAAGGCGCCCATACCGACGGACTGCGTGATGCCGTCGAGCGGTACGCGTCCGTGTGGTTTCCCGGCGCTTGGCAGGAGCCCGCGTCGTCCCGAGCCCTGGGCCGCACCGCCCGGAAAGCCCCGTCCCCGCTGGCCGCACGCCGCGGTGGCCGCGCCCGCTGAGTCGCCGGCCCTTCGCCACCACGCCCAGCGTCCCGCGCGCCGTCCGACAGGAACCCCTCGTGTCGTCCGACCCCTTCAAGAACCTCGCCCCCGATCACGCGCTGAGGGTCCTGCCCCACCACCTGGCTGGTCCCGGGCTCACCGACCTCCGTGCGGCCTGGCCGTTCCCCTTCGACGAGGACTGGTCACTGCACCAGCCCGCGGAAGGCCCGGCCTTCGCCACCAGCCCCTGCCTGCGGCTGTGGACCAGCCTCGTCCCCGAACCCGACAACCCCAACAAGGGCCAGTGGACCATCGCCGCGAACCGCGTCCCATTTGGACCGGCGGCCTGGCTGATCACCTTTGAGGCCACTACCCCGGTCGAACTGCTGCACGACGTCCACATCGAACTGCTCGACCTCTACCTCAAAGACCGCCACAGCGCCCGCGACTGGCTGTACGAGGACGACACGGCGCCACACGAGGCGTACGCGCCGCTGCTTGCCCGCGGCTGGAGTCACCACGTCAAGACCGACGGCACGCAGACCTTCAACTCCCCGGAGGCCCTTGGCGCCGTGCGGCACCGCTACGACGCCACCACCGGTTCCGACGCGCCTGCCTGGAGGGCCTGGAGCGGATACCCGAGTGAGCCGCACTGGCGTGCGCAGTTCTCCTTCGGCACGCCTACCACGCTCGTCGCGGCCTTCACCGCCTCGCTGATCTCCACCGAGCCGGTGCGCCGCACCGTGAAGGACATCCCGTTCCACACCCGCGGCCACCTGTACGTCGCAGCAGCGACAACGACCGCCACGCAGGCTTCCCTCTCCTCGCCGGTCGCCACGCCTCCTGCGGGCCCGGCGCCGTCCCGAACCCGCTGACCTCCCTTTTTGCCGATCAAGGAGCCCCTCTTCTCATGCACGCTCGAATCGTCCGCGGCGCTGTCAGATCTGCTGCCGTCGCCGCGGCGGTGACCGGCACCCTTACCTGGACGCCGGCCGCGACTGCCCAGTCGGCCGTACCGACGCCCTCCGCCGCTCCCACCGACACCTCCGAGCCCGGCGCGGGCAGCGTTGCCATCGTCAAGAAGGACCTGGCTGGTGATGTCCTCGAAGGCGCCGCCTTCCTCCTTCTCGACGCCGCCGGCGTGGAGGCGGGCACCGGCAAGACCGACGCCCAGGGGAAGCTGACCTTCACCGATCTCGCCCCCGGTGTCTACCGGTTGAAGGAGACCGACTCCGGTAGCCCGCTGCACGACGTGGTCGCCGACCAGGACGTCATTGTCACGCCCGGCAATACCGCGCCGTTGACGATCATCGATCCCTTCAAGCCCGCCTCGGTCCGGCTGAAGGCCAAGGACAACAAGACCGGCAAGCTGCTGGCCGGGTCCACGGTCAACATCGGCAGCGGCGACAAGGTCATCCTGACCCTGACCACCGGATTCGACGGCACGGCCAGCGGCAAGCTGCCCATCAACTCCCGTACCGGCAACGACTTCTGGGTCAAGCAGGTCAAGGCACCCGATGGCTACGAGATCTACGAGCCCTCGAAGGCATTCAAGGCGAAGCCGGGCGACCCCGTCACCGTGACCGTCACCAACGCCAAGACCTCCACCGCCATGCCGCCCACGGAGAAGTCGACCGACAAGCCCACCACCAAGCCGACCGACCGGCCCACCCCGGACAAGCCCGGCAAGGACGAGGACACCCCGACGCCGTCCGCCTCGGCCTCGGACACCCCGGCCACCGACGAGACCACATCGAGCACCGCGGCCCCCACACCCGAGGGCGCGCTCGCGCACACCGGCGCGGACGCCACCCCGTGGCTCCTCGGCGGGGCCGCGCTGCTCATCGCCGCTGGAGGCGGAGCCCTGGCGGCCACCCGCCGTCGCCGCACGGACGACTCCGGCGAGAACAACTCCCGCGAGAGCTGACCCACTCCGCCCGCTGAACTCGGCCCCTGGAGTCCTCGTGATTCTGGGGGCTTTGGCGTGTGGGCAAAGGTGTCGATGCGACCGAGCTGGCGAGGAGTGACGGCGCTCTCCTACCGAAGCTATGCGCCACTGCCGGGGCCGCTCCCGCCGCTCGGCCTGCCAGTCGACCGGGTGACAGCGATGCCGCTCAGGCTGAAGCCATGACGCCCGCACCAGGCATCAGCTGCGTGATCTGCCCCGGTCGCGGCTCCTTCGATGACGACCAGATCTCTCGCCGAGTCCCTCGTCGGCACGCTGGCCGAAAACGCGGTCCCGGAATGGCAGACCACCCTGGACGCCCTCCTGCCGCTGCCCGAGATCGGCGGTAAGCGGCGTCGGCCAGTATGCCGCTCATCGAGGACAGGTTCCGGCCCAACTCGATGACGGTGGCCGGCAGATGCACCACCGCCCCGATCGCGGCGGTACCGGCCATCGGCGGTACCGGGCGGTCGGGGCGATGCGAGGGCGTGGACGCCTAGGTTCGGTGTCAAACGCCCCGATTGGATGACAGGGCGACTGGCTTCACTGTTGTAGGTTCTCGCGGCCGGTGTCATCTGCTGTACCTCTGACCTGGGCGTTCTTCCGGCATCTACCCTGTGTCATCCGCCTGGATCTCAACTCCATGTCATTTCCTCGTAGCTTCGGGCGGAAGCCATCCCTGGACGGCGGAGCTATATCCGCGGGTCAGCGGTGCTCGGCAGGGTCCGCTCGCGGGGCTGGCTCGAAGAGGGCGATCCTCTCGGGCAGGGTCTCCCGCAACTCCCGCTCGGAGATCGGCATGACCACAGCCTGAAGGAGTGGGTCGTCGGGCCGCCCGAGAACGATGTCCACGGCGCGCTTGACGCGCGCCAGCGTGTCCAAGCCGGCCCACCCCTCAGGCTCGTCGAGCCTCAGCGCGCACAGACCCATGCCGTAGCGGACGATCTCTCGGCCGTCCATGACGTCAAGTCGGCGGGCGCGCTCGGCTCGCGCCATGACCTGGGCCACGATGGCGGGCTGGAGCTCCAACTGCCACAGGGAGAGGGTCAACGGCCGGGCCGGACCGAGTTCGTCCTCAGTCGTCGATGCCGCGCACACCGCGTTGACGAGCCGGTGCCCGAGCTCCTCCAGGTCAGTGGGGTAGGGCACGGTGATAGTGAGGGTCGCGGGAACCAGCGTCCAGCGGGGATCGTGGGGATCGATCTCAGGAGTCACGTCGCCGAGCTTACGAAACTTGGGAGCCCTCAGAACGACGAACCGAGACGACGCCAACGAGCGGGTCGTTGACCAGCGGAATCTCACGACCGCTTCATAAGTGCAGCCGATATGAAGTGGATCGTGAGATCACGAAGTCGGATTTGAGACCCTACAACTGTCTGTAGGATCTCGCGGCTCGTTGGTACGCCGTCCTTGCTGACCAGCAGCTCTTACGCTGTCTCAAGTTGATGGCACAGCCGGTCCGTCTCACGGCAGGGGCATTTCCTCAGGGTGTAGTCGGCTCGCGGGGACCGGTGGGCGGGAGGTCCAAGTTGGTGAGCTGAAGTCACGCCTGCGGGTGGCGGGATCTGCTCCCCCCCGAAACCTGGCCCTCTTCGCGAAGTGATCAGACCTTGGTCTTGCGCCACGGCGCGGCGGGGTCCGAGAGCGTGTCGAGGATCAGCTCGCACCAGGTCACGGCAGCATTGACCGTCAGGCGGGCATGACGCACTCCAAGCCCAGACGGTGCGCTCGCCTGACCGTGACCGCTACCGAAGCCCTGGTTGCGCAGTTCGGCGACGCCGACTGCGATGTTCACCGAGCCCGAAAGGATTCTCTTCACGGCCTTGCTGCCGTCGGGCCCATCAGGAGCCGAGCCAGCGTCGAGCTTCAGCGCCTTCTGGACCGTGCTGATCAGGGCTGGGAGCGCGGCGTTCCGGTCGACCTCGATGTTCAGCTCCCCAAGAGCGGTCTTCGCCGTTGCCTCGATGAGCTGCTTGGCCGCGCCGATGGCCCCATGGGGATCGGTGGTCAGGTCCCTCCGAATGCGCTCCAACTCGATCGTGATGCCGGAGGCGTCGCTCAGGGTGCTGAGGTCGCGGACCAGCACTGGCGGGTTGGACCAGGAGATCCTCCCCTCCTTATCGAGAGTGAAGCCGTCCCGCTCCAAGCGGACCCTGATGTCGTCAAGCCACTTCGGAGTTCCCTGATCGTCCGGGTTCCGGTACGCGCGGATGAAGTCCTCGAAGACCAGGAGTACACGTCGAACCTGGCTCGGATCCGACCAGTCGACGCCCTCCGCGTAGAGCATGAATTCAGTCCGCCGCTGGCCTGAGTCCTGGTACTTCAGCTCATCTGGCGGGATGGGCGCGAACCCGTGGTCCTCCCACAGTTCGGCGACAATCCGGACGGTTAGGTCCGTGGCCAGAGAGCGGAAGGCGTTGCGGGTGGCCGGGCTCACCAGCTCCCGCCGTGCGGTGACGGTCATGGTCTGAAGATAGGAGCAGACCCTGACACCGTCACTGTCTTTTCCCAAGGTGACGTCTGATCCATGCCGCGCCCGTCCAGCCAACCAGTCTCTGGTTGCGGCTGATCGGCCACTGGGTGGCCGTTGGTCGTGAGATTCGGCCACGGAATCTGAGATCCCACACTGTCCAAGGCCAGCAGTTCGCCGCGGGCAGACGGGAAAGATCCACGAAAGACTGGCCAGCGTGTCCAGAGACATGTCAACGTAGACGAACTTCCCCGAAAATGCCAGGTCAGATAGGTGATTGCCCGTGATCACGGCTCCCGTGAGCCCCGGATTCTCCACCGCCGTCGGGGCTCTGCGACTGCGTGAGTGGCAGCTCGGCCCAGGCCAGCCCACTCTCGTGATGGACCAGTTCTCCGCCGACGACTTCAACCTGGTCGTGGACGACCGAGCGGACGTGCACGTCAACTCGAAGGACGGCCGCGGCACGGCCAAGCTGCGCGCGTAACACATGTCCTTCGACACCGAGATGCCGTCCGATATCGCCGCCGCCGTGGTGCGCGTTCTGGAGCCCCCCGGCCTTTGTGAGGGGCAAACTCGAGTTGGCCTTCGGAAAACTCGACTCGGCCCTGCAATCCCTTTCCCACCCATCGAGCGGCGCAATAATCCGCCGTCCCGTAAGCCTGCTTCCCCATGCAAGGAGACTTCCCGTGGAGTCCTCGGAGATGACCGTCGGTGATCTCATCGACCGGCTGTCCACCTGCGACCGGACCGCGCCCCTGCGGCTGGCGATGAACCCGTTCTTCCCCATGGCCCACCGCGCGGCGCAGGTCGTCGAGGCCCACGATGAGGCCGGACAGCCCGTCGTCTACCTGGCCGAGGGACGGGACGCGGACAGCCAGCTCGGGCATCTGCCGCCCGAGGTAGCCGTCGTCCTGACCTGGCAGGCCCCCGTCCAGGCGCCCCCGCGCCGACCCCGCCGCACCGCCAGCGGATAGCAGACGCCGCACCCAGCCCCTTGGAGGCGCCCCTGAACCCCAACCCCCCGCTCGACCCGTCCACCCCGAACCGCGCCCAGCTCGCGTACTGGGTCGGCCCCCGGCACCTGGCCGGTGACGACGGACGTCTCTACGACGCCGTCGCCGACACGCTCGACGGCCTCGGCTGGACGAGCCTGGCGATCGTCCGCGGACGCCAGGAGCCGGACGAGGCGCCGGAGGACCGGCAGGTCCTGCGCAGCACTGTCCTCCACATCAGCCCCGACAGCCTCCGGTGGGCCCAATGGGTGCTGCCGGACGAGCCGTTCCACCTGGGCGAGCTGCCGATCGCGTGGCAGGTCTCCGCCCGCGAGGACGTGACCACTCCGCTTGCGCAGTGGTCCGCCTACTTCACCCCCGACGTCCCGGGCGAGGTTCTTGTCGACTTCCTCCTCGCGCTCGACACCCGCGACCAGCCCACCACCGCGTTCACCGGGCCCGAGCCGGTCCTCGACGCCGTCACCGCGCACGGCTGGCTCCGCGACGTCGACCAGCCCGACGCGGGGGCGACGGACCCGACCTTCACCTCCCACCTCAGCCTCGGCGAGGTGCCGCCCCTCATCCAGGACGCCGACCCCCGCGCCCTGACCGTCGAGGCAGACGAGGCGGGACCTGCCGGATGGCAGGCATGGGCACAGCCTGTCCTGGGTGCACCCTGCCTGTGGGCCGTGTCCTTCGGCGCCAGCGTGCCGCACGACCTCGTTGCCGCCTTCGCTGCCTCCCTCAGCTCCACCGCGCCGGTCCTGCGCCGGGTCCTGCCCGAGAGCACACGGGACCGACTCCTGCGCGCCCCGGCTGGCTGAGCACCGGCGCACCGTTCGCATACGAAAGCCCGGCCCCCCGATTTCGGGAGGCCGGGCTGTGTGCTGTACCGGCCTGCGTCTACGCCTCCGAGCGCCGTTCCCGGAGGGCGGGATGCGTCACTGCGCCCCCGGCCATTCGCGTGGCCTGAGGCGCCGTGGCGGGGAGCGTTAGCGGGATGCGTTCGTCTTGGCGAGAGCCTTGTCGAGGTGCCGGTCGACGAGGGCGGGGGAGCCGGAGACGATGAGCAGCACGTTCCCGGAGCGGACTGCGGTCTGCTTGACGACGCTGTCCTGCCCGCCGACAGAGAAGGTGAGGAGCTGGCTCCACCGCTCGTCACCGAGCTGGGGTGCGGACATCTGCTGCGTGGTGACGTCGATCGCGTTGCTGCCGACGAGGACCTGGTACTCCGGGCATCCGGTCATCGCGTCGAAGATCCGGCCGGTGTCGTCGGACAGTTTGTCGGCGGAGTCGCTGTACAGCTCCTCGGACACCTCCGAGTCACTGCCGCCCGAGTAGGTGAAGGACGCCTTCGCCTTGCGGGGGAAGTCGAGTGAGCCTCCGGTGACCGCGTCGCCGCCGAGCTTGTCCAAGGCGGGGCAGCCGAGGACGGTGACGTCGTCGTGCTGCGCGGGGCGCTCGGGCGTGCGGGTGTAGCCGCTGCCAAGGTCGCTCTCGTCGAGCAGGAGAGACTCCAGCGCGGCCGACGACAGCGGCGCCGCCTGCCGTTCGCCGTTCGCCGGGGTGCTGGCGCGGACGGCGGACGAGGTGGCGGGCTTCGCCTCGTCGGCGTCGGTGGAGCAGGCGGGCAGGGCGAGGACGGTGACGGCGGTGAGGCCGAGGGCGGTGGCGACGCGAACACGCACGGAAAGACCCCTTGGTGCTAGGCAACAGGTTGGGCAGTACGGGCCCGTGGGCCCGGTGGGGTCGCAGGGGAGGGGGTCAGTGGCCGAGGTGGCGCAGGCAGTCCTCGAACGTCGCGTGCGTCGCGTCCGAGGGGCCGGAGTGCCGGTTAAACCAGGCAGTGTCCAGACGCAGTTCGAGCTGCTGGTGCCCGGCGCGGCAGCGAAGCCACACCTGGCCGCTGGCGGAGATGATGAGCCAGTCCCGGTACGTCTCGCACTCGGCGCAGGCGACGACTTCGTCGTCCAGGACGACGGGCCATGGCCAGGGCATCATCCGTCCCTCGACCTGGTCGTGGCTGGGCACCCGCAGCTCCGGCGGCAGGAAGTCGTCCACGACCGGCGCCGGCTCAGCGGGCGGCTCCCGAACAGCAGTCTGCTGCGCGAGGTTCGGCAGCCGCGCCTGACCTGCGACCCTCTGCGTTTCCAGCTCCGCGTGCCTGCGCCACATAGCGGCTATCTCTTCCTCCGCGCGGCGGCGCCGTATCCGGTGGAACAACCGTGGTCCTCCCTCGTCTCGTCCCGCACACATGGTGATCGTGCCGCAACTCCCTGACCAGCTTCCATTCACAAAGTCAACAGCAGTTGCCCAAGGCAAGGAGGCAGACACGGGGTGAGCCCGCACGGTTGTTGGCTCCGTCTGTCAGTGGCCTCTGGTTAGCTGATCGGCGTGATCGGACGCGCTCTCATATCGGCCAGTGCCGATAAAACGGTTCGGCAGCCGTCGCTGTGCGACGTACTGCTGTGGATGGCTGGCGACACCTTCCACTGGTTGCACAACGGCCACCACTACTACCCTCCCGCGCCCGGTGAGGAGAGCCTCACCGACATGCACATCCGCCACCTGCGCCAATTCCTCGGCGACCGCGTCAAGATCTTCCAGTTCAACAAGGATCAGGAGCGGCGTAACGGAGCGGACTGGGAGCTGTGGATCCACGATCGGTCCCATGGAGTTGGCCTGCGCATCCAGGCCAAAAAGGCGAGCAAGCAGGGAAGATACCCCTTCGCGCACGTGGTCAAGGGCACGAATGCTGACCAGTGTGCGCTGCTGCTTCAGGACGCCCTGAAGGTCCGATGTGTGCCTGTGTACCTGCTGTACAACCACTGGGAACGGGGCGGTGCGGATCTGGAGGCCGAAGCAGAAGCGGAGCAGGCGGGTCTTCTATGCGGTCACGGAGTAGATGACCCGGCTCGCCATGGTGCGACGCTGCTGTCGGCCTATCGGGTTGCGAGCGAGATCCAGCGGAAGCGGGATGGTCACAACCTGCGTCACCGCGCCCTCTGGCGTGAATCGCTGCCGTGGAACAGGGTGTTGTGTGGAGGCCGAGTCGTCAGCGGGACCAGCCATCAGGTCCTCACTGGGGTCGCCGACGCAGTCAGAGGGCTGATACGGCCCGGCATGCCCGCAAGCACGCCGAACGGGGAGGAGGCCGAGGCCGGCGGCGGCATCCTGCGTGATGGCCCGAATCTTCTGCCGCGACATGTGGTCCGACTCCTTGAAGCGCACGAAGCCGAACCGCCACCCCCGCCGGTGCCCACTGCCACGACTGTGCTGGTGGATGTCAGCGACGACAACGAGCAGACGCACACATGGGAATTCGTAAGTTGTGTTCGGCCCTCGAATCCTGCACGACGGTGAACTCCTGACAGTTCGGCTACCGGGCACCCGGTGGCGCGCTGCAGGGCGGCAGTTCGGTTTATCGGCGGTCCCTGGCTGATGGGGTGTCTGAAGAGGGCCGTGATACTGGGCGTGGAGCACGCTGTCTCGGCTGGCGCTTGGTGTCTTCCGCGGCTGCCCCTGCGTACGGCATGCCGGTCGTGTCAGCCGGCAAGTCCGCGGCCCGGCGCAGACGCCAAACGAGGACATCGCTGATCGACGAGGCCGTGTCGAGTTCGCGCTGTCCCACAGCTTCGGTAAGCAGAGCCGCAGGATTGTGTCCGGCGGCTTCTGCGTCGACCAGGGTGGCAGCGAGCGCGTACCAGCCGGGCTCGGCGAGGATCTGCTCAGCCAGCTCCGGCACCGCTTCGCGCAGCAGGGCCGTCTGGCGCATGCGCAGCGGGCGGTTCAGGTGCCGTCCTCGTTCGTAGAGGATGCCGAGTGGCTGTGCTGCGGCGGCCTTGTACGCCGCGCGCAAGTGTTCGGCGGCCTGGTGCGCTGCGGCTGCCTGCTGGGCGTGGTCCTTCTTGGCGTGCCAGTGGGCTGCGGCGGTAATGAGGAAGAAGAGCATGTCGATCGCCATCGCTGTGGTTGCGCCGTCCTCACCGCGACCGAGGGCCGGACCGCCATGGACGAGGTCGCGAGCGGCCTGCCGCAGTGCCCGATCGTGGCCGCGTTCGGCTTGGACGTGGGATCGGGAGGCGCGCTCGAACGCCCAGGCTGCTTCTCGCAGTTCACTGCGGGTGTGGGCGGCGGAGGTCTGCGCCAGCGCGTCCAGGACCTCGCCGGCTGCCGCGATGTACGCGGCCGCCACCGCGTCGTCGCCATGCTCGACGATCAGCACGGCCTGCCATGCGGCCGATGCCGTACGTCGGCGGGCGGAGGCCGGGCTGCTCGGTGCTGGCTCCCTCGGCGCGGTGCCCGGGGTATGGCCGTCGGCGGACCAGCGTTCCCGGATGCGGGGGAGGGACAGGTCCGGCGCGAGGCGCGCGCCGGGGTAGAACACTGGCTCGTCCTGGGCGTTGCGGTCCTCGGGCAGGGCGACCTTGTACCCGAGCAGGTCCCCGGACGGGGCGATGCGCTTGCGGATGAGCAGGCCGGCGGCGGCCAGCCGGTCGAAGAACTCCTCCTCGCTGGTTGCGCCGGCCACCGCGCGGCGCACGGTCTCGCGCAGTTCCTCCCGCGCGGTGCGCCCGCGACCCTGGCGCTCGGCTTTGTGGCGCTCGGCGCTGGTGGGCCGCTTCGCGGCGGTACCGTCACCCTTGTTGAGGCGGCGCAGTCCCATCTCCTCTTCGAGCGCGCGGGCTTGGGCTTGGACGCGGGCGGCGTCGTGGTCGAGGTCGGGCTTGTAGCCGTCCTCGCGGACGAGGGTGGCGACGATGTGTATGTGGTCGTCGGCGTGGCGGACGGCCGCCCACCGGCAGCCCGCCCCCTGCTCGGGGTCGTCGATGCCAGCGGCGGCGACCATGCGGCGGGCGATGTCGCCCCACTCCTCGTCCGTGAGTATCCGGTCCTCGGCGGCGTTGCGGACAGACAGATGCCAGACGTGCTTCCTCGGCCGCTCGGACTCTTCGATGTTCTCCAGCGGCTGGTCGAGCAGCTGCTGGAGCTGCTTGAGTGTGGCGGACTCGTCGCGGCCGGGGTCGGGAGCGTTGTTGTCCCAGGAGGCGACCAGGTGCGGGTCGATGTGTTCCTCGAACTTGCCCGGCCCGTACAGGTAGTACAGGAGGCCGAGCGTGCGCTGCCCACGCTTCTGGATCCTGGGGATCATGCTGCTGTCCTAGAACGATTGATCAACTGGGGTGGTCAGCGGGAGTGGTGCGTTCCAGGTCCTCGTGGCGGGAAGCCACCGCGGATGAACTGGATATCGCCGCTCTCCCCTCTTCTGGGAGTTGTGTTCGGTGTCGGCGCGACGGCGCTGGCCGATCGCCGGCGGTGGCATAGGGAGTCGGTCACCCGCCTGTTGGAGCTGCGTACGGCGCTGTACGCCGAGTACTTGGTCGCGATGGAGGAGACGGGGCAGGGCCTGCTGCGCGTCCTCAAAACTGCGGCGGCGGAGGAGCGCGTGGAGGCGGCCGAGGCGGCCTTTGTGGGCTTCAATCTCGGCGGCATCCGTCAGCGGATTCATGTCCTTGCCCCGTCTGACGTGTCCGAGGCCGCCGACGCGGTCTTCCGCGGCCTCCGGCGTGCGCCGGTCTACGTTTGTCACCGCCGATCAGCGGGACACGCAGGGGCTGAGTGCCTTGAAGGACGAGGTCGGGTGCCTGCGTGACCGGTTTCCAGAGGCACTGCGGCGCGACGTCCGTGGCCTGCTGGCAGGTAGCGCGTCGTGGTTCGCGTGAGCTGCGCAATCACCGTCTGTCCAGCAGCCGGTCCGTGGCCGCTTGCACGCGGGTCACGGCGAGTTGGACCGCTGCGACGACCGAGTTGACCTCCGTGGGCTGACCACCGGAGTTGATGGCACGGGCTACCTGGTTGAGGTTGTTGCCCACTTGGCCGAGATGCCGACGGGCGGCGAACAGCTCGGCGATCAGTTCGCGATGGCCGGCGATGGCTGCAGCAGTGTTGTCGAGGTCGTGCGCGGCGGCGAGGCCGCTACGTGCAAGGAAGGCGGGCAGGCTCGTACGGGTGGCGTTGGCGGCGGCGGCGAGGAGGGTCTTCTCGTCGTCGTTCAGGCGGACGCTGCACACGTAGTCACGCTTGTTCGCGAGCGGCTTCGGGGAGCGCTTGCGCGAGGTCTTCTTCGCGGCGCGGCGCTTGCGCGGCGACGGATGCTTCTCCGGTTGCGATCCGCCCTCGGTCGCTGCCTCGCGGACCAGCACCCCCCCGGGGGGGGGCCCCCCCCCCCCCCCCCGGGGGGGGTGTGGGCCCGAAGCCCTACCCCCCCGGGGACTGGGGGTTTGGCCGTTAAATTTGA
>NZ_JBSHAF010000013.1:195883-196491 GCF_053611365.1 Streptomyces sp. NPDC054813 | reverse complement strand
GGGGGGTGGCGGCGCGGGGCGGAGATCGGCGCCGCGCGCGCCGGCCCCCCCCCGCGCGCCCGCGCCCCCCCCCCCCCCCCGGCCCCCCCCCCCCCTCCCGCCACCCCCGGGGCGGGATCTGGCCGAGACGCCTTCCCCGACGGGGAAGAGTGTCTTGGCCGATAACTTGCTCGCGACGAGACCGAGTTGGGCTTCGGCTCGCGGTCCGGGGTGTTGCCGTTCTCGTTCGGGTTCGTCATCGGGTGTGGGGCCTCGTGGTGCGGATGCGGTGCTGGATGGTGGCGGCCAGCTCGACGATGTCGGCCGGTCCCGCGAGCACGCGGACGGGGCCGCCATGCTGGTGCTGGACGAGCCACTGGCCGGTCGGGGTGAGGACCGCGGCGTGCAGGAGCCGACGACGGACCAGGACGTCCGCCCAGGCGCCGGCCTCGGCGGTGGTCGGCGCGGACGAGCGCGCGATGCGGGGGTCGATGGTGGTGCCTCCTGGAAATTGGGCGGTGGGGGGGGGCCCCCCCCCGCCCACCGGGGCGGGCGCGGGGGGGACGGGGGGGGGGGGAGGGGAGGGGGGGCACAGTCGCGCCGGGCCGGCCGCCGGGGACGAGTGGAGT
>NZ_JBSHAF010000013.1:66282-195873 GCF_053611365.1 Streptomyces sp. NPDC054813 | reverse complement strand
CCGGCCTGGGGGTTGGCGGGCGCGTACGAGCGCGTGAGGGGGGGTGCTTTGGGGGTGCCACCGGCAATGTGGGCGGTGGCCCGGCACCAGGCCGGGCCACCGGTCGGACGAAGGGGCCGTGAGCTGCGGCTTTTCGGGCGTCAGCCGCACTCCGGGCAGCGCCCGACGTGTCGGCTGAGGGCCTTGGCCATCTGCTGCTTCGCCGACAGCGCGTGCTTCGCGCTGCTCTTCGCCGCTGGCCTGCCGGCATGCCGCTCGGAGTGGGCGCTCAGGAAGCCGATCTCCCGCTCGAACTGCTCGCGGATCGTGGAGAAGCGGCGGCAGGTCTTCATCGGGCGGTGCTCCTTGTCGTCGTGGTGGTCGCCTCACTCCGCAGTCGCTGCAGGACGAGGCTGAGTCGGTCGTTCCGGCCGCCCGTCAGGCCCTCGCGCCGCAGGATCTCCCGGAGCTGGACTCTGGTGACGGTCTCGTTGCCGTCTCGTTCCAGGAGGGCGGGGACGTGGGGCCGGACCTGCTTCACGAGCTGGTCCACGGACGCCTGCAGCTCCCGCGACGGGCGCTGCGCCTTCTGGCTGTGGGACCGACTGCCGCGTTTGCCCTTGGTCTTCGCCGTCGGCTTCCGCCGGAGCGGGGCCTTGTGTCCCCGGTCCTCGGTGGGGTCGGTCCCCGTGTCGGTGTCGGTCGGTCCCCGGTCCCCGGTGGGGTCGGTCCCCGACTCAGCGTCGGCCGGTCCCTGGTCGTGTCCGGGGGGCTGAGCAGGCATTTCGTGTATCTGTTCGCCGGTCCCCTCGCCGCTGTCGAGGGACCTGTCGGTCCCCGGATCAGACGCTTCGGTCCCGCCTTTTGTGCTCACGGTCCCCGCTGCACGGACCCCGGTTTTGGGGACCGTGCTGCTGCCGGGTGCCGTGTCGGTCCCGGGGACCGGTCCCCTCTCTTCCTGCGGGGACCGGTCCCCGCTAGGGACGGCGTGGGGGCGGGGACCGTCGCTGGGGACCACGGATCCCAGTGGGGCGGTCCCGCCGATGGGTTCGGGGACCAGGCCCGCTCCGTTGGAGTGCGGGCACCAGGGGGAGGGCAGGGGCACGGTGGCGAGGGCGAGTGCGTGCCGGCGGGCGGCGAGCTGGTTGAGCAGCTCGGCACGCTGGGTGGGGTCGGTGCCGACCGAGGCTCGGCCGATTGCCTTCGACAGCCGCCGGGCGAGCCGTCGGCCTCGTCGGCTCGCCCGCTGCTCGGGAGTGCGTTCGGCGAGGCGGGTGGCGATGGTGACGGCTCGGGTGGTGGCCCGGTCGCGGGTGATCTGTGCGGCGTCGCGATCCCGGGCGGCGATGCCGAGGCGGGACAGCAGTCGCTCTCGTGCCTCTCGCCCCAGGGTGGCGATCAGCCCGTGGGAGGCGGCATCAGGGGTGCGCAGGCGCAGTTCGATGCCCATGGCGAGGTGCCACAGCATCGCCGCCATGATCGGGCCGACGAAGGCCCGGACGGTGCCGCCGATGGGGCCACTCTCGGCGTAGGCCGGGATCACCTGCACTCCGGTGATGACCCAGACCAGCGTGCCCGGCAGCCCCGGCGCCCCTTGGGCGGACAGGTTCTGCCGCGCCATCAGCGCGGTCGCGAACAGCGCCAGTTCGGCTGCGGCGAACATGCCGGCCCGCTCGGCGGTGCCGGCCATGTCGAGGTAGTCGGCGGCGAACCGCCAGCTGGTGTCCGCGCAGTAGGCGGTGCAGCCGAGCGCGGCGAGGGCGGCGACCTTGATCGCAGGGCTGCCAGAACGTTTCTTCTGAGGGCTGGCTCCCCGGCGGTGGATCGCCCAGCCGGTCAGGATCAGGGCCAGGACCGTGACGGGGATGCCGACTGCGAGGAGGACGGACCGGTCCGGGGCGGCGCCGAAGGCCAGGGAGAGGTGGGTCATGCGGCCTTTCCGAGAGGGGCGGGTGCGGAGGTCGACTGCACCGGGCGGGACACTGGCTGCTCCTGGACGGGCTGGCCGGTCGCGGGCTTGCTCGTGGTCGGCTTCGACCGCTTCCGTTTCTTCTTCCGCCGCTGGGGCACGCCTTGGGTGAGGTCCCGGTCGAAGACCTTGTTGGCGGCCTGGGTCAGCAGGTCGCGGGCGTGCTCCTGGGTGACCTGCAGGGCGACGGCGAGCCGGTCGGCACGCCAGCCCCGGGCGTAGGCGTGGTCGATGACGACCTGCCGCTCTTTGGCGGTGAGGTGCACGTCGCGGCCGTTGAAGACCGCGAGCACCCGGCTGTAGTCGAGCCGTTGGGGCAGCCCGTCGTGCCAGGGTCGGCGTTCTGCCTCGGTGAGACCGCCCCAGATGCCCTCCTTCAGGACATTTTCGAGGGCGTAGTTGAGGCAGTCCCGCTTGACCGGGCACTGGGCGCACAGGGCCTTGGCCTCGGCGATGGCTTCATGGTCCCGGGGCAGCGGGAAGAAGGTTGCGTCGGCGTCGTCGGGGTCCATGCCGTGACACACGCCGTGCATGTGCCAGCTGGTGTCGCCGATGGCGCGAAGGCCGGTGGCCGGCGCGTCGTGGGTGGTGATGGTGCGCAATTTCTGTCTCCGATGTGCTGCCGCGTCGGCCGGTCGGGTCCGGCCGCGGGCGGACGCGGCGTCGGGTATCGGCTGCGGCGCGGGGCGGGCGTCGCAGCCGGACGGGACGGTGGTGTGCGGTGGCGCACCGGACGGGGTGCACCGAGGGGAGTGGCGGTCAGGCCATCGCGGGCTGCTGGGCGTGCTGCGCTGCGGCGAGGTCGACGCGGCCGGGGTGCGGGGTGGCGCGGGGCGAGTTGCCGCGAGCGTCGCCGTCGAGGCCGATGCGCCTGCGCCGGCACGGCTCGCCGACCTGCGCATGGCACCACTCGCACTCGACACCGAGGAAGTCCGGCTGGCCCTGGGCGATGGCTGCCTCGCGGGCCGCGCGGGCGGGCCGGTAGGGGGCAAGTTCGGCGCGAACGGCATCCGGTATGTACCGGCCGATCGCCTTGAGATGCGGTTCGAGGTCGGGAGGGACCTGGCCGCCGGTGATCTGCCGGTGCGTCGCGGGCGGGACGGCGCCAGTGGCGACTGCGCGGCGCGTGCGGACCAGCTCGGCCTGCCAGGAGGCCGGGTCGTCCGGATCGGCGGCCGGTGTGGGGTCGGTGTGCCGCGACAGGCGGTCGCGTCGGTAGGCGCGCCACTTGCGGGCGACGTCCACCGGCAGGATTGGGTACGGCGAGTCGAGGATGTGCCCGCGGGCGACGACGCGGGAGTCCCAGCCGTGCGCGGTGGCCAGGGGAACGTCGCCGAGCAGCTCGTGCCACTGGGCGATCTGGTCGCGGGCCTCGCCCTTGTCGGTGCGGATGAGGCGGGGGTCGAGTCGGCCGAGGTAGGCCAGCAGGGCGCCGACTTCGTGTGGGGTCACTGGGCTGCTGCTCCGTTTCCGGTCGGCTCGTCGAGGGCGGCGAGGAGGGCGGCGGTGTGGGCCTCGGCGCGGGTCATGCCGCCTGCGGGGGCGGGGCCGCTGCCGGGCAGGGCGTAGAGGTTCGGGCTGCCCGGGGTGCGCTCGCGGGCGATCCAGGACCGCCAGTCGGCAGCCCAGGCGCCTGCCGACCGGGGTTTCCAGGCCACACGGTGGGCGCGCCACTTCGCGTCGGCGGAGCGCAGGCCGTCCTCGCCGAGGCGGGCGAGGTGACCTTGATGGCGGGCCCAGGCGTGGGTGGCTGGGTCGACCTGCCATTCGCTGGCCGAGGTGACGGCAGCACCACTGCTGCCATTACGGTTCACCTTCGGTTCACTACGGTTCTGGGGGTCGGAATCCGGTCCCCCCATGGGTCGGAATCCGGCACGTCGGGGGGGTGGATTCCGACGTGAGGGGCCGGAAGCCGTACCGGTCGGATTCCGGCGCGAGGGGCCGGATTCTGTACCCCCCTGGGGCCAGATTCCGTACCGGCGAAGCTCCGCGACCCTCAGCTCGGGAACCGGGTCCGCCTCCGTTGCCGGCGAGATCTCCGCGGCCGGGTCCTCTTCCTCGGCGGCCTTGGCCTTGGCCAGGAACGCTGCGGCGATGGGCAGGCGGTAGACCGTGGTGCGCTGCGGGCCCTGGAGGTCGTCGCGCTGCTCCAGCTCACCGCTGGTGGTGAGCTTGTCGAGGGCGTCGCGTACCGCGGTCCGGCTCGCGTTCGTGCGCTCGATCAGGCTGGAGAGGGAGGCCCAGGCGGCGCACTGCTCGTCGGGCACCCGGTCGGCGATTGACAGCAGGACCAGGCGAGCAGTTCCCCGGCTGGAGCTGTGCTCCCACACCCACTCGCGGGCGTCGCTGCTCATCGGCCGCTCCCGGCCGACAGGCGGGAGGCACGCGCTGGCATGGTGGCCAGGGCGTGCTCATGCTCGAGGCGGGGAGACGCGGGAACGAGGGCGGCTGCCGCGCAGGTCAGGCCGTCGGGCCTTTTGCGCAGGGCAGAGCGCATGCGAGAATCTCCTTTGGTGTTGCCACGCTGAGACGCCCCGTGGAAGGGATCAGCGTGGTGATGGTGGCGATATCCGCCCTTGCCGGGGCGGTTTGGTGCCGTGAAGCGTTCGGCGTCCGGGAGTTGCACCTCTCGGGCGTCGTCGCTGTTTGCGGGCCTACGCGGTCCGAAGCATGCGCATGCCGCTGCTCCTCGTGGTCGTCGTGCCCAGGCGGGCTGCCTGGGGGACGACGAACATACGCACGACCCTGCGTCAAGATCCAGACTTGGTTCTTAAACCCTGTAGAAGTCGCGCGGCCGGCGCGAAGCGCGTCGGATCGCTGCCCGCAGCAAGAAGCAGAGCGCGTTCTTGTCGGTCGTCTTCGCGCCAGGACGCCTGGTGGCTGTCTCGACGATCTGCGCGCCGGTCCGTGTCAGCGAGGCTGCGGGCGAGCCCAGAGCATGTAGCCGACCGTCGGGCGGCGCGGCCTGGCCCTCGCCTGGTTGCGGCGTCACGGGTCCTCAGCGGCGGTGTCTGCAAGGCGCCCCCTCCCCGTACGTCTGAGCCGCGAAAGCGCTGCTGCGCATTCGCATCAGTCGATGTCGACGCGATGACAATAGACCAGGGAAGATGGGATGCGTCAACTGGCAAGAATGGAACAGTCGTGTCGTGCGGTGTATCGTTCACGCCAGTCGAAGAGCCCCTGTGAGTCATCGAAGGGTGGGCCTGTATGAGCGGCGGAGTGTCGGCGGAGCAGCGCACCCTCGCGGAGAAGCTCGACTACCTCTTCAAGACGGTCCACCCGAAGAACCGCGGCGAGTACACCTATGAAGAGGTGGCGCAGGCCATCCAGGAGTCGGGTGGGCCAACCATCTCGGCGAGTTACATCTGGACCCTGCGGAAGGGCAAGAAAGACAACCCGACGATGAAGCACCTGGAGGCCCTCGCCGGGTTCTTTGGTGTGGCCCCCGCCTACTTCTTCAACGACGAGTCCTCCGAGCGGATCGCCGAGCAGTTGTCCCTGCTCGCCTCCATGCGGGACAGCAACGTGCGAGAGATTGCCCTAAGGGCCTCCGGCCTGTCGCCGGAGACCCTCACGACGATCAAGGGATTCCTTGAGAGGGCCCGCACACTTGAGGGACTTCCCGACGACGAAGCGCCCAGCCGGTGAATGGAAGGTGGCCGCCGGACGCAAGGGTTCGATCCGGTGGCGGATGTGGCGCAGGTCACCCTGTGGGGCCCGGTCTTGTAGTGCGTGCCGGTGTCCACGCGGATTGCCGCCCAATTCAGCCTTGATCAAGTGATGCCGAGTCAGGCGCATTTCTTGATCGCCGTCGAGTTGAGCGTGAATTGAGCATGCTCCTGGCATATTCCCTTGAAGGTTGTCGTATCGTTCCTGTGCCGGAATGCTGGATTCCGGTGCCGCCTCTGTCGCGGCCACGTACAGCGCCACCTGCGGAGCTGAGTTGCTTTGCGTAGTCGAAGACAGCAGCCGGACGACGGACACGACCGCCCGGACATCGGGGACGTGCTGGCCTCGATCGACATCCCGGACCCATTCGATGTCCAGATCCTGTGTGACCGAATCGCGGCACAGCGCGACCGTGCCCTCCATCTGCACAGTGTCCCCGGCATCTCCGGGACCGACGCCCCGTGCGGGGTATGGATCGCCACCGAGAAGGCCGACCACATCTTCCACGAGGCGGCGACCAGCCCGCTGCACCAAGACCACATCATCTTGCACGAGATCGGTCACATGCTCCTGGGCCACCGCTCGATCCTCGACGGCGTTCAGACAGGTGGCGGCGGCTTGTTCCCGGACATCGACCCTGCCACTGTGGTCAGTCTCCTCACCAGGGCCAGCTACGGCACCGAGGACGAACGGGACGCCGAGCGCCTCGCAGGGCTGATCGCCGGCAAAGCCGCCGCCTCCCGCACCAGTAAGACGCCGCGCAGCAGTGTGCTGCGGCGCCTGGGCGACGCACTCAGCGACTCCTAAGAGTGCCCTGGATGATCGACACAATGTCTGCGGTCCTGTTGTGGCTGGTCACCGCGTGGCGCACTCCGGCCGCATGGCGCAAGCCGAGCAAGCGAGTCCTGTGGTGCGCCTTCCTCGCCTTGGCTGTGGCCATGACGCTCAGGCTGCCCTCCATCGCCGCCCCTGTGGACGCCGCCCTCGGGGTCAACAACTTGAGCTCTCTCGGTAAGCACCTCGGCTGCATCGTCGCGGCGCACTCGGTGCTGACCTTCGTCCACAATATGGCCGAGGAGAAGGCAGCCGGACTTAAGTCCTCCCGCCTCCACCTCCTCGCCCCCGCCACCGCAGCAGCCATGATCACGGTGCTGTTCTTCGCCACCCCTCAGCCGCACGAAGCGATCGACCTGCTGACCGAATACGCCACCGACTGGCGCATTGCCACTTACGGAGGGGTGTGGACGGCGTACCTCGGGGCGGCACTGTTCAGCGCCTCCCGGCTGTGCTGGCGCTGGGGCCGGCAACCCGGCACCGGCCTCCTCGGCCGTGGCCTGCGTCTCACGGGTATCGGCACGACCATCGGCATCGTCTACGCCGTGAACCGCGTGGCCGCCGTCGGCCTGCCTGCTCTTGGGCAGAGCCCGCTGCAGGCCAGCACGAGCGAAGCGATCAGCGGTCTTCTTCTCTTCAGCGCGCTGCTCTTCATTGTGATCGGCAGCACTCTGCCCGCCGCCGAACGACTGCTTCGCTGGAACCGCGAATACCGAGACCTGCTGCAGCTGTACGCGCTCTGGCTCAGCCTCACGGAGGCCGTACCCTCCGTCCGCCTCGACCCGCCACGGCGCAGAACTTCCGAGCTTCTCTACCTCCGCCACGTTCACGACCGGCTGTATCGCCGCACGATAGAGATCCGAGACGCCGTCCTGACCCTCAGCGACCACGCCCCTGGCAGCCTGCGCGACCAGGCCCGCGCCCACGTCGCAGCCTCCGGCCTCATAGGCGCCCAAGCTGACATCGCAGCGGAAGCCTGCTGGATCATTGGCGCCCAGAACGCCCGGCAGCGCAACGAGCCCTCGTCCGGCGAGGCCCTCCCGCCTGCCAGCGGCGGCCGAGATCTGCCCAGCGAGATCCACGCGCTCAAGCAACTCGCCAGCGCCTACGACTCCGACCTCACCGGCACCTTCGCCGCCAAGCTCGACCATGCCCGAACGCTGGAGACGACACAGTGACCGAGTCCCGCACGGCCCGCCTCATTACCGACATGCTCGCGCCGGCCAACCTCGTCATCGCGATACTGCTGATCATCGGCTGGCACAGCACGAGTAGCGTCACGGGGCTCGGCTGGGGCGTGCTGGCCGCCCTGTTCTGCGGCGGCATCCCATTCGCCGTCATCATGCTCGGCGTGAAGCGCGGCCACTGGACCGACAAGCACGTGCGAGTCCGCGAGCAGCGCGCTGTGCCTCTCCTCGCCACGATGGCGTCGGTACTGATCGGCATCTCGCTGCTGGTCGCCCTCCGGGCACCCCGCGAGGTGTTCGCCCTGGTCGTCGCCATGCTCGTCGGCCTCATCACCACTATGGCCGTGACCATTTGGTGGAAGGTGTCGGTCCACACCGCCGTTGCCGGCGGAGTAGTCGTAATCCTGCTCCTCGCGTACGGCGCGCATGTGGCACCGCTGGTACTTGGCGTCGCGGCCGTGGGCTGGTCCCGAGTCGTGCTCCGTGACCACACTCCCGCCCAGACGGTGGTCGGTGCCCTGCTCGGAGGGCTGGCTGCCGCTGTTGTATTCAGCGCGATGCGCTGACGAATACTGGTGGGACGCCATGTGAGTCCATAGGCGCGCACCGCACTCAGTCAGAGTTTCTCGGCGTCCCAGTCGAAGACGAGTCGGCTGTGTTGCTTGTCCAGGACGAGCCCCTCGGACGTCTCCCGGACGTTGGTCCCGGCGGGGTAGACGGACAGCTGGGGATAACCGTGGCCGCGTACATGCAGGTCCCAGAAGCGGACGGCAGCGGCGAGTTCCTCGGCGAGGAGCGTGCCGTCCGGGCCGTAGGCGTGGGCGATGAACTCCGACCGCCGCTCCTCGGACGTGCCGGCGTCGTTAACGAGGATGTGGGTGAGGTAGGCCAGGGAGCCGTCGCCGAGCACGCTGGCCGCGCCATCGCCGCGGGGCACCGCGGCGACCCCGGTGTCCTTGTCGCGGTCGAGGCCGAGGCGGCAGAAGCCGGGCAGGGTGGTGGCGAGGTAGAGCTGGAGCGTCTCGAACGACTCGTTGCCCGCGACGGTCACCCCGGTGGCCAGCTCGTGCCGCGGCCCGCGCAGCGCATCCTCGATCCCGGACACGTCGGCCGGTTCTCCGTCCTCGAACCGCAGCTGCAGCTCCCCACCGCGCAGATCGGCGACCGGGGTGATGCGGGAGCCCGTGCCGAGATCGCGTACGAACCCGCAGAACGTGAACTTGCGAGCGTGCAGCACATCGCTGTGCTTCTGGAAGGCGATGGCACGGGTATAGCCGTGGATCTCCAGCGGCAGCACCAGATGCTGGCCCTCGGCCAGCTGCTCCCGCCAGGCGGGGGCGATATCCCAGCAGTTGTGGGTGATGATGCAGCCGTCGAAGCCGCCCTCGGGCACGTGGCCGGGCGCGCCGAGGCCGCCGTCACCCAGGAGGGCGGTGACCCGGCCGCTGCCGGCTTCGGCGATGAACCGTCGAGTGCGCTTGACGACGTACGGGTCGATGTCGATGCTCACCACCTGGCCGGCCGGTCCGACCATGTGGGCGAGCAGCTCGGCGTTGTAGCCACCGGAGCCCACCTCGCACACGGTCATGCCTTCCTCCAGGTGGAGGCTCTCGATCATGTCGGCCTGGAGCCAGGCGGCGGACACCGAACTGGTGGCCTGCCCGTCCTCGTCGTGGCGCGTGATGACGGCGAGGTCGTCGTCGTACGCCGTGGTCAGCGGGCTTTCGGGGGTAAAGCG
Organism: Streptomyces sp. NPDC054813; assembly: GCF_053611365.1. Lineage (NCBI taxonomy): Bacteria > Bacillati > Actinomycetota > Actinomycetes > Kitasatosporales > Streptomycetaceae > Streptomyces > Streptomyces sp. NPDC054813. The sequence continues at coordinate 186,497 of NZ_JBSHAF010000013.1, read as the reverse complement.
GTGCCGCTGCACGGTGCGCAGCGCCTTCTGGACTTCCTTCGAGGGGGCCCAGCCTCCGGCGACGACCGCATCCGTCATCTTGTGGCGCAGCCGCACCGCCTCGGCCGACTCCCCGTCCACGCGCGGGTGGTCGATCGCGTGCGGGTAGGCGGGCACGGTCGGCAGGCCCGGAATGATGCCCGGCCAGACGGCATCCAGCGCCTGCGCGGACGGGGCGAAGATCCGGTCGAGATGAGCCAGGGTGTACAGGGGATGCCACTCCCACCGTACGAAACTGGCGGGCTCGCGACAGGTGAGGGTGCCGGAGAAGGCGGTGAGGCGGACCACAGCGGTCAGGCGGGAGACGCCGTGGTTGTCGTCCCAGAGCATCGTCAGCACGTGGGCGTCGACCGGATCGGCGATCAGGCCGACCTCCTCGGCCAGTTCACGCACCGCCGTCTGCTCGAACGGTTCCGAGGACTCGGTGCGTCCGCCGGGCAGCTCCCACATGTTGCTGGTGGAGCGGCCCAGCAGGACCCGGCCGCTGCCGTCGGTGACCACCGCGCAGGCGCCAGTCACCGCATGCGCGGTGGGCCGATTCTTCTCCGCCACCTCGGCCTGGCCCTGGCGCGGCCGGCGCAGGATCACCATCGCCAGCCCGTCCGCATCGAACCGCTGAACCTGTCCCCACCCGGCGGTCAGGAGGTTGATCTCGTCCTCGTCCAGGGCGATGTCCCGCCGCTCCGCAGGGGTGTTCGCAGCGAGCGGGGTGACGACGACGATCGCGCCGCCCTCGCGCAGCCGGCGGCCGAGTTCGTGCATGACGCGCGTGCGGTCGCCCAGGAACGCGTACATCAGCCGGAGGGTGATCAGGTCGTAGCCGTCTTCGTGTAGCGGCTGCAGGTCAGCTTGTTCGATGTCCAGGCACAGCCACCGCACCCCGGACTCGTGGTCGCTTCGGGCGCGGGTGAGGGCGCTCTCCGACCAGTCCACTGCGTCGACCGTGTAGCCCATCGACGCCAGGTGCGTGGCCAGGTCTCCCAGTCCGCAGCCGAGGTCGAGAGCGCGGCAGTCTTCGGCGTTGGCGGGCACATGCTCGGCCAGCAGCCTCTGCTCATTCTCCCCGAGCTGCCGGAAGCCCTTCCCTCCGGCGTAGTGCTCGTCCCATTCCTTTTGTTCGGTGTAAGCCAACGGGCTGTCCCCTTCGGGTGGGTTGATGGCGTAAGGGTCAGGTACGGGCGAGCTGGTGGAGGCGGGCCATGGTGCGGGGCCGGACTCCAAGAGTTCGGGGTCGTGGTGGGTCATGCTGGATTGGATGCCGGAGAAGCGGGTCGAGTCCGGTTTCGCAATTGGGCGACAGGTACGGGACGTTCATCGAGCGATTGGCGTCATCCCGCCCTGGGTGAGGTCCGAGCAGCGTGTCCCGTGGGCCATGCACGACGGCGAGTTTGTCAGGAGCAGCCTCCGCCACGGGAGAGGCTGGCGAACCCGTCATCGAGGTCGGAAAGGCTGTTCAGCAAGCGGCGGATGGCGGTCTGCCGCTCGTTCCAGTGCCGCTTCAGGTCGGCTTCCGCTTCGGGGTGAAGGCCGTATTCGGCGGTGGTGGCGCCGTAGAAGCTGAACAGCATGTACAGCAATGCGATTCGGGCGCAGGCCCGTAATTCCCCCAGAGGGAGGCTGGGGTTCTCTGCGTGGTACGCGCCCACCATCGCCAGAGCGCAGGCGTCCCACTCCGGACTGGTGGCCACAGTGCGCGGATCGAACGCGGCTCGGCCCAGCTCCCAGGCCGGCATGCCGGTTGCGCCACGGAAGTCGATGACACCGGTGACGACATCGGCAAGGATGATCATGTTGGTGCGGCTGAGGTCTGCGTGCAGTGCCTGTTCCACGAACGTGCCGGGCAGGTGCTTCCGTAGCTGGTGGACGTGATCCTTTAGGTCCTCCCGCCGCTGAGCGAGGTCGGTCCGTAGGTGCTCGAGACTCTCATGCCCCTGCCGCAGGGCCGTGGCCATCACGGTGTCGCACTTGGCGACCGCATCCTCGGCCGTGCCCGTCCGCCAGCGAGACTGCTGCACGCCCCTCGGCAGCGGGTAGGCGGCCAGTACCCGGTGCATGCGTCCCATCACCGTGCCGATGTGTTCGGCGAGGGGCACCGTCATCGCCGAGGTGGTCACGTGGCCGGGCGCCTCGTCGACGACGGCCCAGGCGCTGCCCTGCGCGATCGTGACGAGGTTGCCATCTGCGTCGTCCCAGACGCGCGGGATGGGAAGTCGCGCGGCCCGGCAGTACTCCGACATGTCCCATGCGGTGCGTGCTGCCTCCAGGTCGGCGTCTGACCGGTACTCCTTGACGAACAGCCGTATTCCGTCGTCGGTCAGGACCCGCCGGTTGATCGTGTCGGTGCCCATGTGTACCGGCTCGACCACGTTCGCGACGAGCCCGTACCGCTCCTCCAGCACGTCAGCTGTCACCGCCGCATTCCAATCGGCCTCGGTCATCCCCGTCACCGGTCCATGGGGGAGGGGCGGCGCGCGGTTAGAACGGTGAATGTGTTGTCCTCCTTGAGGAACCCGCCCTCCGCGAAGGGGACCAGTGCCTCGGTAAGTGCCGTCTCGACGTCGAAGTACGGTGCGAGCGCACTGGCAACAAGCCCTGGGCCGGTGCCAATGTCCAGCAGGCGTCGTGGAGAATCCGCGGGCGCCTCCTGGGCGAGAAGGGCGGCGAGGCCGGCTGGGATGCCGGGACGGAAGCGCCGGTAGTAAGAGGCAGTTCCGGCAAAGGCGTTCACGAACCCCACCCGCCCGACATGCGCGCGCTGCTCTCCTGGCGAAGGTTTTCCAGCATGGTGTGGGCCTCGTCGACGAGCCCAATGTCGTGGTGTGTGATCCCCCAGGACAGCGAGTCGAGCGCGTCCAGCGCCGCGTACGCCCGGCACGCCGTTAGTTCGTCCTCGGTGAGTTGGCGGCCGTAGCCGTGATGGAAGGCGGCAAGCAGGTCTGGGCGCTGCAGCAGGATCCGGTAGCGCAGGCGACTGAAGTCCCGGCGTGCAGCGGGCTGGATTTCCGCCCGCTCGAAGTCGATGATCCGAAGTTGTTGCTCGGTCTCGTCCCACATCCAGTTCTTGGGCATGTAGTCGCCGTGCGCCGCCACCTGCGGCAGTGGCGGCGGAGCCTCCTTCACGAGCGCTCGCACCATCGCGATCTCGTGCTCCGGCACGTGGGACGCAGCACCATCCAGCAGCTTCGCAGCCGTCGCATCCCATACCTCCTCGGTCACGTCCGTGGTCGGCTCATCCGCTGCCGCGGCGTGATGCCGGGCCAGGAGTTCACCGGCCTGCTCATACGCGTTGCGCTCCTGCTCGGCCGGCAACCGCAGCATGTCCAGGCTGCGACCAGGCACCGCAGTGACCAGGATGGTCCGCGTCTCCGCATCCGAAGCGGTCAGCTCTGGCGCACGGTCGGCGCCCAGGAAGACCGTCCACTTCCTGTACGCGTCGACCTCCCGCCGGTGCAGCTTCGGGCCCGCGTGCTGTTTGGCGAACCACCGCGTGCCGTAGAGTCCGTCGATTTCCCAGAGGGGCGGTCTGGTGCCGGGCCGGGGGTGTTCGGCAACCACGGTGTAGGTGTCGGTCACCGAACCCATCAGCTGGTGGAGTGCACTGGGCATATCGGTCACGTTTGGTGCGCCCTTCCATTGACCAAGCCACATGAGTCACACATGGTGATGGGCTGGGTTCTCTGAGTATTCGATCGCGGGTGGGGAGTGTGCCAGGCGGCACTGACAGTGCGGGCTGAGCTGGTCAAACGTGGGTCGCGGCGCGGAGGACCATGCCGGAGACCATCTCGACGAGGGACTCGTCGAGTACGTTGTAGGCCCAGCCGAGCGTCACCAGGTGCGGGTCGTTGTGTGCCCGGACGCGCTCCCGGAGTGCTCTCATCCGTTGCAAGGCTTCGTCTCGGCTGACGCGAGCACGGGCCGCGTAGTCCATCGAGGTCGCACCGATCGCGATCATCCGCCAGGTCTCGGTCTCCACGTCCGAGAAGGTCTCCGGGAAGATGGCCTTCTCAGGGCGCGTGAGCTGCTCGGTGACGTAGCAGGCGTGGACGACGGCGGCTCGACCGCTCACCCCGAGCTTCTGACCGCAGTGCTTCATCTGCACGTTGATCGTGCCGGCGGTGATCGTCAGGTCGGATGCGATGGCGTCGGTGCTCTTGCCTGCCGCGACCTTCTCGGCGATCCGAACCTGTGCGGGGGTGAGTTCGAGGTGCGAGGCGGACGGGCGCGCCGGTCGTGCACTCACGGGAGTGGGAGATCCTTTCCTTCTCGGTGGTGTGATGGTCAGGCGCGGGCCAGCCACCGCTGCCGCTCAAGATCGGTGACCAGGCGCTGATGGTGGTCGAGTTCCAGGCGGGCGAGATGGGCGTAGTGCTCGACTACCTCGGCACCGAACGAGCTCTGGGCCAGGGCGCTGTCCTGGAACGCGGCCAGGGCATCGGCGAGGGTGGGCGGCACGGGGGTGCCGCCCCCGGCATAGGCGTTGCCGGTCTCCTCGGGGCCGAGGGGAAGCTTCTGCGCGATGCCGTGGTCGATGGCCGCCAGCACGGCGGACAGGGCCAGGTACGGGTTGGCGTCCGCTCCTGGGACCCGGATTTCCAGATGGAGGCCCTCCCCGCGGCCGACGACGCGGATGGCGCAGGTGCGGTTGTCGCGGCCCCAGCTGACCGTGGTCGGGGCGAATGAGCCAGGCGTGAACCGCTTGTAGGAGTTGACGTTCGGCGCGTAGAGGGGGCCTAGTTCCGGCAGGCCGGCGAGCAGCCCCGCGATCGCGTGCCGCCCGGTCGGGGACAGCTCGTGGTCGTTGTCGGGTGCGTGGAGTTGGCTGATGGCCTTCGACCACAGCGACACATGCAGATGCAGGCCGTTGGCCCGGCCGGTCTCGGGGGCGGCCATGAACGTGGGTGCTAGTCCGGTGCGCGAGCCCAGGCTGCGGACCGCGTGCTTGAAGAGCAGGTGCTGGTCGCAGGCGGCGAGCGCGCTGCCGTACGGGAAGGTCACCTCGACCTGGCCGGGGCCGGCCTCGGTCTTGATGGCCTCGATGGGCATGCCGGCGCCGGCGAGCGCACGCTGCAGGCGGCGGAAGAAACGGTCGCAGACCGGATCGTGGTCGAGGGCGTAGTCCAGGTTCTCGGTCGTCACCGGCCGCAGCCCGCGGTATCCGGCCTGTTCCGCTTCGGCGTAGGTGCCCTGGTAGAGGACGAACTCGGTCTCGATCCCCGTCTGGGGGTGCAGGCCGTGCCGGGCCAGCCGGGTCAGTTGCTGGTGCAGGATCTGGCGGGGCGCGATCTCGATGGGCGTGCCGTCGTGGTGCACGGCGTGGCCAAGCACCATGACGGTACGCGGCATCCACGGCACGACGCGCAGGGTCGCCAGGGCCGGCTGCACCGTCAGGTCCTGATAGCCGGTCTCCCACGAGGTCAGTGCGAAGCCGTCCGCCGGGCTCATCTCGACGTCGGTCGCCAGGGTGTAGGCGCACACCTCTGCACCGTTGTGCGCCACGCGCTTGAGGAAGTGACCCGCGTCGTACCGCTTCCCTTTCAGTCGCCCCTGCAGATCGGGTAGAGCAAGCAGCACCGTGTCGATCGTGCCCGCCTTAACCAGGCTGCGCAGGTCGGTCAGCGAGACCGGCTTCTCGGAACGCACGCCCGAAGCGGCCGGGGCCGCGGCGGCAAGACGTGCGAGCGTGCCGTTTGCCGTGTTGGTCGCCGTCATCACACGACCTCGTTTTCGTACCGGCTCGCCGAGCGGTCGGCGGTCTGAGCTGGGACCTCGTAGGAGCTGCCCTGCTTGTGCCACCAGCCCCACGCCAGCGCGAGTACGACGAGCAGAGCCACGGGGGCGTAGTTGAACGTCTCGACCGTGATGAAAGCGCTGCCTTCGGGGCGGGTCTGCGGCAGGCAGAACAGCACGGTCACGAACACCACCCAGATGACCGCGATCGTGCCCACGGTCACGCCCCAGCTGCCCAGGTTCCACGGGCCGGGCCTGAACCGGTGCCGGTTCTTCACCCGCAGGAAGATCGGGATCGCGTACGCGGGCGTGATGCCGACCACGTTGATGCTGGTGATCGCCGCGTACGCGACCGGGCTGTACAGGCTCGGCAGGGCCAGCACTGCGGCGCACACCACGGACAGCAGCACGGCCTTGCGCGGGGTACCGGTGCGGCGGTCCACCTGCCGCCACAGGTGCGAGCCCGGCAGCGCCCCGTCACGCGAGAACGCGAAGACCATCCGGCTGGCCGCGGCTGTCTCGGCGTTGCCGCAGCACAACTGAGCGACGATCACGACCAGGAGCAGCGCCTTCGCTCCCGCCACGCCCAGGGCGTCGAGGAAGATCTGCGCCGGTGGCACCCCCGTCGCCGTGCCCACGGTGCCCGCGTAGTCCTGGATCGCGAACGTGAGCCCGGCCAGCAGCACGAACCCGGCCAGCCACGACCAGCCGATCGCGTGGATGATCCCCCGGGACGCGGATACCTGGGCGTCCGTCGTCTCCTCACTCAGGTGCGCGGATGCGTCATAGCCGCAGAACGTGTACTGGGCCAGCAGCAGACCGAGGACCGCCACGTACACGGTGCTGGACCAGCCGGTGTTGTTGACGAACTCCCCGAACACGAAGTCGGCGGACTGGTGGTGGGACGGCACGATCACCAACGCGCCAACGATCACGGTGACGCCGGCCAGGTGCCACCAGACGCTGATGCTGTTGAGGATGCTGACCAGTCGGACCCCGAACAGGTTCAGCGTGAGGTGCAGGGCGAGGATGCACAGAAAGATCACCATGATCTTGCCAGGCGTCGGCGTGAAGCCCCACTGCAGGTTCAGGAAGGCCCCTGTGAACAGCGCGGCCCCGTAGTCGATGCCGGCGATCGCCCCGAGAAGGCCGAGTAGGTTGAGCCAGCCGGTGTACCAGCCCCACTTCCGGCCGCCGAGTTGCTCCGCCTGGTAGTACAAGGCGCCCGAGGTCGGATAGGCGGAGGTCACCTCGGCCAGCCCGGCACCGATGAACATCACCATGGCGCCCACGACGATCCAGCCCCACAGCATCACGGACGGGCCGCCGGTGTTCAGACCGAACCCGTACAAAGTCATGCAGCCGGACAGGACGCTGATCACCGAGAAGCTGATCGCGAAGTTACCGAACGGCCCCATGCGCCGGGTCAGCACCGGCTCGTAGCCGAGCTCCCGTAGGTACGCGTCATCAGCCTTCCGGGGCGCCGCGCGATGGCTGTGGCTTAAACGGGACACAGGACAACCTCCAAGATTCCGGGAAGTAAAGATGGGCGGGTTCATGCCAACTGCACGGAGTGGGCAGCCGGAAGTCGCTTACGGGTGCGGACCAGCGCGCCTCCCGTGGGAGCGGGCGTAGGAAAAGGACTCGGCACGTGCTCGAAGCAGCAGTGCTTCGCCGGGATCCGGTCCTGCGGCCCCTTCGTGCACCGAGGCCCAGGGCTCACGAGCCGCGTACGGGCCTATTACCGCGAGCACCTCGGCGGCTTCCAGATACTGATGCCCAGCCCACAACGCATAGGCGAGACAGTGAAGATCGGCGACCGAACACTGCTCAGGGGGCGTCTTGCGGAACCAGTCGTGGAAGGCGCTGAGCGTGTAATCGAGCGTCGACTCGTGCGCCCACTGCCGCCGCCACAACGGATCGGCGCGCGATCGGCGTCGCTGTTCGATCTGCGCGTACGCGGGCAGAAGCAACAGCGGAGACCCCACCGGCCGTTGTGATGCCACCCATCGCCCGAAGTCGAAGACCGCGGCCAAGGACGCGGCTTGGGGTCCGTCAAGGGCGAGCAGATACTGCAGCACGCGGTGGTAAGCCTCGCGGTTGTACGGATCACGCTGATTGACCTCGTAAAGCAACCCCCACGGTCCGCTCGGCAGCATCGGCTCGGCCGGCGCCAAGCGATGCTCATGACGTAGCTGCCGGGTGTCGATCTGCGCCAACGCCAAAAGGCACACCCACGGCACCGGATCCTGCGGTGCGTGGCGAGCCGCGAACAACGCCTCACGACGCGCCCTGAACTCCAACTCCAAGGTTCCCGGATGCCGTTGACGATGCGCACGCAGCGCACGCTCGACGGCTACGCGAGCACCCATGACCTGCGCGTCGTAGCTGCCGGGCTCCTCGCCGAGCCACACACCGACTACATCCGACCGAGCTGCCGCAACGGCCAACACCTGAGTGCGCGTCGTCCGCAGCGCCCAGTGCGTGCCAGTGTCCAGCAGTAGCTTCCCGACCGTTCGCCAGCGGCCCGCCTCCAGCTCTTCCAAGGCCACGCGCAGGTCGTCGTCATGACCCGCTGGGTGATACACAAGACGCATCACGCGTCCCCGAATCGGTGCGAACGACGTTCCGAAGGCTGAATAGGGCTGCTCGCCTGAGGAACACGAGCAGTTCGACACGGTGTGTGTTTCCGGTGGGGGGTGAGTGTCATCGATGGCCTCAGGGGGATTTGGGGTTTGGGCCGCAGAATGGAAAGCGTGAACCGTTCCATGCGGCGGTAAATGGTTCGGCTAAGGCGCGCGGGTCGTCCTAAAAGTGAATCTGGCCGATCATGTCCGCAACGCCGGTAACGAACCGATTGACGCTCGGCGCCATTGAGGTGCTCGCCAGGAAGAATCCGAAAAGGCTGCAGACGATTGCGTGCATGGCATTCAGCCCACTCTTCTTGACGAAGATGAAAACGAGAATGCCCAGGAGTACAACGGCGGAGATGCTAATGGCCACCGCACACCACCCGGTGACGGTGCACTCCCGCTGGATGAGGTGCATCAAGCAGACGCCGGGGGGACAGGAGCGGGCTCCTGGCCGCCCCTGCTCGTATGGCGGAGGGCAACGTGGACTCCGTTGGAAGAGAGCAGCGACGGGTTCGCGTTTCCCGCAGTTCGATGAGCAGCAGATCGACCGAATGATCACACTCTCATCCGGTTCGTCTCCACGCCATGCCGCGGGACTCCCCAACATTGACGGCAAAACGTGCCGTGCACACATTCCAAGGGTGATATCACTTGTGTGATTCCGGCTCTACCGGGCGTAATTGATTGGCGCGCTCGCTCACGGGGAGGCATGACGTGCGTCAGTAGTCGCTGCGAAGCTGTGACCGGTGCGGTGGCTCGCTGAGCAACTACAACACCGACACCCTGTGCTTCGCGTGCGCGCGCTCCCGAGCCCTGGAAGAGCCCACACCTCTCGTGCCGGAATTTGTGTGGTTCGACCCAGACGTCCGCAGCGCGCTTGCGGCGTGGGACTTCGGGCAGGCCAGCCGGCTGATCCGGCTGCGCGGCTCCCTCCGCCAAGACGAAATGGCCCAACTCACTGGATTGAGTCAGGCGTTCCTGTCCATGCTGGAGGCGGGCAGTCGGCGTCTCACCAATATCGACAAGATCGTCCAGTTCTTGACCGGCCTCGGTGTCCCTGCCGAACTTGTTCCCCTCCCCGTCCCAAGGGCCGCCGTCACAGTGATCGAAGATGTCCCCGGCCTGGTGCCGCGCATGATGGAACTCTTGCCGCAGCGCCTCGCCGCGCACGCCGACGACCTTCGTGAGCAAGGCGTGCTCCTGCCTGGCGCCGTGGACGCACTCAAGGCCGTGCACGCACAGCCGGGCTGCGTTCCTACCGTCGTCACGGGAAACCTCAAGCCCAACGCGCTGCTGAAGCTCGAAGCGTTCCACCTCGACGGGTTCCTTGACACGGAGATCGGCGGATACTCCTCGGACGACGACCACCGCCCGGCTCTCGTCTCCGTCGCACAGGAACGAGCCCAGGCCAAGTACGGAACCACCGCCTTCAGCCGCGCCGACACGGTCATCATCGGAGATTCCCTCGAAGACGTCCGTACCGGGCTTGAAGGCAGCGCTCCTGTGATTGGAGTCGCGTCCGGCAAGACCACCGCCGCCGAACTCTCCACGGCCGGAGCCGACGTGGTCCTCGACAGTCTCGAAGACGTCCCACGGCTCCTGGACGCGATCGTCAAGGCGACCCTCGGCCGCGCCTGATGGCGGCTGCCCGCCAGGGTGCCTCAACTGCCCGTATCACATGAGTGATACCGGCACGCGCGTACCCCGCCTACGCTGTCGGGCGCAGACGAGAAAAACGGGGGTGCGATGCCAAGGCACGCTCGCGTATGCGCTGACTGCGGATGCCGCTTGAGCCAGTACAACGACGAGGACTGGTGTTCCGCGTGCGCGCGCGTCAGGGTTCTCGACTCCCGCCTTCAACGCCGCGTTCCAGACACTGTCTGGCAGCATCCGGAAGTCCACTCCGCCATCGCGGCATGGGACTTCGGGCGCGCGAGCCGCCTCATCCGAGAGCGGGCGAAGCTCCGCCAGGACGACATGGCCCACATGACGGGGCTCAGCCAGGGTTTCCTGTCCATGCTCGAAGCAGGCACCCGCCGGCTGACGAGCCTCGACAAGGTCGCAAGGTTCCTCAACGGCATCGAAACGCCCGACGCCTTGCTCCCCCCACCGTTCCGTGAGCATCACGCAGCCCCCACGCCATTGCCGTTGCCGTACCCAGGGCCACCCGCAGTCGATCTCCAGCTCGCGACCGGCGAGCAGACAATGGACGTCTATGAGCTCGCGACACAAGCTGCGGCCCAGTCGCTGCAGTTCGCGGAAGTGGTCACGAAGAGCAACGTGAGCGACGTCGAGCTTGAGGGGCTGGAGTCCAGGATCACCCGGATCGCGACGGACTACGTCCACGCTCCGCTGTACCCGCTCTTCCACGACCTGCTGTCGACGAGAGACCAACTCTTCTCGCTGCTGGGCGGCCACCAACCCCCGGGCCAAACCCGCGAGCTGTACCTCCTCGCCGGCACGAGCTGTCTGCTCCTCGCCCACGCGTCACAGAATCTCGGTGACCAGGACTCCGCTGTCGCCCAACTCCAGACGGCCGGGACCCTCGCCGAGCATGCCGACCACGACGATCTTCGGGCATGGGTCAAGGGCACAGCCGCACTGATCGCAGAGTGGTCAATTCATCAGCACGCAGCCATCGAGTACACACAACAGGCGATCCGGCTGGCCCCCGTCGGCGAGACCCGGGTCAGAACCGCGGCGATCGGGGCCAGAGCTGCGGCACGCGTCGGAGACCGGAACACGGCACTGGCAGCACTCAAGGAACTTGAGCACGCCCGCGAGCAGCAAACAGCCCTCACCGGACTCACTCGATTCGGGGGGCTGCTCACTTTCCCGGAAGCCAAGCAGGAGTACTACATCGGCGGAACCTACGCGCTCCTCGGCGAATACGAGAGGGCCGAGCAGCACGCCGCCGCCGCGATCGATCTGTACGAGATGGGCCCGAAGGAGCAGCGGTCGTACGGCGACGAAGCCCTGGCGCGCCTGGACATCGTCACAGCGCGCATCGCCGCAGGGGAGATCGAGGGAGCCGCCGAGCAGCTACAGCCCATCCTGGAACTGCCGGGCGACCGTCGTATCCGACAGCTCGGCGACGCTGTGCAGGGAGTAGCTAGGCTTCTCGAAGAACCACGGTTCGCCCGGAGCCGGGTTGCTCGCGAGCTCGCCGACGCCACTCGCGGCTATCAGGTGATCGACACGAGAGCGAAGGCCCTCACCTCATGACAATGACGGTCTCTCCCGAGTCCGCCGCCCGCAAGGCCTGCCAGGCGTCAGGTCTGACAGACCGCTCCCTCGTCCCGCTTCACCACCACGCCACGTCCGTGTTCCTGCTCGCCGCGGAAGGCGTTGTGGTGCGCGTCAGTCCCGCCTCACAGCAGCAGCGCCTCGCGACCGCCGTCGCCCTCACGCGCTGGCTCGTCGCGAACGACTTCCCGGCGACAGAGCCTGTGGATGTACCCCAGCCGGTGGCATACGACCCATATGTTGTCACGTTCTGGCGGCACTACCCGCAACCGGAACACGGCGCACCTCCGCCCGGGCGGTTGGGCGATCTACTGAGAACGCTGCATTCCCTACCGTCCCCGCCGGTGTCACTGCCGCGGCACCAACCGCTTGCCTCACTCAAGACCGCCGTGGAAGCCAGTACCTACCTGGCGTCGAACGAACGGGTGTGGCTCATGGAGCGCAGGCAGGATCTCCTCCACGCATACGAACAGCTGGAATTTCCCTTGGGGCAGGGGCACATCCACGGCGACGCATATCCGGGCAACACGCTCTGGGACGGCGAGGACGTAAGGCTCGGAGACTGGGACGAGGCGGCATTCGGCCCGCGAGAGATCGACTTGGCTAATACGTTCCAAGGAGTCCGCTTCGGGCGAAGCGTCGGACAACTGGATGATTTCAGCGAACGGTACGGTTACGACTTCCGGCAGTGGTCTGGTCAATCGGTTCTCTGTGAAATCCGAGACCTTCACACACTCGGGTCCTTCATTCGACGCGCGGATCAAGGAGATACTGCTGCTACCCAGCAGTTGTCGTACCGTATTGAGACGCTCAGAAACATGGATACCCAAGCTCAATGGGGCGCCGCCTGAAAGAGTACAGGACTCTCGAAGGTCAGGCACCAATTCACGGCGCATTCATCGTGGCCACCATACCGACGATCTCGCGTGCGCAGCCCCACGACAGCGTGACGCCGCTTCCGCCGTGTCCGTAGTTGTGGAGCACGGTGATCATTTTTCCGTGGTTCTCCGCCTCGACGCGCACTTCGGGACGAGTGGGCCTGGCCCCCACTCGGTGGGCGACGACGCGTGCTTTCGCCAGTGCGGGTCTGATCGAAGCGCTGCGGTCCAGGATGGCTCGAGCGGCTTCGGGATCGTCCTGCAGACCCGCCTCACCGTCGAGCGCGGTTCCGCCAAGTACCACCGTGTCGCCGTGCGGGTAGATGCAGAGGAGATCGGAAGACGGACCCGTGTCCTCGGAGAAGAACTCCGTGATGCCGGGGTTCTCCACGACCACGTGCTGACCCCGGATCGGTCGGACATCGGGGTCCCCAGCGAGTTCCCCGCCTCCCAGACCCGCACAGTTAACGATCACGGAGGCATCTTCGAATTCGTCCAGTGAACCGATCACCGCGTGCTGCACCGTCCCTCCCGCCTTCTTGAAACGGCGGAGCAGGTAATCCAGGTAGACCGGCATATCGATGAGAGGCACCGTGAACCGGTAGCCGCTTGCGAAACCGGCGGGCAACTCGTCCGGTTCGCACATGCGGAAGTCAGGCAGCATCGTGCTCCACTCAGGCGCCGGCGTGGGATTGCGAGCCGCCTCGGTCCCGCTGACCATGCGCACGCCGGTCGTGGGGTCGCCTGCGAGGCTCTGGAATTCGCTGAGGGAGGTGAGACTCCACTCGCGTACTCGTGCCCACGGCTCGACAAGGTACGGCCCCCACATCGCCCCAGCAGCGAGGGACGTAGGACCAGGGATCTCTGCCGCCACCAGCCGTACGGGCACCCCTGCTTCGAGGAGGGCAACACCCGTGGTCAGGCCAGAGACGCCCCCACCGACAACGGCGATTCTCGTACCCACAGACATAGATCGACCGTAGCCTGCCGCCAGGCGCGGGCTCCTCTGAGGCGGGGTGGACCGACGCTCAGGCCCGTTCCGCCTCTTCCGATACGAGTCGGCTCGTGAAGCCGTCGCTACGCAACCGTTCGAAAGCCGCCGCCACGTCGTCGGGAATCGCCTGCTCGATCATGAACCCTTGTTGCGGGTACACCATGAGCCGCTGCTGGGCCCCCACCAGCATGTCGATGACCAGACGGGCATCCTGGATCGAATCGACGTACTCGGAGAGCGCCATGGGCGTGGAGGCGCTCACCCACTCGACATCCGGCCAGAGCTTTCGCGCCGTCGCGTAGGCCCGTCGCTCCTCGTACGGCTTGCTGACCAGCAGGACTGACGAGACGGGAACACGCTGTGCTTCGAGCAGAGCGCGGGAGAAACGGATGTTCTGACCCGTGTTCCGGGCCTTCGGCTCGACGATGATGGCGCTCTCAGGCACCCCGAGCGCCACCGCACGGTCCCGATAGTGTTCGGCCTCACCTCGGGGCATCCGCTCACGCGTCGTACGGCTGGTCGCTCCGGTGAAGACGATGAGCGGCGCCATGCCACGGTGGTAGAGGTCTGCGGTGGTGTCGGCCACTCCGAGGTCATGGCTGCCGAGTCCGATCGCCACGGAGCAAGGTCGCAGCTCGTGACCCATCTGCTGGAAGTCCCACAGCCGCCGAGCATCCGCCCATGCCTGCGTTGAGATCACTTGCTCTCGCCCTCCATGTTCGCCGAGGACCTGCTCCCCGCTGTTGCCCTCCGATGGGGTCAGCCTACGTTCCAGATCACACGCGCCGTCAGATGATGGTTCTCCTGTTCCCGCGCGCTCACGCCGTGTGAAACTCGATCGAGCAGGCTGAGGGGAGCACGCCAATGCGGGGAATGACCGACCATCTTCCGTTCGGCAAGCGAGTCCGGTTCTACCGGAAACGCCGAGGTCTGAGCCAAAGGCAGCTCGGCGAACTTCTGGGACGCTCTGAGGACTGGGTGTACAGGATCGAGTCCGAACGCATACCGGTGAATAACGTGAAGATGCTCGCGGACCTGGCACACGCTCTGCGAGTGCACGTTGAGGACCTTCAGGGCACGCCGACGCTCTTGGACGACCGCGGTCGTCACGTGGCCAGCATCCCGGCGATTCGCACCGCACTCATGCAGTCGCGACGGCTGGCGGGCTCGCTGTACGACGGCCGTGAAACCGTGCGCCTCGAACGTCTCTCGTTCGCAGTCGACGAAGCCTGGCGGCTCTTTCAGGATTGCCAGTTCGCGCGCCTTGGAGAGTGCTTGCCCGGGCTACTCGCGGACGCCCGGCTGGCAACACAGGAGCGCACGGCTGGCGCTGGACACGTCGAAGCACTCCGATTGTTCGCACTGACCTGCCACGTGGCAGCGGTACTTCTACGAAAGGTGGGTGAGACCAACCTGGCCTGGACCGCTGTAGACCAAGGCGACATGGCGGCCGCAGAGTCCGAAGACCCCGCCACAATGCTCGCTCTGCGCCGAGGTGTCGCGCATGTTCAACTCGGCGCCGGCATGTCGGCAGAGGCGGTGAACGTCACCCTCGACGCGGCAGACGACCTCGAACCCGGTTGGTGGCGCTCCACGCCGGCTTCTCTCTCCCTGTACGGGACCCTGTTCCTCAACGGAGCCGTCGCAGCAGCCCGGATGCGGAACCGGGCGCTGGCAGATCACATGATGGGTAAAGCCCAAGAAGCAGCGCACCTGCTCGGCGGCGACTCCAACGCGATGTGGACCTCCTTCGGGCCCGGCAACGTAGAGATCCACCGGCTGGCGCTCGCCCTGGAATTCGAGGACGTCCAACTGGCCGTGGACGTAGCGCCGAGAGTCAGAGCGGCAGGACTGCCGGTAGAACGAAGGGGGCGGGCGCGACTGGATGTTGCCCGCGCCTATGCTGAGGTAGGGCGGACAGATGAGGCGATAGACCATCTCAAGCGCGCCTACCGAACCGCTCCCGAGCAGATCAAGGCACATGAGTTCGCTCGGGACCTAGCTCGTCGGCTCCACAAGCGATCCCGCCGTCAGGATGTCCAGGACCTGGCCATGCGGCTCGGCGCCATCAAGTAGCGCTTGCTGTAGAGAGGTTCGTTGGCGGACCCGGAAAAAACCTCCGGGTCCGCCTCCCCATCGGCTTCTACGGTCGTTGCGACCAAGCCACTTGTACGGGGAGGCATCGCAGTGCCTGTGACCTACCAGCCGGATGATGGCGTCGGTCCCAAGAACAGAAGTGCGGTGGTGCTCCGCTGGAGTCGCCATCCGCGCTGCGTCGGCCTTGCGCGTCGTGAACTCCGTAAGGCGCTGGACGGTTGGGGTCTATCAAGTATTGAAGACCCAGCCGTCCTCGTTCTCTCGGAGCTCTTAACCGACGCAGTACGCCATGGTGTTGCGCGGCCGGACGCAGAGATCGAGACTCGGTATCTGCGAGTCGGAAGTGGCCTGCGCATCGAGGTGTCTGACACAGTCCACGAATTACGCCAGCTGACGGCAAGTTCCTCGGAGCCAGATGGAAATCCCCGGCTGAGGCTCGTAGACGCCATGGCCGACCGGTGGAAAATGAACGACCCTATCCGGCTTGGTACATCGGCGTGGGCAGAGATCGACTTTCCGTCGCAGACCGGTGCCCCCGATGTCGACTGATGCCAGCCATCGCTTTCCGCTCGCCTTGGCAGTAGACGAGGAAACCCGCAGGATCCCGACACTCGCAGGCGCAAAGACGGTTGAGGCGGGGATACGGGAAGGAAGCCCCTCGTCCTCGTCTGAGACGGATACCACTGAACGGCATGGACGCCAGTGTCGATGGTGTCGACGCCCCCTGAGCCGATACAACAATGAGCCGTTCTGCAGCGCTTGTTCGCGACATGTACCAGCTACCCCTTCGCCACCGCCCCAGGTGGAGCCAGAGGTCTGGCAGCGAGTAGACGTTCGGGAAGCTCTCTGGGCCCGTGACTTTGGCCGAGTGTGCCACCTTGTGCGAATCGGAAGCTCACTACGCCAGAGTGATATGGCGGAGCTCACGGGTCTGAGCCAAGCCTTTCTGTCCATGCTGGAGTCAGGGGTACGAAGACTCACCAACATCGACAAGATCGTCGAACTACTTGCTGGACTCAACACTCCGGCGGAACTCACCGGCCCCATGCTCCAACCGCTGACAGCGGAAGGCCGACCGTGCGGCCCGTCACTCACAGGGAAGAAAGGGGGATGGCCGGCGTGACGCTCGGCCCGGTAGACCACTCCAGCGACATCGAGAGGGTGCTGTTCGCGTAGAAGGGAAGGAGGGCCTTTTGGCCGCTTCCGTGGCCAGAACCGTCGGAAGACCCGAGCGGTTGGCTATTGCGCCCGGAATCCAAGGATTCAGACGAGATCCACGAAGATAGCTGATAAGTCCGCCGGTCAGATCGCGCCGCCTTACGGCTCGCCGAGCCAGGCATCGATACCCTGCAAGGCCCTTATGGGGACGTGGTCGGGTTGCCCCGGACGATTAGGTCGACGGGCGGGCCAGTGCGTGTCAGCAGTCGAAGGATTGCAACTTAGCGTACTCGCGTGATCCCGCGGATATCACCTCCGTGATATCACCCCCGAGATGTGCTCGCCCTGCGAATCCGGAGCACCCTCATGAGGGGCCCGAACTCCAGGCCTGCACAGCACGACATCAGATCCGAAATGCGCCGCGCCAGCGATAGGAGATGAGTGCCATGCCGACACCACGACGAAACAAGAACGATCACCTGCTCTACGCCGACGTCGTCGATTCCAAGCAGAAGGCCGGAGTCTGGATGGGCGAGCGTGACGCCTTCCAGGCCAAGCAGGCCGAGATCCTGGAAGCGGTGAAGGATCAGGCGGACTGGGTCCCGGTCGAGAACGCCATCATGGTGGTCAGCACCGAGCCCGCCGGCATCACGGTCATCGCCCCGAACCCGACCCTCCCCGGCGTGATCGTCCTCGCCGACGGAGGTTCACCGGAGGCCTCAGCACAGCTGCAGGCCGCCGGTGAGGAGCTCGTCCGCAAGGTTATGGCCGAGCGCGGCATCCTCGAAGAGGAAGCCGCGTAACACAGATGGTCACCTCACAGCTCCTGTGGGGGAAGTACATCCAGTACGTCCGGGATGGCGAGGGCGCTCTCCTCGACCCGGTCACGCTGGACAGTGTGTACCTCGACCGCGGGGAGGTCACCGACCTCTCCGCGGTTCCCCCGACCGCGACCCACAAAGCTCTCGCCGAGCTCGGCTTCACGCCCGACAGCCCTCGCGCTGATCAGCGTGAAGCACTCCATAACCGGCTCCACCAACTCGACCTGGATCCCGTCCCCGTACGGATCAGCGGCCTGCGCGTCGTCCTCACCGACGCCTGCAACATGAAGTGCAGCTACTGCTTCGTCGAGACCAACACCGGCAAGCCGGACATGACCGAGCAGGAAATCGCCGACGGCCTGACCTACCTCTTCGAGACGAACGCCGGTCGCGACGAGGTAGCCATCCAGTGGTTCGGCGGCGAACCGACGACCCGCTTCGACCTGATGCAACACGGGGACACCCTCGCGGACTCTCTCGCCGCGCAGTACGACGTCAAACGGGTCCGCCGAACAGTCGTCACCAACGGGGCCCGCATCACCGACGCCATGATCGACCACTTCGCCCGGTACGAGTACGGCGTCGGGATCTCGATCGACGGACCGCCCGCCATCAACGCCGAGCACCGGCGGCTCCTGGGCGGGCAACCGGCCGACGACCGGATTCGGCGCAACGTCCGCCGACTCCTCGACGCAGGCGGCATCCATGTGGGCTGCAACCTGACCCCCACACCCGCGAACATCGGCCGCCTGGCCGAAACCGTCACCTGGATCATCGACGACCTCGGGTTGAAGTTCATCTACGCCAACACCCCGATACCCACCAGCGGACGCTGGACGGTCAAGGGCAGGGAACTGGCCAGGGAGCTGTACCAAGCACGCCTCGTCGCCCTCGGGCGTGGCGGGATGATGTTCTCCGTCCTCGACCGGGCATTCCAGGCCCTCGACCGGCGCCGCCCCATGCTCTTCGACCACATCCAGAGCGACCGGACCCTGAACGTCGCCCTGCTGCCCGGCAACCGAGTCAGCCTCTGCGACATCAACTTCACCGCACCCTCCTTCCTGCACACCCTCGACGAACTGCGTGCGGACCCGAACCTGCTGGGCGGCATCGCCAAGAACGTCGCCCCCATCCCCGAGT
Source organism: Streptomyces sp. NPDC054813 (assembly GCF_053611365.1). Lineage (NCBI taxonomy): Bacteria > Bacillati > Actinomycetota > Actinomycetes > Kitasatosporales > Streptomycetaceae > Streptomyces > Streptomyces sp. NPDC054813. Next base: position 167,764 of record NZ_JBSHAF010000013.1, on the reverse strand, counting down.
GTGGCCAGTGCCCGGCTCTGGCGATCTGCGGGGGACCCTCACGCAACGAACAACTCCTGATTCGCGGAGACCGGCCGGACCCGCAGATGTGCGACTTCTACAAGAGCACCGTGGAGATCGCCGTATGGGACAGCACGGGGGTGCAGTGAACACCGTCACCCACCCCGAGCGCCCACCCTCGCCAGTCCGGCAGCGGTTCCGCTCCGCGCTCATCAGCACCGCCGGCCACTGCAAGATCGCCTGCGGATTCTGCTTCCGAGCCGACCGAGCCCACGGCTTCCTCGACATCCCCACCTACACCCGGGCACTGTCCCGACTGAAGGAGACGGGTGTCGAAGCGATCTGCCTGACCGGCGGCGAACCCACGCACCACCCCCAACTCCGCCAGCTCGTACGGCTCGCCCACCAGTTCGGGATTCCCGTGTCGATCGTCACCTCGGCCCGAGACCCCGAAGACGTAGACCGGTTGGCCGACAGCGCGCGCCTACTCGCGAACGTCACCGTGTCCGCCGACTCGGCCGGTGCCATGGAACTCGGGCGCACCACCCGTTCCGTGGCATCGGCGATCGCGACGCTCGATCAAGTCCCTACGGCAGAGAGAGTTCTCCACCTCACGTACTGGAAGCTCACAGCCCAGGAGTGCCAGGACATCTACGAGGGCGTCGACAAGTCAGGAGTCCAGATCCAGCTCAGCCCGGTGGCGCTCGACGACACGGCACGCCAGCGTGCCGGCTCCACCTTCTACAACTACCTGGCCCAGCAGCGGGAGGACACCGACCTTCTCGGACGCTACTTCCAGCTCACCCTGCGGTTCCAGGAGTACCTCACCGCCCTGCGAGCCATGCACCTGTACCCCGAGCGACGGCCCTCCTGCGCGTCCGCGACGCTGTACGTGTCCGCCAGCGGCGAGATCCGCCGCTGCCCCTACGGCAAAACGGGGGTGAGCGTGCGCGCGCCTCGCGCGGAGATCAGTCGCTTTCTCCACGCCGAACCGCAGGACCGGACCACCCCAGAGTGCGCGGCCATCTGCCGCGCCGACGACACCCCGTGAGTGGACGATGACGACCCCAGTCACCACACCAGAAGAGTTCATCGAACGGTGGCGGACCCCTCCCAACAAGCGCGTCAGCAACGTCCTCACCGCCACCGGCTTCAGCTTTCCGCCCGCCCTTGACGTCCTCGACGCCGTCCGGCAGGACGAGGAAGTGCGCTTCACCATCCTCGGAGACGAGGACTGGTCCGTACGCATGGACCGTACGTCGGCCTTCCGCACAGCCCCGGTCGAAGAAGTGGCCACCTGGACGTTCCGCCTCGTCCACTTCAACCTCACCCGCTTCTACGACGGACTCCTCAGCGGATTCCAAGAGCAGGTCATGGTCCCCTGGCGAACCCGGCTGTCGAGCTGGGGGTTCACGTGGCAACGGTGCGCGCCGCTGCTGTTCATCTCCACGGGCGGTGCCTCCTCGACGTACCACAACGACAACTCGCACGGGCTCGTGTGGCAGATCGAGGGCACGAAGACGTTCCACAGCTACAGGGACCCCGACCAGCACCTCACGGCCGAGGCCGCTGTGGTGGGCGAGACCACCGCAGAGGAACCGCCCGAACACGACCCGGCCGACCGCGAGTCCGTACGGATGGGGCCCGGTGACCGACTGTGGAGCCACGCCCTGACCCCGCACTGGGTGACCACCGAGTCCCCGCTCGCGATGAGCGTCACCCTCTCCCACGGCGGTCTATGCCGCCAAGGCCGCTTCGCTGAGCGTGAATTGGCACTCCGCGCTTACTGGGACCAGCACCCCGACGAGGCGTGGAAGCTCGATCTGCGTAACGTCCGCTACTGACCGGGCCGGGGCCGCTGCACCCTTCAGAGGAAGCAGCGGCCCCGGCCCTTGGCGTGACTACGGGGTGAGCCGGTTAGGACCACGGAACAGGAACGTGGCCTCCCGGATCGACTCGAGGCCGAGCATCACCATCAGGACCCGCCCGAGCCCCATGCCCAGACCGCCGTGCGGCGGGCACCCGTACCGGAACGCGTTCAGGTAGTCCTGCAGCGGCTCGGTGCTCATCCCCTTCTCCGCAGCCTGCTTCAAGAGCACGTCGTAGCGGTGCTCACGCTGCGCTCCGGTCGTGACCTCCAGGCCCTTCCACAGCAGGTCGAAGCTGAGCGTCACACCCGGGTTGTCCGTCGGCCGCATGTGGTAGAAGGGCCGGATGCTTGTCGGATAGTGCGTGACGAACACCCACTCGTGGCCGGTCTGCTCTTTGATGTGCGCTGCGACCCCGCGTTCGCCCTCCGGGTCCAGGTCCTCCTTCACACCCGCCGGGTCCCAGCCCTTGGATCGAAGGATCTCCTGCGTCTCAGCCATCGTGATCCGCGGGAACGGTGTCGTCGGCACCGTGACCTCGACACCGAATGTCTCCTGGATCGCCTCACCGTGTGCGTCGGCGACCTTGGCGATGGCATGAGCAAGCATCTGCTCCTCGAACACCATCACGTCCTCGACCCCGTCGATCCACGCCAACTCCACGTCCACACCAGTGAATTCGGTGGCGTGCCGGGAAGTGAACGACGGCTCAGCGCGGAAGACAGGCCCGATCTCGAAGACCTTGTCGACACCGGCCGAGATCGCCATCTGCTTGAAGAACTGGGGCGACTGCGCCAGGTAGGCGGAGCGGTCGAAGTAGCCGAGCTTGAATACCTCAGCGCCCGACTCCGAGGCGGTGCCCATCAGCTTCGGGGTGTGCATCTCGGTGCACCCCTGCCGATAGGCGTACTCGCGCATCCCTTGCTCGAAGGTGGTCTGCACAGCGAACAGCAGCTGCGCCTGGGGCCGGCGCCGTACGTCCAGGAACCGCCAGTCCAGGCGATGTTCGAGTCCGGTCTGGTCGTCGATGGGTAGTGGTGTTTCTGCCCGGTTCAGAACCTCGACTGATTCCGGGAGGATCTCCAGGCCGCCGAGTTTCACGATCCGGTTGTCCACCACGCGACCGGTGATCCGGACCGCGGACTCAGGTGTCAGCCCCTCCAGCGCGGCCTCAACCTCGTCACCTTCGCCGCCGCGTTTGTGGGTGACCTGAACCATGCCGGTGTGGTCACGCACCACGACGAATTGCATCTTGCGCTGCAGGCGGAGCGTGTTCACCCAGCCCGACACAGAAACGGTCTGCCCGACGTGTTCTCGCAGGTCGGACACCAGTACACGGCTAGTCGTGTGGATCATCGCAGCCCTCCAAGGGGCGTCGTCATGATCCCTTGGGGGCGCGGACGAGAAGGGTACTCGCGGTGCCACCGCGCCTTTACCGCAGCTCAAAGAGCCACAGCCTCATTCGTGCCCGATGACGGGGGCCAGCCGGCGGGGCATTAGGCCTTCCGTGAGGCCGTTCCTCCCCGCGCTCAGGAGGGTCTTCACCTCGGGGCGCAAGGCCGCCTTCCCAGCTACCAGCGGCTCTCTCTGCTTGCGTGATCCCGCAGCTACTCGTCTCCTTCAACGCGTTGCTGTTGAGCATAGCGGGGCTGGCAGGGATACGACAGCAAGATCACGCGAACGAGGCAGCCTGACACCAATCGGCCACCTTCTAGCACCCGCCTCTGACAATTCGGGCTGCCGAAGGGCTTCTTTCAGTCGTCCCGCCGTTCACCACATCTGAGGGTGCCCGGACGTCGCAGGGGACGCAGCCGGCCCCACCCCCCTTTCGCATCGACATGTGAGCTTTCAAGGAATTGGCCGGAAAACGTGGCTGGTGCCCCCTTCCGGACACACTGATGAGCACGATTCCCGGCAGGCACGCACAGGCATGCCGGTTCAGCGAGGGGGAACGGCCATTACACCGACGCAAGGCAGTGGATCAGGGGCGGGGTTCGGGGACGCGATCACCGCCCTGACACGACGGCGGATCGAGATCTTCGACGGGGCGGGAGGAGACTGGCGCTTCGCCGAGAGCCTGAAGTCCGTCAGCGAGGACACGGCCAAGGAGTACGAGGGCCGCACCATCCTGGAGCTCATCCAGAACGGACACGACGCCCTAGCCGCGGGCGGCACCGGCAGGATCGCCGTGCTGGCGACCCGCCACCAGGACGGCGGCGGTGTCCTGTACGTCGCCAACGAAGGCACCGGATTCACCGTGGAGAACTTCAAGGCCATCACCGAACTGGCCCTCTCCAGCAAGGAAGCCGGTGAGGGCATCGGCAACAAGGGGCTCGGCTTCCGCAGTGTGCTGCAGCTGACCGACTGGCCGGAGATCTACTCCAAGGCGTCGCCCGCCTCCGACTCGTTCGACGGCTACTGCTTCCGTTTCGCCCGACCGGACGACATCCACGCCGTCGTCGACGACCCGGCCCTCGCCGCCCGGGTGATCAAGGATGTCTCCCCGCTGGCACTGCCGGTGCCCGCCGAGGCCGCGGACCCCGTGCTCAAGGAACTCGCCACGGACGGCTACGCGACCGTCGTACGACTGCCGCTGCGCAACGACCACGCCTGGAGCCTCGTCGTGGCGCAGGCCGAGAACGTGGTGGACGACGAGGCGCCCCTGCTGCTCTTCCTCGACCGCGTACGGGAACTGGTCGTGGAGATCCGTGACGGGGCCGAGGACGGCACACGACATGTGCTGTCACGTGCCCAACGCCCCTGCGACATGGTCGCGTCCCGGACCGCGGACTGGATCAGCGAGGTCGACCTCGGTGACGCCGGGCGGTATCTGCTGGCACGGCGGACCCTGGACGCCGAGGCGCTGCGCGTGGCGATCGAGCGCAGCGTCGAGGTCCACGGGATCGACGCGAAATGGCTGGACTGGCAGGGCGAGGCGTGGGTCGGTGTCGCGCTCCGACTGGACCGGCCGCTGTCGCGGAACGGCCGGATGTACACTTTCATCCCGATGTCGGAGGCGTCCTCCGCGCCGTTCCCGGGCCACGCCCACGCGCCGTTCTTCACCAAGCTCGCCCGGCTCGACATCAGCGAGGCGGTGGCCCTCAACGATCTGCTGCTCGACCAACTGGCGGTTCTCTGCGTGGAATCGGCCAGACGCCTGCGTACCGAGACCCCGCACGCCCGCGCCGGGGACCTCGTCCTCGACCTCATGTGCTGGGACACTCCGGCCCGCCTCGGCAAGGCGGTGGACGGGCGGCTCGCCGTCGAGCCGTTCCTCCCCCTGGAGCGCGGGGAGTCCTGGGGCACTCTGAGGGACACCTACGCCTGGCCGGACGGCCGACGCCCCTGGCGGGTCCTCACCGCCGGGGCGCTCGCCAGGGCCGGAGCCCATCTGCTGGCCGCCTCCGCGGGCCAGGTCCGGCACGCCCGTGCCGACCGGCTGGCCAAGGCGGTCGTCTCCCGGGCCCTGCGTCCTCCGCTGCTCAGGACCGCCGACTGGGCCGAGGCGGTGGCCGAGGAGATCCGGGCAGAAGGCGGCGAGTCGCCGAGCCCGCGCTGGGCGGACTTCTACAACGACCTCGCCCAGGCCTTCACCGGCCAGCACACCGCGCTGCGGGGTCGACGGATCGTCCTCGACCAGGACGGCGGCCTGCGGCCGGCGCTCGGCGGTGCGGCGGAGCAGGGAAAGAAGGGCCAGAAGGAAGGCACCGTCTTCTTCCACCCCGGGGACGAGCACGACGACGCCGGCACCCGCGTCCCCGGCGACCTCAAGGCGCTGCGCCGCCGTATCGCCTTCACCCACCCCGACATCACCTGGGAGAGCCCCGGACGGGACTTCCTGCTGCGGGGCGGGCTGGTCCGCTCCTACCAGCTGGACCAGGTCCTCGACGCGCTGCACGACCTGCTCGGGGCACGGCCCTCGGAGGCCCTCAGCCGCGACGCCCTCACCTTCGCCCTGCGGCAGTTCCCGGCGCTCACGCCGGGGCAGCGCGACCGGCTGTCGCGGATCGCCTTCCGGGTGCCGCTCGCCGACGGCGGCTGGGCGAGGGCGGCACGCTGCTCGTACTCACCGGGCTGGGGCACCGAAGGCGCGCAACGGCTGGAGAGGTTCCTCAAAGCGGGCGGTTCCCGGATCCCCGAGCTGGCGGACCAGCGGCGGCACTGGATCAGCGGCCCCGACGACTGGCCCGCGCCGGTCCGGGACCGGGAGGCGTACCTCGAATTCCTCACGGCCGTCGGCGTGGTCGACGGACTGCGGCTGTCCGTTGTCGGGGACCGCCTGGGAGCCCAGCAGGGGAACGATCTGGCACCCCGTGGCCTGGCCCAGCGGTTCGGCCTCGGCGACGACCTGGGGCCTGTGTGGACGGCGGACGTACGGTCCCGGTGGACCAAGTTCGCCCACCCGTGGACGCCCTACGCGTTCCAGCGGCCACTGGCCCATCTCCCGGGAGCGACCGAGGTGGCGAACCTCGGCCCCACCGCACGGCGGGAGTTCGCCGAACTGCTCATCCTGGGGTTCCGCACCTGGGGCGACGAGGTGTTCGACGTCACCGTGTACCGGCCCGAGCACCCGCACAAGAGGGACGAGCACTCCTGGCCCACACCGTTCGCGTCCTTCCTGCGGCGTACGCCCTGGCTTCCGGTGGAGGACGCCGAGTCGGACGGCCCGGTCTTCGTCACGCCCGGCGAGGCGTGGTTCAGCACCGACGGGGAACTACCCGGCTTCGTCCCCTCGTTGCCGCTGCCGACCCGGCGGCTTCTCACCGACAGGATCGCGGCCGCCCGGCTGCGCCGGTGCGGGCTGCGGAGCTGGGAGGACCCTCGGCACGCCGGAGCGGCCGTCAAGCACCTCGGCGAGATCCTCCACCGGGGAGACGTGCCGACGCACCTGAGCGTCTCCTTCAAGAAGCACTACGGGCGGGCGTGGTCGCACCTCGCGCAGAACACCCGCTGGCCGTGGCTCATCGGTGAGGAGGTACGGCTCGTGGTCAGTCGCGGCAACGCCCTCGGCACCTTCGTACCGACGGCCGAGGACGTGGCCGTGCACGTCTGCGACGAGCAGGCGCCGCTGAAGGAGGCACTCGTCGAACTGGCGGGCCATCCCGTCCTGGTCGCCGGACCGGAGAGCGGGGACGCCATCGTGGAGATGGCCGACGCCCACGGCGTCCGCACCCTGCGCACGTCGGCGACCGATGTGCGGGTCCGCCACCGCGACGGCACACCGATCACCCCCAGCGGACACGCCGACACGCTCATCGACGGCAGGGAATGGCTGGTCACGGTGGTGGCCCTAGCCGTGGAACTGAAGTCCGGGTCGTTCCTGCGCCGCAGCGAGCGCGGTGTGCGGGCCCTGCTGGAGCGGCTGCGCACCGTGCGCGTCGTGCGCGCCGACGAGGTAGAGGTCGTCATCTCGGGCGTGCTCACCGAACCACCGCCCACCACCCGCGCGCTGCCGCTGCCGGACGCAGACCATCCCACGGTCGTCGTCTGGCGCAGCGAGGAGGGCTGGGACGAACTGCAGGCGTGCACGTCCGCGCTCGCCCAACTGCTGGGCAGGCCGGGGCTGCAGGACGCGCTGGAGCTGGTCCTGGTCAAGCTGGAACGGCAGCTCGACACCCATGATCCTGAAAGGATCGACGACCGCACCCTGGCGATGGCACTGGACACGACCGAGGCCAAGGTCGCCGAGATCAGACGCAATCTCACGGGAGACGTGCACGACACGGTACGGCTGCTGCGCCCGGTCCTGTGCTGTCTCCTCGGCTCCGCATGGGACGAGGAGGCGGCGCGGACGCTCGACCGCGCGGCAGGCGAGGACGAACTCGTCCAGATCGTCGACCGGTACACCGCCTCGCTGCCCGTACCGGCCGCCGAACTCGTCGCCCTTGTTCGCTCCTGCACCACACCGGCCGAACTCCGCGACGAACTGGGCCTGGACTTCCAGCGCTTCAACGAGGCGCTCACCACGCTCGGCCCCGGCTACGCCCCCTACTCCCACCCCGATCTCCACGAGCAGGCCTTCGGCGACTTCGTACGCGGCCACGCCGGCACCGTGGTGGACCGGCTGCGGGAACGGTACGTGGCGGCGGCCCGCGACGGCGCGGACCTCTCCGCGTACGCCGGGGCCCGTCGACTCCACGACCTGCTGCCCGACCCCGACTGGCTGCCCCGGTTCGTCACCCCGCCCGAGGACGAGATGCGGGCCAGGACACAGGCCTGGCTGCGCTCGCACGGCGCCGACGACGATCTCGGCCGAACCACCGATCTCCCGCCCGTCGACCGGCTCCGCGAACTCAACAACGCCGCACTGGACCCCCTGGTTCCGGCGCTGGCCCGGCTGGTGTCCGCCTGGTGCCGCCGGCACGGAGCACCCGTACCACCCGGCTGGCAGGGCGCGCCCCTGCTGGAGGCGCGGACCTTCCTCGACGGCTCCGGCCTGAGCGACCTCATCGAGCTGAGCGAGGGACAACTGCTCGACGTGGTGCGGCGCGGTGTGGGCTGGCCGACCGGCATGCCGCTCACCGCCGACGCGGGGCTCCTCGGCCTCACCCCCGCCGACCTGGCGCCCCGGACCGAACCAGCGCAGGGCACCGCCGGATCACGCGGGGCGGGCCCGGCCACGATCATGATCGGCGAGAAGGAGGTCGCCGTGGGACGCGACCACTTCTCGGCCATCGCGGACCTAGCCTCCAGGACCGTCGACGAGGCCTTCCTTGCCCAGTCCGGCAAGGTACGCCTGGACACGGTCGCGCCGGTGACCCAGCCCGGGCGGGGCGGGAGTTCCGGCACGTCGCGGGTGGTCGTGGCCCGTCTGCACCAGGTGAGTGAGGACCAGCGGTCGGCCATCGGTCTGGTCGGGGAGGTCGCAGCACGAGCCTGGCTCCAGCGCCATTACTCCGAGGTGCGCTGGCGGTCGGGGTACGCCGCGGTCATCAACGGCGACCGGGAGGCATCGGACAGCCTGGGGTACGACTTCGAGGTCGCCTGGCGTGACACCACACGGCTGTACGAGGTGAAGGCGCTGAGCGAACCCGTCGGCGAGCGCGTGGAGTTCGAGCTCGGGCCGTCCGAGGTGGATGCCGCGCGCACCCACGCGCGTGGCGGTCGGTACCGGATCCTGCTGATCACCGCCGCCCTGGACCCGGAGCACCGTCAGGTGTTCGAGCTGCCCAACCCGTTCTCGGCGGCCGGTCGCGAGCGGTTCCGGATCGTGGGCAAGGGTCTGCGCTATCAGTGCTCGCCGCTGCGGAACAGCCGACGGCCGTGAGCTGAAGTACACGATGTCCCGCGTGCCGGGGATCGAGCCCGGGCATCCCTGACGAGCTCCCGGCCCTGCACTGCATCCCTCTGACCAGGACGCTCCGCCCCCCAGGGCCGCGACATGCCGATCATCCGGCAGGTCACACACCACCTCTCCGCAGGGCCCACCGTGCCAGCAGATCTGCGGACCTTTTCGCCAGGGATTTCTTGGGAGATATCACGGGAGTGATTTTGGGTAGATGTCATCAAGCTTTACGCTGCGTTGGTCAGGTCCTCGCGCGGATTCGCCCACTCCAAGGGTCAGAATGATCTCGAATGCGTCGGCAATCTGCGCGACTCGGCATACATCATTGCCAATTCTAAGCCGACCTGCTTCACGATAACGGGCCCAGCACCCATGAATGATCGGCGAATGTGAACACCGGGCGAACCATCGTCCCGACTTTCCATCACCGACCCTGCGCGAGCGAATCAGCGAAAGGAGCCCTCGCGATGGAAGGAATATCCGCGCCCGGGAATTCGGTTGAGGTAGTCTCAACCCTGCCGTCGGAAGCGCCCGATCACAGTATCAAGTACGTCTTCAAGACGTCAGACAGGGCTACCTTCGAAGCCGTGCAACTCTGGGAGGGAGAGCATCAGGCATATTCAGTGTGCATGTCGGCCCAAGCAGGATGCAGATATGGCTGCACGCACTGCGCCACTACCTTCGCCCGCACGCCCTTCGTTCGAAATCTACAGACGGAGGAGATTACCTCTGCGGTGGAGCAGCTGAATGAGGAAGTGAGGACACAGCAAGGCCCCCTCGTCTGGGTCGATTTCGCCGGGGTCGGAGATGCTGCCGCCAACTGGACTCACGTCACCGCAGCCGCGAGAACGATCGTCGGCCGGGAGTTGGCTCGGGAGGTGAAGGTGACCAGCATCGCCCCGCAGGCTTGGGTGCGTAATCTCCTGAAACCCAAGGCTTGGCTCCCGGATCGCTTCATGTTCTCGCTGCATGGCGCCAATGCTGCTCAGCGCAGGGTAGTCATCCCACGCGCGGACGACCCGTCCACCGTCTTGCCTCTGTGGGCGGCCGTGGCTGAGATACGCCCGGTGCGGCTGAACTACGTTCTTTGCGAGCACAACACGCGACCGGAGGATGAGGCGGCGCTGATCGATCTGCTCGCTCCCTACGCCGGACGCTTTCTCCTGTTGCGGCTCTCCAGTTTCAACCCCGTAAACGGCAGCCCCCTGCGCCCAAGCCAGCGGGAAGAGGAATTCATCACCGCTCTCTCCCATGGCTTGAACGGCTGGACGGTCTCCCATCACTTGTCTGCCGGCCGGGAGTCGGCGGCTGCCTGTGGGCAGCTTCGTGCAGACATCCTGGAACTCGCTCCACCGACCAGGCGCCCAGGATGAGAACCTCAGAAAAAAAGTGACCAGTGCTGCTCTTCGTTCCCCAGTGAGGCGCCTGGGGCAACGGGGTCGGGACCGCACGCTTGTTGAGTGTGCGGGCAGTGCCGCCTTGCCAAGGGCGCCTACGGCGTCGCTACGCGATGGGTGGGTGTTTTTGACCCCTGACTCCGCAGGCCAGCCCGTCCCGAGCGGCGCAGCAGTCACGGGACTATTAGTAGACGCGTATCCGGCTGTCGCCGAGGACGTCGGCGGCCGCTGCTCGGAGGCCCTTCACGGCCTGGTACAGCACGTGCTCCCGCTCGGCGGCGAGCGCGGTGTCCGCGGCCTTGCGGGAGGTGTCTTCCGCGTGGGCATCACGCACCATCCGTCGCATGACCTCGGCGAGGTCGTCGGCCGCGCGGACCACAACGTAGAGCGCCTCCGCCACGGAAGGCGGACCCTCGAGGATGACGAACTCAGCGGCCCGGTGGACGCCGCGGACCTGGGCTGCGAAGCGCTCCATCTTCTCGTCGACGTCCCGCAGGTCCGGTCGGTCCGCCCGCAGCGCGTCGCGCACTGCGTCCAGGGCGACATCGCGGTCGTACACCGCGCCCAGGTAGTTCGCGTAGGCGTCCCGGCGGTGCTGCCGGCGCCACTGGCCGAACTGCGAGCGCGCCGCCGCGCGCCCAGTGACCATCGCGGAGCCCAGGGTGGCAAGTGAGCCTACAGCGGCGCCGAGCAGCGCGGTGAGTCCAGCATCCATGGCCCCATTCTGCCTACCGCCAGGCTGAGTTGAGGCGCAGCCAGAAGCGAAACCAGTTTGCGAGGCGGGGTTGAGCGCCAGGTCGGCTGGCTGTACTGGTAGCTGGTGGACTCCTGGTTAGCCTCGCGCTTTCGCGAGTGGGTCTGTACGGGCCTTGATCAAATAAGTGGAGAGTGCTGCTGACCTGCAACGATGGGACTTGTCGAGGGTCCTGTCAGCTGCGAGGAAAGAAGCACTCTCCAGGTGAAGAAGCGTAGCGGGTCGTATCCGCGTGTCCGTGTCGAGGGCGGTGGCCGTGGGGTGGTCTCGCAGACCGGGTCGATGCTGCTGGCCGAGACGGTCCGCAAGTCCGGTCTGGACACCGCGATATCGGCGGCACTCACGCCGTGGCGCAAGCCGCGGGCCGTGCACGATCCGGGGAAGATCCTGCTGGATGTGGCCGTAGCCGTCGCGCTCGGCGGGGACTGCCTGGCCGACATCGGCATGCTGCGGGCCGAGCCGGATGTGTTCGGCCCGGTGGCCTCCGATCCCACGGTCTCCGGTGTCATCGACACACTCGCCGCATCCGGCCCGAAAGCCCTCGCGGCGATCCGGGACGCACGTTCCCGAGCACGGGGCGGGTCTGGGAGCTGACCGGTGCGAACAGTCCGGCCGCCGACGGCCAGGTGATCGTGGACATCGGCGGAGTGCTGGTCCTCGCGCACTCCGAGAAACAGGACGCCACCGCGACCTGGAAGAAGACCTTCGGCCACCACCCCCTCGTCGCGTTCGTCGACCACGGCCAGGCCGGGTCCGGGGAGCGGGTGGCCGCCCTGCTGCGGCCCGGCAACGCAGGCTCCAACACCGCCGCCGACCACATCGAAACCGCCCGACTCGCCCTGGCACAACTCCCCAAGGCTCTGCGGCGGGGACGGCAGACACTGATCCGCACCGACTCCGGCGGCGGCACCCACGCCTAATGGGCAGTGGCGGGGGCGGCGGCTGTCGTATTCCGTCGGAATGACCATCACCGACGCCATCCACCAGGCCGTGCTGAAGATCCCGAAGAAGGCGTGGACGCCGGCCTACGACGCCGGCGGCACCGAGCGGCCCGGCGCCTGGGTCGCGGAGATCACCGATATGCCCGACCTGAGCACCTGGCCCAGGGGATGCGGCTGGTCGTCCGCAAGGAGCGGCCTCACACCGGCGCCCAACTGCGCTTCACCGACCTCGACGGACTGCGGCTGACCTGCTTTGCGACCAACACCAAAGGCGGCCAGCTCGCCGATCTCGAAGCGCGTCACCGACGGCGGGCCCGTTGCGAGGACCGCATCCGGGGCGCCCGCGACACCGGCCTGCGCAACCTGCCCCTGCACGACACCGCCCAGAACCGGATCTGGCTGGAGATCGTCTCCCTCGCACTCGACCTCCTCGCCTGGCTGCCGATGCTCGCCCTGACCGGCGACACCCGCCGCTGGGAACCCAAGAAGCTCCGCCTGCGGCTGTTCTCCGCCGCCGCCCAGTTCGTGAACACCGGCCGCCGCCACTGGCTGCGTCTGCCCACCCGATGGCCATGGACGCCCGTGATCACCAGCGCCATGAACCGGCTCCAGACCCTCCCAAACCCCGGCTGACCAGCCAATTCGACCGTCCCAACAACCCGCACGACCACCCCGGGAGTGGAACCCGGCGCCCACCCCACGCGACAACCGGGCCATCAGCCTGCCCTACCCCCGGAAAAGCCGCACCCCACACGCACAGAGTCCCCGTCAGCGAACTGACGAGGACTCGTGAACGATCGAGGCTAACCTCCATTCCATGCGGTTCACCCTCGATGGCGAATCCTTCGAGCTGACGCCCACGCTTGTTCGTGGGCGTCTTGCTGGTCACGTGCCCGAGGAGATCCGCGAGTACTGGGTCGAAATAGATGGTTTGCGTTGGCCGGTCAAGCAGGTCATCTCCCTTGCCACAGGTGCCAAGCGCAGCCGGTTTCAGTCGCATGACTCTCGGCGGTGGCTGCAGAACCTCGGGTTCTTGATCGGTGCCGGATCCTCGGCCACCGAGAGCGGCTCGGTCCCGCGGCTGACCGGCGCGTCTCGTCGTGGGTCTTTCGACGAGTCCCAGCTCAAGGAACTGGAGGCGCTCGATGTCCGTGTTGCGTTCTCGTGGCTGAGCGCCGGCCCGATCACGCTGGACGAAGCCGGCCTGCCGAGGTTTCCCGGACTCCCGCGAGTGCCGGGGCTCTACCGCTACGATTTCGGTGTGGACGACGACGGCATCCGCGTGCTCTACATCGGGGAGTCCGTGGAGCTGGCCAGGCGAGCCAGCAACTACCGCAACGCCAAGACGGATCGCTCTCGTCAGCGCACCAGCCGCCGCATCCACAAGGAGATCGTCGGCCACTTGGAGTCCGGTGGTTCGATCGAATTCGCCATCGCAACGTCAGTCCGCTGGGGTGACGATGTCGAGCTGGACCTGCGGCTCAAGTCCGCCCGTCACCTTGCCGAGAACGCTGCGGTGCTCCTCGCGCAGTCGCAGTCCGGGATCCGCGTGCTCAACATCGACGCGGAGCTGGGAGAGGACAGCGAGTGAGCAGTCTCCCGGACCTTCGCTTCCTGCTCTCGATCAACAGCGAGAACGCGTGGAGCGATCTGCTCGCCACCCTCATGAATGCCGACCAGGCGATCACCCGCTCCGTGCTCGGGATCGAGGCTGTTGGCCCGCTCCAGATTCGTCGGGAGGTCTCGAAGTCGCGGGGCCGGAAGGCATCGGATCGACCCGACCTGGTGGTGGAGGCGAACGGTCAGGTTGTCGCTGTCGTCGAAGTGAAGCTGCTTGCTGGCCTCGGAATTGAACAGCTGGAGCGGTACTACAAATACGTCGCCGAGGAGGACCGAGACGACTGCCAGTTCGTGGCGGTCTCGCTTCAGCGCATCCGCCTCGACACCACCCATGCCCAGGACTGGCAGAACCTCACCTGGGAGGAGCTCATCGCTCCCTTCGCCTCGTCCCCGGTGCCGTGGGCCGCGACGACCGCCACAGCCTGGACGAGCCACATCGAGTCCCAGGTGCCGGAGGTGGATGGCGACACCGTCTGGAATCAGATCGACGGTATCGACCTGTACCTCGCCCTCCGGCTTCGTGCTGCCTATATGTACGACAACGTCGCCTTGCCCGGCGGCTCATCGAAGTCCATCCAGGAGATCGGCTCCGGTGGCCTGTACGTCGCGATCGTGGACGCCCCGATTCCGGGCAGCGGTTACACCGTCCGCTGGGAAGCCACCGAGAGTTTGCCGACTCAGGACGTTGGCAAGCTCGTCGACAGCAGCGGGCTTCGTGGGGTCGACTTCCGCTTCTTCCTCGTGCAGCAGCAGGTCACCTCCTCCAAGGCCTACGACTGGGATCACCTGGCGCTGCTCTGGCAGGAGTACCTCGCCCAAGAGGACTGGATTCCGTGGAGACCCCATCCGCCGCGCAAGACGTTGCAGTGGGAGAAGGGTGGCGTGGCTCGGCTCAAGGAACTCGGCGCTCCAGCGTTCCTCGGCAATGGCTACGGCGAGGGGCAGGCCAAGCTCAGCGGTGAGGTCGAGTTCGGCGCGCGCTTCGTGCTGCCGCCCTCAACCACACTCAAGGAAGCCGCCGAGCTGCTTAGCAGGGTGGCCGTGATCGGGTCCCGGATGGCGCAGCACGCGACTCAGCCGCGAGGGAGACTGTGATCGCGTTGATCGACGAAGAATCTGATAGCGGCGATGCAGGGGTGGACGGATAGATGACGGGCGACTTTGGACCCGACCGCTTGCGGCAGCTCTTCGGCGACCCGAACGAGGACGGGGTCTACCTTGTAGGCGTCGTGGAATTCTCGGACGATGCGAGCGAGGACCAGTGGTCGTACGTCGGGAACACTCAGATGGGGACCCTGGAGTCAGTTGCCAGCAGGCTCGGCTATGAGCGGCGTGACATCACGATTTCGGAGCCTTACCGAGAGCCTGGCCGTGGGGTGCTGCCGGACGGAACAGAGCTGGCGGTCACCTCGATTACCGTGCGAGGGAGTGCATCCTGGCGTCGGAGTAGCCGGGAGCCAACGCCGGAGGAACGGCTCCGGTGGGCAGGGCATCCAGTGCCACCGCCACCTCCGCCCGAGCCGGTGCCGGTCGGTCCCAACATGGAGACGGCGAGGCCTCGGATCGAGGAGCACCAGGGGGAGGTCTTCTACACGAAGACCGGCAAGTCCTTCACCTACCGGACCAGCCGCTACACCCTGATCATCGTCGAGAGCCGGCGCAACGTGCAGTGGCACGAGATCAGGTCAGCGCTGGAGGCATGGCCGATCGCGGGGCCGTCGGAGATTCCACGATGCCCCGAACGTTCTGGGCGGTACGTCTACGGGATCGTGTCCGACGAGCGGATCCGACAAGGGGACTGGTGACAACCTTGGACCTGCGGCTCTGTGGCGGCTGATGCGATGCTCGCCGAACCTGCCAAATCGTCGGACGCTGCAGCTACGGTCATGGGTGAGGTTCTACTACCGCGTCTTCCTCGTCGACCGAGCGCCGAGGAAGACCCGAGCACTGACGAGGGCGCATGGCCGAGGACCAGGAGTACGACGAGGTCGACGCAGTTGTTCGTATCCCCAAGGGCGAGCGCCTCGCCGACTCGCGGAAGAGCGAAGGCTGGAGTCGTGGGTTCACTCCCAAGACGAGTGACAAGGGGCCGGAGCACGTCGAGATCCGCCTGAAGGCCGAAAAGGAGTCAGGTCTCACAGACAAGCCCGAGATCGTCTACGTCACCGAGTACGTGGAGGATCAGCGTCCTCAGCTCACCCCCGGCCAACAGGCCGTGGCTGACATCGCGGGCCAGATCATCGGTGATCTCGTAGAAATCGCAAAACCTCACGTTGCCCACTGGTGGCACACCCAGGCCGTGCCGGTCCTCGTTGCCAAGGGCGAAGCCTTGGTGCTGAAGCAACAGGCCCGCAGAGCCCAGAAGAAGGCCTTGCGGGCCGGAGCCACGACGACACCTCCTGTTGCTGTCCCGGGGGTCGAGGCTGACGCGCCTTCCCAAGATGTGGCCACCGCGCCCAACGACCCGAAGGTCACTGTGACGAGCGAGCAGTTCCAGCAGATGTTCATGACTTGGCTCGCTCGTGAGGACGCCCAGCAGGCGCTCTGGAGCCTCATCGTGAATGCCGAGGTCGAGGATGGCGGTGCTGCCACCCTGGCACGGCAGCAGGAACTGAAAGAGCTTTCGCCTGAGCAGCGAACCGAGCGGGTCATGGAGTTCTTCGCTACCAACCCCTCGATCCTGGAGGACTTCGCTCGTCAGCTCATGGGCAGCATGGCCCTCGGGCTCGGCGAGACGACTCTCAGGCGCGACCGGGTGTAGGGCCGTGCCGTTTCAGGATGGCGCGTCACTAGTTAAGGCGAGGGCGCACCACGATCACCCCTCTCGGCATACATCCCAATCTGGAATGAAGTGCGGTTCGAGGTGACCGCCTTGGAGGGCCTGGCCCGAGTGGGAGTCCGGACGGTTCTGGACCGAGGAGTTCGGTCGAGCATGGTGTAGCCGGACAAAGTGTCCGGCCCGTTTTAGGCCCGAGAGCGGATGTTGAGCACGGACCCGCAGCCCGAAACGCTCCCTGATCTCGCGGCCTGCTCGGCCGCTACCGTGGATGACGGACCAAAGAGGGGGAGGCAACGCGCATGCGTGGTCTTGGTGATCACCTCAGCATCGGAGAGCGGATCGCGTTCTACCGCGAGCGCCGGGGCTATACGCAGCCTGTGCTCGCCGGTCTCGTCGGTCACAGCACCGACTGGCTGTCGAAGATCGAGCGAGGCGTGCGGAAGCCGCCCAGGATCGACAAGCTCGCTGAACTCGCTCGTGTACTGCGTGTCCCGCTCGGCGACTTGATGGGCCAGCCCGTCCTCCTGGAGGACGAAGAAAAGCACATGGACGACGTGCCGGCCGTCCGCGATGCGTTGATGAGCCCTCGCCGGCTCTCCAAGCTGCTGTTCGGTCCCACGGCGGAGCGGCAGTTGCCGCGGCCGGACCAGGCGCAGGTCTTCGTTGAACGAGGCTGGGGCGACTACCAGGCTGGCGTTCTTGGCGACGTCATCGCCGTCCTACCCGGCCTGTTGAGGACCGCCCAGGAGCTGGAAGACCTTCCGCATGGCGATCAGCGGAGACACGGCCTCGCCGTCTCGGCTCGTACGCATCACCTGGCGGCGACCACCCTCGCCAAGGTCGGCGAGTCCGACCTGTCGTGGCTCGCGGCGGAGCGGGCCATGCGGGCCGCCGACGAATCCGAGGACCCGCTGTCGCTTGTGTCCGCTGCACGCTCCGGTACGCACGCACTGCTGGCTAACGGGCGGTACGAGGACGCTCTCGAACTCGGCGATACCGCGGCGGCCTGGCTCGCCGGTCAGGTTCGCGACGATGACCCGGCTGCCTTGAGCCTGCTTGGCATGATTCATCTGCGAGCTGCTGTGGCCGCCGCACGTCACCAGGATCGCCCCACCGCCAACTCCCTGCTGGAGAAAGCGAATCGGCTCGCCGACCGGCTCGGTTCCGACGAGAACCACTGGCGGACGTGCTTCGGTCCGACGAATGTCGAGCTGCACCGCCTGTCGATCGAGCTTGACCTGGAGAACATCCCGTACGTCGTCGAGCATGGCGGCATCGACGTCTCCCACATGCCGGCGGAACGCGCCGTGTCGCATCGCATCGACTACGCCCGCGGCCTCTGCCTCAGGGGTCGCGTCGACGAGTCCTTCAGCGAATTGCGGGAGGCCGAACGCACCTCGCCGCAGCTCGTGCGGAACAATCCACGCGTACGGGAGACCCTTCGCGACCTGAGGAAACAGTCCCCGGTCACCGGCGGCAGCTACTCGTCCGAGCTGCTGGCGATGGCCCAACGATGCAGGGCGGTGCAGTGAGTTCGATGCAGGGCAAGGTGCTGGGCGTCGTCGGATCGAGCGCCGGCGGGATCGAGGAACTGCGTACAGGGCTCGTGGTCCCGGCGCTCGAACGGGGCTGGACGGTCGCGGTCACGCTCACACCGACCGCAGGTCAGTGGCTCCGCGCGAGCGGGGAGACGACGGAGCTCGAAGGGCTGACCGGCCTTCCCGTACGGGCCGAATCACGCCTGCCGGGTGACTCCCGGCCGCATCCGCCAGTCGACTGCTACGTCGTCGCCCCGGCCAGTGCCAACACCGTCGCCAAGCTCGCCCTAGGTATCTCAGACAACCAGGCGTTGACGCAGGTCAACGAAGCCATCGGGACATTGGACCTCCCGGTAGTCGTCTGGCCCCGGGTGAACGCCGCGCATACTCGCCACCCCGCATGGGAGGGGCACATCAAAGCCCTTCACGATTCAGGGGTGCGGTTGATCTACGGAGACGAGGTGTGGCCGCTCGCCGAGCCGCGGGCAGGGATGCCGGGGCGCCGGTACCCGTGGGAAGCGGTACTGAATGAGGCCGACAGGATTATCTCCTGACGACCCTTCAATAACGCTAAAACCAAGAGGAATTGGACCCGGACAGTCTGTCCGGGTCCTTCGCTATGACTGGCGCCAGTCTGAGGGCATCACCGACTACCGGAGGCAACGGGTGCCCGATCAGGGATTGAGCACAGCGCTCCTCGACACGAAGGCCTGGGTGACGCATCCAGGAGCTGCCCGAACGCACGCACGGATGGGATGGCCGGCAGTGACTACTCGTCTCGACACTCGTCAGATGCCGCCCTCTCGCCGTCGGGCACGGAGCACATCGTCGTGAACGCCGTGAGAAGCGCTCCCGCACCTGCTGGTGCCACCCGGCTCTGCAGCCTCTGCCGATGCCGTCTGAGTCGGTACAACAGGGAAGACCTGTGTGCCGGTTGCAGTCGCGACAACCGGCACCAGGCACGGACCGCGTGCAGCGTCCCCATGGGCGTCTGGCAGTTACCCGATGTCCGGCAAGCCTTGATCAACCGAGACTTCGGGCGCATGTGCCAGCTGATCAGGCAGCACGGTGGGATCCGCCAAGACGACATAGCCGCAATCACCGGCTTGAGTCAGGCCTTCCTGTCGATGCTCGAGTCCGGAGCCCGCAAGCTGACCAACATCGACAAGATCATTCAACTGCTGGATGGTCTGCAAGCTCCGCCAGAACTCACCGGACCGATGCTGCGGCCTAGCATCCATCACGAGCTTCGTGGCTCTGCGTCGACGGCTCTCTCGCGGCGCTGACCTCGCTGTCTTCACCACCGCCGCCTGCGAAGACAGCACCACCGCCCGGAACCTCGCAGCCATCACAACGCCGTAGCACAACGGGCATCTGTCCGGTTCCGAAGATTCACATACCCAAACCGCGCCGGATGGCGGGCTCCACGGGCGAATAGCGTCCATCCGGCCGTTCGAGCCGATATTGCTCAGCCGGGTACAGCGGCGGTGTGCCAGGAACCGCGGGGACATCCCGCGATGAGGCTGGCAGCGGCGCCGCAGACACCGTGAGGGTGATGACCGATGGCCGATCCGTCCTACACATCGCAAGCGAGGTGTTGGCCGTCACCGGGTGGACCTGCCAGGTGCTCGTGAGAAATCCGTCGCGCAGACCGATGTACTTCCCTCACTCTGACGGAATGCCGAACACCATCACCCCGCGTCTCCAGTACAGCGCCACTGCCGTGCGCCCGCGCTGGGACGACCTCCCGCAGGACATCCGTCAGCTCATCTCCCGACGCCTGGGTGGTGTGGTGGACGCAGGGCCGAGCGCCGGAAGCGGGTTCACCAGCGGTTTCGCCGCCGTGCTCCGTGGAGTTGGCGAGCCCGAGTTCGTCAAGGCGGTCAACGCCAACGACAACGCGGTGATCGCCGACTGCTACCAGCGCGAGGCATTGATCAACCAAGCCCTGCCGATTGAGGTTCCGGCCCCCCGCCTGCGGTGGACTGAGGAGACGGAAGACGGATGGATCATCCTTGGCTTCGACGCGATCCATGGTGGCCGCATGCCGGCCGCTCCCTGGAAACCTGACGAGCTTGCCTCAACCCTCGACGCATGCACCATCAAGGCCGAGGCGCTCTCCACGTCCTCGGCGGCACTCCAGAAGGTCGGGCTCAAGCCGATCGGTGACGGCAGCGATTTCGCGGACTGGCGTGACCTCACCGGAGGCGCCACCAGCCCGAGCATCTTGCCGGAATGGGTGCCTACCAACAGGCTCGACGTCCTGGCCGAGCTGGAAACCCACTGGCGACAAGCCGTGGCAGGACATGCAGTCCTCCACCATGACCTACGTCAGGACAACGTCCTTCTCGATACGAACGGATCTGCGTGGATCTGCGACTGGAACTGGCCGTGTCTTGGAGCGAGTTGGTTCGACCTGGTGCTCCTCCTGGCCACAGCGCACGCCGACGGGCACGATGCCACGCCCCTCTTCGGGAGCCACCCCACCGGCCGTGGAGTCGACGACGAGCAGCTCGACTCAGCCCTGGCTGCACTCTCGGGCTTCTTCCTGGTCTCCGGAGCACAGCCCCCAGCGGACTGGTCCCCATACATTCGCCAGCACCAGACTTGGTGCGGCGAAGTCGCTCTGCGATGGCTGTCCGACCGGCGCAGCTGGACGTTCTGAGTCGGGCGGCAACCCGCGCGACTTCGCCACCCGAGGGCGATGGCGGGCACGACTGAGAAGCCTCCGCCGCCTCCCGTCGACGTGATCCGCCGGTTGTGCCTAGAAGTCGTACACCGCGAAGTCCGTCACCGGGCGGTAGCCGACCCGCTGGTACAGGCCGTTGCTGGTGGGGTTGGCCAGGTCCGCGAACAGCAGCACCTCCGCCGCGCCCGCCGCCAGTGCAGCCCGGCTGACCTCGGCCGTCGCGGCGCCCGCGTAGCCGCGGCCGCGCAGGTGGGCCGGGGTGTAGACGGGGGCCACCCTGATCTGGCCGGCGACCATCGGGGTCACCCCCGCCATGGAGACGGGGGTGCCGTCCGGGGTCTCCCAGAACGTGATGCGTCCGTGGGCGATGCGTGTGTCGGCCCAGGAGCTGGAGTCCGCGGAGGGGACTGCTCCGAGGGCTGCGGCAAACTCTCCGTGCCAGCACATGAGTTGATCGCGGTCCTGCTTGCCCGCGACCCGGCCCCGGCCCTCCGGATGCGGCTCCGGCGGGGTGAGCGTGCCGAGGCGGTACAGCCGCTGGCGCTCGTGGAGTGTTGGCGTCGCGCCCGTGTGCCGTTGCCAGGCCTCGGCGAAGGCGGCGGCGGTGTCGCGGTCCGCGCTGACGCCGGGAATGGGGAGGCCGAGGCCGGCCAGATGGGCGGCGAGGGCGTCGGACTCGTCGGGGGTGAGGGGGGTGAGGTTCAGGCGGTGGGGCGGGGTGCGGAAGTAGGTCGCGCGGACCTCGCCCGCCCTCTCCAGGCTGCCGAAGACAGGGTCTTCGGCGCCGTATGCGTGTGCTCCGCGCGTACGCAGCGCCTCGGTCACCGTCAGGGGGATGGTGTGTAGGGCGGGTCGCGAGTGCAGGAAGTCTCCTGCACGGGCTAGGAAGCTGTCGACGTCATCGGTGAGGTGCCAGTCGTCCGGGCGCATGCCTCATGATCCCGCGCCCTCACGGACTGCGCCCGTGGTTTTCCGACGGGGTGAGGCGACGGGCCGCGGTGAGGATGCGGCCTCCTCTCAGTGACCCCGCCGCCTACTCCAGCTCCGGGTCAGTCGCCAGGCGGCCGTGCATGTGTCCGTTCGTGACGCCACAGGTGTGCCAACAGCGTTGCGTAAGGGTGGAGATCAGCTCGAGTGGGGCAGCTCAGGCTGCGTGATGCTCGACTCGTGCAGGTGCACCGGCTATTGGCACGGGATGCCTTGCAGCGGCATCAGAGTGTGAGGCGGTCACGGCTGCGGTCTCCTCTACGAAAGCGGGGATCGCCAGTTCGAACCAAGTTTTCTTACCCGCTGTACAAGGCTGTGATCCCCAGTCGGTTGCCAATGCGTCAACGAGGAAGAGACCCCGCCCGTTTTCGTCCATCGCCTCGGCCTGGGACGGACGTACCAAGGTGGGGTCAACGTCGGTGACTTCCACGCGCAGCCGCTCTCCGGTCCACTGCACGGATACCACGCACGCGGCCTGCGTGTGCGTGACCGAGTTCGCGACCACTTCCCCGGTGAGCAACCGCAGGTCGTTGCTCAGTTCCTTATCCAAGGCCAGCCCAAGCCGCTGCGCACGGTTGACAACACGGTCTCGCGCGGCTGGCACCGCCTCGACCGAGGGCAGGACAGTGAACGCATAGGGCGAATCTCCGGGCAACCGGGGCATGGCTGTGACCTCTCGCGGGGCGGGAGCGCTAGGGCATCGACGCGATCTCCCATAAGTGAGCGGATCGCTCGCCGACTTCACCGGGCGCGTCCGCAGATACCCAAGCAATCCGACAGCAGCCCAGCAGGTGGCGGAGGACCACCATGGACCACGGGCGGCCTGACTCCCTATCCCTGAGGTGATATCACCACCGCAATGGTCATTTGAGAATGAGCCATTCGGTGTTCCGGGCCGCTGACGTGGTCCATGAACGCCTGCTGGCAGTCGGTCTACCCCGACAATCGAGTGATCAGCAGTGATCCACGTCCCCTCCGGACCGCGCCCCGCGCAGTGAGACTCGGCCCGGTGCCGGCGTACACGTGAACGGGCTCGATCCCGATCTTGCGATGGAGCCCCGTACGCACGACTGGCGCTTCGACAGGGCGAGCCCAGCCAGACCTGGTTGACCGACACCACACGCCAGCCTGGACGCCCCGCATCGTTCCCTATGAGCGGAATTCGGCGAGCGGGTTGGTGACCACCTGCTGCCAGCGCTCCCGGTGGCCAGCTGCGTGGAGCCGGTAGTACACCGTCTCGCGCCGCCGCCCGTCGGCCGTACCGTCGTGGTTGCCGATGTTGTGAGCGAGCAGGTAGTGCGCGAACAGTACGCTGCCGGCGGGGCCGACCGCCTGCAGCGGCTCGCCGAGCTCGATCTTCGGGTACGGGCCCGGATTCATCTCCTCGACGTGTGCCAGGGCATCCGCACCGCGTTCGACGAGGTACTGCCCGAATCGCAGATGTGTGCCCGGCCAGATCCACAGGTTCCCTCGGTGTGGCCGGTCATGATCGGTGAGCCATACGCCGGCCAACAGCGAGAAGGAGCCGGGGCGCCCGTCCGGTTCGCACGGCGTCAAGCCGTCGACGTGGGGACCGCCCGGCCGGTGCGGCCAGGGCGGGATTGTCGTCGCCACCTGCGCGAAATTTGGGTCCTCGACGACGAGATCCGAACGCAGCAGCTGGGCGGCGAGCTCCCCGATGCCGGTCTCGCGGTAGAAGTCGAGCAGCGGATGACCCTCCGCAGCGAAGCGTGGCCACAGGAAATACGGTCCGACGTGATCGTCGGCGGAGGGATGCTGCTCCAGCAGCGCAGTGATGATCTTGCGCCCTGCAGTGATCTGCTCGCCGCTGAGCACACCGGGAATCACCACGAACCCCTGTCGGCGGAACGTGGCCCGGGTCTCGCTGGTGATCGTCGTCGCCATACCGTCAGTGCAGCAGGCAGCGCCTTTCGCCAGCAACCAAATTGTTTTGCCACGGTCGGCACTCCGCAGGGGCACCTATGCCCTGTGCGAGAGGCTCTGGCGGGCGGTGCTGACTTGCTCTGTCTTGGAATCGCGCAGGCGGGTCAGCTTCCAGTCCCAGATGCCGTCAGGCTGTTGAGGAGGGCGTCGGCGACGGCCTCTTCGTAGAGAGCCTGGTTGGCGTGTTTCATGGCGTGTGCGAGTTCTGGGTCCCAGGGCGTGAACTGCGGCTTACCGCGGAGTTGGATGTGGTCGTCGTCCTGGGCGATGCCGGTGTTGTAGTCGGCTGCGGTCATCATCCACGGGCGGGCGTTGTGGCGAGTGGTGAGCTGGTTGGTCATGTCGATGCCGGGCCAGTCGAAGTCGCCGTGGTACAGCAGGGTTCCGCCGCCGAAGGTGATGGCGCGCGCGAGGCGGTGGAAGGCGGTGGAGGGGCGGCCTTCTGCGCAGATCAGCGGTGGGCTGTCGGGGCCGAGTTCTTGTGCGGCGCGGCGCAGGACGGCTGGGTTCTCGCAGGCGTAGACGGTGGGCAGGTTGACCGTGATGGGCAGGGTGACCAGTTGGTGGAGGGTGATGTGGAAGGGGGTTCCGTAGGTGGCGGCGCCGGTGAGCCATTCGCCCAGACCCTGTCCGCGGGCGGGGAGGTTGAGGACGAGGACGCGGCTGGCGAGGTCGTCGACGATGACATCGAAGGCGTCCCAGAGTTCCCGGCGTTCTTCGGCGGTGGACGGTAGGGGGACGCTGTGGGCGTGGGTCAGGGCACGTAGGACGAGGTTGGGCAGAGGGCCGCGGCCGTGGTTGAGGGCTTTTGTGTCGCCGGTGGCGGTCTCGGCAAGGGCCGGCAGCATGAGCGGCGGGGTGTCGGCGGGGCGGGCGTCGAGGTGTTCCAGGACCCGGATGGCGCGGGCGAGTGCTGGTGTGTCGCCTTTGTTGATCAGGGTGGTCACTGTTCCGTCGGTTGCGAGGTCGCTCAACCAGGCCCGGTACCAGGGGTGTCTGGCGTGGAGTGGGCTGGCCTCGGCTTGGGCGAGGAGCTGTGTGCGGGTGTGCTGGAGGGCAGACTTCTCGGCGGGGCGGTTGCGCAACGGTCCGCCGACTTGGGTGAGAAGGTCTGCGAGCGGGGCCCCGGTGGCGGTGTGGATGGCGGCGTCGAGGTCGGCGAGCCGAACAGTGATCTTTGCGGTGCCGGGTGGGCGGTAGGTGCCGGTGAGACCGATGAGGGCTTCGCGTTCGGCGTCGTTCGGTGCGCTGACGCTGATGGTGCCGTCGAGGCGTCCGCCGGTGCGTTCCAGTGAGCGGCGTGCGGCTGCCAGCAGGCGTGCGTATTCGGGCTGCAGGTAGCGCTCACTGGCTGTCACAGGGGTGGTCATGCCTCGTCCGCTTCTTCGTCCGGCTGATCATCTGGGGCGGCGTGGTCGTCCAGGCCGGCGAGCAGGCCGTCAGCGGCGGGGGCATGCCGGCTGGGCGTGAAGCCGAGGAGAGAGGCAGCCAGTTCATCGGATCCGGGATAGCCGAGGTCGTCGAGGATCTGCTGTCCGTCCCAGAGCATGAGCATGGCGGAGACGGTATGGCTGGCCTTGTCGTAGTTCATGTCGTAGTGCGCGATACGGGGAACGGTGGGATAGGTGACCCACAGGTCGTGGCCGGTCATGAACAGGTCGAGATCGAACTTGACGGTCAGGGCGAGCAGATCGGGGCGGTACTGCTCGTCGATGCCGGCGAAGGCTTCGTCGAGGGCGATCAGTCGGGGGCAGGTGGGATGGGCGGAGCCGTACTGGGCGTGGGCGGCGGCGAACAGCGGAAGGTGGATGGAGGCGGATTTCTCGCCGCCGGACATCTCGCTGTGCTTGGAGCGGGTGAGTTTTTCCTCCTTCTCGCCGGGCCGGGACAGCAGCAGTTCGAAGGTGCGCCAGGAGCGGTAGTCCAGGACGTCGGCGATGATCTGCTGGTACGTCTTGCGGCGGTCGCGTGCTTTGCCGGCGCGGATCTGGGCGCGTAGGAGGGAGCGCAGTTCGGCCAGTCCGGCGGGGCCCAGGGCGGCTGCGTCCTTCTTCAGCAGCTGGTTGACGGCGCGCTGTTCGTCGGTGAGCGCGTCGGACTGCACCCAGCGGATGCCGACGGTGGTGCCGGAGGACATGGGTTTGGCGCGGGTGTCGGCGTCCATGGCCTTGACCAGGTTGCGTGCCTCGATGGTGCGGGAGTGGATCTGCTGGGCCAGTCCGGTCAGCAGGGCGTCTTCCATGACGGTGCGTTCGCGGTCTTCCAGCAGGATGTGCTGGTCGGCGACCTGCTCGGCCAGGCGGCGACCGAACTCGGCGACGGGGGCGGGGCCTTCGGCGTCGGAGACGCGGGCGAGGATGATGTCGCCGTCCGGTTCCCACTCCAGGTGGTAGCCCTGATCGGATTCCGCGAGCGCGTTTTCGAGGTCGGTCAGGGCGGTCGAGATCTTCGTGGTGGTGGTCTTGAGAACGTTCTCGGTGGCCCGTCGGCCGTGGGTGGCGGTATCGACGGCGTCCAGGAGCGTGACCGTGGTGGACGGCAGGGCGCTGCGGGCGGCGTCATCCGGGGACAGCTGCGGTGGGTGTGCGGTGAGCTGGGTGATCACCTGGGCGGCGGCCTGTTCGGCGGTGGGCCACGCGCTGACGGGCGACCAGGGGGTGTCGGTGGGGGCTTCCAGCAGGCGAAGCAGGTCGGGGCGGGTGTACGGCTTGAGGCCGGCCGTGGTGCGCAGTTGTTCGTCCAGGGCTGTGGTGAGGGCTTCGCTGATGTGCTCCAGGGCGTTCTCGGCGGTGGTGAGGCGAGTCTGCTGCGCCTGGGCCTCCGCGTCGGCCTGGTCGTGGGCCGTATTGGCTTCCTCCAGCGCGCTCTGGGCTTCCTCGAGCTGCCTTTGAAGATCGCGCAAGGGAGCGTCCAGTAGCGCTTCCTCGGTGCGCAGGCGTTCCACCAAGGCCTCATGGTCGGCCTTGCGAGTGGTCAGCGCCTCGGTTTGTTCGGCATAGTCCTGGCTTTGCTCGGCGATGCTCGCACGGCGGTCGTCAAGATCTTTCTCGGTGCCGCGGATGGTGGATCGCGTGGTGTGGAGGTCATTGCCGGCGGTGACAAAATCGTTGACCGCGCGTTCGACGTCGGCGAGTGCTTCGCGCTGGGCGGGCAGGCCGGCCGCGGTGGCGGCGCGGCGCAGTTGGCGCTCTTTGTCGTGGGTGTTGGCGATGGCCAGATCGAGGGCCCGGTGTGCGGCATCCCTCCGTTTCCGGGCGCCGGCGAGCTGGACGGCGGTGACCTCGACGTCACGGACGGCTTTGGCGATCGACGCCGTGGGCGGCAGTTGCTGGCGAGCGGTGTCGAAGTCCGCCACGGTCTCGGCGGCGGCCTGCTGCGCGGCGACCAGGTCGGCGAGATCGTCTTCCAGCGCGCTGATCGTCTCGTCCAAGGCGTGCAGGCGTTCGCGGCGCCGGGCGGCGCGAGCGGTGGCGCCGATGTACTCGGGCCGGACCTTCGGGTGAGCGCCGAGCTGGATCCCCAGGGTGAACTGCGCTCGGCTGCTTACCGCGGGAGTCTCGCCGATGTCGGGGGAGAGGTCGTCGGTGAGACGCACCGAGGCCAGGACCGCGGCGACGGCTTCGGCCGGGACGCGGGACTGTTCCTCAGGGACGAGGACATCGGCCAGGGTCTGGCCGGTGGGGCGCTGGGCAGCGGGCAGTGGCAGCAGGTAGCCGTCGGACTCGCTGTCGGTGAAGGCCTGCACGGTGGCGTCGGCGTGGGGGTGAAGCCAGGCTGTGAGCAGCCCCGCCCCATACAAGGCACCTTCCACCGCTGCGGCCTGCTCGTGTGGCACGTGGTCGGCGAAGCGGATGAGTTGCCACAGTGGGGCGCCGGCACGACCGTTACGGTCTGCCGGGCGCAAGTCGCTGGCGGGGGGAGCGTCATCTCGTTCGGCGGCCACTTGCGCGCGCTCGGCGCGGACCGCCGCGAGCTGTCCCTGCGTCTCGGTATGGCGGCGCTTGAGGGATTCCTGCTGGGAAAGAGCGCTGGTGCGGCGTTCGTCGGTGAGTGAACGGAAGACCTCGGGCAGCGCGGGCGCATCCGGCTCGCCGACGGCTTCCAGCGCGTCGACGAGAGTTGGTGCGTCCATGGGGATGAGGACGGCGGTCGGGTCCGTGCCCGTCCAGCGGTCGATCATCTTCCGCAGCTCGGCGTCGGCATCGGACCGGGCGGCGGCGAGAATGTCGGCGGACTGGGTGCAGGCGATGTCGTAGTCCGTGACCTCCTTGTCGGCGGCGTCGAACCGGACCTGTTCACGGCGCTGGTCCTGTGCAGCGCGTTCGGCCGCGTCCAGGTAGCCGCGTACCTCACCGATGTCATGGCGGCGTACCGTGGCCCGGCTCTCGACGTGGGTCAGAAGATCAACGGTGAGGTCCAGCGGGTCGTCGTCGGTGACCAGACTGGCGGCCTGCCCTGCCGACAACAGAGTCTGCGTGTGCCGGTCGGCAGCTCCACGCAGCTGATCGAGCCCTTTCTCGACCCCGTCTGCCTCAGATGTCAGGCGGGCCACGCGCTGCCGCATCTTCTCTAGGCGGCTTTCGGTGCTGGCGATGTCCTTGCCCTCGCCACGGACGCGGTCACGGAGCTCTCGCAGCCCGACCTCCTGCTGCAGCGCGTCGTGGTTGCGCAGCCCTTCCACGTGGGCGCCGAGCTTCTTACGCTTCGCCCCTGCCTCGTCCCGGTCTGTCTTCGCGGCCTGGAGGGCCGCGTCCGCCGCACGTCGGTCCTGGGCCGCTGTGGCGATCTTGTCGCAGTGACCGGTCGTGGCTTCGCAGCGTGCGTTGATCTGCTCGATGCGGTCCCGGGCGTGCGCCCGCAGGTAGGCCGTGTAGTCCCGAAGGAAGTCCTGGACGGCACCATCGGCCTTGGTCAGGGAGTCCAGGACGGCTTGGATTTCGGCGAGGTTCTCGAAATCCCGTGCGGCTTGTGCGATCAGGGCATCGTCGACTGGCCGCAGCCCGGCGGTCAGGGTGTCGGAGAGCTTGTCCGGGTCGAGGTCCTTGGCCAGCAACGGGCGGCGCAGCTGGAGCAGCAGGTTGATCAGCTGGGCATAGCGCTGACGGCCCAGGCCGAACAGGCGGTCATCGATGGCCTCCCGGTACTCGGTGGCCGTCTTGCAGACAGCGTCCGGGCCGAGGAGCTTCTCCAGTTCCTTCTTGCGCAGCGGGCGGGAGTCGGCGGTGAGCAGGCCGAAGTCCACGCCGATCCGGCCATCGGAGACAAAGAAGAAGCGGCCCGGGCGTTCCTTGCTCTTCTGAGCCAGCAAGCCGAGGCCGACGGTCACCGCCTCCAGCAGTTCGCCGGCAGCGGTGGTTCGGGTGAACTCCATCCACACGTACCCGTATGCCGATTCCTGGCCCCGGTAGAGCAGGTTGGACTTCATCGTGCGTTCCTCGCCGCTGAACGGATCCAGCCGGCGCGGGTCGATGCTGCCGTCGAGGACCAGAGGGAAGAGCACCTCCAGCGCCTTGGTCTTGCCCGACCCGTTGTGGCCGCGCAGGACGAGACGGCCGTCGGCGAAGACGAACTCCTCGTCCCGGTAGTCCCACAGGCCGATGATCCCGGCGCGTGTGGGCTTGAAGCGGACGGTCGGAGCGTCGCCAGATGGGCTGGGCTCGGCGAGCATCGTCATCAGAAGGTGTCCTCCGCAGCGGAGAAGTCGAACGCGAACTGCCCGTCGGTCTTCGGATGGGGCAGGACGGCGGTGATGTTGCGGTAGCGGCCGGCGGCCGGGCGGACCAGCACGCCGCCGGGCACCGGGTGCACCAGTCGCAGATCGGCGAGGAGGACGAGTGCCTCGGTCAGCAGGCCACGCGGGTCGGCCTGCCACTTGTTGGTGAACGAGGCCGGACCGAACTCCTCATAGAGCTCGTTGATCATCTCGACCAGGCGGGCGTCTTCGACCAGGGGGAGCTCCACGACCCGGAGCGGCTCGGCCACCGCGTCGTCGGCTTCGGCTCTTTCCGGCGAAGCGCTGCTGTCGGCCGCGGGTGCGTCCAGCGCGAGAGCGGCCAGAGTGCCGGCGTGCGGCAGCGCCAGGTCGATACGGGCGAGCAGGTCGGCGTGCTCTTCCATGGGATCCGGCGGTCGCATGCGCTTCAGCTCGCGGGACCGGTCGGGGTCTTCCTGCAGGTCGGCGATCTTGGCCAGGAGCAGCCCGGCCGTACGGTTGACCGCGCCGCCACGGCCCGGGAAGCGCCTGTCGGTGAAGTGACCGGTGGTGTCGACGAGCATGATGCCCTCGGCCCGGCGCTCGATCTGCAATCCCGTCAGCCGCACCAAATCCTCCGCCAATGTGGGCTGCCGCAGTGCGGCGGCGGTCTCCGGGTCGGCGTCGGCGAAGTACACCACCGGATGCTCGATGACGGCGCGGCGCGCCCGCTGCGCGCCGTGCCGGCGTCGGGCATCGCGGCCGACACCGCTGGCCGGGATCTCCAACAATCCGGCGGCGCTCGTCAGGTGCTGCAGGGGCTTGCCGGGACGGAACAGTGCGCTGCACAGCTCATGGTCGATGTCGAACAGGGCGTCCCCGCGATCCGGATCCCGGGCCCAGGCTTGGGTCGAACCGTCCGAGACGCGTAGCACCCCGTACTGCACCAGCCAGTCGATGACGTCCACGATGGCGTCCTTGTGCCCAGGGGCGGTCGGGTCGAAGCCGAGGTGATCGATGGCGTTGGCGTGCGGACTGAAGTCCTTCACCAGGTCGGCGAGGGCGATCTCGACCCGGGAACCGTGCAGGCACGCCAGCACCAGACACAGGTACGCCAACCGTCGCCGGTCGAACGGCCTCCGGCCGCTGTTGGCCGCGACGATCGCCTGGCTGCCATCGAACACATCCAGACGCCGAATCAGCCTCGCGTGCCGGGCGGTGATGTGCAGGGTGTAGCCGAACAGCGAGCGGAAGTCCTCCGCCAGCTCGTCCGCCCAGCGCAGCACCACCGCCAGCGCCCCAGGGCGAGGGTGGCCCTCGCTGATCACACTGTGCAGCAACACCAGCCGGGCGGCCTCCTGGTACGAGCCCAGCTGCGCCGGCTCCACCGCCGCAGCGACCCGGTGAACGGTGGCCATCAGCCCGCCTCCGCCGCGCCGCGCCGGACTGGTCCGGCAGGGGCGAGCTCCAGCGTGAAGCCGGGCAGCACCAGCGTGCCGTGCACAGTGCGCAGCCGACTGCCGGTCTGGCTGGGGATGAGCCGCAACGTCATCACATCGCTCGCCCCGGTGGCCGACCGCAGCTGCCCCGCGACCACGGTCCGGGCCTCCAGCGCCCGGGTGAGCAGCTTCAGCACCGCCCGGGTCTCGGCCTCGTCCAGCACCCGCTCATGGGGACCGTGCTCCAGCAGCTGCTCGGCCGCCGCCCGCTCAGCTGCCCGGACTGCCCGCTGTTTCTCCCGCAGCCGGGCGCGTGCCCCGCGCTCCGTACGGATCGGCTGCGGCCCCCCAGGGGAGGGCCGCTTGCCATGCCGGAACAAGCTGATGCTCACCTCGACGCCAGGAGCGTCCCACCACGTGGAACGGGACGAGATCTGCTCACCATCGTCATGGGCCCCGCCCAGATGCCGGGCCGACCGCAGGTCGAACGCCGCAGCGATCAGCGCGTTCGCCGCCTGCTCGTCCGGCGCCCCCGCGACCCAGGCCGCCAGATGCCGCAACTGCGTCGTGCGGCTCACCCCGCTCCGCCGCGACTCGGTGACCTGCCGCAGCAACGCGATCACACCTGAGATCGCCGTACGCGTCGCCCCCTGCAACTGTTCTGCCTTCGAATCCGCCACTTCACTGGCCAGGAACCACTGGCGAAGCCCAACCCAGCGCCGCCGCCAGTCCTCCCGGCGCGCCTCCAGCCGCATCATCGGCCGCTCGTCTGCCTCCGCCGCCCGCTCCAGCAGCGTCTCGATCCCGCTGTCCTCCACCGCGCGGACCGCGTCAGCCAGGCGCGGCGCGTACCGCTCCAGCTCAGCGGAGAAATCGCTCATGTGCGCCAGTAGGGCGTGCTTGTGCCGCAGGAACGTCTCCGGAGAGACGTCCGTGGTCCGCGCCACGTCATTCAACGTCAGATAGAACCGTGCGGCCCGACGGGCCATGTCATCCAGCACGCTGTCCAGCCGGGAGAGCTTGCGGTAGATCTCTTCCCGGTCCGCACTGAGGTTCGCGGCGGCCAGGGCCTTGAGATCGGCCAGGATGTCGGCGAACACCAGCCGGGACAGGTTGGCATCCTCAACCCGCGCGCCGAGCACATCCTCCACCGCCATATAGGCCCGGTAGCCGATCTCCGTGAACTGGTACACCGACTGCCGGTTCCGGTACGCAGCCAGACTTCCCGCCCGAGCGGCATCCTCCACCCGGCACAGGACCCGGCCGCCGTCCCGTTCGCGGTCCCGGTCCCCAGACAGGACGTCCAGCATCGCCCGCAGATTGAGATCGGTAACGGCTGGAACGTCGGCATGGCCGGCAGCCAGGTCCTCCAGCGCCGCCGCCACGTCGCTGGTGTGCACCTGCACCTGATGAACCGCCCGCAGCGCGTTCATCGCCCGCAGCACCCACAGATACGATGCCGCGTCGTCGCGCTGGGTGAAGTTGAACAGCCTCAGCCGGTCAGCAACCACCAGACCATCAAGATCAAACGACCCCAGCGAATCGGAACCGTCAAACTGCGGCACCTACGCCCCTCCCTGCAGCCTGGACACCCGGGCGACCATCAGTTTCAACTCTGACACGCCCCTACGACAACCAGCGGACTGATACAGGACGTCAGCGAAGCAACACAAACCGCTACGAGAGACTTTCTGGGGTGTGGCGCCGAAACTTGGTCTGAGCCTGCCAGCTTCGTCAGCTTCCGACGCAGCGGCTCCAGCCCGCCCCGCACCGCGGTGTCCAAGCCCAGCACCTCGCCGATCTGCCGGGTTCTGACCGGACCGGCGGCCTGCCGCACGGCCGTCAGGATGCGCTGGTATTCCGCCGACGCGCGGACTGGGCCACCCCTGGCACACGGTCCGGGACCAGCCGCACCGCCCGGCCTGCCATCTGAACGACCGGTGACCCGGCCTCCGCCCGCTCATCGGCGATCTGCTCGCTCCACGGCGAGCTCGTCCCGCTCGGCCCGCACCTCCGCCAACTGCTTGGCCAGCTGTTCTTCGAGTCCGTCCAGCTCCGCACGTCGCGCGGCGATCCGCTCCAGCCTCGGGTCCATCATGCGCCGGAGCGTAAGAGCGGCACCCGCGACGACGGGCGGGAATCCACAAAACCGCCCCGCCAGACGATCTACACCGCAGACTGCCGCCCACGATCAGCACGAGCACCCCGGAACAGCGTCATGCCAGGCCCCTGACCAGCCACTTCAAGATGGCGCAGCTTCACTGATCCGTCTCATCCTCACTGCCTCGCCACCACGGGAGTTCATCGGCCTGAGACACAAATTCCTTGAGGTACTCCAGAACTTCATCCGATGCCTGATAGAGGAGATCTAGGCCATACCGGGCCAGGAGATGGGGTCCGATCGGCGCCTCGATCGAATCCACCACGGATCGATCAAAGTTGATTTCCAGCATTTCCCTGGAATGTGGAACCCTCAACTGGATTGAGTTAACGCGCGCAAGGTCTCCAAGGGCAGAATTCAAGGCATTCATGTCGGTGGAGTCGGTTAACCCGGCTGCCGTACTGCTCTGAATTCTCAGCTTGCTCGTCGGCGCCGTAAATTCGATACCTTCAGCGCTGAATCGATTAATTCGATCCTCGATTTCAGCCCAGCGAGGCGCCCGTCCGAGGTCCCTGTTGCGTCGAGAAATCTTTCTACGATCGTTGACGAACCTGAGTGCAAATTCTGGCGACCCCAGAATTAGCGTGGAATCGGCAATCTCCCAGTGGAGCGGATCCTCCTCATCGTCAAATAGAGTCAGCTCAGACCGGTCAAGTGCCATGCTCTTTGCTTTGACCCGATCCAGATTAACGTTAACGAGGTAGTTCAGGTTGCATCCCGCCTCTACGTGCTCGAGGTTTTCCAAGACATGCAGACTCAGGTTTTCACCCAGCTCCCGCCAGAAGCTGGTGTTGCGGATTTCATCCAACTTGAGAATGAATGGCAGAATCTCGGAAAGCTCTCCAGTCGAGAGCGCCCCGCCTCGCCCTTCACCGGGGAAGTCATCTGCATCACCGCCGCGACTTGCCCACAGAACCTTCATCACTTTCTGCATGCGCGAGAAGAATGGTGGAGTGAAACTACTACTCAATGAGTTGATCACAGCCGCAACAGTCGGTTGGCTGAGGGTCGCCACACCTTCGTCGGCATGACTGACCACCTGCGACATCCGCATTGCCGCTGAACCAACAAGGTATCCCCGACCTCCCTGCAAAAGGGACGTCTTGACCATCTGTGTGATCGGGGTTCGAGCACGTTCGCTGGAAATTGGCTCCAGGGCCGCAGTACTCGAAACCAGACAATTATCGAATACGCCAGCCACATCCGCTGTACGTGCACGCTCTTTGGCGTCGCCGGAAATCCCAATGAACGCAGGAGACTCGGCGTTCAAACTTTCCAAGTCTCTCCACACGGCTGGGCTATTAATGTCAAATCGAAGGTAGACGTCACGGGCCTCCTGTTCATTCCCGCTACCCCAACCGAGCACGAAATCGGGAACGAATGTGTGATTGAAGTAGTCCGTGGACTTAATTGCGACTCGCGGATCAAGAGCCTGTAATTCCCGAGCGACAGCATGTTTGACGTCTCGAATGATTGCTTCGGATGATGATTGCTGCAAGGCGTCTTGGATCTGAACTGAAATATTCGAGCCCATTGCCTATGCTCCCCTGGTCAGGTAGTGGCGAATGTGGCCTAGATAGTCTCGATCCATCATCAACTCTTCTTGCCTCCGGGAAAGGACTATGAGCCAGAGCCTCTCTGCCACCAAACGTCCAATATCCGGATCATAAGCTCGCCCGTCTAGCTTCTGGGGAAACTTTCCCAGAGCATCTTCTATTGCCGAAGGGTCGCAGAGTTTAGTCCAGGACTTCAACGCGAAAGGATGCCAAGTGATCCACATAAATTCATGTTTCTTGTCGTCGCCCTCCTCAATCATCTTGGCTGTCACCGAGTAGCAGTCGGAGAGGTATTCTCGATACGGGGTCCCTTGGTCGTCGGTTTCGTAATTCTTAACCTCGGCGTAGAACATGCTCTTGCCGCCGCCCGTGAAGAAGCCGGCTAGATCCCAAGACTCTTTACTGCCATCCAGGAGGGTCAGGGTGGTCATATGCGGAACCTCATAAACAACCCACGGCACCTGCACTCGCGTAGTGCTCTCGAGCCATTCACGCGCGAAGCGGACACCATCGCGTCCCTTCTCTTGTTGACGCTCACCAGCTGCCATGAGATCAAGTTAAGGGTGGTGACCCGTGGCTGTCACCAGGGCGGTCGGAGCGAGTGCTCTCTGTGATGTCCGTTTTGGCGACGTCGCTGGTAGCACCGCTCCGAGCGTCCTTACATGGGCGCGCGAGCTACCGGGCGCCCCGCCGGGGAGCAGCCGATGAGCACAAAGCCATACAGGCGTGAGGAGCCCAAGAAGTACGAAGTATGAGGAGGCATGGACGTGACAGACGATGAGCAGCGCCGGCAGAACCTTGCTGAGGAGGTCATCACCTCCTACTTCGCTCGGGAGATCGATGCGGCGAACGAGAAGGCGATGGATGCGGTCGGATCAGCGGGCGCTGAGGACCGGAGAGCTGCGGCACTGCAAGCCAGGAGCAACCAGGAGCTGTGGCACGCTCACCGAAACCTAGACAACGACACGGCTCAAACCGTGGCTCGCAGCGTCCTTGAGGAGGTGGAGGAAGCCGAGAAGCTGGTCATCTACGCCGGGGCGCTGCTGAAGGACGTAGAGCGCCACGGGGAGGCCCGGCAGAAGGCTGCCGTGACCCGGCAGTGGCTCTGCGATCAGGGCTACGACATCCCTGACTATGAGCGTGAGCCTGGTTTGTGATTGATCTCTACCGCAGGTAGCCCACGATCAGCACATGCCCCCAGAACAGCGTCACCGGGCCGGGATCGGCTGAGTGAGGTTCACCGGGTTGCCGTCGGGGTCCTGGATGTGGGCGACGCGCTGTCCCCACGGCATGTTGTTGGGGCCGCCGCGGACTGAGCCGCCCAGCGCCTCCACCCGGCCGAGCGTCTCGTCGACGTCGTCGACACCGATGCTGAGCAGGATCCGCGACGCCGCCCCGGTCCCCGGGTTCGCTTTGGCCACCAGCCCGAGGTCGGTGTCGCCGATGCGCAAGCCGAGGTAGAAGGCCGGGCCTTCCGCTGGTACCCGGAAGATCTCCTCTGCGCCGAACAATTTCGTATAGAAGCCGAGCAGAACGTCCTGGTCTGCAGTAATGATCACTGGCTGGATGGTGGACATGGCACTCCTGTCGAGAACGGTCGTGTCGCTGGGTAGACCGTTCGAGGACGGTGAACTCATCGGCAAAACCACCCCGCCGGACGATCTACAACACAGACTGCCGCCCACGATCAGCACGAGCACCCCGAAATGAGGTCACGCCACCCCGCTGACCAGCCACTTCAAGATGGCGGAGCTTCAATGAGAAGATCACATCTAGCAGCTGGCGATGGCGGATGCGGGGAATGTTGGTATGGCGAAGCGATCAGCACTACGGGGATACCTGTTGGAGGAGGCGCTGGCCTGGCTGCTGCGGCACAGCGGCTACCGGCTGCTTGTCGACGAGCGGCAGGATCGTGCCGAACTTACTGGAGCCGGTGGCGCGCTTCGTGTTCGCGGCCGTGGTGCCGTCCACCAGGTCGACGTGCTTGGGGAGTTCGCCTTCACACCCGCCTTCTCCCTCCCCATCCGGCTGTTCCTCGAGGCCAAGTACTACCGGGAAAAGTGCCGGCTGGAGGTCGTGCGCAACGCCCACGGCGTTCTACACGACGTCAACGAGAACTTCATGGACCATGAGGGCACGCGGCCCAGGAGGCGCTACCAGTACACGTACGCGCTGTTCTCCGCCAACGGCTTCACCCCAGAGGCGCAGCGGTATGCGCTTGCCCACCAGATTTCCCTGGTGGACCTGTCCGGGGAGTCCTTCACCTGGCTGCGCAAGGCGATCAGGACCGCGGCGGCTGACCTGTACGAGGCACAGGAAGATCACGCTGTGGGGCGTTTTCCCGTGGCGTGGATGCGTAGGGAGCTCCGTGAGGCCCTCGGCACCTGCCCGCCTGGGGTGCCGTTGTCGGGCGACACCAACGCTGTGCAGTTCAAAGCCTCGGCAACCGTGGTCCTCACGCACTTCGTCGATGCCTTGGAGCAGTACGCCGCGGCCGAGCTTCTGCTGGGATTCCCCTCGGCTCCGTTCATCCTGCCGTTGGCCGCCCAGGACCAGGAGCAGTTCCTGTCCTACGTCGAGCAGTCTCCCGACCACGCCGTGCGCCTGCGGCGCTCGGGGCAGGCGGCGACCGCCGAGTGGACGCTGTCTCCCCGGGAAGATGAAGACGCCTACCGCCTGGCCTTCAAGCTGCCGGAGCATATCGAGGAGTGGATCAGCGGGATTGCGGAGAAGGAGCGGCAGCGCACTCTCGACATCAAGGCGCAGTTCTTGTCAAGTATCACGATCTATCGAATGAACGGCAGCGGCGTCCGTGCTTACCAACTCCGTTACGAGCCAAGCGAGCTGCGACTGCCCTGACGGAGCTGGCGGCTGGGAAGGATCGAGGGGCAGTAGGCGCGGGGCCAGCCCCTCGGTCGTGCGGCACGCCGCCGGGTGCTGCGCGCCTGGCCTGGCGCGAGCCGCTGCCTAGCGGTCCAGGCGAGAGGAGAAGCGTACGGGTTCGTTGAGGACGGACGCCGCACGCTCGGTGGATGCAAGACGCTGTGCCACGGTAGTGCGGGCGAGATGGGGCGGGAGGGCTTCGCTGAACTTCAGGCCGCGGAGGGCCTTGTCGTCGATCTCAGGCAGGCACAGGCGTTGGGCCGCATCAGAGGTGTGCGTGGCCCACATCTGGGGTGTCAAGTCGGGACGCATCCGGACGAACAGTTCGTTGAAGCGCTGCTTTTCGTCGGTGAGCCCTGCGAGTGTGGCGGTCAGTGTGGCGTTGGCGCGAAAGCCGGCCCAGGTCCACCAGCGGACGTCGTCGCCGGCGCGTGTGATGACGGTGCCGCCGGGATGGGTCGTGTCGACGGCCGTCTCGCGGAGCTGTGCGAGGTAGGTAACGGCACGCTCGGTGAGCTGGACTGGCGGGTCCTGTCCGAGTACGACGTCACGCATGGCGCGGGCGAGTTCGTACGAGGCGCCGTCGAGGACGCTGCCGTACCAGCGGGCCTTGCCGCCGCCATCGGCGGGTTCGACAAAGCAGCGGCGTCGGGCCCAGTCGATCCAGTTGACGCGCCAGCTGCGGCCGGCGAGGAGCAGCAGGCGGGGGCCTTCGACCCTCTCGGTGAGCAGCATCGGGTCGGTGCGGCCGATCTCGGTGCGGCCGGACAGCACGACGAATTCCGGGGCGGCGGTGAAGACTGCGGTCAGGTTCATGAAGTGCCGTTGGCCGAAGCGCCGTTCGGCCTCCGGGCCGATGAAGAGCATCCCGTTGTCGGAGTCGACGAAGCCGCTGTCGACGAGGTGCTGGACGATGGGGGCTGCGCTCGGGCCGAAGGGTTCGAGGCCGTTCCAGTGCTCGGCCCAGGTCTGGTCGCCGACGCGCCCTTCTTGGAGGCACAAGGCGAGGAGCTGCTGGGCGGCGATGTGTCGCGGCTCGGGTGGGGCAGTGACGGGTTCGACGAAGCTGCGGCCCCATAGTGAGAGGAGGCCGGCAGCGTGCAGGAGGCGCTGTTCGTCCAGGGCGAGGAATAGACAGTTACGGGTCGTGTCGGCACGGCGTCCGGTGCGGCCGAGCCGCTGGAGGAACGAGGCGACGGTGGCGGGTGCGTTGATCTGGATAACCCGGTCCAGGTCACCCACGTCGATGCCGAGTTCCAGGGTGCTGGTGGCGACGATGACGCAGTCCCGCGCTTCGGCGAAAGCCTCTTCCGCACGGCGGCGTTCGTCCACGGAGAGGGATGCGTGGGAGAGGAACGTGGTGACGCCCTTGGCTCGCAGGGATGCCCCGAGTTCTTCCACGAGCTGCTTGGAGTCGCAGAAGACCAGCCGTTTCTCGCCGCGGTGGAGCGAGGCGATGACCTTTGCCGCGTTGGCGACGCCGCCGACGTAGTCCAGGGTGATGTCGCCTGACGGCGGTGTCGCGGCCTCCGCGGGCAGGGCGGGCATGTCCGGGGCTACGACCTGGGCGGGCCGGCTGTCCTGGCCGGAGCCCTGGAACCACGCCAGGAGATCCTGTGGGTTGCCTACGGTCGCCGACAGGCCGACACGCTGGATGGGCCGACCGGTGATGCGAGTCAGGCGTTCGAGCAAGGCGAGGAGGTGCCAGCCGCGGTCGTCGCCGGCGAAGGCGTGGACCTCATCCACGATGACGGTTCGCAGGTTGGCGAAGAACCACTGGTGCTCGACCTTGGTGCTGACGAGCATGGCCTCGATGGACTCGGGGGTGGTGAGCAGGATGTCCGGCGGGTCGAGAAGGATCTTGCGTCGGCTGGCTGCGGTGACGTCGCCGTGCCACAGGGCGACGCGGCGGCCCAGCCATCCCGTGTACGACTCCAGACGCGGCAGCAGGTTGTTGAGTAGGGCCTTGATCGGGCACACGTACAGGACGGACAGGCCCTTCCACTGCTGCTGTTCCATGGCGGACAGCACCGGGAACGCTGCGGCTTCGGTCTTGCCGCCGGCAGTGGGTGCGAGCAGGAGTGCGTCATCGCCGTTCAGCAGTGGCTCGATGGCGGCTTCCTGGAGCGGGCGCAGACCGGGCCAGCCCAGGGAGTTGGCGATGTGGTGCAGGACGACCGGGTGGAGTTGATCGAGAGCGCTGTCCGTCACAGGAGCCTCAGAGGTCCAGTTCTACGTCGCCAGCCGCTGCGGCGGGGGACATCGCGGCGTTGCGTTCGGTCTCGGTCAATTCGGAAGGCGCCAGGGTGAGGGCGTAGTGCTTGCGCGGGTCGAAGTCCTCGAACTGGTCGATGCGGTCGAGGACGTCGCTCACCAGCTTCTTGAGGAACACGCGGGGCGCGATGCCCACCTTGCCGCCCAGTCCTCCGGCGACGGCCTTGGCAAGGTCGGCCAGGTAGGCGTCGTCCGCGCTGGCGGTGATGCGGTCACTGGCGGTGGATCCGGCGGCGTACAGGTCGCGTACGTGTCCGCCGAGTTCGGTGAGGGACTCGACGGTGAAGCCGGGCAGCCGGATCTGAACCGCCCGGGGATTGTCGAACCGTGCGTCGGTGGTGAAGTCGGTGGCCAGGCGCTGGGCCAGGGGCGGCAGGCGCTGTACCCCTTGCTGGCCGTCGTAGAAGGCGGGCGTGCCGGTGATGATCAGGTAGAGGCCAGGGAAGCGGCCGGAGTGGACTTCGTCGATGAGCTGCCGCAGGGCGTTGAGGGCCTTGTCGCGGGCGTCGGACCGTACCCGTTGCAGCGTTTCGACTTCGTCGAGGACCAGCAGAAGCCCGGGGTGGCCGCAGTCGCGCAGGATGGCGAGCAGTCCTTGGAGGAAGCCGAGGGCGCCGAAGTGGTCGAGATCGCCGCGTACGCCGGCGGCCTTGCGGGCGTTGGCCGCTACATGGGGCTGTCCGCCCAGCCAGGCCAGGATCGCGTCGGCGGTTGGCGCGTCCCCTGCGGCGACTGCGGCGCGGTAGCCGCGCAGGGCTGCCGCGAAGGAGGGTGCGGTGCGGCTGACTTCGGTCAGTCGTTCTGCGAGGAGTGTGTCGACGGCGCTGCCCAGGGCGTCGGGAGTAGCCGTGTCGGTGTCCTGCTCGGCGAGGACGTCTTCTTCGAGCGCGTAGAACCACGAGTCGACGACCGCGCGCAGGGCGCTGGGCGGGAAGCCCGGGGTGGACAGGCGTTCGGTCAGGCGGCGGTAGACCGTCTCCAGCTTGTGCAAGGGGGTCTCGTTCTCGGAGACCTGGACTTCGGCGACGGCGAAGTTGCGGCGCTTGGCGCGTTCGCCCAGCCATCGGGTGACGAAGGTCTTGCCGGAGCCGTACTCGCCGCGCACCGCCTTGAACACGGCTCCGCCGTCGGCGACCGCAGACAGTTCCTCATCGAGTGCGGTGTCGAAGCGGGACAGGCCCACCGCGAGGAGGTCGAGCCCGGATTCGGGGACGGCTCCGCGGCGCAGCGCGTCGATGACCTCGCGCCGCTTGGCGGCGCTGACCTGGTTCACACATCCCCCTTCAGCTCGAACTGGCGGCGTAGCAGGTCCTTGTCCAGGCGGACATTGCGACTGCTGTCGGTCAGCGACAGCACGGCGTAGTCGTCGACGTTGAAGATCCGCTGCAGCACGGTGGCGAACCGTACAGCGCGGTCAGGAAGCTCCCCGGCGCGCTCGCCGAGCACGGCGGTGGGCAGGATGCCGCCCGCCTCCAGCAGGGCCCCGATCGCCGCGCGGATCTTCGGCTTGTGCACCACGCGGGGGGTGAGCGTGCGCCGTGCTTTGAAGATGTCGGAGTCGAGGAGTTCGTCGAGCAGGGCTTCCACACCGCGTGTGGCGGCGAGGTCCAATCCGATCTGTCCGTCTGTGGGTTCGGGCGCTTTCTGCTTCCCGCTCCGTGTGGCGGGTGCCGTCCCCGCCAGCTCGATGGCCGGTACGGCAGGGCCGGCTGTTTCCCACCAGGCTGGGCGGCAGTCCCCCAGGGGACGCCATTGCTCGGGCGGAGATGCGGCGCCCAGCGGCAGGAAGGCCAGCAGGGGGATGGTGACCTCGGCGGCCGAGGCTCCGCCGTGATAGCCCGCCTTGCGGGTCGTGTAGCGAAGCCCGGCGTCCCACAACGAAACCACGCGCTGGCCGGGTCCGACGACGCGCGGTCCGACCAATTCCACCTCGCCGGTGCTCGCCGGGGCAGTGCCCGTGCGGTGCCGGGCTGAGACCGAGTCCTGGGCAGTGCGCAGGTGGCCGTCGCGTTCCAGGACGTGGCCGTGGTCACTGGCGATGATCACCGCACGTCCGTGATAGCTCGCGTGCTCCAGCAAGATCCGCAGCACCCCTATGTCATCAAGGCGCCAGGTGGCGTCGCTGCGCTCGCGGTCCTTGTCCAGAGCATCGTCGATCGTGTTCAGGACCACCCCGACGAGCATGTCGGGAGTGGCCAGGGCCTGGGTGAGTTCGGCACCGAGCATCTCACCGGCTTCGCCCCGTACGTCGGCCTTGTGGAACAGGCGCGCCGTGCGGCCGTTCCAGAAGCCGTGCCGGGCAAAGCGGTCGCGCTCCAGATCTTGTCCGCCCTCGCACAGTTCGCCAGCGAAGAGTGAAGCGCGGGAAACCTTGGTGAGGGTGGGCAGCGCGGCCACTACGCCGCGGCGGCGGGCTGGCTGGCTCTTGGCATTGCGGCTGGTGCCGCCGAGAGGGTCGTACTCCTGCCAGGTGTGGGCCATCTCCGAGGCGATCTCCACCGCCGCGGCGGCACTCATGCCGTCGAGGAGCAGGAACAGCACCGGCCGTTCGCCCGCAGCGACCGGCGCAACGACCTTCTCGAGGAGGTTCTCGACCATGAGCAGCCCATCGCGGGCGGTGCCGTTGCGGGTCCAGTCCTGCAAGCGGAGTGCGAATGCCTCGTCCATGGCCCGGCGCCGCACGGCGACTCGCTCGTGCAGGAGTCGGTACGCGGTCTTGAGGCCCGGGTGGATGTCCTCGCCGGCCCATACCTGGGCTACGGCATGGTCGACCCACCCCCAGTCGCGGATCTGGGCGTCGATGCCGGCCGCGAGCGTCTCTGGGAGCGGAGAGGGATGTGCCAGCCACCGCACCAGGCGCAGCGCCATCCGTGCTCGTTCGACCCGGTGTTGGTGGAAGGTGTGCAGTTGGTGCTCGGCCAGGGCCGCCACGCGGGAGGCGAGAGTGTCCGCGGCAGGGCGGGTGTCGCCGCGCTTGGCCAGACAGGCCGTGAGCGCGTCGGCGACGGCATCGACACGGTAGTTGAACCCGGACCGCAGTACATCGCTGTACGTCGCCGCGTCCTGGGCCCCGAACTGCTCCAGCAGAGCTTCGGCTCGGTCAAGGACCGTGTGCAGCAGCCGGTTGGCGTCCGCGGGGGTGACGCCCGCGCGCTCGGGATCCCATGCTTCGTCGGCTAGTTGAATGACCACCTGGCGGGCGGCCTCCCCGAACGCCTGCATAGTGGCATCGTCGAGCTGCGCGTCGCCGAAGAACCGGTCGACACGGCCCTTTTGCCGGTCCATGCCGACGGCCTGCGGCGACCACAGGGCGTGGCACACCACACCGGCTGCCAGCGCGTCCGGCCCGCGGTCGACATCGATGAGGGCGAACAGAGCCCGGCCCGCTTTGCCCGTTGCGTCGATGAGCCATCGGGTGAGACCGACGCGTTCGGCTGATCGAAGGGAGGCAAGGGACTCGGTCGCGCCCCGCAGAGCCGACCAACGCAGCAGGGCCCTGATGTCCAGGCCCTCGGCACCCAGTCCGAGCCGCTGGTCCAGGCCCAGGCGACTGGCGGCCAGGTGCCGCAGCGCGGTGTCACGGCTGAGGACCTTGCCGGGCAGCCTCGGCCAGCCATTCTGCGGAGGACGGGCGGACATGAGTGCCTCGGCGGCCCAGGCTTCATCCGTGAGCCGCGGCTCCACCTGCTGCGCGCCGAACTGCTCGGCGACCAACGCCCACCGGTCAACGGTGTGCACCCGCTGGCGCAGAGCCACGCTCAGCACAGTGCGGCCGAGCGCGGCCTCCTCCTGGTCGGTGAGGACCACCAGAAGGTCCGCGTCCGGTGCGTCGGCGTGCTGCGTGATGTGGTCGAGCACGCCCAGGGGGGACACGCCCGCCGCCACGCGTACGGTGCGTCCCTGTACCCGCAGGGGCTGGTCCGACTCCCACACCGGTTCGGCACGCAGCAGTACGACCGAGGAGACGGTGTGGTCGGCGGCAGTCGGCCGGTCCAAGTGCTGGCGCAGTAGCTGGGAAACACGCTGCTCCACAGCTGCACGGCCCAGCCGGGGTGCGCGAGACGCGGCGGCCTCGTCCGTCATCGTGCTCACTCGACCACCCGCCACTCCAGCTCCACGACGGCCTGCGGGTTGGTCCGCAGGAACGAGGTGAGCTCCGCCAGCGCCTCGGTGAGGCCGTCGCCCGTGCCCCGGTGGCGTCCTGCCGTGGACGAGGAACTCTTGGCCTGGGTGGTCTCGGAGGAAGAGGAAGAGGACTGGTCGTCCGGAGCGTCCTTCGCGCCCTGCCCCTCAGCCGACGGGGAGGTCGACCTGCTGAGCGCCCGCTCCAGCAGGGCGGCTGCCTCCTTACGTGCCTGGGCCAGGACGTCGACCAGCCCCAT
The DNA here is from genome assembly GCF_053611365.1 of Streptomyces sp. NPDC054813. Lineage (NCBI taxonomy): Bacteria > Bacillati > Actinomycetota > Actinomycetes > Kitasatosporales > Streptomycetaceae > Streptomyces > Streptomyces sp. NPDC054813. Next base: position 123,575 of record NZ_JBSHAF010000013.1, on the reverse strand, counting down.
CTTGAGCGTCATCTCATCGGCCTGCGCGGCGCCCCGCAGTTTCGCGAAGAGGTCGTTCGCCTCCACGGTGTAGGGACCACCGACTCCGGCGACCAACTTGAAGTTGTCCCAGGGGGCCTTGCGTAGCGCCTCCACCACACGGGCCGCAGATTTGATGGAGCGCCCGGCCCGCTGCGCGGGCCCGCCCAGGTCGGCGTCGGCCAGGTGCTCCACGATCTCCACGCTGCCACTGCGACTGCCCAGGCCCTCCAGCAGGTCGACGGCCATACGAGCGGTGTGCAGCCGACCGGAGGTGGCGTTGGGGTCGATGCCCAACTGCGCGGCGTGCTCTTCGAGCTCGGTGACCAGATCAGTGGCAGCGTCACGGTAGCGGCGGGCGTCATCCGACAGTTGGCGCACGAACATGCCCACCAGTCGCCCCCGCCGCAGCGGCGGCTGGTTGATCCCGAAGAGATCCATCGCCCTGGCACGAGCCCGGTCCCAACACTCCTGGTCGGGCAGGCGCTGCTCGCGCAGCACGAGGTCGTCGGAGATCTGGTTCAGCTCAGGTGCAGGATCGACGATGCCGCCGTGTCGGGTCCATACCCGGTCGGTCATCTCGGCGAAGCAGGCGATCACCAGATTGCCCACCAAGGGCTCCAGCCCTCGCGCCAGAGGGCGATTCGTCCACGCCCGCAGGTCGGGCACCTTCAGTTCGCTGCCGCGGCCGGCCTTGTCGGCCTCGCGCTCGAAATGCTGTGCCCAGGCACGGTCCAGGGTGAAACGAGCCTCGTGCATCGTGCCCAGCCCGAGCGCGTCGGCGACACGTTGCATCACCCCCCGGTCCCCCTTGGCGACTTCGATGCTCGGCTCGGACGACTCCGCGAGCTGACGGATGTAGCCCAGCACGGTGCGAGCGTCGGCCAGTTTGACCGTGGCCTTCACCCGGTCCGGGTCGAAGTCCGGGTGGCCGGGGAACTGATGGGCGAGAGCCTGGTCCGCGATGCTGTGCAGGGCATTCTTCAGGGTGTCCCCGAACGGCAGCGTCGGCTGCAGCGAGGGGCTCAGCGACAGAAGGTGGTCGTTGTAGGGAACCACGTGCCCGGACTGCTGCTGGGCCAAGCCGTACGCCTGCCGCAGCAGATCACGGAAGAGCGTCATCAGGGCTTCGCGCTGGCTCTCCAGCGCGGCACGGGCCCGCTGCCGGTCGGCAGGGTTCAGATGCCCCGCGTAGGAGTCGAACTTCTGGCCGGTCAGCACCTTGTCGATGACGACAAGCTGCCCGAGATCGTTCTCCCGCTCGTGCGTCAGGCCGGCGGGAATCCAGCACACGGTCTGGGCGTGTACCCCGCGTTCGTTGACGAGCTTGTGGACCCGGTCGCGGGCGTCGGCCGGCCCGTAGGTCCCTTCGTCGAACGGGTAGCCGAGGATGAGCCGCCAAGCGGTGTCCTCGCTGGGATGGAACGCATCGTCCCGCACATCGCGTGGATCCCGGACAGTGCCCAGGAGGACCTCGACGCTACGGCGTGAGCCCTTCCACCACACGTCCGCGCGGTTGACGATCTCACCCTCGATTACCCCGAGTTCCTCCCATAGCAGCCGCTTGACCATGGCTTTGCGGGCGCCGGAGGTGTTGTAGCCGGTGGCGGTGGCGAGCACGCTGTCCACGTCGACGCCGACGAGTTCCAGGCGCACGGCTGGGTCGTCACCGTTGTCGACCTTGATTTCGCCGTGCCGCGTGTGCCACATCCGCACCTTCGTGGCCACCTTGGTGACCTCGCCGCCGGGAATGGGGCTGGTGATGCTGCCGTGGTTGAGCGCGGACAGTCGGCGCACGGTCAGGTTCGCCAGCGCGGGAACTGACGGCGCGAGGGCGGAGAGCAGCAGCGTCTTCATCAGCCGGTCATCGCCGGTGAACTCCTTGACGCGGGCGGCCAGTTCTGCCGACACGCTCTCCCCGGTCGCGGTCTGCCCGGTCCCGCCGGCAAGGCGCACCCGCTCCACGTCCTCCTCGCTCAGGGAGTAGTCCGCCAGCAGGCGCGGCCTCAGCCGGGTGTCATACAGCTTCTCCGCATTTTCGAACTCGACCTTCAGCCGCTCGGTAAAGGGCTGCCCACCGTCCCGGGCGATCTCGTCGTACAGATCGCCCAGCGGTACCAGCTGGCCCAGGCGCAAGTCGTTACGGTGTTCGATCAGCAGGTTCCGCATGAGCTTCAGCCCGGTGCGGGATCGCTGCAGCGCGTTGGAGACGTGTACCAGCGTGTCGAGGAACGAGGGGGAGAAGGGGTACGTGGCGCGGAACGAGTCGATGTCGGCGCCGGTGGTGCCCTCGCTGCCCAGCAGCGTGTCCCACACCTCGCGCCGTACCTTGGTGGTGGTCTCGAATGCCTTGTTGATCGCGGCGGCGGCGTCGTCGTTCTTCGGCCTCAGCAGCCGGTGCCGGGCGATCTCCGGGAGGTTCCGGTCCTCCAGGGTGATCGTAGAGAACCTGCCGCTGGCGAGGTTGAGCGTGTCCTGGATCGTCAGCTCGACGGCGCCGGCGGCATCCCCCTTCACCAGGTCACGCATGTCCCGCTGCCGGGCGATGAAGCTGATCACGGGAATCGGCCGGCGGGCGTCGCCGCCCTCGATGAGGTTGCTGAGCTTCTGTACCTCTCGGGCGACGAGCTTCTGGTTGCCCAGCGAGTTGGCCAACCAGAGCACCAGTTCGTCGAGGAACAGGATCAGACCGTCGTAGTTCAGATCCTTGGCGTGCCCGGCGATCTCGCTCAGGCCCCGGTCCAGGGAGACGAACGCCTGGGCGTCTTCCTTCGCGTTGTTGAAGAAACTCGGGAACCAGCTGTTGATCAGGTCGCTGACCAGCTGCTTGCGCAGTCTGTCGTCATACGGGGCCGCCATGGCCTCGTCCAGCTTCGCGGATGTCCAGAATGGCTCCGTGTCACCCCAGGCCGCGTCCTCTTTGGCCCCGGGCAGCTTGGACAGGAACATCTCGTCGCCGAGATTCACCCGGTGGCTATGGACCTGCTCCATGAGGGCGTCGGTTCGATGTACACCCGGCACCGGAGCCTCCGGGTGGAGCTCGCGTACCAACGATGCGTACCCGCCGAGGATCCGCTGCTCCATCGACTTCGCACCCAGCATGTGGTACGGCACGAGCAGGAACCGCCGCCCCTGCATCCACACATCGTGCTTGTCCAACAGCCCCGCGAACTCATCCCGCGACCGGGCCGCGGCCTCCCCGTGGAGCAACGCGTGCAGCACCGCCATGAAGTGCGACTTACCGGAACCGAAGGAACCGTGCAGGTACGTCGCCTGCGACGTCCCACTGGTCACGCCTGCTTGGACCAGACCAAGCGCCTGATCGAAGTTCTCCACCAGTCGGTCTGTGATCACATAGTCGCGCAGGGTGGCTTCGGCGTCCGACACGCCTTCGGCCAACTTCAGGACGAAATCGGAGTCACTCGCCCGTTCGGGGATGTTGATGTACTCACGCAGCAGAGAACCGTTGGGACCAGCCATGGCGTACAGCCTACGGGCCAGCTCTGACACCCCGCAGGCACCTTGGCTCGAACCGATCTTCGACCCGTAGTAGCTGTCGCGTTCCGGCTACCGACTACACCCTGGGAGGCGGCGAAGAACGCCGCCGCTTGCGTCGCAGGGCACACGGTAGGCAACGCGAGTGTCTGTTCGGGAGCGCATCGAACGCTCTAACGCTCACCCGTACTACTCGGCTTGCGCCCACGGCCCAGCTTCTTAGGCGCTCTCCAGGAGGACAGCGCATCATCGGTCAGATGAAGACGGTTGGTTGTTTCGACCAGGAACCCGGCATACACGTTCGCGGGAGAGTCACCGTACGCGATGTTGAAGTCGCTGTGCCACTGTTGAACCCACGGCAGCACCTCGCGTAGACCAGCCAGCAGAGGCGTCAGCCGCTCGGTACTCCAGCCATCGCTTGCCTCTCGCTCCACGATGAGAGTGGCCAGCGCTTGTGCCTGCTCTCGGTGGTCCCAGCCGGCCCAGCCGAGAAGGAGGGCACTATCGCCGTCACGGGAGCCGTACGGATAGGAGACGAACCGCTCTTTTGGGGTGTCGAGCTTGCCGCGATTCCGCCAGTAGGAAGGCTTGAGGAAGTCGGCGGCACTGTATCGGGGAGGAACGCCGATGCTGTTTCGGATTTCTTCTTTCTCTTCCTCTGTCTGTGCTGCGTCCTCTCTGCGCTGCTCATCCCACGTGTGTTCCCAATCGGCGCGCTTGCGCAAGCCAGATTCCTTGTAACGCAGTGCCGAGAGGAAGGGGACATGCTCATCGGCGACCAGCTCAGCGACGAGTGCGCCGAGATCTTTCCCCGGTGCGTACAACTCCGCAACAGCCGCAAAATCACTGTCGAGGGCCAGTGCGTCAGCGAGTTCGGCAGTGGACATGACTCGCGGCTGCTCCATCCCATCCACTTCGTGGAACCATAGTTCCCGCGTCTCGGCACGGTCCAGCAGCCATGTCCGCAAAGCCTTTGCTTGCAGAGAGTCCCAACTCTCTGTGGCCCACCTACGCTTACATTCGGGCCGTTCAATCAGGCTAATTGACCGATTGGTCTCGATGGCTGCAATGCGTTTGGTGACGATATCCTTGTACGCCTGTGGCCAGTGGTTGGGCAAATCTGTGACTGGAATGGATCCGTGCCGGGCGAACCATTGGGTTTCAATCTCACCGCGAGCCATCCTGCGCGCTAGGTCGATCTCGAAAGCGCGTTCACCGAGTTTGATGGCAGGAACGGAATCCGCAGGTGCGCGCAAATCATCTTCCAGTCCGTAGAGAGAGTAAACGTGCCAATCCAGCTCTTCCTGCAGGGCGATCATGCGGGCGCGTGCGGAATGGTACGAGGTGCGGTCCTCGTCGAGCTGAGAGAGTGAAGGAACATCGGGTCTAGCAGGGGCGAAAGGGAACAGCTCTGCCGTACTTTGGGCCAGCTGATCAAGTTCGGTGATCAGACTTGTTGGATATTCTTCAGGTAGAGGGAACTCTTGGATTTTGGTTCCGGTGAACTCGTAACGCTCTTCCCATTCCTCATCCTGCACCCCGCGGCCAAGTCCGCTGCCGCCCTTACCCTGGCTTACTTGCTTCAGCCAAAAGCATGCAGTGGAACTGTTCAGCACTCCCAGAAGCCGCAGGTAATCCTCCTCGCTAGACCCTTCGGGCAGCTTGATGACCGGGGCTGTTCGGATACATGCAAGTGACTCTCGAGCGAACGTGAAGTGATTGTGCGTGGAAACGAACGGATAGCAGATGAATCCTGCCGTCTTGAGGCGGCGGGAATAAAGTTCGCGGAACTCTGTCCAGTGCAGGCCATCGATGTCTTGGACGGGAATTCCAAAGCGGCGGCGCATCTGCAGAACCCTGCGGGCTGGCCACAAGTACCTGTACGTGGGGTCTTCAGGTCCTGGCCTCAAGGGAACAAGGTCGGAGGTGTAGGGCCAGATGGCTTGGCTTTGTTGCTGTACACCATAGTCGCGGACTTGCTCGCCTCGAACGAGCGGGATTCTTGGGACTGCCGACATGCGTCGAATCAAGAAAGAAGGCGCTTCAAAGGCGTCGTCATCGCCCGTGATCGAGATGAAACCTAGATCTGTCGTAACGGAGGAGATCTGGTTCCTTTCGTTATTCAGATGGGCCAGGAGTTTATCGCTGCCGCCGCCGCTCAGGCTCCATGGGAAAGTCTTGAACGATGCGCGATCTGCATCAATTGAACTGACCCATTCGCTCTCGGAATCTGGCTTGTCGATCTGGTCGACGATGGCACGCCAGACTACGCCTCTGTGGGCTTCCTCTGGGACGCCCGGTTCGCCCTTGATCCCGAGCACGGCGCGGATGGATGCGCCGTGATGGAAGTGGGTACGGCGACGCCCTACTAGGATTGCTGTCGGAGTTCCGTGGCCCGGAATGTAGGCTCCGGACGTGTCGATGATCTCACTGAGTTCAGCCTTGAGGCTGAAGAACTCTGTGATTAGTTTGCGTCCAAATTCGCGCTTCATGAACGAGTTGGCGGTGATTTGGCCGACGAATCCAGACCCCCTGCCCTGCTTGTCGGCTTCGCGAGCCAACTGGAAGAATCGTTGAGCAAACGGTACCGACAGGGCGTAGGATCCAGCGCATGCCGAGTAAAGCTCCCTGTAAATTTGATTAAGATTCTTGTCCTTTACTTGAATGTACGGCGGATTGCCTACCACTACGTGGTAACGACCTTCTTGAAGGATGGGGTGGTACTCGCTCAGATCCTCGGTCGTGTATTGAAAATCGGCAAGTTCATCGTTTTCACCGCTGAGGTCTTCGAAGCCCGGCAGGGTGAATTCCCGAGATTTGATCAACGCGTCACCAATGGCGACATTGATAGGGAATCGATAGCCCGCCGCCTCGTTCAGGGTGTGAATTCCTGTTGCGCGCAGCGCTGCAATAACAAGGCGGAATCTGGCAATGGCGACAGCGAATGGATTGATGTCCACGCCGTGTACGGCCTCCAGTGCCAGCTTCACTCGTTCACGCAGCTCCCGCCCGGGAGCATTCCGTTCCCATTCCTTCAGCATGCGTCGGAACGTGCCCAGTAGGAAGTGACCTGATCCGCAGGTTGGGTCGATCATCTTGACTTTGTCGTGGCCGAATTCGTTGATAGCCGGTGTCAGCGTGCGATCGAGGATGAATTCCTCAACGAACTCCGGGGTCTGCAGGAGCGCGTACGTCTTGCGGGCCGCTTCTGAGAGGTCCTGGTACAGGTCGCCGAGGAAGCGGGTGTCCCAGTTGTCGTCGGTGAAGTCGTGAACGAGAGTTCCGTGCTCATTGCGGCGTCGCCAGAAAGCGATGAGTTCCTTCGCCGCGTCGTGTGAGAGCGGGATCTGGTAGAGCGCGTTGTGCCGCTGGTCGAAGAGTAGGGCGCCCGCTTGTGCCTTGGTCATCTCGTCGAAGGCGGCGAGCAGCCAGCCGCGGTCGGTCTGGTTGCCTTGGTGGTCGCGGTAGAACTGGGCCTGAGCCTCTTCTGCGAGGGTCATGCTTTCTTCGTCGGGACCGGCCAGGAATCCCCGCTTGCCCAGGAGCCCGTTGTCTTCGCAGAAGCGGACGAAGACGGTGCCCAGGCCCCAGGCCGCTGCTGCTTGGGTGACGCGTTCGTCGCGCCAGGCCCCCCAGGCAGCGGCGGTTCGCTTGAGCTTGAACGCCTTGTCGTATTCGGCACGCAGCCGGGTGTGTGTTTCCTCGACCGCGGTGACCTGCTGGCGCAGATCGGCTTCCAGGGTCTTCACCTGGCGCTGCAGGTCCTTGAGCAGCGCGACGCGGTCGATCACTTACCTGTCTCCTCGTTCGGCGTGGTGCGGTGTTGGTTGGCTACCCAGGCGTCGTTGAGCAAGATCCACTGCTCTTTCGTCTCCAGCGGCACGTGGGCATGATCCAGCATGGGTTCGGCCGTTGCGTCGCCCATGGGGCAGAGCAGCCACACCGTGCCGCCGAGTTCGAGGGGCAGATGCATGCGGTCGTAACGGGCGAGCGGGCCTGCTCCGTGCAGCAGCACAGGACCGGTGGCTGCTGAGACGATCTCTTCGATCTGGGGCTGGAGGCGGTCCCACGCGGGCTCGATGAACCGGGAGTGCAGTCGGCTGTGGGGGAGGGAGCCGGGTTCTGCTATGTCGGCCTCCACCACGGTCTCCCAGGTCGGGCGCGTGCCCTGGGCAACCAGGTTCCGCATGGTGGCGACGAAAAGGGCTCCGACGTCGATGGGTTGGGCGCCGAAGCGCCGTACGAGTTCCTCGCGGGCAGGCAGGTAGCCGGCCATGCTGACGGTCAGGGCACGGAAGCTGTCCCTGCCGCACGAGCCTGCCAACTGCTGCTCGGCACGCACGGCGCGTGCCAGCTCGGGTGATTCGGTGTGCCACTGCGAGGCGATGTCGCCGGTTGCCTTGCGCGGCTGGATGACGGCGCCGGTTGACGATCCAGCGCCGCGCGGCGTGACGTATCCGCCCAGTCGGCCGGATCCCTGCCACTCCAGGTTGAAGCCGGCGTCGTTGAGCAGCTTGTGCAGCTGGGGGTGGCCGGGGAGTGGGGCAAGTTCGGGGAAGCGTGCTCGTACTCGTTCCTGTACCTGCTCCGGGCGCAGGACGTTGGGACGGCTGCCAGGTGACGTGCCGCCCTCTCGAGCGGGAGGCGCCACGCCTGCCTGGGCGAGGCGCAGGGCTCGCTCCGGTGCCAGATCGCGAGGATAGATCTCCAAGCGGGGCGATGCCGCGGCCCGCGACGATGCGGCGGCGGCGAGGTGGACCAGGCGGGCGTGCTCGAAGTCGGTCGGCACGCTGTACGCGTGCGGCCGGATTATTGTCAGCTCGCGCAGCACGGACGCGGAGGTGGGCATGACGTCCATGCCGGCCAGCCGGTCGGCTGTCTCTCCGAGTTTGAGGGCGTATTTGATCAAGGCTGGGGCGGCGGGGGTGTCCGGGGTGGCGTCTTCGGGTGCTTCCAGCGCGATGAGGATCTGGTCGCCGAAGCGGCGGGTCAAGAAGCACCGGTCCTCGGCGGCGGCCGAATCGACTTCCACGGCCGCTCGCACGACCGCAGCGGCGGTCGCGCGCCGCACCTCGTCGCTGCCTTCGGAACTGCCACGCCGCGCCAGCAGCGCGTCAGCCAGTTCCTGGGCGCCAGCAATACGTCCGAAGCCCTCAAGCAACTCGACGAGTTCGGCAAGGATGCTGCGCATGATGGGCATCTCAGCCCAGTGCGTGCGCTGCTTGACGAGAACCTGGCCCACGCGACCCGTGGTGATGCCCAGTTGGGCGCCGACGGGCTGCTGCGTCGGCCAGGGCGGGAGATCGGGAAGGTTTCCGTCCTCGTCAGGCAGCCGCAGCATCAGGCGGGTGGCCTCGACTTCGTTCTCGTTTCGGCGTGTCTTCTGCATCGCCGGAACGAGCAGAGCGGCAATCGAATCCAGGCCGATGCGGCCCAACGCCGAGGCCGCAGCATCCGGCGGACTGCCGTCCGTCCCGGCGGGTATGGCTGCTGAGGCGCTCTCTTCCGCGGCGGCCAGTTCACGCTCGGCGGCCCGGCGCTGTTCCCGGTTGGTCGGTGAGGAACCCGTGCCGAAGCGGGTCCGCCACTCCTTGATGCGGGTCTGGAGTTCCTTGCGAGTCTTTGCCCCCAGCCCGGGCAGTGACGTGATGCGTCCGGCCAGCGGAAGCAGGTCGGCGACCTTTGTGGCCTCCAGCCGCTCCGCTGCCGAGATGGCTCGCGCGCTCAGGCCGGCCGCCACCAGCAGGGTGTCGGGGCCGGCGTTCGCTGCCGCGTCATCCCGTTCCTGCTCGGCGAGCTGCGGATCGTCATCGTCGGCCTCTAGTCCGGTCAGCCGTGGAGCCGCGCCTACGGGACGGGTGGCGTCAGCTGTATCGAAGATGCGTCGCCACGCAGCATGCATCTCCTGCAGGGATGCGAAGCGGTCAGCGGCGTCCTTCGCCAGAGCCCGGGCGAAGAAATCGACCAAGCCGCTCTCGCGCAGCGACGGGTCGAATGCCTCGACGGCCAAGGTGACCGGCTCATCCACCAAGGTGGCTTCGGTGGCACCATCGCCCCACACAGGCAGCTCATTGGATGCCATCTCGTGCAGGGTGACGGCCAGCGCGTAGCGCTCGGCGTGGACGTCGTAGACAGGGCGCCGGACCGTGCCGATGAAGGGATCCAGGTAGCGGGGGGTGCCCGCCTCGGTCTCCCGCACATCTATGCCAGCGAGGGAGAAGTCGAAAAGGACGAGTTGCTTGGTTCGGTTCTTGCGGACCCGGATGGCGATGTTGTCGGGCTTGATGTCGCGGTGGAAGATTCCTTCGCCTTCGAGGAAATCCAGCGCACCGAACAGGTACTCGCTGAACGTTTGTAGCTCTCCGGGCTCCAGCCGACCGCCCTCGCGCAGCTTGCGGGCCACAGTGTGCTCGCCCGCGTGCTCCAGGACCAGCACGGACCGGCCGCCGATCACTTGCGGCTCGCGGCGAGCGAGGCGGATCACACGGGAATCAGCAGGAAACGCGCCCAGGATGCGAGCCTCGTGATCCAGACGCTTGGTCTTCTCGTCGGACAGCGCGACCTTAAGGACCTCCTTGGCACCGGTCCGCTGGTTAACCGCGAGGAAGGCACGGCAGGTGGACCCGGTGCCGAGCCGCTGGCTGATCTTCCACTCGCCACCCACGACGTCGCCGGGCCGTGCCTCCAACGGGTCGAGCTCTACCTCGGCAGGGGCTTCCGCCGCAGCGGGCGCGGTCAGATCGTCTTCGACCTCGGTCAGCAGCTCCAGAAACTCCGCGACACTGGACAGCCGCTGATTGGGCACAGGAGCGGTCGCGGCCTGGATCAGCTCGTCCATCCACGGGGTCACGGCTTCGGCGACCGCGCTGGGCCGCAGGCCGTTGTCCTGGCTGACCCGCGCCAGGAGTTCGGCATGTGTATCGGCCGGTGCCTTCCCAGACACCAGGAGGTAGGACACGCTGCCCAGGCCGAATACGTCCATCGCCACGGAGTCAGGATTCGGCGCGGACAGCTCAGGAGCCAGATACGGCTCGGCCGCCGCGTCGGTGTGCCGACCGGTACGGCTGCTGGGGGTGGGCAGGGAGCCGCTCGACCCGAACGAGTCCGCCGAACGGACAGCGGCCTGCCAGTCACTGATCAGCAAGTCAGGCCGAAGCCATGCTTCGGCCAGGGCCTGCTCGGCCGTCACATCCGCTGGCTGCCCAGGGGCCGTGGGACGGCGCGGACCGGGAGCCACCAGGATGCTTCGCGCGGAGAGCATGCGGTGGAACAGCCGTCGACGGTGGGCGTATGCCATCGACTCGCCCAGCTGGCGGACCATGCCGACGCGCGTCTCCACATCCAGTCGCGGACCGAATTCCGCCATGTAACGGTCAAGGCGCATCGACTCGCGAGGATGCCGGAAAATCAGGGCCGGCCCGTTCTCGTGGGCCTCCATCGAGTCCGGCTGCACGATCCCGGGGTGGCTTATGCCGTGGAGCACCTGCATCTCACGACGAGCCGCGCGCTCCACGGAGGCCCGGTCGGTCTGCGCCGCGTTTCGCTCGACCAAGTAGATGCGGATGCGCCGCCGCTCTTTGGAGAGCTCGCGGTGACGGGCAAGATGGTCCTGCCACTCCTTGCCGATATCGAACGGCTTGGGCTCCAGGTCCCACATGCCGACCTGGAAGTGCTTCTTGCTGCGAGCAATCCCCACGCCTTCGAGCAGTCCGGGCAGCGCTCGTGAGAAGCGGGTGTCAACGCCCCCGCGCCCGCCGGCGGGCAGGGGAAGCAGTAGGTCCGAAATGACCGAGGGCAGTGCACCCGCTCGTGCTTCGCCGGGCCTCTCGGGACCGAAGAGCCAGTGCATCTGATTCGAGGGCAACTCGACGCGGAGGCCCGGCTCGGACAGAAACACGGCAGCCTGCATGAACGGCACCTGGAGTCCGGTCCGGCGATTGCGGTTCTCCTGGACCAGGAGTGACTTCAGCTTCTGTGCCTTCGTGTTCGCCAGGTGAAGCGGGTTGTCGAGGGCCCGCCCGTTGTGCATCCAGTTCGACCCGGAGGCCGTCACCCGACCGTTGAAGCTCTTGATCTCGACGAGGTAGAGGCCGCTAGGCGCCGCAACCAGGAGGTCGACCTCATACACGTGGCCCGTTTCCGCCGTGAACGTGAAGTTCGACCATGCACGGAACGGCTCTTGATCAGGCAAGCGCTCCTGCACATGCTTGAGTGCCTTGCGCTCGTGCTCGTACTGCGACGGGGTCACGGTCGTCCAACGGCCCGGCTCACGCATACCCCGTACGTCCCCTCTCGACCTGCCGCCCTCGGCGGCTCCCATACACCGGGCTAATCCTGCCAGGCGGCACCGACAAGCGGTGACGGCGGCAGGACAACATTGCTACAGCATGCGCCCTGCCAACTACGCTGGATCACGTGAAGCCGAAGGCTTCTGGCAAGCGCAGAGCACTCGGTCGGCTGTCCCGCGCGGCCTCCTCCATTCGCCAGCAGACCGACCAGGCGCACCGGGAGCTGTAAGCCTGGCGCACAGCCCACCGCACGACGTGAACGAGCGGCGAGCAGAATGCCGAAGCAGCGCGCTCAGACCTCGTCGAAGAGTTGTCAGTGATCACTGCCTTCTTGGGCTTTCCGTAGGTGCTTTGTGAGCAGTGTGCGGAGCACCGGCAAAGCCAAATGTTCACGCCCTGGAGTAACCGACGCGGAGCGACGCGGGCCACCGCAAACTTGTCGGCACGCCCAGATGCTCGGTCCGGCTGTGCGACACCACGCTCTACGCCAGCTTCGCCCGGTACGACGGCACACTGCTGGTCAATCCGCACGCCTGGGGACAGCCGGCCAGCGCGAACCCGCTGCTCCAACTGCGCCGGCTGGATGGGACGGGCTAGTTCGACCACTACACCGACGGCTTTCAAGCGGTCTGGAAGACTGCGAAGCCCTGGTCACCTGAGGCGATGTGAGGAGCCCACCCCACCATGGGACGCACGGAGTACTGGTACGACGCCAGCGCACCGAAGCCGAACACCCTGATCCCCGCTTGCAACATGCTGGCCGTCCGGGATGTGGACGGCGCGATTCTCCTGCAGCGGCGGCGGGACACCGGGCAGTGGGCGCTGCCCGGCGGCGCGATGGACATCGGTGAGTCTCCCTCGCAGTGCGCGGTGCGGGAGTGCAAGGAAGAGACCGGAATCGACGCCGTCGCCATCGGACTCCTGGGCGTGTATTCACCTCCAGAACACGTGGTCGCCTACACGGACGGGGAGATCAGACAGGCGTACGAGGTGACCGTGATCGGCCGCCCGGTCGGCGGCGAGCCGACCGTCAACGACGAAGCCGACGGCGTCCGCTGGGTCCTGCCCGGCGATCTGGACTTGTACGACATTCATCCCTCGATGCGGCGGCAGATCGCCCACTACCTGGACGGGGCATACCCCCACGTCGACTGAGCGCCGTCCGCTCCCTTACTGCTCCCGTCGAAGCGAGCCGGGTTTCGCCCCGGTGCACAGCAGCACGCTTCCCGTATGAGCCCTTCACGCCCTCCGATGTGGCAGCTGATGGCCGAAGCCCAGCATGTATGGGGTCTAGCGGCGATTGTCAGCGTGGCTGCGAACTCAGGAGACGCGTCTGCCTCCTATCCGCCCACAGCAGACGAGAAAGAGCCCCAAGGGACTGGAACTTACTGCTGGGACCATGTCAACGTACAACGTCCCCGAAAACACCAGGTCAGCGAAGGCTCGCAGGCGTCCGGGCCCTTGGCGAACATAGTCCCCGCCTCGTGCGCGCTCAGGCCAGCCGGTTGGCCTGAGCACTGATCCCTGCCTCCCCCGGGCCCGTCCCAAGGAGCCCCACCTGTCCAACGGCATGCTTCGATCCCTGCACTTCACTGCCCCAATCCTGTTCACGCTTGGCGCCCTGAACGCCTTCACTGCTCAGCAACGCCAGGACCACGCTGCCTTGGCCACCGCGCTGTGCCTCTGTATCTGCGCGGCCGGACTCCTCGCCGAAGACCTGCTGCAACACGCCTTCCGCCGTGACCGAGTCGTCCTCGCGCATGGCGCCGTCCACCCCGGCGCCGTAGCCCGGCACATCGCCCGCGCCCTCGGTGCTCGTGAGCGAGTGGTAGCACGCAGCCTCAGCCGCCTCACCGAGGAGGGGCTCCGCATGGTGGAAACGGACGGCGCCACACCCGCCGTCCGCGCGTATCGCGTGGCTCGCTGACCGTACGGTCCTGTCGGTCTGCTGGGCGATATATAGCCGACGATCCCCGGTTAGCCAAACCGGGGATCGTCCGGAGTATTGATGTCGTTCGCACCGGCTACTTGGCGGTGGACCTGGAGCGGACAGCGCCTTCCTGGTGCCCGGCGTGGCCTAGCGCCTGTTCAGCGCACAGGACCAGACTTCGGAAATCCAAGAAAGGCACGACACTCGCCCAACGGCCATCCACCTCGCCACAGGCTGCGGTGGATTCTGCGCCACTTCGTAAGGATCCCTCATGCGCCCTTTCGTGATACCCCCTGCCCAAAAACTGAATCGCACGTTCTCGCAGCAGTGCTTCTTCGTGCTTGATGGCGTAGCGGCAGTGGCGCTTCGGTCTTTGGCGATTCCGCACGGGAGCCGCTGAGTGAGGAAGGTCGACAAGGGTGACGAGTTGATGACCGTCCCCGAGGTGCTGGCAGAGCTGAAGGGCACATCCCGCCGAACCTTCTACCGGTGGCGCGAGATGGGCACGGGGCCTGCGGTACTGAAGCTCCCGAACGGCGAGTTGCGCGTCTGGCGGAGTGTATTCATGGAATGGCTGCATGAGAGAGAGGAAGCCGCAGCTTGAAGACGACGGACGTTCGGATATGGGACGTCAGGGTAAAGCAGCGCCAGGGCAAGGACACCTATGAGGTGCGCTGGGTCGTGGCAGGGCGCGAGGTATCTCGCTCGCGTCGCACTAAGGGGCTTGCCGACAAGCTGCGCGCGCAGCTCCTCATGGCCCAGGAGAATGGGGAGCAGTTCGACACAGGTACGGGCTTGCCTCCCTCGATGGAGGAAAAGGCACCTGCCCTCACCTGGTACGCCTTCGCCTTGAAATATCTGAAGATGAAGTGGCCCCATGCCGCACCGAACTATCGGGACGAGATCAATGAGGCGCTGACGGGTGTCACAAAGGCGCTCATGCCGAATCGTCCTGGGCGGCCGGCGGATGAGGCGATGCAGCGGGCGCTTCGGGACTGGGCATTCGTACTTCCCGGCCCGGAAGATCGCGAAATCCCGTCAGAGGCCAGATCCGTGGTTGACTGGATGGCAAGGAACTCGCCTTCGCTCGCCGATCTCGCCAAGCCAGCGGTTATGCGAGGCGTGCTCGAAGCGCTCAAGCTGAAACTTGACGGAGAAGCGGCTTCGAGTGAGACCTTTAAGCGCAAGCGTAAGGTCCTCGTCAACGCGCTGAACTATGCCACGGAGCTAGGGGAGCTCGACGAGAATCCCGTCAACTCGGTTTCTGTGCAGAAACCGTCAAGAATTGTTCCTGTCGACCCTCGCGTCGTGGCCAACCCGAAGCAGGCCAGCAATCTGATCGGTGCTGTCTCGTACGTGGGCGGTTACCACCGAGCCAGGGGCAGGCGACTGGCGGGCATGTTCGCCGGCATGTACTACGCCGGGATGCGTCCGGCTGAAACCGTCGGAGTCGCGATCCAGGACTGCTACCTCCCTGAGGAGGGTTGGGGACTGGCAAATCTCCACCGAACCCGGCCGACAGCGGGGAAGAAGTGGACCAAGACGGGCGAGGTGCACGACGATCGCGGGCTGAAGAACCGCGATCCCGAGGAAGTGCGGCCGACGCCGCTGCCGCCGATCCTCGTGGCCATCTGGCGAGAGGGCATCGACACGTTCGGCACCGCGGACGACGGCAGACTCTTCTTCAATGAGCGCGGCGGACTGGTCGGTTCCTCGACCTACTCGCGCGTGTGGGGCGAAGCGCGTGAGTTCGGGCTCCCACCAGAGCTTGTCAAGAGCCCGCTCGCCGACCGCCCGTACGACCTACGCCACTCGGCGCTCTCGACGTGGCTCAATGCGGGGGTCGACCCCACGGAAGTTGCTGAGCGTGCAGGCAACACAGTGGAGGTCCTCTTGGCTCGCTATGCGAAATGCCTCCACGGTCGTCACGTTGTGGCCAACAAGCGGATCGAAGATCTGCTGCTCGAATACGCGTGACGATGATCACACCAAACACCCCGAGGTGCCCGCCTCGGGGTGTTTCTTATGTGCGGGATCGGTCGGTTCGTCTATCGATGTCCGATCCCGCGTATGTCCCGCAGCGCCCGTCCTAGGGCTGCTTTCGGTGGCAGATAGCTGCATATAACAGCAGGCCCTCCAATCTGGCGTAATGCCTGATCAGAGGGCCTTTTAGGCACCTGACCTGCGGTGCCCCCGGCAGGATTCGAACCTGCGCACACGGCTCCGGAGGCCGTTGCTCTATCCCCTGAGCTACGGGGGCGTCTGGCGTTGAGCTGTTGCTCGCGGCGACGGGTAGAACACTACCAGCTCGGTCAGGGTGATCAGGAACGGGTTTCCCGGGGGTCGCTCCCCCTCGCGGTGCGGAAGTCGGGAAAACGCGGACGCGGTGGCCGGTCCGGACCTACTCTCGAGTTGTGCCAGGGGCGTCGGGCCGGGTGCTTGTTGTGGACGACAACAAGGTCATCCGGCAGCTGATCAGGGTCAATCTCGAACTGGAGGGTCTCGAGGTCGTGACCGCGGCCGATGGTGCCGAGTGTCTGGATGTCGTTCATCAGGTGCGGCCCGATGTGATCACCCTCGACGTCGTCATGCCCCGGCTCGACGGTCTGCGGACCGCCGCTCTGCTCCGTGCCGACCCCCGCACCCACGACCTTCCCCTCGCCATCGTCAGCGCCTGTACCCAGTACGAGGTCGAGACCGGTCTCGATGTCGGCGTCGACGCCTTCCTCGCCAAGCCCTTCGAGCCCTCCGAACTCGTACGGCTCGTCAGGGAGTTGATGGAGCGGCGGCGACGGCCGGAGGAGTCGGAGGAGCGGGAGCGCGGGGGAGGCGGCGGCGAGGCCGGCGAGGTCGAGTTCTCCGGGGAGCGGGCCGGGGGCAACCCCGTCTGCCCGTAGCGGCCGTGCAGTCGGTGGCCGACGAGTAGTCAATGACCGACGTGTAGTCGGTGACCGACCCTGCGGCCCGCATCAATCCGGTGGAGCCGTGGACCTGCCTGCCTATCTGCCTGCCTACGGTTTCCATCCTGCCCGTAAGTCTGTAGGCCCGTATGGCCGTAGCCCCTCTGGCGCGTCACGCCCACCGGCCTGCCGTCCACATGCCGGACCCACTCAAACCGGGTCGCCTGCCCCGCCCCCTCCTCCCCTAGGCTTGTCCCGTGACCCCCGTCGAGCTCTCCCGTACCGTGCTGCGCGCGGTGCGTCGTGCTGTTGACGAGGGGGAGCTGAGCGTGAGCGTGCCGGAGCGGGCCGTGGTCACGCCTCCGGGGCCCGGTGGGTGTGGGGACTACGCCACCAACATCGCGCTGCAGCTCGCCCGCCCGGCCGGGCAGTCCCCGATGCGGGTCGCCGAGATCCTGGTGCCCCATCTCGCGGACGCCGCCGGCGTTGAGGACGTCGTCGTCACCGGGCCCGGGTTCCTCAACATCAGCCTCAGCCCCACCGCGTCCCCCACGGCGACCCTCGTCGCCGAGATCCGCGCCCTGGGCCTCGGCTACGGCCACGGCGACGCACTCGCCGGGCAGGTGGTCGCGCTGCGTGTGCCGTACGACGTCCGGGCCGAGGTCGTCGCGGACGCCGTCGTACGGATCGTCGCGACCCAGGGCGGGCGCGGTGAGGTCGGTCACGGCGAGCCCGTCAGTCTCCGGCCCGTGCCGGCGCCCGAGGACCCGGCCCCGCTCGGGCCCGACGCCGCCCAGTGGGCCCTGCTGTATCCCGCCGCCCACGACCGGCCCCGGATCACCGCCGACCACCTGGTGCAGCGCGAGAGCAACCCGCTCTTCCGGGTGCGGTACGCCCATGCCAGGGCGCGAGCCGTCGGCCGCGGTGCCGGACGGCTCGGGTTCGACGCCGAACCCGGTGACGTCCCCGGCGCTCCCGGCACCCCGGGCACCACAAGCACCCCGGGCACCCCGCACACCTCAGGCGCCCCCGGCACCTCAGGCGCCCCCGGCACCTCAGGCGCCCCCGGCACCCTGGTCACCGCCCTCGCCGACTACCCCCGCATCCTCACCGCCGCGGCCACCCACCGCGCCCCCGATCGGCTCGCCCGGCATCTCGTCACCGTCGCCGATGCCGCCCTGCCGTTCCTGCCGACCGTGCTGCCCCGCGGCGACGAGAAACCCTCGGCCGCCCACCGTGCCCGGCTCGCCCTCGCCGAAGCCACCGGGACGGTGCTGGCCGGCGGCCTGTCCCTGCTCGGCATCGACGCACCCGATCACCTCTGAAGAGAGCGCCAGAAGAGCAATGAGCCGTTCCGCACACCCCGCCGGGCCCCGGCACGCCGATGTCCTGCCCGAGGGCCACTACGCCGCTCCGCCCGCCGACCTGAACTCCCTCGACTCCAAGGTGTGGGCCCAGACCGTCACGCGCGACGCCGACGGGGTCGTCACCGTCGGCGGTGTCGACGTGAAGACCCTCGCCGAGGAGTTCGGCACCCCCGCCTACGTCCTCGACGAGGACGACTTCCGGGCCCGGGCGCGCGCCTGGCGCACCGCCTTCGGGTCGGACGCCGACGTGTTCTACGCCGGTAAGGCCTTCCTGTCGCGGGCCGTCGTGCGCTGGCTGCACGAGGAGGGGCTCAATCTCGACGTGTGCTCCGGCGGCGAGCTGGCCACTGCCCTCTCCGCCGGGATGCCCGCCGACCGGATCGCCTTCCATGGCAACAACAAGTCGACGGAGGAGATCGAGCGGGCGGTCGAGGCCGGCGTCGGGCGGATCGTGCTCGACTCCTTCCAGGAGATCGTGCGGGTCGCCCACGTCGCCCAGTCCCGCGGCAAGCGGCAGCGCGTGCAGATCCGTATCACCGTCGGCGTCGAGGCGCACACGCACGAGTTCATCGCCACCGCGCACGAGGACCAGAAGTTCGGGATCCCGCTCGCCGGGGGGCAGGCCGCGGAGGCCGTGCGGCGGGCGCTCCAGCTGGACGGGCTGGAGCTCATCGGGATCCACTCGCACATCGGGTCGCAGATCTTCGACATGTCCGGCTTCGAGGTCGCCGCGCACCGGGTGGTCGGGCTGCTCAAGGACGTCCGGGACGAGCACGGGGTCGAGCTGCCCGAGATCGACCTCGGTGGCGGCCTCGGGATCGCCTACACCAGCGACGACGACCCCCGCGAGCCGCACGAGATCGCCAAGGCGCTCACCGAGATCGTCACCAGGGAGTGCGAGGCCGCCCGGCTGCGGACTCCGCGTATCTCCGTCGAGCCGGGGCGGGCCATCGTCGGGCCGACCGCCTTCACCCTCTACGAGGTCGGCACCATCAAGCCCCTCAACGGGCTGCGCACCTATGTCTCCGTCGACGGCGGTATGTCCGACAACATCAGGACCGCGTTGTACGACG
Source organism: Streptomyces sp. NPDC054813 (assembly GCF_053611365.1). Classification (NCBI taxonomy): domain Bacteria; kingdom Bacillati; phylum Actinomycetota; class Actinomycetes; order Kitasatosporales; family Streptomycetaceae; genus Streptomyces; species Streptomyces sp. NPDC054813. The sequence continues at coordinate 104,504 of NZ_JBSHAF010000013.1, read as the reverse complement.
CCGAGTACAGCGTCGCTCTCGTGTCGCGGACGAGCGATGCCGAGCCGATGCTCGCCCGAGTCGTCGGCAAGCACTGCGAGAGCGGGGACATCGTCGTCAAGGACGCGTTCCTGCCGGGCGACCTGGCACCCGGTGACCTGATCGCCGTGCCGGCCACCGGTGCCTACTGCCGGTCCATGGCGAGCAACTACAACCATGTGCTCCGGCCGCCCGTCGTCGCGGTGCGCGACGGCGAGTCCCGGGTCATCGTCCGCCGGGAGACGGAGGAGGACCTCCTGCGCCTCGACGTCGGGTGACGTCAATGGCGTCCACGGCGTCGGATGGCGTCCACGGCCTCGGATGGCATCCACGGCGTCCACGGCGTCGGACGGCGCCCACAGCGTCGCTTGACGTCCACGGCGTCTGACGGCGTCCGATGACGTCGGACCGCTTCGGATCCGATGTTCCCGTCCGACGGAATGACGGTCCCGTCCGAGGGAATGACGGTCCCGTCCGACGGAATGGCGACGGCATTTCGACGGCACTTCAACGGCATTCGAGGTCATTCGGCGACATCGGACGGCATTCTCGGATGGTGTCCGATGACCCGGATGACGCAGACGGAAGATCTCCTGTCTGCCACCGCCGCACAATGAAATAGATGTCTCACGATCCGGACGAAGGGTAGAAACTCCCGTCCGGTGAGTGAGACTGGTCCAACCGTAGACGGTATGAGGAAACGAGGTCGGATGATGCGTACGCGTCCGCTGAAGGTGGCGCTGCTGGGCTGTGGGGTTGTCGGCTCAGAGGTGGCGCGCATCATGACGACGCACGCCGACGACCTCGCGCAGCGCATCGGTGCCCCGATCGAGCTGGCCGGCGTCGCCGTACGACGGCCCTCCAAGGTGCGTGAGGGCATCGACCCGAGCCTGGTCACCACGGACGCGACCGCTCTGGTCAAGCGGGGGGACATCGACGTCGTCGTCGAGGTCATCGGGGGCATCGAGCCCGCCCGTACCCTCATCACCACCGCCTTCGAGCACGGCGCCTCCGTGGTCTCCGCCAACAAGGCGCTGCTCGCCCAGGACGGTGCCGCCCTGCACGCGGTCGCCGAGCAGAACGACAAGGACCTCTACTACGAGGCCGCCGTCGCCGGTGCCATCCCGCTGATCCGGCCGCTGCGCGAGTCCCTCGCCGGCGACAAGGTCAACCGGGTGCTGGGGATCGTCAACGGGACCACCAACTTCATCCTCGACAAGATGGACTCGACGGGCGCCGGTTACCAGGAGGCCCTCGACGAGGCCACCGCGCTCGGGTACGCGGAAGCCGACCCCACCGCCGACGTCGAGGGCTTCGACGCCGCCGCCAAGGCCGCCATCCTCGCCGGGATCGCCTTCCACTCGCGGGTGCGCCTCGACGACGTCTACCGCGAGGGCATGACCGAGGTCACCGCCTCCGACTTCGCCTCCGCCAAGAACATGGGCTGCACCATCAAGCTGCTGGCCATCTGCGAGCGCGCCGAGGACGGCGGATCGGTGACGGCCCGCGTGCACCCCGCGATGATTCCGCTGACCCATCCGCTCGCCTCCGTGCGCGGCGCCTACAACGCCGTCTTCGTGGAGTCGGACGCGGCCGGCCAGTTGATGTTCTACGGTCCCGGCGCCGGCGGCGCCCCGACCGCCTCCGCGGTCCTCGGCGACCTGGTCGCCGTCTGCCGCAACCGGCTCAGCGGGGCAATGGGGCCCGGCGAGTCGGCGTACGCCGCCCTGCCCGTGTCGCCGATGGGCGATGTCGTCACGCGCTACCACATCAGCCTCGACGTCGCCGACAAACCGGGTGTTCTCGCCCAGGTCGCCACCGTGTTCGCCGAGCACGGGGTTTCCATCGATACGGTTCGGCAGACGGGCAAGGACGGCGAGGCCTCCCTCGTCGTCGTCACCCATCGGGCCTCCGACGCGTCCCTGTCCGGGACCGTGGAGGCGCTGCGCAAGCTCGACACCGTGCGGGGTGTCGCCAGCATCATGCGGGTTGAAGGAGAGTAACCAGCAATGACCCACCAGTGGCGCGGAATCATCGAGGAGTACCGGGACCGGCTGCCCGTCTCCGACACCACGCCGGTCGTGACGCTCCGCGAGGGCGGCACGCCCCTCGTGCCCGCGCAGGTGCTCTCCGAGCGCACGGGGTGCGAGGTCCACCTGAAGGTGGAGGGCGCGAACCCGACCGGGTCCTTCAAGGACCGCGGTATGACCATGGCCATCAGCAAGGCCAAGGAGGAGGGCGCGCAGGCGGTCATCTGCGCCTCCACCGGCAACACCTCCGCCTCCGCCGCCGCGTACGCCGTGCGCGCTGGCATGGTCTGCGCCGTGCTCGTGCCGCGCGGCAAGATCGCGCTCGGCAAGATGGGCCAGGCCCTCGTGCACGGCGCGAAGATCCTCCAGGTCGACGGCAACTTCGACGACTGCCTCACCCTCGCCCGCAACCTGAGCGAGAACTACCCGGTGGCGCTGGTCAATTCGGTGAACCCGGTGCGCATCGAGGGGCAGAAGACGGCCGCCTTCGAGATCGTGGACATGCTCGGCGACGCGCCCGACATCCACGTCCTGCCGGTCGGCAACGCGGGCAACATCACCGCGTACTGGAAGGGTTACAAGGAGTACGCGGCGGACGGGATCGCCGCCGGGACCCCCCGGATGTGGGGGTTCCAGGCCTCCGGCTCCGCGCCCATCGTGCGCGGTGAGATCGTCAAGGACCCCTCGACCATCGCCACCGCGATCCGGATCGGCAACCCCGCCTCCTGGCAGTTCGCGCTCGCCGCCCGGGACGAGTCCGAGGGCCTCATCGACGAGGTGACGGACCGTGAAATCCTGCGCGCCTACCGGCTGTTGGCCGCGCAGGAGGGTGTCTTCGTGGAGCCCGCCTCCGCCGCCTCCGTGGCCGGTCTGCTCAAGGCCGCCGAACAGGGCAAGGTCGACCCGGGGCAGCGCATCGTCTGCACCGTCACCGGCAACGGCCTGAAGGACCCCGACTGGGCCGTCGCCGGCGCCCCGCAGCCGGTCACCGTGCCCGTCGACGCCGCCGCCGCGGCCGAGCGGCTCGGGCTCGCCTAGAGAACCGCTGGAGCGTTGCCCGAGAGCCGCACGAGCGCTTCCCGGGCAACGCTCGGCGAACAACGGCCGGGCAACCAGTGAACCGACTGTGGCGTCCTGAACAGGGGACTCCCTAAGGAGGGGGCACGAGGGGCTTACGACACGCATCGTGCGCCTCCTGTGCGCCCTATGTCGCCACAGAACCTTCCTTCGATAGGCTGTACCGAACCCGCCCGCTGCATATGCCTCCGCATATGGCGCGGTGCCGTGCCGCCTCCGCGGCCCGAGGTTCCCTCAGGTACCTATCGAGTGTCATTCGACCATCACGCAGCTCAAGGAGAGTCATCGAGCGATGGCCGGTCCAGCGTTCCGCGCCGCCGCCGTCCGGGTGCGCACCCCCGCCACCAGCGCCAACCTCGGTCCGGGCTTCGATGCCCTGGGCCTCGCACTGGGGCTCTACGACGATGTCGTCGTACGGGTTGCCGACTCCGGGCTGCACATCGACATCGCGGGTGAGGGCAGCGAGACGCTGCCGCGTGACGAGAGCCACCTCCTCGTACGCTCCCTGCGCACCGCCTTCGACCTGCTGGGCGGACAGCCCCGCGGCCTGGAGATCGTGTGCGCCAACCGCATCCCGCACGGCCGCGGACTGGGCTCCTCCTCCGCCGCCATCTGCGCCGGCATCGTCGCCGCGCGTGCCGTGACCATAGGCGGCGAGGCCAGGCTCGACGACGCCGCGCTCCTCGAACTGGCCACCGAGATCGAGGGCCACCCCGACAACGTCGCAGCGTGTCTGCTGGGCGGCTTCACGCTCTCCTGGATGGAGTCCGGCGCCGCCCGGGCGATCAGGATGGAGCCCGCCGATTCCATCGTTCCGGTGGTTTTCGTGCCCGGGAAGCCGGTCCTGACGGAGACCGCGCGCGGACTGCTCCCGCGCACCGTGCCGCACGTCGACGCCGCCGCCAACGCGGGCCGTGCCGCCCTGCTCGTCGAGGCCCTCACCAGGCGCCCCGAGCTGCTGCTGCCCGCCACCGAGGACCGTCTGCACCAGGAGTACCGCGCCCCGGCCATGCCGGAGAGCGCGGCGCTGGTGGAGCGGCTGCGCGCGGACGGGATCCCGGCCGTGATCTCCGGCGCCGGACCGACCGTGATGGCGCTGGCCGACGCCGCGAGCGCCGACAAGATCGAAGCCCTGGCCGGCTCGGACTGGGCGGCCAACCGGCTGAACCTCGACGTCCAGGGAGTGAGCGTGCTGCCGCTTGCGCCCACCAGTGACATTTAACTGCGCACGGTTGCCGGATTTGGAGAGGGGGAATGTTTGTTGGATCCGGTAGTGTTAACCTCAAGTCTGCACCCGACCCCACCATGGCGAGGTGCTTCACGTCCCCGTCCGGGACAGACATTCTTCCGGGAGTCTCCCAAGCCACTCAGCGTTCCGTATGCCGTACCTGGGCAGTACGTCGTACGCGGGCACTGAGCGGGCCGCTGGGCACGCTCCGGAATTGGTGCTACCACGCCACGTGACACCGGGTGCCACGGCTGAGGAAGCGCCGTCACCAGAAATTCTCTCTCCGCCGCTTTGGCGGACCACCGCCCCGGCACGGTCCACACAGCAAGGACCGCAGCCGGACAGCACAACCGGTCGCCGAGCCAGACAGGCCGACGTCCGCTCCAGGGAAGGACCCTTCGTGAGCGACACCACCGATCTGATGGGCGCACGTGTCGAGGAGACCGCTGCCGCGCCCGCCACGGACGCCTCCGCGCCTGCCACTGGTGCCGGCTCCCGGCGACGCCGTGGTACCGGCCTTGAGGGCATGGTGCTGGCCGAGCTTCAGCAGGTCGCATCCGGCCTCGGTATCAGGGGCACGGCGCGGATGCGCAAGAGCCAGCTGATCGAGGTCATCAAGGAGGCGCAGGCCGGTGGGGGCTCCGCCCCCAAGGCCGCCGAGAGCGCCACCGAGACCAAGCCGAAGCGCCGGGCCACCTCCAAGGCCCGTACGGGCGACGAGGTCGCCGAGAAGAAGGCGGAGCAGGCCGCCAAGGCCCCCGCCGAGCAGGCCGTGGCCCAGCAGCAGATCGAGATCCCCGGCCAGCCCGCCGGCGGCACCCGCGCGGGCGACGCCGAGCGTGGCGGAGATGACGCACCGGCCGAGCGCCGCCGTCGCCGGGCCACCGCCGAGGCCGGCAGCCCCACCGCGAGCGGCGCCGAGACCGTCGTCGCCGAGGCGAAGAGCGAGCCGAAGGCCGAGACCCCCGCCGCGCAGCCGCAGGGCGACGCCGACGGCGACGGCCGCGGTCGCCGTGACCGCCGTGAGCGCGGTCGGGACCGTGACCGGCGCGGCAAGGGCGACGAGCAGCAGGGCGGCGGCCAGGGCGGCCGTCAGGACCGTCAGGACCGGGACCGCCAGGACCGTCAGGACCGGGACCGTCAGCAGCAGCCGCAGCAGCAGGGCGGCGGCCGGCAGGACCGCAACGCCGGCCCGCAGGACGACGACGACTTCGACGGCGGCCGCCGTGGCCGTCGGGGCCGCTACCGGGACCGTCGGGGCCGTCGGGGCCGCGACGAGATCGGTGGTGCCGAGCCGCAGCTGACCGACGACGACGTCCTGATCCCCGTCGCGGGCATCCTGGACATCCTCGACAACTACGCGTTCATCCGGACCTCCGGTTACCTGCCGGGCCCGAACGACGTGTACGTCTCCCTCGCCCAGGTCCGCAAGAGCGGTCTGCGCAAGGGTGACCACGTCACCGGTGCGGTCCGCCAGCCCAAGGAGGGCGAGCGCCGCGAGAAGTTCAACGCGCTCGTGCGCCTGGACTCCGTCAACGGCATGGCGCCCGAACAGGGCCGTGGCCGCCCGGAGTTCAACAAGCTGACGCCGCTGTACCCGCAGGACCGGCTCCGTCTGGAGACCGACCCGGGCGTGCTGACCACCCGCATCATCGACCTCGTCGCGCCGATCGGTAAGGGCCAGCGCGGTCTGATCGTGGCCCCGCCGAAGACCGGCAAGACCATGATCATGCAGGCGATCGCCAACGCGATCACGCACAACAACCCCGAGTGCCACCTGATGGTCGTCCTCGTCGACGAGCGTCCGGAAGAGGTCACCGACATGCAGCGGTCGGTGAAGGGCGAGGTCATCTCCTCGACCTTCGACCGCCCGGCCGAGGACCACACCACGGTCGCCGAGCTCGCCATCGAGCGCGCCAAGCGTCTGGTGGAGTTGGGCCACGACGTCGTCGTGCTGCTCGACTCGATCACGCGTCTGGGCCGTGCGTACAACCTGGCCGCGCCGGCCTCCGGCCGCATCCTGTCCGGTGGTGTCGACTCGACCGCCCTGTACCCGCCGAAGCGCTTCTTCGGTGCGGCCCGCAACATCGAGGACGGCGGATCTCTCACGATCCTCGCCACCGCCCTTGTGGACACCGGGTCCCGCATGGACGAGGTGATCTTCGAGGAGTTCAAGGGCACCGGCAACGCGGAGCTCAAGCTCGACCGGAAGCTCGCCGACAAGCGCATCTTCCCGGCGGTGGACGTCGACGCGTCCGGCACCCGTAAGGAAGAGATCCTGCTCGCTCCGGACGAGCTCGCCATCGTCTGGAAGCTGCGCCGGGTGCTGCACGCCCTCGACCAGCAGCAGGCGGTCGAGCTGCTGCTCGACAAGATGAAGCAGACGAAGTCGAACGCCGAGTTCCTGATGCAGATTCAGAAGACGACGCCGACGCCGGGCAACGGCGACTGACGACTGCCCTAACCGGAAGCCGTTCCCCCACCTGGGGGGACGGCTTCTGGCGTCTTCCCGGCCGGTGTAGGATCTCGCCCTTCGGTCAATTGACCGAATCTCGAATTCCTGATCCCGAGGGGGGACTTAGGTGGGTACACCCACGTCCGGGAGCGGTCGCCACAGACGTCGGATACGGTTCGCGCTGCCCGTCGCCGCGGCCGCTGTCGCCGCGGCCACCGCCGCCGCACTGATCTCGACCTCCGCCAGCGCGGCCACCCAGCCGACGCCCACGGTCAAGCCGTCCGTCAGCACGACGTCACAGGCCGTCCTGAACAAGCGGATCGCCCGTGCGATCACCGCCGACAGCGGGACGACCACCACGAAGAAGCCGGCCGCCTCGAGCGGTTCGGCCGTCTCGCCGAAGATCATCGGTGGCGGTACGACCACCATCTCCTCGGCGCCGTGGATGGCCCAGCTCTGGTACTACGACGACAAGGGCACCACCAGCACGAGCGACGACGTCGGCTTCTTCTGCGGTGGCTCGGTCATCTCGCCCACGAAGATCCTCACTGCCGCGCACTGCGTCAAGGGCTTCAAGTGGAGCACCACCGACTCCGCGGTCGTCACCGGCACCGCCTCGCTGCCCACGAGCAACGCCGACGGCACCGCCAACCTGCACGGCGGCACCGCCACCGGCGTCCTGCGCCAGTGGAACCACCCGTCGTACACCGTGTCGGCCGACGGCGCCCCCAACAACGACATCGCGGTGCTCACCCTGGCGGCCCCCGTCAAGGCGACCCCGATCCGCATGACGACGAACACCGACACCGCGTCGTACACGGGCACGCCCGCCAAGACCGCCAAGGTCTACGGCTGGGGCCGGACCAGCTCCACCACGCAGGACATCTCCGAGACGCTGAAGACGGCCACGCTGCCGATCGACTCGGACGCCACCTGCACCGCCGCCTACGGCAGCACCGACTTCGTCAAGGGCCACATGGTCTGCGCGGGCGCGCCCGCCACCGGCAGCGACACCGGCACGACGACCACCTGCAACGGCGACTCCGGCGGCCCGCTGGTCGTCGGCGGCCGGATCGTCGGCGTGGTCTCCTGGGGCGTCGAGGACTGCGTCGCCAAGGGCGCCTACGGCGTCTTCACGAAGGTCAGCACCTACGTCGGTGCCGCCTACGCGCAGATCGCCGACACCAACCTGAGCTACACGGACGGCAAGGCCGACCTGTTCGCCCGCAAGTCGTCGTCCCAGGTCGGCTACGAGCTGGACTCCAAGGGCACCTCGCTGGCCGCCCGCCAGTCCTGGGGCGACTGGAGCGGCGTCAACCTCATCCTGCAGGCCGACCTCAACCGGGACGGCTTCCAGGACCTGGTCTACCGGGTGACCTCCACCGGTGACGTCTACTGGGATCACTTCGCGCTGAACAGCGCGCAGACCAGCGGCTCCTGGGTCACGAAGAAGATCTTCACCAACTGGAAGACCCGCAAGGCCACCATCATCCCCGGTGACCTCACCGGCGACTACCTGCCCGACGTGCTCTCCGAGGACTCCGCCGGTGTGCTGTGGCTGTACCCGGGCAAGGGCGACGGCACCTTCGGCTCCCGCGTCCGGATCGGCGGCGGCTGGAGCCAGTACAACCAGCTGCGCGGCGTCGGCGACTTCAACGGCGACGGCAAGGCCGACCTGCTGGCCCGCAAGAGCAGCGGCGGCGACCTCTACCTGTACAAGGGCACCGGCAAGTCCGGCACCGGCCTCTTCTCGGCCCGGGTGAAGGTCCGCTCCGGCTGGACCGGCTTCAACACCCTCGCCACGGTCGGCGACATGACCGGCGACGGCAAGGCCGACCTGGTGGCCCGTACGACCGGCGGCACGCTGTACCTCTACCCGGGCACGGGCAAGGCGACCAGTGAGATCTTCGGCACAAGGAAGTCGCTCGGTACCGGTTTCCAGCAGTACGGCATCTTCGGCTGAAACAGCTGGTGAGCGGGGTTCGCCCCACTTGCCCGACTACACGGTGTGCCCATCGCCCTACGCGGTGGGCACACTGCGTTGTGCAACCCTTTCCCGAGTTTCGCCGTCTGACCAGGCGGAGCGACGATGGTCCGGTACGTGCCGATGATCCGGGTACGCCGGGCCTGACCCTGAAAGCAGGGGGTAACCGACCAGTCGTACGAGAACAGAGGAGCCCATGTCCGCCGAGAGCACGCCGGAGCCCGGCATACCCGAGGCCGGCCCGAAGGCCCCTGACCGCAACGGCAAGGGCCGCCGCCGCAAGCCCCCGGGGCGGGGCCGCAAGGCGCTGCTCGTCACGGCCTGGACCGCGGCCGGAGTCCTCGTTCTCGGCGGCACCGGCCTCGGTTACGTGTACTTCAAGCTCAACGGCAACATCAAGAGCGTCGACATCAACCAGGCGCTGGGCGCCGACCGGCCCACCAAGGTCGACAACGGCTCCCAGAACATCCTGGTGCTCGGCTCGGACACCCGCTCCGGCGTCAACAAGAAGCTCGGCGGCGGCACCGACGACGGCAGCGCCCGGTCCGACACGGCGATGATCGTCCACGTGTACAAGGGCCACAAGAAGGCCGCCGTGGTCTCCGTTCCGCGGGACACCCTGATCCACCGTCCGTCCTGTAAGGACGCGAACGGCGTCACGCACGACGCGGCCACCGACGTGATGTTCAACTCCGCGTACTCGACGGGCGGCGCGACCTGCGCGGTCAAGACGGTCGAGTCCATGACGGGTGTCCGCATGGACCACTACCTGGAGGTCGACTTCTCCGGCTTCCAGAAGCTCATCGACGAGCTGGGCGGGGTCGAGGTCACCACGACCAAGAGCATCGACGACCCGCAGAGCCACCTCCACCTCAAGACCGGCAGGCACACGCTCGACGGCGAGCAGGCGCTCGGCCTGGTCCGCACCCGGCACGGTGTCGGCGACGGCTCCGACCTGGGCCGCATCCAGCTCCAGCAGGCGTTCGTCAAGGCCCTGATCAACCAGGTCAAGCAAGTGGGCGTCTTCACCAGCCCCAAGAAGCTGTACGACCTGGCGGACACCGCGACGAAGACGGTCACCACCGACTCCGACCTGGGCTCGGTGAACTCCCTGATCGACTTCGCGAACGGTCTGAAGTCCATCGGCTCCAAGAACATGCACATGGTCACGATGCCGGTCGAGTACGACCCGGCGAACCCGAACCGGGTGATCGTGGCCGAGGCCAAGGCCAAGCAGGTCTGGACGGCCCTGAAGCACGACAGGCCGATCCCGGCGAGCGCCACGAAGGGCACGGCGACCGGGCAGGCCAAGGGGGTCGTGACGTCGTAGTCCGGCTGCGGGTGCGTCGGGGTTGCTGGCGCAGTCCCCGCGCCCCCAGGTAACTGCGCTGGTCCCACCTAAAGGGGCGCGGGGAACTGCGCGAACGACCCACGACGACCCGCACTCGCGCACGACGAATCTGAGGCACCCCCTTCTGCGCGACCATCCCCCCACCCTTGGGAATACCGGACCGCTCCCCCCGGTTTTGGGCTATGCGCCCAGCCCTGGCAGACTGGTACGTCGGCCCCGGTTCACGCCCCGCAGCCCGCGGTAGCGACCCGGTGCCCTCCCGAAATCTAGGAGACACCTTGAAGCGCGAGATCCACCCCGAGTACGTCGAGACGCAGGTCAGCTGCACCTGTGGCGCGTCGTTCACCACCCGTAGCACCATCCAGTCCGGCACCATCCGGGCTGAGGTCTGCTCCGAGTGCCACCCGTTCTACACGGGCAAGCAGAAGATCCTCGACACCGGTGGCCGTGTGGCCCGCTTCGAGGCCCGCTTCGGCAAGGCTGCCGCCGGCTCCAAGAAGTAGCGAGCCCCATTTCGCCGGTCCACGGCCGTGTCCCTACGGGGGCGCGCCCGGGACCGGCGTTTTTGGTCGCCCGCCTTCCCTTCCGTACGCAGTATCAGGAGCCCAAAATGTTCGAGGCCGTCGAGGAACTCGTCGTCGAGCACGCCGACCTGGAGAAGAAGCTCGCCGACCCGTCGGTCCACGCCGACCAGGCCAACGCGCGCAAGCTGAACAAGCGCTACGCCGAACTCACCCCGATCGTCGGCACCTACCGCTCCTGGAAGCAGACCGGCGACGACATCGAGACCGCGCGTGAACTGGCCGCCGACGACCCCGACTTCGCCGCCGAGGTCAAGGAGCTGGACAAGCAGCGCGACGAGCTGACCGAGAAGCTGCGGCTGCTCCTGGTGCCCCGGGACCCGTCCGACGACAAGGACGTGATCCTGGAGATCAAGGCGGGGGCCGGCGGCGACGAGTCCGCGCTGTTCGCCGGTGACCTGCTGCGGATGTACCTGCGGTACGCCGAGCGCATCGGCTGGAAGACCGAGATCATCGACTCCACCGAGTCCGAACTGGGCGGCTACAAGGACGTCCAGGTCGCGGTGAAGACCAAGGGCGGCAACGGCGCGACCGAGCCCGGGCAGGGCGTCTGGGCGCGGCTGAAGTACGAGGGCGGCGTGCACCGCGTGCAGCGCGTGCCGGCGACCGAGTCGCAGGGCCGTATCCACACGTCGGCGGCGGGTGTGCTGGTGACCCCCGAGGCCGAGGAGGTCGACGTCGAGATCAATCCGAACGACCTCCGGATCGACGTCTACCGGTCTTCGGGACCCGGCGGGCAGTCCGTCAACACCACCGACTCCGCCGTGCGCATCACGCACCTGCCCACCGGAGTCGTCGCCTCCTGCCAGAACGAGAAGAGCCAACTGCAGAACAAGGAGCAGGCCTTGCGTATCCTGCGCTCCAGGCTGCTCGCCGCGGCGCAGGAGGAGGCGGAGAAGGAAGCCGCCGACGCCCGCCGCAGCCAGGTCCGCACCGTCGACCGCTCCGAGAAGATCCGCACGTACAACTTCCCGGAGAATCGCCTCTCGGACCACCGCGTCGGCTTCAAGGCGTACAACTTGGACCAGGTCCTCGACGGAGACCTCGACGCGGTGATCCAGGCCTGCGTCGACGCGGACTCGGCCGCCAAGCTGGCGGCCGCGTAAGCCATGCACGACTGAGTACGACACGGAGGACCAGCGTGAACCTGCTGCTCGCCGAGGTGGCCCAGGCCACCCAGCGGCTGGCCGACGCCGGCGTGCCCTCGCCGCGCAACGACGCGGAGGAGCTCGCCGCGTTCGTGCACGGCGTGAAGCGGGGCGCGCTGCACTCCGTCAAGAACTCCGACTTCGACGCCCGCTACTGGGAGGTCATCGCCCGGCGGGAGCAGCGCGAGCCGCTCCAGCACATCACCGGGCGGGCCTACTTCCGCTACCTCGAACTCCAGGTGGGTCCGGGCGTCTTCGTACCGCGCCCGGAGACCGAGTCCGTGGTCGGCTGGGCCATAGACGCCGTGCGCGCCATGGACGTGGTCGAGCCGTGCATCGTCGACCTGTGCACCGGCTCCGGCGCCATCGCGCTCGCCCTCGCCCAGGAGGTCCCGCGCTCGCGCGTGCACGCCGTGGAGCTGTCCGAGGAGGCGCTCCAGTGGACCCGCAAGAACATGGCGGGCTCCAGGGTCGACCTGCGCCAGGGAGACGCCCTGGACGCCTTCCACGACCTCGACGGCCATGTCGACCTGGTCATCTCCAACCCGCCGTACATCCCGCTCACCGAATGGGAGTACGTCGCCCCCGAGGCCCGCGACTACGACCCGGAGCTGGCCCTGTTCTCCGGCGAGGACGGTCTCGACCTCATCCGGGGCATCGAACGCACCGCGCACCGGCTGCTGCGCCCCGGCGGCGTCGTCGTCATCGAGCACGCCGACACCCAGGGCGGCCAGGTGCCGTGGATCTTCACCGAGGAGCGGGGCTGGGCCGACGCGGCCGACCATCCGGACCTCAACAACCGCCCCCGCTTCGCGACCGCCCGCAAGGCGCTGCCGTGAGCACCCCCCAGACCCATTCCCGGAAGTCCCGGACGCTCCGGAAGTCCCGGAAGTACGTGTACTTCGTGTACGAGGAGGCCCGCTAGACATGGCACGGCGATACGACACCAATGACGCGACCGACCGCGTGACGGGTCTGCGCGAGGCCGCGTCAGCCGTCCGCCGGGGCGAACTGGTGGTCCTGCCCACGGACACGGTGTACGGCATCGGCGCCGACGCGTTCACCGCGGAGGCGGTCTCCGACCTGCTCGACGCCAAGGGCCGGGGCCGCAACATGCCCACCCCGGTGCTGATCGGGTCCCCGAACACGCTGCACGGGCTCGTCACCGACTTCTCCGAGCTGGCCTGGGAGCTGGTCGACGCGTTCTGGCCGGGCGCCCTCACCCTGGTCGCCAAGCACCAGCCGTCCCTGCAGTGGGACCTCGGCGACACCCGGGGCACGGTCGCCGTACGCATGCCCCTGCACCCGGTCGCCATCGAGCTGCTCACCGAGGTCGGCCCGATGGCCGTCTCCTCCGCCAACCTCACCGGCCACCCGTCCCCGGAGACCTGTGACGCCGCGCAGGAGATGCTCGGCGACTCCGTCTCCGTGTACCTCGACGGCGGTCCGACCCCGGGCAACGTGCCCTCGTCGATCGTCGACGTCAGCCGTGAGGTGCCGCTGCTGCTGCGCGCGGGCGCGATCTCGGCCGAGGAACTGCGCAAGGTCGTACCCGACCTCGAGGTGGCGAATTGACAGCCCCTGACGCGGGGCGTGGCATAGGCAACGGGGAGCGGGCATCGGAGATCACGACCACGTTCGTGGGGCTTCCGCGCGACAGCTTCCGCATCCTCCACGTCAGCACCGGCAACGTGTGCCGCTCGCCGATCACCGAGCGGCTGACCCGTCATCTCGTCACGGACCGGCTCGGCACCTTTCTGGGCGGCGGCCTGATCGTGGAGAGCGCGGGCACCTGGGGCCATGAGGGCGCGCCCATGGAGGCCAACGCGGAGGCGGTCCTGGCCGACTTCGGCGCGGACGCGACCGGGTTCGTGGGGCGGGAGCTGCTCGACGACCACGTCATCCGCGCCGACCTGGTGCTGACCGCCACCCGCGACCACCGCGCCCAGGTCATCTCCATGGGCCACTCGGCGGGCCTGCGCACCTTCACGCTGAAGGAGTTCACCCGCCTGGTCCGCGCGATCGACCCGGCGACGCTGCCCCCGCTGCACGAGGGCGTGGTCGTCCGCGCCCGCGCGCTGGTCCGTGCGGCGGCCGCGCTGCGCGGATGGCTGCTGGCCCCCACGGCGGAGGCGGACGAGGTCTACGACCCGTACGGCGCCCCGCTGCCGTTCTTCCGTTCCATCGGCGACGAGATACACGAGGCCCTGGACCCCGTGGTCACGGCGCTGACCGGCGTCCCGGCGCGGATGTAGCCCGAGGCGACGCACACGCCGGGCACCCCACCCACCCCGGGCCTACATTGGATGTACGTCACCGTCGACCGCCCGGAGCCCGTCATGTCGGTCAGCCCTACCCTCGTCGAGGCCGGTCCGCTGCGCCGGCAGGACCCGGAGCTGGCGGAGATCCTGCTGGGGGAGCTGGCCCGGCAGTCGACGTCGTTGCAGCTGATCGCGGCCGAGAACTTCTCCTCCCCGGCCGTGCTGGCCGCCCTCGGCTCGCCGCTCTCCAACAAGTACGCCGAGGGGTACCCGGGCGCCCGGCACCACGGCGGCTGCGAGATCGTCGACGTCGCCGAACGGCTCGCCGTGGACCGCGCCAAGGCGCTGTTCGGCGCCGCGCACGCCAACGTGCAGTCCCACTCCGGCTCGTCCGCCGTGCTGGCCGCCTACGCCGCCCTGCTGCGCCCCGGTGACACCGTTCTCGCCCTCGGCCTGCCCTACGGCGGTCACCTCACGCACGGCTCGCCGGCCAACTTCTCCGGCCGCTGGTTCGACTTCGTCGGGTACGGGGTGGATCCGGAGAGCGGGCTCATCGACCACGACCAGGTGCGGGCGCTGGCCCGCGGCCGCCGGCCCAAGGCGATCGTGTGCGGGTCCATCGCCTATCCCCGGCACATCGACTACGCCTTCTTCCGCGAGGTCGCCGACGAGGTGGGCGCGTATCTGATCGCGGACGCGGCCCATCCGATCGGGCTGGTGGCCGGAGGAGCGGCGCCGAACCCGGTGCCGTACGCCGACGTGGTGTGCGCGACCACACACAAGGTGCTGCGCGGGCCGCGCGGCGGGATGCTCCTGTGCGGTTCGCCCGAGCTGGCCCAGCGCCTGGACCGGGCCGTGTTCCCTTTCACACAGGGCGGCGCGCAGATGCACACCATCGCCGCCAAGGCGGTCGCGTTCGGGGAGGCGGCAACACCGGCGTTCTCCGTGTACGCCCATCAGGTGGTCGCCAATGCGAGGGTGCTCGCGGCCGGGCTCGCCGACCAGGGGCTGCTGGTCACCACGGGCGGCACGGACACCCACCTGATCACCGCCGACCCCGCCCCGCTGGGCGTCGACGGACGTACCGCCCGGGGCCGGCTCGTCGCCGCCGGGATCGTGCTGGACAGCTGTGCCCTGCCGCACGGGGATGCGCGCGGCCTGCGGCTGGGCACCGCCGCCGTGACCACCCAGGGCATGGGAGCGGGGGAGATGACCCGGATCGCGGCCCTGCTGGCGGAGGTGCTGCGCGGTGCGACGGACGTGGGGAGGGTGCGTGACGAGGTGCGCGAGCTCACCGGTAGATTTCCGCCGTATCCCGGTGGAGACGGGGTAGGCGCAGCGTCGTAGAGCCGTTGTACGCCCGCCTTACAGGCACACGTGCAACCATCGTCGCTACCCGGAAGTCCCCATACATATGCGACCGTCGCTAGGGTGTGGGCTGTGATGGCCAGCGAGACCTGTGGGGAAGCCTGTGCGTGAATACCTGCTGACGCTCTGCATCACGGCCGCGGTGACGTATCTGCTGACAGGGCCGGTGCGGAAGTTCGCGATCGTGGCCGGGGCCATGCCGGAGATCCGGGCCCGTGACGTGCACCGGGAGCCCACTCCGCGGCTCGGTGGGATCGCGATGTTCTTCGGGCTGTGCGCGGGTCTGCTGGTCGCCGACCACCTGACCAACCTCAACGAGGTCTTCGAGAAGTCGAACGAGCCGCGGGCACTGCTCTCCGGTGCCGCGCTGATCTGGCTGATCGGCGTGCTCGACGACAAGTTCGAGATCGACGCCCTGATCAAGCTGGGCGGTCAGATGATCGCCGCGGGCGTCATGGTCATGCAGGGGCTGACCATCCTGTGGCTGCCCATCCCGGGCGTCGGCACGGTCGCCCTGACCCCGTGGCAGGGCACCCTGCTGACGGTGGCCCTGGTGGTCATCACCATCAACGCGGTCAACTTCGTCGACGGCCTGGACGGCCTGGCCTCCGGCATGGTGTGCATCGCGGCCGCGGCGTTCTTCATGTACGCGTACCGGATCTGGTACTCGTACGGCATCGAGGCCGCCGCCCCGGCCACGCTGTTCTCGGCGATCCTGATGGGCATGTGCCTGGGCTTCCTGCCGCACAACCTGCATCCGGCGCGGATCTTCATGGGCGACTCCGGCTCGATGCTGATCGGCCTGGTGCTGGCCGCCGGTGCGATCTCGATCACGGGCCAGCTCGACCCGGACGTCATGAACCTGTTCGCCGGGTCCGAGCGCAACGCGGTGCACCAGATGGTGCCGGTCTACATCCCGCTGCTGCTGCCGCTGACCATCATCGCGGTGCCGGCCGCCGACCTGGTGCTGGCGATCGTGCGGCGCACCTGGCGCGGCCAGTCGCCGTTCGCCGCCGACCGCGGGCACCTGCACCACCGGCTCCTGGAGATCGGCCACTCGCACAGCAGGGCCGTGCTGATCATGTACTTCTGGTCGGCGCTGATCGGTTTCGGGGCGCTGGCGTACTCGGTGAACTCCGCGTCCATGTGGATCGTGCTCGGTGTGGTCTTCCTCAGCGCGATCGGCCTGGGGCTGCTTCTGCTGCCGCGGTTCACCCCGCGCGTGCCGGTGTGGGGCCAGCGGTTCGTACCGCCGCGCTACCGGCGCCGCGGGCCCGCCGCGGAGGCCGCCGAGCAGGCGGCCGCAACTGCGCAGACGGCCACCCCCGTCGTGCTGGAGAAGGCCGAGGAACCGTGCGAGGGCCACCACTCTCCGGTGCCCGCCGGCGCGGCCCGGCTCAATGGCGCGACCGCGGTGGGCCCGCGGGCGCGCATCCTGGACCGGCGCACTTCCGAAACCTCCCGCTGACCTCGCGCCGGCCCCGCGTCGACCCTCGCAAGGTAAGAATCTGACTAGAGCATTGCCAAGTCGTGGGGGAACAAAGACCCCTAATACCAGACACAACGGCTCGGTTTTCGCTCAGACGCGCATGTTCACTCTCATGTGTGACAGTGAGCACACCTACCAGGTAAAGACCTCATCAAATAGTTTGTGATACGGTTCACGAGAACCCCGGACAGAGTCGATGGGCCCGACTGCGACGGTCCGTCAGCGTGAGGTCTTCGACCCTCCGACCGGGACTACGCTCGTCCATGACGACACCTGCCCCCCTGTGAAAGCGGAGTTGCCGCCATGCCGTCCAATGACGCCCGGATCCTGGCCCAGGCCGCCGTACCCACGGCCGCCGTCGGCGTGCTCGCTGCCGTCGTCAGCGGAGTCGTCGCGGGCGGCAAGGGGGCGATCGGGGCCGTCGTCGCGACGGTGATCGTGATCCTCTTCATGGGGGTCGGTCTCTATGTTCTGCAGCGCACTGCCAAATCGCTTCCGCAGCTCTTCCAGATGATGGGCCTGATGCTCTACGCGGCCCAGCTCCTGCTGCTGTTCATCTTCATGGCCGCGTTCAAGAACACGACGCTGTTCAATCCCCGGGCCTTCGCCCTCGTGCTCGTGGCCGCCACGCTCACCTGGATCGGCGCCCAGACCCGTGCCCATATGAAGGCCAAGATCCTCTACGTCGAGCCCGACAAGACCGGGCAGTCGTCGTGAGAGGTAGGCCCGGGATAAAGGCGCAGGAGAGATGCTGCTATCGTCCGGTGCCAACTGCGGCATCGCGGGCGCGGGCATCTGAGCTGACGCCTGCTCAATCGCGAGGCGAGATGCCCCCCAGCCGCCCCCACATCCGTAACACCAGTCCCGTGCCGAACCGCGGCCCTGCGCCGCGCCGACACAACGAGGTTGCCGTACCTATGCGCCACGCTGAAGGAGCCCGCGGTGAGTGCTGACCCGATGCAGACGCTCGCTTTCGACACGAGCTGTCACCTGTTCGGAAACGACGGGTGCGGTTTCGACACGGTCGCTCCGGGCCTGCACTCGTTCCTGTTCAAGCCGCTTTGGGGCGGCGCGGACAGCAACGTGTACTTCAACAAGACGATGCTGCTGGCGCTGCTCGGGTCGATCATCGTCGTCGGCTTCTTCTGGGCCGCCTTCGCCAGGCCGAAGGTCGTCCCGGGGAAGCTCCAGATGGTGGCCGAGGCCGGATACGACTTCGTCCGCCGCGGTGTCGTCTACGAGACCATCGGCAAGAAGGAAGGCGAGAAGTACGTCCCGCTCGTCGTCTCGCTCTTCTTCTTCATCTGGATGATGAACCTCTGGTCGATCATCCCGATCGCCCAGTTCCCGGTGACCGCGATCATCTCGTACCCCGCCGCCCTTGCCGCGATCGTCTACATCCTGTGGGTCTCGCTGACCTTCAAGCGGCACGGCTTCGTCGGCGCCTTCAAGAACTTCACCGGCTACGACAAGTCGCTCGGGGCGGTCCTTCCGCTCTCGATGACGATCGAGCTCTTCTCGAACCTGCTCGTGCGGCCCTTCACCCACGCCGTCCGGCTCTTCGCGAACATGTTCGCCGGCCACACCCTGCTGCTGCTCTTCACGGTTGCCAGCTGGTACATGCTCAACGGCGTCGGCATCGCCTACTCCGGTGTCTCGTTCGTGATGGTCCTCGTGATGACCGCCTTCGAGCTCTTCATCCAGGCTGTCCAGGCATACGTCTTCGTACTGCTGACCTGCAGCTTCATCCAGGGCGCGCTCGCCGAGTCCCACTGAGCTCCCTGTCTGTCCATCCATGACATCCGGTGGCCAACCCCCACCGGTCATTGAAAGAGAAGGAAGAACCGGCATGTCCGTTCTGCACGAGACCCTGGCCGCTGTCCAGATCAAGGGCAACCTCGGCTCCATCGGTTACGGCCTCGCCGCGATCGGCCCGGGCGTCGGCGTCGGCATCATCTTCGGTAACGGCACCCAGGCCCTCGCCCGCCAGCCCGAGGCGGCCGGCCTGATCCGCGCCAACCAGATCCTCGGCTTCGCCTTCTGTGAGGCGCTCGCCCTGATCGGTCTGGTCATGCCGTTCGTCTACCCGGCCTCCTGACCCGACCGCAGCGCACGTTTAGACGAAAGGCACTGATATGAGCCCCCTGGTTCAGCTGGCGGCGGAGGAGGCCGAGAACCCCCTCATCCCGCCGATCCCAGAGCTCGTCATCGGCCTCATCGCCTTCGTCATCGTCTTCGGCTTCCTCGCCAAGAAGCTCCTTCCGAACATCAACAAGGTTCTGGAGCAGCGCCGCGAGGCGATCGAGGGCGGTATCGAGAAGGCCGAGGCCGCGCAGACCGAGGCCCAGAGCGTCCTTGAGCAGTACAAGGCGCAGCTGGCCGAGGCCCGGCACGAGGCCGCGCGCCTGCGCCAGGAGGCTCAGGAGCAGGGCGCCACCCTCATCGCCGAGATGCGCGCCGAGGGCCAGCGGCAGCGTGAGGAGATCGTCGCCGCCGGTCACGCCCAGATCGAGGCCGACCGCAAGTCCGCCGCGCAGTCGCTGCGTCAGGACGTGGGTCAGCTGGCCACCGACCTGGCCGGCAAGCTCGTCGGCGAGTCCCTGGAGGACCACGCCCGGCAGAGCCGCGTGATCGACCGCTTCCTCGACGAGCTTGAGGAGAAGGCCGAGGCGGCCCGATGAACGGAGCGAGCCGCGAGGCACTGGCAGCCGCACGTGAGCGTCTCGACGCGCTGACGGACTCGACGTCCGTGGACGCGACGCGGCTCGCGGACGAGCTGGCGGCCGTCACCACGCTGCTCGACCGCGAGGGCGGCCTGCGCCGGGTCCTCACCGACCCGGCGCAGTCCGGCGAGGCCAAGGCCGAGCTGGTCCGGCGCCTGATCGGCGGCCAGGTCGGCGAGTCCACCGCCGACGTGGTGTCCGGCATGGTCCGGTCCCGCTGGTCGCAGTCCCGCGACCTGGTGGACGCGCTGGAGGAGCTGGCGAACACCGCCGAGCTCACGGCCGCGGAGAAGTCGGGCACGCTGGACGACGTCGAGGACGAGCTGTTCCGCTTCGGCCGGATCGTCTCCTCCAGCACCGAGCTGCGCGCCGCGCTCACCGACCGCAAGGCCGGCACCCCGGCCAAGACCGAGCTGCTGCACCGGCTGCTCGGCGGCCGTGCCAAGCCGGTCACCGAGCGTCTGGTCACGCGCCTTGTGACCGCGCCGCGGGGACGTAGCCTGGAAGCGGGCCTGGAGGCCCTCTCCAAGCTCGCCGCGGAGCGCCGCAGCCGCGTCGTCGCCGTCGTCACCTCCGCGGTGCCGCTGAGCGAGCCGCAGAAGCGACGCCTGGGCGCCGCCCTCGCGAAGCTCTACGGCCGCGCGATGCACCTCAACCTCGACGTCGACCCCGAGGTCGTCGGCGGGATCCGGGTGCAGGTCGGTGACGAGGTCATCAACGGTTCCATCGCGGACCGGCTGGAGGACGTGGCCCGCCGCATGGCGAGCTAGCACCTCGGTAGTCGAGAACAAGCAGTACGTACTTACGACGGCCCGGGTTGGGCCGTACATGAAGAATCCTGGGGGTCGCCCCCAGACCCCCCAAGTGAAACTTCGGGCCCAACAAGGAGAGCAGGGAACCCAGATGGCGGAGCTCACGATCCGGCCGGAGGAGATCCGGGACGCGCTGGAGAACTTCGTCCAGTCGTACAAGCCGGACGCGGCCTCGCGCGAGGAGGTCGGTACGGTCACCCTTGCCGGCGACGGCATCGCGAAGGTCGAGGGCCTGCCCTCGGCCATGGCCAACGAACTGCTGAAGTTCGAGGACGGCACCCTCGGCCTCGCGCTCAACCTGGAAGAGCGCGAGATCGGCGCCATCGTCCTCGGTGAGTTCAGCGGCATCGAGGAGGGTCAGCCGGTGCACCGCACCGGTGAGGTCCTCTCCGTCGCGGTGGGCGAGGGCTACCTCGGCCGCGTCGTCGACCCGCTCGGCAACCCGATCGACGGCCTCGGCGAGATCGAGACGTCCGGCCGCCGCGCCCTGGAGCTGCAGGCTCCGGGCGTCATGGCCCGTAAGTCGGTGCACGAGCCGATGGAGACCGGCTACAAGGCCGTCGACGCGATGACCCCGGTCGGCCGCGGCCAGCGCCAGCTGATCATCGGTGACCGTCAGACCGGCAAGACCGCCCTGGCCGTCGACACGATCATCAACCAGCGTGACAACTGGCGCTCGGGCGACCCGAAGAAGCAGGTCCGCTGCGTCTACGTCGCCATCGGTCAGAAGGGTTCGACCATCGCCTCCGTGCGTGGCGCCCTCGAAGAGGCCGGCGCGCTGGAGTACACGACCATCGTCGCCGCCCCGGCGTCCGACCCGGCCGGCTTCAAGTACCTGGCGCCGTACACCGGTTCGGCCATCGGCCAGCACTGGATGTACGACGGCAAGCACGTCCTCATCATCTTCGACGACCTCTCGAAGCAGGCCGACGCCTACCGCGCCGTGTCGCTGCTGCTGCGCCGCCCGCCGGGCCGCGAGGCCTACCCGGGTGACGTCTTCTACCTGCACTCCCGTCTGCTGGAGCGCTGCGCCAAGCTGTCCGACGAGATGGGCGCCGGTTCGATGACCGGTCTGCCGATCGTCGAGACCAAGGCCAACGACGTCTCGGCGTTCATCCCGACCAACGTCATCTCCATCACCGACGGCCAGTGCTTCCTGGAGTCGGACCTGTTCAACGCCGGTCAGCGCCCCGCGCTGAACGTCGGTATCTCCGTCTCCCGAGTCGGTGGTTCCGCGCAGCACAAGGCGATGAAGCAGGTCTCCGGCCGCCTCCGTCTGGACCTCGCCCAGTACCGCGAGCTGGAGGCGTTCGCCGCCTTCGGTTCCGACCTGGACGCCGCGTCGAAGTCGCAGCTGGAGCGCGGTTCCCGACTGGTCGAGCTGCTGAAGCAGGCTCAGTACCAGCCGATGCCGACCGAGGACCAGGTCGTCTCCGTGTGGGCCGGCACCACCGGCAAGATGGACGACGTCCCGGTCTCCGACATCCGCCGCTTCGAGAAGGAGCTCCTGGAGTACCTGCACCGCAAGGAGCAGGGCCTCATGACCTCCATCAAGGAGGGCGGCAAGATGTCGGACGACACCCTCACCGCTGTTGCCGACGCGATCGCCGAGTTCAAGAAGCAGTTCGAGACCTCGGACGGCAAGCTTCTCGGCGAGGACGCCCCGGCCGCGGCCAAGTGACGTAAGGAAGGGACCTGACTCATGGGAGCCCAGCTCCGGGTCTACAAGCGTCGCATCCGATCCGTCACCGCGACCAAGAAGATCACCAAGGCGATGGAGATGATCGCCGCCTCACGTGTGGTCAAGGCACAGCGCAAGGTGCGGGCCTCCGCGCCGTACGCGACCGAGCTCACCCGCGCGGTCACGGCGGTCGGTACGGGTTCGAACACCAAGCACCCGCTCACCACGGAGGCGGAGAACCCGACCCGTGCCGCGGTCCTGCTCCTCACGAGCGACCGCGGTCTGGCCGGTGCCTTCAACTCCAACGCCATCAAGTCCGCCGAGCAGCTGACGGCGCGTCTCGAGGCGGAGGGCAAGGAGGTCGACACGTACATCGTCGGCCGCCGCGGTCTGGCCCACTACAACTTCCGCGAGCGCAAGGTCGTGGAGTCGTGGTCGGGCTTCACCGACGAGCCCTCGTACGCGGACGCCAAGAAGGTCGCGGCGCCTCTGATCGAGGCCATCGAGACGGAGACGGCGGACGGCGGCGTGGACGAACTCCACATCGTCTACACCGAGTTCGTGTCGATGATGACGCAGACGGCGCTCGACGCCCGACTGCTGCCGCTGCGCCTCGAAGAGGTCGCGGAGGAGAGGCCCCCGGGCGAGATCCTCCCGCTGTACGACTTCGAGCCCTCGGCGGAAGACGTCCTCGACGCCCTTCTGCCGCGCTATGTGGAGAGCCGTATCTACAACGCGCTCCTCCAGTCGGCCGCTTCGAAGCACGCCGCCACGCGGCGCGCGATGAAGTCGGCGACCGACAACGCGGGCGAGCTGATCAACACGCTCTCCCGGCTTGCCAACGCGGCCCGCCAGGCCGAAATCACCCAGGAAATCAGCGAGATCGTCGGTGGCGCCAGCGCCCTGGCCGACGCGACCGCGGGGAGTGACCGCTAATGACCACCACTGTTGAGACCGCGACGGCCACGGGCCGCGTCGCCCGGGTCATCGGCCCGGTCGTCGACGTGGAGTTCCCCGTCGACGCGATGCCGGAGATCTACAACGCCCTGCACGTCGAGGTGGCCGACCCGGCCAACGCCGGCGAGAAGAAGATCCTGACCCTGGAGGTCGCCCAGCACCTGGGCGACGGCCTGGTCCGGACGATCTCGATGCAGCCCACCGACGGTCTGGTCCGCCAGGCCCCGGTCACCGACACCGGCGACGGCATCACCGTCCCGGTCGGCGACTTCACCAAGGGCAAGGTGTTCAACACCCTCGGTGAGGTGCTGAACGTCGACGAGCAGTACACGGGCGAGCGCTGGTCCATCCACCGCAAGGCCCCGAACTTCGACGAGCTCGAGTCGAAGACCGAGATGTTCGAGACCGGCGTCAAGGTCATCGACCTGCTGACCCCGTACGTCAAGGGCGGCAAGATCGGTCTGTTCGGCGGTGCCGGCGTCGGCAAGACGGTGCTCATCCAGGAGATGATCTACCGCGTCGCCAACAACCACGACGGTGTCTCCGTGTTCGCCGGTGTCGGCGAGCGCACGCGTGAGGGCAACGACCTCATCGAGGAGATGGCGGACTCGGGCGTCATCGACAAGACCGCCCTTGTCTTCGGCCAGATGGACGAGCCCCCGGGCACCCGTCTGCGCGTGGCCCTCGCGGGTCTGACCATGGCGGAGTACTTCCGCGATGTGCAGAAGCAGGACGTGCTGTTCTTCATCGACAACATCTTCCGCTTCACGCAGGCCGGTTCCGAGGTCTCGACCCTGCTCGGCCGCATGCCCTCCGCCGTGGGCTACCAGCCGAACCTGGCCGACGAGATGGGTCTCCTGCAGGAGCGCATCACCTCGACCCGTGGTCACTCGATCACCTCGATGCAGGCGATCTACGTCCCCGCGGACGACCTGACCGACCCGGCCCCGGCCACCACGTTCGCCCACCTCGACGCGACGACGGTGCTCTCCCGTCCGATCTCCGAGAAGGGCATCTACCCGGCCGTGGACCCGCTGGACTCCACGTCCCGGATCCTGGACCCGCGCTACATCGCGGCGGACCACTACGCCACCGCCATGCGCGTCAAGACGGTCCTGCAGAAGTACAAGGACCTCCAGGACATCATCGCGATCCTCGGTATCGACGAGCTCGGCGAGGAGGACAAGCTCGTCGTCCACCGGGCCCGTCGCGTGGAGCGCTTCCTGTCCCAGAACACCCACGTCGCCAAGCAGTTCACCGGCGTCGACGGGTCGGACGTGCCGCTGGACGAGTCGATCGTGGCCTTCAACGCGATCATCGACGGCGAGTACGACCACTTCCCGGAGCAGGCGTTCTTCCTGTGCGGTGGCATCGAGGACCTCAAGGCCAACGCCAAGGAGCTGGGCGTCTCCTGAACTCACCTGAGTTCGTGTGAGGGGGCGGGCGCGTCCCGCCCCCTCACTCACGCCCATTAGACTTGTATCCAACACCCGGTGATCCCACCGGGTGGTGACCCGAGGAGCCACCTTTGGCTGCTGAGCTGCATGTCGAGCTGGTCGCCGCCGACCGTCAGGTCTGGTCCGGCGAGGCGACCCTGGTCGTCGCGCGCACCACGTCCGGCGACATCGGCGTCATGCCCGGTCACCAGCCGCTGCTGGGTGTGCTGGAGTCGGGCCCGGTGACCATCCGTACGAGTGAAGGTGGGACGGTCGTCGCCGCGGTGCACGGCGGTTTCATCTCGTTCGCGGACAACAAACTGTCGCTGCTGGCCGAGATCGCCGAGCTCTCGGACGAGATCGACGTCCAGCGCGCGGAGCGGGAGCTGGAGCGCGCGAAGGCGGAGGGCGACGCCACTGCCGAGCGACGCGCCGACGTCCGACTGCGGGCGGCGACGTCTCGCTGACACACTGCGCGTATGCGTTGACGTAACTCAGCCGCGGCTGGGACCGGAGCCATCCGGTCCCAGCCGCGGCTGAGGTAGATCTGGGTCTTTTTACGTTCCATTACCTAGGAGACGAGGAGGTCGGTGCCGATGGTCCTCGCTCTGACTGTGTGCGGAATCGTGGTCGCGCTCGTGGTGGTGGGACTCTTCCTGTTCGGGCTGCGGCGCAGACTGATCCAGCGCTCCGGCGGCACCTTCGACTGTTCGCTGCGCTGGGACGTCCCCGAGAAACCGGACACCAACGGCAAGGGCTGGAGCTACGGCGTCGCCCGCTACAACGGCGACAGCGTCGAGTGGTACCGGGTCTTCTCCTACGCCTACCGGCCCCGCCGGGTCCTGGAACGCGACCGGATCGAGGTGGCCGGCCGCCGCCTCCCGGAGGGCGAGGAGGAACTGGCGCTGCTCTCCGATGCGGTGATCCTCACCTGTCTCCATCGGGGCATCCGCCTCGAACTCGCCATGAGCGAAGACGCGCTGACCGGATTCCTCGCGTGGCTGGAAGCAGCCCCGCCCGGACAGCGGGTGAATGTGGCTTAACCACATTCGCCCTTCCCCGGACGGAGTCCGGGGAAGGGCGAATCTTGCTCAGGTGGGTTACTACAGGTTCGAGTTGATGGCGCTCACCAGTTCGCCGTCGCTGGTGTCACCGCTGAAGTCCCAGAAGAACGCGCCGCCGAGACTCTGGGACTTGGCCCAGCTCATCTTCCCGGCGATCGTCGAAGGCGTGTCGTAGGACCACCAGTTGCTGCCGCAGTGCGCGTACGCCGTGCCCGCGACGGTGCCGGTGACCGGGCAGGACGTCTTGAGCACCTTGTAGTCCTCGATGCCCTGCTCGTAGGTGCCCGGCGCCGGACCGGTCGCCGTACCGCCCGGCGCGTCCTGCGTCACGCCCGTCCAGCCGCGGCCGTAGAAGCCGATGCCGATCAGCAGCTTGCTCGCGGGGACGCCCTTCGCCTTGTACTTGGCGATCGCGTCGGCCGTGGTGAAGCCGGGCGTCGGGATGCCGGTGTAGGTGGTGAGCGGGGAGTGCGGGGCGGTCGGGCCGTCCGCGTCGAAGGCGCCGAAGAAGTCGTACGTCATCACGTTGTACCAGTCGACGTACTGGGCCGCGCCCGCGTAGTCCGCGGCGTCGATCTTGCCGCCGGAGGTGCCGTCCGCGGTGGTGGCCGCGGTGACCAGGTTGTTCGAGCCGAACTTGGCGCGCAGCGCGGCCATCAGGTTCTTGTAGGCCGCGGCCCCGCTGGTGTCGCAGCTCAGCCCGCAGGCGTTCGGGTACTCCCAGTCGATGTCGATGCCGTCGAAGACATCGGCCCAGCGCGGGTCCTCGACCAGGTTGTAGCAGGAGTCGGCGAACGCGGTCGGGTTGGCCGCGGCCTGGGCGAAGCCGCCGGACCAGGTCCAGCCGCCGAAGGACCACAGGACCTTGATGTTCGGGTACTTGGCCTTCAGCTCGCGCAGCTGGTTGAAGTTGCCGGCCAGCGGCTGGTCCCAGGTGTCGGCGGCACCGCTGACCGACTGGTCGGCGGTGAACGTCTTCTGGTAGTCGGCGTAGGCGTCGCCGATGGCGCACTGGCCGTTGGTGACGTTGCCGAAGGCGTAGTTGATGTGCGTGATCTTCGCGGCCGATCCCGACGTCACCAGGTTCTTGACGTTGTAGTTGCGGCCGTAGATGCCCCACTCGGTGAAGTAGCCGAGCTTGACCTTGGAGCCGGTGGTCGGGGGAGTGGTC
Organism: Streptomyces sp. NPDC054813; assembly: GCF_053611365.1. NCBI lineage: Bacteria > Bacillati > Actinomycetota > Actinomycetes > Kitasatosporales > Streptomycetaceae > Streptomyces > Streptomyces sp. NPDC054813. The sequence goes on along the minus strand of NZ_JBSHAF010000013.1, from coordinate 77,670 downwards.
GTACCGCCCGTGGTGTGGACGGAGACCGCGCCGCTGACCGGACCGGTCTGGTTCGCGGTGTCGCGGGCCTGGACCGTGTAGGAGTAGTCGGTACCGGCCGTGAGACCCGTGTCGGTGTACGACGTGGTGGTCACCGTGGAGACGACCCTGCCGTCGCGCAGCACGTCGTAGTTCTTGACGCCCTTGTCGTCGGTGGCGGCGGACCAGCTCAGCTTCACCGAGGTGTCGGCGATGGCGGAGGCGGTCGGGGTGCCGGGCGCGGAGGGCGCCGTGTCACCGGGGACGGTGGTGCCGCCGTCACAACTGGCGCCGTTGAGAAGGCAGTTGCTCGGGGCGCCGGAACCCGCGCCGTTGAAGCCGAAGGAGACCGAGGCGCCGGGGGCGATGGAGCCGTTGTAGGACTTGTTCTTGGCGGTCCAGTGGGTGCCGGAGGAGGTGACGTCCGCGTCCCAGGCGGAGGTGACCGAGGTGCCGGAGGGGTAGTCCCACTCGACGGTCCAGGAACTGATCGACGTGGTACCGGTGTTCTTGACGGTCCACTGGCCGCCGAAGCCGGTGCCCCAGTCCTGGGTCTTGGTGTAGGTGGCGGTGGCGGTCGTCGCGGCCTGGGCGGGGGCCGCGAGGCCGACCAGGCCGGCCAGGGGGAGCAACAGGGTCGCGAACCCTGCCGCGGCTCTGTGTCTGAAGCGCATCGTGCGCCTCCTATGGGGAGTTGGGGGGTGCGACTGAGCCTTCGCACCCACAGTGCCGCGAGAATAGAAAGGTCTGGACCACCGGTCAATAGGTCTGGACCACTATCCGGAAGCGGGTGCCGGCCGCCCAACTCCTCCGCCGGTGGCGCCGCTTGCCCCGGCTGTGTGGCTCTGGCCCGCCCGGCGGCCGACTGACGTGCGTCTTCGCCGTGGCCTCGGCCGGCTCCGGCCGGCCCGCGACACCGCCCCCGGACGGCCTGCCGTACCCGAGGCGGATCGACGGATCCCTCGGCCGGCCGCCCGAACGGGGACCGTACGCTGGCCGGACACCGAGCGAGGGAGGCGGGCATGAGCGAGGCGGACCGGCCGGGGGCCGTGCTGGTCGTGGACGACGACGCGGCCATCCGGCGCTCCCTGGAGCGCGGGCTGCGGCTGAGCGGCTTCGCGGTGCGCACGGCGGAGAGCGGACCGCAGGCCCTGGCCGCCGTCCGGGACGCCCCGCCGGACGTGCTTGTCCTCGATGTCTCGATGCCCGGCATGAGCGGCATCGAGGTCTGTGAACGGCTCCGTGACGACGGTCAGGACCTTCCCGTCCTCATGCTCTCCGCGCTGGACGAGACCGCCGACCGGATAGCCGGACTCCAGGCGGGCGGCGACGACTACCTGGTCAAGCCGTTCGCGCTGCAGGAACTGGTGCTGCGGCTGCGCGCGCTGCTGCGCCGCCGGCCGCCCGCCGGGCGGGAGGTGCTGCGGGTGGCCGGGCTGGTCATCGACCCGGCGGCCCGCACCGCCGCGCGGGACGAACGGCCCCTGGACCTGACCCGCCGCGAGTTCGAACTCCTCGAGGTGCTCGCCCGCAACGCCGGGCTGGTCCTCACCCGGGACCAGCTCCTGGACCGGGTGTGGGGCTACGACTTCGACGTGCGCACCGACACCGTCGACACGTTCGTCAGCTATCTGCGCCGCAAACTGGAGGCGGACGGGCGGCCCAGGCTGGTGCACACCGTACGCGGCGTGGGTTTCGTGCTGAGGGAGGAGCCGTGAGGCTCTCCACCCGCATCGGCCTCGCCGTCGGGGTGACCGTGCCGCTGCTGGTGCTGGCCTCCGGCTGGCTGCTGCTCCAGCTGGTCGACCACGACCTGCACAGCGCCGAGGACGACCACCTCCGGGCCCGCGCCACCGCCGTGGCCCCGGACGCCCGCGCCCTGCTGCGGGCCAGCGCGGGCGGCCGGCCCAAGGCGGCCGACACCAGGGAACGACAGCTGTTCAGCGCGGCCCTGGACGTCGGCGTACGGGTCGTCGCACCGGACGGCACCTTCAGCGGCGGCCCCCAGCCGGACGCCTCGGTCCGGCTGCCGGACCGGGCGGCCCGCACCCCGGTCACCGTCCGGGACGGCGGCACCAGCTGGCGGGCCCTGTCACGGCCGATCACCACCGCCCGCGGCTCGGGCACCCTGTGGGTCTTCGCGCCCAACGCCGCCGACCAGGCCCAACTCCGTCTCGTCCGGCGCCGCGTGCTCGCCACCACCCTGCTCGCCGCCCCCCTCTCCGGCCTGCTCGCCTGGGGCATCGCCACCGGCGCCACCGGCCCCCTGCGCCGCCTCGGCCGCCGTGCCGCCGGCCTCGACCCGCGCACCAGCGCCACCCGGCTGCACCACGAACCGACCGGCGTCACCGAGGTCGACGACCTGGCCGCCACCCTCCAGAAAGCCCTCGCCCGCTACGACGAACAGGCCGCCCGCACCGCCGAAGCCCTGGACACCGCCCGCTCCTTCTCCTCGGCCGCCGCCCACGAGCTGCGCACCCCGCTCATGAGCCTGGGCACCAACCTCGACATCCTCGTCGCGCATCCCGACCTCGCCGAGCCGGACCGCGCCGAGGTCCTCACCGACCTGCGTCACGAGCACGCCCGGCTGTTCGGTCTGCTGGTGATGCTGCGCGAGCTGGGGCGCGGCGACCTGGTGGAGGCGGAAGCGCTCCGGACCGTAGACCTCTCCGAGGTCGCCGACGCGGCGGTGGCCGAGGCCCGGCGGCGCACCCCGGACGCCCTGATCACCGTCGACGCGGCCCCCGGGCTCACGGTCCACGGCTGGGAACCGGGCCTGCGGCTGCTGCTCGACAACCTGCTGGCCAACGCGCTGGCCCACGGCCGGGACGCGGACGGCCGGGCATGCGTGGGGGTCGGGCTGCGGAGCGCGGGCGAGCAGGTCGTGATCACCGTCGACGACCACGGACCCGGCGTGCCGCCCGGGGAGCGGGGCCGCGTCTTCGAGCGGTTCCGGCGCGGGCCGGGCAGCACCGGCTCCGGGCTCGGCCTGACTCTGGTGGCCCAGCAGACGGCACTGCACCAGGGCGAGGTCACGGTCACCGGCGGTCCGGACGGCTCCGGCGCCCGCTTCCAGGTGCGCATGCCCCGGGCCGGCGGCGAACTGCCCGCCCACCGGGACTGGCTGATCGACACAGCCGGGGCAAACCGGTCACAGAGTTTCCCCAAAGACGGTCCCTAGCGTCCGTCGCGTCGGGCGGACCACGGGACCGCCCGGGGAACGGAGGCAGAGATGTATGTACGACGAAGGCGGCGCACCCTCCTCGTGGGGCTGGCGGCGGCCGCGCTGATGACGACCGGCACCGGCGTGGCGACGGCCGACAGCACGCCGGCCCCGGCGGCGACGCCGACCGGTGACGGCGCACAGGCGCTGTGCAAGCGGGCGCCGAAGATCGACCGGCGCATCGACCGCGCGCTGCAGCGGCTGAACGCCGGGGCGGACCGGCGCGGTTCGATCGCCCGGTTGCAGCAGCGGGTGGACAACGCGAAGGCGGCGGGGCACAGCGAGGTCGCCACTTATCTGCAGGACCGGCTGACCTTCCGCAAGTCCCTCGTCCCCACCCTCCGGCAGCGGCAGAGCGATCTGGCCGACGTCCGGACGTGGTGCCGGAACAACGACGCGGGCGCGAGCTGATGCGCCCGAGGCTCGCGGCCGTCGCGGTCGCCCTCCTCGCGGGGCTCTGCGTCGGCTGCGCCCACGACGGCGGTACGGCGCAGCACGCCCCCGCGACCCCCTCCGGCTACCCGGAGATGCAGCAGAAGGTGGCCGCGGCCGAGTCCGCGGTCGCGCGGGCGGACAGCGACGCGGCCCAGGACGACACCGGCCGCTGAGCAGCGGGGGAGGGGCGGGGACCGCCCGGACTCAGCGCTCCCCGCCCGGCACCCACAGCACGTCCCCGACGTCCTTGTTGGCCGTGCGGGCGAGAATGAACAGCAGGTCCGACAGCCGGTTGAGGTAGGTCGCGGCCAGCGGGTTCATGCCGCCGTCCTTTCCCTGGGTGCCGTGCACCTCCAGCGCGGCCCACGTCGACCGCTCGGCCCGCCGCACGACCGTGCAGGCCTGGTGGAGCAGGGCCGCGCCGGGGGTGCCGCCGGGCAGGATGAACGAACGGAGCTTCTCCAGCCGCTCGTTGAAGCGGTCGCAGTCCGCCTCCAGCCTGTCGATGTAGAACTGCTCGACCCGCAGCGGCGGGAACTGCGGGTTCTCCACGACCGGCGTCGACAGGTCCGCCCCCACGTCGAACAGGTCGTTCTGCACCCGGGTGAGCACCTTGACGACCTCCTCGTCCAGCCCGCCCAGCGCGATCGCCGTGCCGATCGCCGCGTTCGCCTCGTTGGCGTCCGCGTACGCCGAGATCCGCAGATCGGTCTTGGCGACCCGGCTCATGTCCCCGAGAGCGGTGCTGCCCTGGTCGCCGGTCCTGGTGTAGATGCGCGTCAGATTGACCATGCGACCAGCGTAGTTACGCTCCGGCCGTCCGGAACGCGCGTGTGCCCACCGTCACGGCGAGTGTCGTGAAGGCGACGGCGACCAGCACGCCGTACAGCATGTGGGCGGTCGTGTACGCACCGGCGTACGCGTCGCGCATCGCGTCCACCAGGTAGCGGAACGGGACGAGGTGCGAGAGGACGTCCAGCCAGGCGGGGCCCAGCGAGATCGGCAGCATCAGGCCGGAGAGCAGCATCGAGGGCATGGTGACCGCGTTGATCACCGGGCCGAACTCCTGCGGGGTGCTCACCCGCATCGCCGCCGCGTACGACAGCGAGCCCAGCGCGACCGTGAGGAGTGCCACGAAGCCGAAGCCGATGAACACGCCCGGCAGCGGGGCGCGCAGCCCCAGCGGCAGCGCGGCCAGGACCAGCAGCACCGCCTGGAAGACGATCACCGTGGCGTCCCGCAGCACCCGGCCGAGCAGCAGGGCCGGCCGGCTGACCGGAGTCACCCGCATCCGCTCCACGACCCCCTGCGCCTTCTCGACGATGACTCCGAAGCCGGCGAAGGCGGCACCGAACAGGCCGAGTTGGAGCAGCAGTCCGGGGACGAGCACCTGCCAGGAGCTGCTCCGGCCGCCCAGGGGCAGCCGGGTCAGCAGCGGGCCGAAGAACAGCAGATACAACAGGGGCATCAGCAGGCCGAAGAGCAGTGCGAGCGGCGAGTGCAGGGACTGACGCAGACAGCGGCCGTAGACCAGCGCGGTGTCGCGGACGAACGTCATCGGGATCCTCATGGGGGTCCTCATCGGGCTCCTATACGGCGACGGGGGCGGGGTCGGCCGGGGCGGGGCTGCGGCCGGTAATGGCGAGGAACGCGTCCTGGAGGGAGGCGTCGGGAGAGCCGCCGTGGCGGAGCCTGAGGGCGGCCGGGGTGCCCTCGGCCGCGACCTCGCCGCGGTCGACGATCACCAGCCGGTCGGCCAGGGCGTCCGCCTCGTCCAGGTAGTGGGTGGTCAGGAAGACCGTCGTGCCGTGCTCGTCGCGCAGCCGCCGGACCAGGTCCCACAGACCGGCGCGGCTGCCCGGGTCCAGGCCGGTGGTCGGCTCGTCGAGGAACAGCACGCGAGGGCGGTGCGTCAGCGCCAGCGCGATGTCCAGGCGGCGCCGCTGACCACCGGACAGCGTGGCGACCCTGTGGTCGAGGAGGTCGGCGACCCCCAGGTCGAGCGCCAACTCCTCGGCGCGAGCCGTCGCCTGAGCCCTCGTCAGCCGGTAAAGGCGGCCCTGGGTGACCAGTTCCTCCCGGGCGGCGAGCTGTCCGTCGACCCCGCTCGACTGGGCGACGTAACCGCAGGCGGCGCGCACGCCCGCCGGGTCGGAGGCCAGATCACGGCCCGCCACCGTGGCGCTGCCGCCGGTCGGGGCGAGCAGGGTGGTGAGCATGCGCAGGGTGGTGGTCTTGCCGGCGCCGTTCGGCCCGAGGAAGCCGAGGATCTCGCCCTCGTGGATGGTGAGGTCGATGCCGCGGACCGCCTCTACGGGGCCGCGTTTCGTCTGGAAGGTACGGGCCAGTCCGGCCGCGCTGATGACTGCTGTCATGGCGTCCAGAAAAACAGAGTCTCTTAAAGTTTGCAATGACTCCAAGATTTCATGCTGCCCAGAACGGCTAGGATCCGGACATGGCAGAGGGGCTCAGGGAGCGGAAGAAACGGCAGACCCGGCAGTACATCTCGGACATGGCCACCGGGCTGTTCCTCGAGCGCGGCTTCGGCGCGGTGACCGTCGCGGAGATCGCGGAAGCCGCCGACGTCTCCGTGAACACCGTCTACAACTACTTCCCGGCCAAGGAGGACCTCTTCCTCGACCGGGCCGCCGGAATGGTGGACCGGCTCTCGCGCTGGGTGCGCGGCCGGGACCCGGGGGAGTCCGCCGCCCGGGCCGTCCTGCGTGAACTGCGTCGCGAGGTCGAGGCGGTGTCGCCGGGCATCGGCCTGGCCGCGGGCTACGACCGCTTCATGCGCGTCCTGCATGACGCGCCCGCCCTGCGCTCCCGGCTGTGGGGCATGCAGCAGCAGGTCCGGGAGTGCCTGGAGCAGACCCTGCGCGAGGAGGCCGGTGCCCCTGCCGGCGACCCGCTGCCGGCCCTGATCGCGGGTCAGATCGACTGGGCCCATCAGGCCGTCATGGCGGCCATCGGGCGGGCGATGCTCGAAAAGCGTGATCCGGGTGAAGTGTCCAGAGAAGTCCTGGTCCTCCTGGACGACATCGAGGAGCTGTTGAGCGAGAAGGTGCTCAACTACGCGGTACGTGGCCGGGAATGAACCTTGCCGCAGGGCACGGCTGACGAGACGTGACGGTTGTCTCACGCCCTGAGACCGTGACACGCATTACTTACCGGGTTTCCCGGCCCCTCACGAGCGCTAGGGTCCCGCCCAAGAGGCATACCTCAACAGCGTGTAAGGGGAGCGGAGTGGCACGGAAGCTTGCCGTCATCGGTGCCGGCCTGATGGGTTCCGGCATCGCCCAGGTCGCCGCGCAGGGCGGCTGGGACGTGGTCCTGCGGGACGTCACCGACGAGGCGCTGGACCGTGCCGTGGGGGGCATCCAGGCCTCGTACGACAAGTTCGTGAGCAAGGGGAAGCTGGAGGCGCACGACGCCGACGCCGCCCTGGCCCGCATCACCACGACCACCGACCTGGACGCGGTCGCCGACGCCGACATCGTCGTCGAGGCCGTCTTCGAGAAGCTGGAGGTCAAGCACGAGATCTTCCGTGCGCTCGACAAGATCGTGCGCCCGGACGCCGTGCTCGCCTCCAACACCTCCGCCATCCCGATCACCAAGATCGCGGCGGCCACCGAGCACCCCGAGCGGGTCGTCGGCGTCCACTTCTTCTCGCCGGTGCCGATGATGCAGCTCGTGGAACTGGTCCGGGGCTACAAGACCAGCGACGAAACCCTCGCCACCGCACGGGAGTTCGCCGAGTCCACCGGCAAGACCTGCATCGTCGTCAACCGGGACGTCGCCGGCTTCGTGACAACCCGGCTGATCTCGGCGCTCGTCGTCGAGGCCACCAAGCTGTACGAGTCGGGCGTCGCCACCGCCGAGGACATCGACCTGGCCTGCAAGCTGGGCTTCGGTCACGCCATGGGCCCGCTGGCCACGGCGGACCTCACCGGCGTCGACATCCTGCTGCACGCCACCGGCAACATCTACACCGAGTCGCAGGACGAGAAGTTCGCCCCGCCGGAGTTGATGCGCCGGATGGTTGACGCCGGTGACATCGGACGCAAGAGCGGGCAGGGCTTCTACACGTACTGAGACATCAGTGCGTCATCAGCCCGGCACCCGTACCCAGAGCCTCTGAACCGCCTCCGAAAACGCACAGGCCCCGAGAGTTTCACTCTCGGGGGTGAATTCGGTATCGGTTCGCTTACAGATGGCAACCTCTGACCGTCGAACGCAGTCAGACGTTGCATCTCCGGACATCACTTTCACGGAGTAGGACACGCACTCTCGGGGAGCGCATATGCACATCAGGGGCGACCACGCCGAGCTGGTCGTCGGGGGCCGCCTCGACGTTCGCAGCGCGGCGGACGCCCGTACGGTCCTGCACTCGGCCGTCGACGACGGAGTCGGCGATCTGGTGCTGGACCTGTCCGAGCTGGACTCCTGGGACGCCACCGGACTCGGGGTGATCATGGGGGCCCACCGGCGGGCCGGCCGCTGCGGCCGCCGTCTGGTGCTGCGCGGCGTACCGCCGCAGATGCAGCGCCTGCTGGTGGCCACCAGGCTGCACCGGATCCTGGCGATCGAGGGGGGTATCGGGGTGGAGTCGTCGCCCCGGGTCTGACCCCGGGACCGGGGTGTCACGCCTGCCCCGGGTGTGCGGCGGCGAACGGGTGGGACACGGTGTGGACCGGGCGACGGGGGAGACCCGGACGGACCGCGCACAAGCGAATGTCGTGCGCAATCCTCACGAGACTGTGATGTCTTGGACGGCGCGGTACCCCGGACTGTCGTAGATACTGTGCGAAGGTTTAGGGTTCGGTCGCCCGCTGCCTTGTCACCCTTCGAGCGCGGGCCCGGACCAGAAGCGACAGCGCAGTGTGCAACAGGCCGGGAGGGGCCCGCATTCACGGCACACCACGCTTTTGGGGGGCTAGGAACCTATGGACCCGATCAACCCGGGACCCGAGGCGTACGGCCACGACGGCGACGGCACCACGCCGCGCCAGCGCCCGCCGAGGGAATCCCTCACCAACGACTTCGGCCAGAGCGCGTCGGCGCTCGTCCGCACGGCGCGGCTGGTCTCCGGCGACTTCCTGCTGACCGTGAACCCGGTCGACGGCAGCGAGATAGAACCCTGCCCGCCGACCGAACGCCCCGCCAGACCGGAGAAGCGCACCGCCGCCGAACGCGCCGAGTACGAACGCGCCGCCCGGCCGCCGGTGCCGCCCGGTCCCGCCCAGCCCGAGCTGCCGCTCCTGGAGCGCCAGGACGACCGCGAGCGTCTGGTACGGCTCCTCGCCCGCGGCCGCTCCGTCCGGCTCACCGGCCCCTCGGGCTCCGGCCGCACCGCGCTCCTCGACCTGGTCGCCGACGACTGCTCGGACCTCGCCCCCGACGGCGTGGTCCGCCTCAACGGCTTCCACCGCACGCCCGCGGACCTGCTCCACGACCTCTTCTACGCCGTCTACAAGGCGCCCGCGCACCGGCCCGACCACGACGAACTCCTCGAACTGGTCCGTGAGATCGGCGCGGTCGTCGTCCTCGACGACATCGAGTTCGGCGGCTCCGGGCTCGACGAGCTGGTCGACGCCACCCCGGAGTGCGCCTTCCTCATCGCCGCCACTCCGGACGTGCCGGCGCCCACCGTCGACTCGGCCGTCGAGGAGGTCTTCCTCAGCGGCCTGGAGCGGGCCGGGGGAGTGGACATCCTGGAGCGCGCGGTCGGCCGGGTGCTCAGCGAGGAGGAGGCCAACTGGGCCGGCGACCTCTGGTTCGAGTCCGAGGGCCTGCCGCTGCGATTCGTCCAGGCAGGCGCGCTGCTGCGCCAGCGCGACCAGCTGCGGGCCAGCACCGGCGCCGTCGACGAGCTCGGCGTCTTCGCGTCCGAGCTGTCCGACATGTCGGTCGAAGTGCCCTTCGACGCCGAGGCGACCGAAGAGGTCCCGCTGCCGTCCCTCGGCGAGGCCGCCGCGCCCGCCCCGCTGCTCGCCGCCCGCCTCAGCGCCTCCGCCCGCGCCACCCTGCGCTTCGCGGTCGCCCTCGGCGGTGAGGTCCCGCACCAGGCCCATCTGCCCGCCCTGGTCGGCGACACCCACGCGGACGCCGCCCTCGGTGAACTGGCGGGCTGCGGACTGGTCTCCCCGGTCGGCTCCCGCTACCGGCTCGCCGCGGGCGTCCAGCAGCAGCTGGAGGCCGCCGGATACGCCGACGACATCGACGCCCAGGCCCTGACCGCCGGCCAGCACTACTCCTGGTGGGCCGGCCACCCCTCCGTCACCCCCGACCGGGTGTGCGCCGAGGCGGACGCCGTCCTCGCCGCCCTGGCGGTTCTCGTCCCGGCCACCGTGCCGCCGGCCGAGGACGAGGAGTCCACGCCGGTACGACTGGCCCGCACGGCCGCGCCCGCGTTCGCGGCCGGGCTGCACTGGAGCGCGTGGGAACGTGCGCTGCGGGCCGGTGCGGAGGCCGCCCGTCTGGCCGGCGAGGTAGGTGAACAAGCCTATTTCCACCACGATTTGGGGATACTCGCGCTCTGCGGCGACCAGCTGGACCGGGCCCGGGCGGAGCTGGAGGCCTCCATCGGGCTGCGCGGAGCGCTCTCCGACAAGCGGGGTACGACGGCCGGCCGACGTGCGCTGGCGCTGGTCGCCGACCGTTCGGGCGAGGTGATTCCCAGCCTCGCCGCGATGGCGGGCGACGAGATCCCCGACGCCCGCCACGAGGAGTCCATATCCCCGGCGGGCGGTGTCACGACGCCCTTCCCGGCCGTCCACTCCCCGCTCTCGGAGACGCTGGTCACCCGCCGCGTCCCGGAGCACTCGCCGGCGGCGCAGGGCGGCGGCGGACTGGTACGCATGGCCCGCCGCAACCTGGTGGCGGTGGGCTCGGGCGTCCTCCTCACCGCGGTCCTCGGCACGGTGGTGGGGCTCGGCATGACCTCCCACGACAACGCCGACAACCCGGCCAACAACGTGAGCGTCAACCCGTCGGCGAGCGAGGGCACGGGCGACGGCAGTCTGGGCGCCGATCCCAAGCAGTCGTCGGGTACGGGCGACACGGGCACGGCGACCACCAAACCGACGGACCCCGGCCCCGACGGCACGCTCGGCACGTCGGACGACCCGACGCCACCGTCGGACGAGGTGACGCCTTCGGCTACTCCGACGGGAACGAAGAGCTCTTCCGGTGGCGGTACGACTCACTCGCCGTCCAAGTCGCCGTCGCCGACACGGTCGACCACGAAGTCACCGTCGCCGACCCCTTCGAAGTCGACCGAGTCACCGACGCCGAGCGATTCGCCTTCGCCCTCGTCGTCGGGCCCGACCGACACCCCCAGCACAACCGACTCGGCCAGCGGCCCGACCTCCGACTCCCCGACCGTCACGACGTCGAGCGCGGCGGAGGGCACCACTCCCGGCACCGCGACCGGCACGGTGATCTGACCCGGCCAACCGCCCACCCCGAACTCCCACGCCCGTCCCGGCTTCCGGTGGCCGCTCCGGCTTCCGGCGCCCGCCCCGTTTTCCGCCGCAGCGGTGCTCAACCACCAGGGTGCGGGCCGGTGGTGCCGAACCCGGTTCAGGCCGTTCCGGCACCGCCGGCCACCGCCGCACGGGCTGAGCACCCGAGCGGGGGTAAAGTGGGGGGGGGGGCCCCCGGTGATGGGGGGGGGGGCGGGGGGGTGGGGGGGGGCAAGTGGACCGGGT
>NZ_JBSHAF010000013.1:12945-66272 GCF_053611365.1 Streptomyces sp. NPDC054813 | reverse complement strand
TCGTGCGCGGCGGGGCGCCCCCCCCCACGCCCCCCGCCCCAGCCGCCGCCCCCCCCCCGCCCCCCCGCCAACCCCCCGTCGCGGCGGAAAAGTGGGGCGGCGGCCGCCGGTTCATGGGGCGGGCGACGGGTGAGTCGGTCGGGCATCTGGACCGGTGTGGCTTGCAGAACAACCGCGGCGCCTCCGGACCTGCGGCGCCTCCGGAACCGCGGTGGACTCAGGTTCCGCTCAGAACAAGCGCAGTTTGTCGTCCTGTACGCCCCGCAGCGCGTCGTAGTCCAGGATCGTGCAGCCGATGCCGCGGTCGGTGGCGAGGACGCGGGCCTGGGGCTTGATCTCCTGGGCCGCGAAGACGCCTCGCACGGGGGCGAGATGGGGGTCGCGGTTGAGCAGGTCCAGGTAGCGGGTGAGCTGCTCCACACCGTCGATCTCGCCCCGGCGCTTGATCTCGACGGCGACGGTCCGGCCGTCGGCGTCCCGGCACAGGATGTCCACCGGCCCGATCGCCGTCATGTACTCGCGGCGGATCAGGGTGTAGCCCTCGCCGAGCGTCTCGATACGGTCGGCCAGCAGCTCCTGCAGGTGCGCTTCCACGCCATCCTTGATCAGGCCCGGGTCCACGCCCAGCTCGTGCGAGGAGTCGTGGAGGACCTCCTCCATCGTGATGATGAGCTTCTCGCCGGCCTTGTTGATGACCGTCCAGACGCCTTCCTCGTCGCCCGCCCCCTCCTTGAGGGTGCACGGCGGCGACATCCAGTTGAGGGGCTTGTAGGCCCGGTCGTCCGCGTGGATCGAGACGCTGCCGTCCGCCTTGACCAGGATCAGACGGGGGGCCGAGGGAAGGTGGGCGGTGAGCCGGCCGGCGTAGTCGACGGAGCACCGGGCGATGACGAGACGCATGGTCGGCAACGCTACTCGACGCCCGGCCCTCCACGCGATTCGCCTGATCGCCCTCGGCCGAGGCCCTGCGGGTCGCGCCTCTTGATCCGTCCTCTCAGCAGGCTCCAGCGACCGATCCTGACGGGTCGCCTGCACACCCCTGTTCAACCCTGGCCGATTGTGTGCCTAAAGGGACCGTCGCATATACGCAATCTCCTGGTGGCGTCACCGTCCGTTGCCTACCGTAGTGAACGGGAGGTCGCTGTGTGTGTACTCAGCGTGTTCGGTATCGCGAACTCCCCATACCTGTCCGGCAACCCCTGCTGTTCGGGGGTGCGAGAGGAGAACCCATGTCGCTCGACGTCTCACCGGCCCTACTCGAACAGGCCGAGCGAGGCGAGGTCGACGAAGCAGATTTCGTCGACTGCGTCCGGACCTCCCTGCCCTATGCATGGGAGATGATCAGCTCCCTGGTGGCCCAGCTGAAGGTGGACGGCGGAGAGTTCGCCGACAACCAGACGCCCCCGCCGGACGAGCAGGCACGCGGTCAGCTGCTGCGTGCGCTCGCGAGTGACGCCATACGCGGCGCCCTGCAGCGGCACTTCGGTGTGCGGCTGGCCTTCCAGAACTGCCATCGTGTGGCGGTGTTCCCGCTGGACGTCTCGGTGGACGCGAGGCTGGCCCGCTTCACCTCGGTGCGCAGTCAGCTCCTGAACCAGTCCCCGGAGCTCCGGGACTGCTGACGCGGAGCTCCGGTACTGCTGACGCAGTGAGCCGCTTGCTTGCCGCTCCACACGCGGGAGGTGCAATAAGTCACTGGGGCGGCAAGCTCCCCGCGGAGGTGTGAGGTCACCGGAGGTGCGGCAGTACCTCGGCACCCAGCCGTCGTACGTTCTCCTCCGTGGCCGCAAGGTCCCCCGAGCCCTCGGTCAGCAGGGCGAATCGGGAGATGCCGGTCCGCTCGGAGGTCGCCGCGAGCCGGTCGGCACACAGCCGCGGGGTCCCCACCGGGTGCAGTCCGCAGAGCAGTTCGGTGTAGGCGAGCGGATCGCGCATCGAGCGGAACCGGCCGTCCACCGTCACATGGGCCTCCAGGCCCTGCTTCAGCCAGCCCGGCATCGCCTTCGTCAGCGTCTCCACGGCGTCGGTGCGCCGGTCGGCGATCTGGCAGACGCCGGCCGAGACATGGGCCGCGCCGAGGATCTCCTCGGCGGGCCGTCCGGCCGCCCGCGCGTGCTGCCGCCACAGCGCGACCATCTCGGCCTTCTCCTCGTCCCCGACATGCATTCCGAGCAGCATCGCCAGACCCTGCTCGGCGGCCAGCCGGACGCTCGCCGGCGAGGTGCACGCGACCACCACCTCCGGCCCCGGCGCCTCCGTCAGCGCCTCCGACGGGCGCGGCACGACCGGGACTTCACGGAACGAGAAGCGCGGCCCGGAGGCCGACACGGCCGGTTCGCGCAGCCAGCGCATCAGCAGTTCGAGTGATTCCGGGAAGCCGCGTTCGTAGGCGTCGAGGCCGCTCCCGAACACCTCCAGATCCACCCAGGGCCCGCCCCGGCCCACGCCGAGTGTGAAGCGACCGCCGCTCGTCACATGCAGCAGCGCGGCCTGTTCGCCGAGTGCCACCGGGTGGACCGTCGGCAGTACGCTCACGGCCGTACCGACCTGGAGACGCCTGGTGCGGCCCAGCAGTAAAGCCGCCAGCGTGACCGCGGACGGGCAGGTGCCGTACGGCACGAAGTGGTGTTCGGCCAGCCAGACCGCGTCCAGACCGGCCTCCTCGGCCACCTCCGCCGTGCGCACCGCCCGGTGCAGCGCCTCCCCCTGGCCCTGGCCCGGGAACTGGGCGGCCAGCACAAAACTACCTACGCGCATCGTTTCTTCCTGCTTTCCTGGCTCCTACCCGGAGCTCCCCCACCGGGCATAACCGTCTGACACGTGCCGAGGACACGGCCTGGCGAAGAGATTTGCGGATTGTCTGGAGAATGGGTCGCCCTGGAGGGGGACTTGTACGGGTTGGTGCCCTACGCGTACCCCCGTGCGCGCGTCGTAGGCTGGACACAGCCCTTGCTTCCTGTATAGCCCCGAGAGGTGTTCCGTGTCCCCGCGTCGCAACCGACCCCAGGGCCCGAATGGAGCCTCCTCCTCCGGACAGAGCTCCGGCCGGAGCGCCGAGGACGACCGCGCGGACCGTTACGGTGGCTGGCAGTCCAGCGAGAGCTGGCAGGGCGAGGAGTGGAGCGTGCGGCATGTGGCGGGTGCCAGCGCACTCGGCAAGACGTACCGCTGCCCGGGCTGTGACCAGCTGATCCCCTCCGGTGTCCCGCACGTGGTGGCGTGGCCGGAGCACTCGGGCGTCGACGAGCGCCGGCACTGGCACAAGGCCTGCTGGAACGCGAAGGACCGCCGCACCACGCGGGTGCAGCGGTCCCGGAACGCGCCGAAGTTCTAGGCCGGAGGCTCTACCGGAGGCTCTGGAGGGACGTCACACGTCCCGCTTCTCCAGGAGCAGGTAGGCGCCGCCGAACGCGACGGCCGTCACGAGCAGGATGATCCACAGCGGGTCCCAGCCCGAAGGGCCGGAGTCGCTGAGGGAGTTGGAGTAGAAGACGCTCAGCTGGTTCGGGATCGAGTACTCGAACAGGGCCGTGCGCACCTTCTCCAGCGACTGCGAGAACATGAACAGCGCGATCACCAGCGGGGCGAGCACCGCGCCGATCATGATGGTGATCGCGCCCGCCGAGTGCCGGATGATCGAACCGATGATCAGCGAGAGCAGCCCGAGCAGCGCGATGTAGAGGCTGACGCCGACGGTGCCCTTCAGCCATTCCCCGCCGGTCGGCGTCCGGGCGACGTCGTTCAGCATCGACACCTGGGTCATGGCCACGAACGCGCTGGCCGCGAGGGTGACCACGAACGCGACCGCGAAGAAGACGATCGCCTTGGCCGCGAGCACGCGCGCGCGGGAGGGGCAGGCGACCATCGTCGTACGGATCATTCCGGTGCCGTACTCGGAGGCCGTGGTCAGCACGCCCAGCGTGATGATGCACATGCTGCCGAGCAGCAGCCCGAAGAAGCCGAGCGACAGCGCGTTCTCGCCGGACAGGTCGTCGGACGAGGAGGAACTGCTGACGACCGAGGCGGTGAGGAGGCCGATGCCGACGACGAGCAGGACGAAGACGCCGAGCGTCCAGATCGTCGAACGCACCGAGCGGATCTTCGTCCACTCGGAGGTGACGGCGTGCCCGAGGTGGGTGCGCACCACCGGGATCGGCGAGGTGTAACCGGGGTACGGACCGCCGGGCGCCGCCTGCCGGTCGGACGCGGCCGGGGCTGCCTGCGGCATCGGGGGCTGGTGGGTGCTCATCGGGCGTCCTCGGGCTTGGTCAGGTCGGCGGGGGCGGAAGCGGGAGCGGGCGCGGGCGCGGGAGCCTGCTGTGACGATTCAGCGGGCACCGGCGCCGGGGCGGCGTAGGGGTTGGGAGGGGCCTGAGGTGCCCCGTAAGGGGCCTGCGGGGCGCCGTACGCGCCTGCGGGCACCCCCTGCGCGCCGTAGGGCCCTGCGAACGGCTGGCCGCCCTGCTGGGGCGGCGGCGGGGCGTACCAGCCCGGCTGGCCCTGCCCGGGCACCGGCATCGGCGGCTGCGCGCCGGGCGGCAGCGGCTGCTGGAGGCCGGCCTTCTGGTCGATGCTGGACCGGTAGTCGACGGCGCCCTGCGTCATCCGCATGTACGCCTCCTCCAGGGAGGCCTGGTGCGGGGAGAGCTCCCACAGCCGTACGTCCGCCTCGTGCGCGAGGTCGCTGATCTGCGGCAGCGGCAGGCCGGTCACCCGGAGCGCCCCGTCCTGCTCGGGCATGACATGGCCACCGGCCTCGGTCAGCGCCGAGCTGAGCTTCTCGCGCAGCTGCGGGTCGCTGTCCGGGGTGCGCACCCGCGCGAAGTCGGCGGAGTTGGCCGAAATGAAGTCCGTCACACTCATGTCGGCGAGCAGCTGGCCCCGCCCGATGACGATGAGGTGGTCGGCGGTCAGCGCCATCTCGCTCATCAGATGGGAGGAGACGAAGACCGTGCGGCCCTCGGCGGCGAGCGACTTCATCAGGTTGCGCACCCAGAGGATGCCCTCCGGGTCGAGGCCGTTGACCGGCTCGTCGAAGAGCAGCACCTGCGGGTCGCCGAGCAGCGCGGCGGCGATGCCGAGGCGCTGGCCCATGCCGAGCGAGAAGCCCTTGGAACGCTTGCCGGCCACGTCCTGGAGGCCGACCACCCCGAGCACCTCGTCGACCCGGCGGGCCGGGATGGCGGACAGCTGGGCCAGGGAGAGCAGGTGGTTGCGGGCGGACCGGCCGCCGTGCACCGCCTTGGCGTCGAGCAGTGCGCCGACCTGGCGGGCGGCGTTGGGCAGCCGGCGGTAGGGGTAGCCGCCGATCGTCACCGCGCCCGCGGTCGGGTTGTCCAGACCCAGGATCATCCGCATGGTCGTCGACTTGCCCGAGCCGTTGGGCCCGAGGAAGCCGGTGACGGCGCCGGGCCGCACCTGGAAGGAAAGGTTGTAGACGGCGGTCTTGTCGCCGTAGCGCTTGGTCAGGCCGACAGCCTCGATCATGCTCCGCACCCATCGAAAGGATCAGGACAGCAGGGCAGACGCCCCCGTAAGGGTTAGGAGGATATCCGGGCGCTGACGGTTCCCATCAAGAGCTGGCAAAGCCGGTCCGTATCGGTCCGGTCACTGGGCATCCCGTTTCTTCAGCAGGACATACCCGCCGGCGAGCACGGCGACCACCCACAGCCCCATGATCCCGAGCCCGCCCCAGGGCCCGTACGGGACGTCGTCGCCGACCCTCGGCACCACCTGCATGATGTGGCCGCCCGCCTGGTCCGGCAGGAACCGGCCGATCTTCTTGGTCGCGTCGACGTTGCCGAGGATGTTGGAGATCAGGAAGAAGAACGGCATCAGGATGCCGAGCGACAGCATCGGCGAGCGCAGCATCGTGGCCACACCCATGGAGAACATCGCGATGAGGGCCATGTAGAGCCCGCCGCCGATGACCGCGCGCAGCACCCCGGTGTCGCCGAGGTACGCCCGGTGGGAGCCGAGCATGGCCTGCCCGAGGAAGAACGCGGCGAAGCTGGTCACCATGCCGACGACCAGCGCCAGGCCCGTCGCCACCGCGATCTTGCTGAAGAGGAAGGTGGCGCGCTGCGGTACGGCGGCCAGCGAGGTGCGGATCATGCCGGTGCTGTACTCGTTCGACACCACCAGCACCCCGAACACGATCATCGCGAGCTGCCCCAGCGTCAGCCCGGCGAAGCTGATGTTCGTCGGGTCGAAGGAGAGCCGTTCCCGGGCGGGCATGTTGCCGAACTGGCTGTTCGCCAGCGCGGAGAGCAGCATCCCGAGCGCCACGCTGACGACCACGGCCAGCGACAGGGTCCACACGGTCGAGGAGACCGACCGGATCTTGGTCCACTCGGACCGTACGACCTGCGTGACGACCGCCATCACGCCCCCTTGTCCCAGCCGGAACCCCAGGCCTGCGGCACCGGGGCCGAGTCGGCGTGCGCGTGGTACTCCACGGACTCCGCCGTCAACTGCATGAACGCCTCTTCCAGCGAGGCCTGCTGGATGCTCAGCTCGTGCAGCACGATCCCGTGCTGCGCGGCCAGCTCCCCGACCGGCTCGGACTTCCCGCCCTCCACCTCCAGCGCCCCGGTCCCCGTCTCCACGACGGTGATCCCGGCCCCGTGCAGCACGTCGAGCAGCCGCTCGCGCTGGGGGGAACGGATCCGGACGTACGACCGCGAGTTCGTCCGGATGAAGTCCGCCATGGAGGTGTCGGCGAGCAGCCGCCCCTGCCCGATGACGACGAGGTGATCGGCGGTCAGCGCCATCTCGCTCATCAGGTGCGAGGAGACGAACACGGTCCGGCCCTGGGCGGCCAGCGATTTCATCAGATTCCGGATCCAGTGGATCCCTTCCGGGTCGAGTCCGTTCACCGGCTCGTCGAACATCAGGATCCGTGGATCCCCGAGCAGCGCCCCGGCGATCCCGAGCCGCTGCCCCATGCCCAGCGAGAACCCCTTGGCCTTCTTGCGTGCCACCGCCGTGAGTCCGACGGTGTCAAGGACCTCGGCCACTTTGGCCTGCGGAATCCCGTTGCTCTGCGCGAGGCACAGCAGATGGTTGAAGGCACTGCGCCCGCCATGCACGGCCTTGGCGTCGAGCAGCGCCCCCATGTACGTCAGCGGGTCCTTGAGCTGCTCGTACCGCTTGCCGTCGATCCGCACCTGGCCGGCCGTGGGGTGGTCGAGCCCGAGGATCATCCGCATGGTGGTGGACTTCCCGGCGCCGTTGGGCCCGAGGAAGCCGGTCACGATGCCGGGCCGCACGGCGAAGGTGAGGTCGTCGACCGCGGTCTTGTCGCCGTAACGCTTGGTCAGGCCCGCCAGCTCGATCATGCGGTCACGCTAAGACCGGCCCACGGGGGCTGCCACCGGAGGGGGCCGGGGGAGCGCCGTCGTCGGGTGCGGCGCCGTGGGGGCTGGTCGCGCAGTTCCCCGCGCCCCTGAAGGGGCGTCAGGTGCGGCGCCCAGGAAAGGGGCGCGGGAACTGCGCGAGCAACCACATCCCACCCGCACTCGCACGACAAAGGCCCGCACCCCCCGAAGGGAATGCGGGTCTTTGAACGTCGGTCGTTACCAGTCCGCGCTTACCGGGACTGCTGGGCCGGAACCCCACGGGAGATCGGCTCGTCCTCCGCCGGAGAGCTCGCGGCGGCGACCGCCGCACCCGTCAGCGTGGCCAGCATCTCGCGGACGTTGGTCAGCTGGGCGTTGATGCTGTCGCGGCGGTTGGTCAGCGCGGCCAGCTCACGCTCGGATTCCGAGCGGATCCGGTCGGCCTTGGCGTTCGCGTCCGCGACGATGTCCTCGGCCTGACGCTGAGCCGTCTCGACGGTCTGACGCGCCCGGCGCTCGGCGTCGGTGCGCAGCTTCTCCGCCTCGAGGCGCAGCTGCTCCGCGCGGTGCTCGATCTCGGCGAGGCGCTTCTCGGCCTTCTGCTGACGCGAGGCCAGGTCACGCTCGGACTGCTCACGCCGCTTGGCGAGGTTCGTCTCGAAGTCGGCGGCGGCCTGCGCGGCCTTCGCACGGGTCTCCTCGAAGAGCGCGTCCGCTTCCTCACGCTTGGACTGCGCGTCCTTCTGGGCCTCGGAGCGCAGCTGCGACGCGTCGCTCTTGGCCTTCTCGACGATCCGGACGCCCTCGTCCTCGGCCTTCGCCTTGCGCTCCGCAGCGAACGATTCTGCGTCGTTGCGCACCTGCTGGGCCGCCGACTCGGCGAGCTCACGGTGCTGCTCGGCCGCCCGGCGGGCCTCCTCGCGCAGGTCCTTCGCCTCCTCCTCGGCGAGGCGAAGGATCTTCTCGACACGCGCGCCGAGGCCGGCGTACGACGGCTCTGCGTCGGTGACCTGGGCCTGGGCGTTCTGCGTCTCGAGGTGGAGCTCCTCGATGCGCTTTTCCAGAGCGGTGATGCGGGCGAGAGCGCTGTCACGGTCGGAGACGAGCTTGGAGATGCGTTCGTCCACCTGAGCGCGGTCGTACCCACGCCGCACAAGCTCGAAGCCGTAGGGGGAAGTGTCGCTCATGGGGTTCCTGTCGAGTGAGACCGGTGAGGTGATAGGTGGAATCCTAGGGGCCGAAGCGGTGTGTCATCGAGCGGATACGTGTTTGATCTGGAGAATGACACCCCTTTTGGGTGGCTAGCTGTGAGATCGCTTGCCAAAGCCTCTGTCAAATGTTCGGTCAAAAGCCCCAGAAGACTACAGAACCGACACTGTTCTCTAACCTTCTGACGACTTGCCACCCGATCGAGGGGCGCCCACCGTGCTGCCCGCCTTGACTCCGCCGTCCTTGTTGGACGACGGGGTCTCGAAGGATTCCAACGCCTCCAGAACGTCCTGGACACGGGAGATCTCGCCGTTGATGTTCTCGCGGCGGCGCTCCAGGATCTCCAGCTCGCGCTTGCCGGCGTCGACCGTGGCCCGGGCCTCGCGGATCGCCTCGGCCTTGAGCTCCTCGGCCTCCCGGACGAGCGTGGCCTTCTTCTGCTCGGCCTCCTTGAGCAGCCCCTCGGCCTTCTTGACCGCGGCGATCCGGACCTTGCCCGCCTCGGAGCTGGCCTCCGAGACCAGGTCCTTGGCCTTGGCCTGGGCCTTGGCGAGCTGCTCCTCGGCGGCCTTGATGAGCGCGTCGCAGCGGTCGCCGGTGGACTTCATGGTCTCGGCGGCCTCGCGGCGGGCGCGCTCGTGCAGATCCTCGATCTCGCTGGTGATGCGGTCGCGCAGCTCCTCCGCCCGCTCCCTTATGGCGGTGGCGTCCCGGCGGGCGCCGACGAGCAGCTCGTCCGCGTCCGTGCGGGCCTTCTCCACCAGCGAGTTGCCCTCGACCGTGGCCTCGGACACCAGCCGGTCGGCCTCCTTGCGGGACGCGCCCACCATGCTGTCGGCCTGCGCCTCGGCGTCCGCGGTGGTCTGGTGGGCCTGCTGCTGCGCCTCGGTGAGCAGCTTGTCGGCCTCGGCGGCCGTCTCGTTGATGAGGGTGTCGACCTGCTCGGCCACGTCCTGACGTCGCTTGTTGGCGTCCTTGCGGGCCTCGTCGAGCGTCCGCTCGGCCTCCTCGCGGGCGGAGTTGAGCATGCGCTCGACCGCCGCCTCCGCGTCGGCCTTGAGCCGCTCCGCGTCGTTTCGGGTCCGCTCGGCGTGCAGCTGGGCGGAACCGACCGTCTCGGCGGCCTCGGCCCGCAGCCGCTCCGCGTCCCCGGAGGCGTCCGCGATCAGCTTCTCCGCCTTGGCGATGGCGTCCGCGCGGACGCGGTCGGCCTCGGTGATGGTCTCGTTCTGCAGCCGCTCGGCCTCGTTGCGTGCCTCGGTGATGAGGGTGTCCGCCTGGGTCGCCGCGTCCGAGCGCAGGCGGTTGGCGTCCTCACGGGCCTCGGCACGGGTGCGCGTGGCGTCCTGCTCGGCCTGCGCGGTGGTGTCGGAGGCCTCGGTGCGCACCTGCTGGGCGTGCGCCGCCGCCTCCGAACGCAGCCGCTCCGACTCCGTCATGGCGTCGGTCACGGTCCGCTCGGCCAGCGCCTTCGCCGCCTCGGACGCCTCGGCGGCCTCACGGCGGATCCGGGCCGCGTCCTCACTGGCCCGCTCCCGTTCGGCGTAGGCGTCCGCGCGGACCCGGTCCGACTCCTCCTCGGCCTCCCGGCGCGTGCGGTCCGCGACATGCTCGGCGGCCGAACGCAGCCCGGCGATCTCGTCCTGCGCCTGCTCGTGCAGCCCGGAGACCGAGTCCCGTACCTGCTGGGCGTGGAGCTCGGCGGCCGACACCATCTCGGTGGCCCGCCGGTCCGCCTCCTCGACCAGTCGTACGGCTTCGGCCTGCGCCTCCTCGACCCGGTTGCGCGCCTGAGCCAGCAGGTCCTCGCTCTGCTCGCGGGCCCGCTCGCGCTCCTGGTCGGCCTCCTGGCGGGCGGAACCGAGCAGCTCCTCGGCCTCCCGGCGCCGCCGGGTGGCCTCCTCCTGGGCGGCCGCCAGCGTCTCGGACGCCTCGGTGGACAGCCGTTCGGCCGCCGCCTGCGCCTCGGCGCGGACCCGGTCGGCGGTGTCCTGGGCCTCCTGCTTGAGCCGCTCCGCCTCGGCCGCGGCCTCGGACCGCAGCCGTACGGCGATGGACTCGCCCTCCGCGCGGGAGGCGGACGCGTCGGCGGCGGCCTCGTCGCGCAGCCGCTGCGCCTCGGTCTCGGCCTGCTGCTGCAGCGTGCGGATGCGTTCGGCGGCCTCGGAGCGCAGCCGGTCGGTCTCCTCGCCGGCCTCCCGGCGGATCCGGCCTGCCTCCTCACGGGCCTCGGTGAGCGACTGCTCGGCGTTCGCGAACCGCTCCTCGGCCTCGGTGTGCAGCCGGGTCAGCTCCTCGGCGGCCTCCGCGCGCCGGGCCTCGACGCCCCGCTCGGTCTCCTCGCGCAGCTCGCGCGCGGCCCGCTCGGCGTCCTCCTTGAGAGCCTCGGACTGCTCCAGGACCTCGGTGCGGTGCCGGTCGGCCTCCTGGCGGGTGCGCTCCAGGGTCTCCTCGGCCTGCCGGCGCAGCGTGGTCGCGCGCTCGATGGCCTCGGTGCGGACCTTCTCGCTGTCCGTGGTGGCGGTCTGCCGCAGCTCGTCCGCGTCGGCCTTGGCCTTGGCGAGCAGCTCCTCGGCGGACCTGGCCCCCTCCTCGATCTGCTGTACGGCCTCGCGCCGGGCCTCGGCGCGGATCGACTCGCCCTCGGCGACCGCCTCGGAACGCAGCTGCTCGGCCTCGCCGCGCAGCCGGCGGGCCTCCTCCTGCAGCTCGACCGTCTTGGCGCGGTACTCCTTGGTGTCGTCCTTCGCCGTGCCCTTGAGCTGCTCGGCGATGTCGTGCGCCTCGGCGCGCAGCCGGTCCGCCTCGGTCTCCGCCTCGGTGCGGATCCGCTCGGCCTCCTCGGCGGCGGCCTTGGTGGTGTTCCTGGCCTCCTCGGCCGCCCTGTTCAGGACGTCCTCGGCGGTCTTGGCGGCCTTGGACAGCTGGGAGGCGCTCTCCTCGGCGGTCAGGGTGCGGGCCTTCTCGGAGGCCTCCGCGATGATCTTCTCGGCCTCGGCCCTGGCGTCCGCGACGACCTGCTCGGCGCTCGCCTTGGTGGCCTCGGCGTCCTTGGTGGCCTCGCTGACCAGCCGGGCGACCTGCTCTTTTGCCGTACGGGTGCGCTGCTCGTTGGTGGCCTCGGCGCTGGAGAGGGCCTTCGTGGCGTTCGCCTCGGCCTCGGTGACCAGCTTCTCGGCCTCGGACTGCGCCTTGCGCAGCGCCTCCTCGGCCTCCGCCATCCGCTGCTCGGCGGCCCGGCTCAGCTCACTGGCCTGCCGGCGGGCCGTGTCCGACTCCGTCGCGGTGGAGCTGCGCAGCTGCTCCGCGTGGTCGGTGGCCTCCTGGGCCTGCGTGGACGCGGCGTTCAGCAGCCGCTCGGCGTCCCGGCGGGCGCGCAGCAGCAGCTGCTCGGCCTCCCCGCGGGCCGCCTCGGCGTCGCTGGTGACCCGCTGCCGGGCCTCGGTGGCCAGCCGCTCGGCCTCGGCGCGGGCGGCGGCCATGGCCTGCTCGGCCTCGGCCCGCGACTCGTCGAGCAGCCGCCGGGCCTGGGACTCGGTCCGGGCCCGCAGCTGCTCGGCCCACGCCACGTTCTCGTTGACGTGCGACTCGACGGTCTGCCGGCGCTCGGCCAGCTCCTGGTCCAGCTGCTGGCGGCGGGTCACCGCCTCCTGGTGCAGCTCGGCCTGGAGCCGGGCGGCCTGCTCGGCATGCTCCTGGAGGATGCGCTGGGTCTGCGCCCGGGCCTCCGCGGCCACCCGCTCCGCCTCCTGGCGGATCTGGTCGGCCTGCACCTGGGCGTTCCGTAGCAGCTGCTCGGCGTGGTAGCCGATGTCACCGCCGTCGAACGCGGGCCGGGACATGATGGTGCGGCGCGCCTCGTGCAACTTGGCGCGCAGCACCTCGACCTGGTAGCCGAGGTCCTCGGCATGCTGGATCGCCTTTTCCCGCTCGGTCTTCAGCCGTTTCATCTCGGCCTCGAACCGAGAGAGGTGGTCGACGTCAGCCGCCGGCTCTCGCTCCTGGCTCTCGTAGCCCCGCACTGCGCGGTCCCATCCGTCCCCTGGTCGCAACCTTCTCCGAACGAGCTCCGTCCATCCGCCGAACGGGGCCCCCGGGGAATGGTGTCAGATCAACGGCGGAGCACGGGCTGCTGCCCCGACGCTCGTCCCCCGAAACCCGGACCCCGGCATGCGGCCGCCCCGGCCCTGCGAACGTGCGAAGGGACGACCGGCCCCAACCCTACCGGCCCATATGTACGAGAGTCAGTGCTCAGGTGACTCAACAGCCGCCGATGTGACCAGTTCTGTCAGTACTCCGTGGCAATCCTTCGGATGCAGGAAGGTGATCCGCGACCCCATGGAGCCGATCCGTGGCTCCTCGTACAGAACGCGTACGCCCTTGGAACGGATGTCCGCGGCGTCACCGTCCACATCCGCCGTACCGAAGGCGATGTGGTGCACCCCCTCGCCGTTCTTCGCGAGCCACTTGCCGACCGCCGAGTCCTCCCGGGTCGGCTCCAGAAGCTGCAGGTAGGAGGCGCCTCCGTCGGACGTCTCGTTGATCTTGAGCATGGCCTCCCGCACGCCCTGCTCCTCGTTGACCTCGGTGTGGAACACCTCGAAGCCGTACGTGGCCCGGTAGAACTCGACGGTCGCGTCGAGGTCGTGGCAGGCGATCCCGATGTGGTCGATTCGCGTCAGCATGGATTCAGTGCAGCGCCACCGCGATGGTTACGCAACGTGCCAGCGATCACACTGACGGCCCGATGACGGCACGGAGTGCCACGCAATACATTCGAAGTAAACCCTCGTTCACTCCTCGGCAGTGCAGCCGGTAAGGGGATTCGCAGCTCATGACTTCTGGAACCACCGGAACCACCTCAGTGATCGTCGCGGGCGCGCGGACGCCCATGGGACGACTGCTGGGCTCGCTGAAGTCCTTCTCCGGAGCCGACCTGGGCGGCTTCGCGATCAAGGCCGCCCTCGACCGCGCGGGGATCGGCGGCGACCAGGTGCAGTACGTGATCATGGGTCAGGTGCTGCAGGCCGGCGCGGGCCAGATCCCGGCCCGCCAGGCCGCCGTGAAGGCCGGCATCCCGATGAGCGTCCCGGCGCTCACCATCAACAAGGTCTGCCTCTCCGGCCTCGACGCCATCGCCCTGGCCGACCAGCTGATCCGCGCCGGCGAGTTCGACATCGTGGTCGCGGGCGGCCAGGAGTCCATGACCAACGCCCCGCACCTGCTCCCCAAGTCCCGCGAGGGCTTCAAGTACGGCGCCATCGAGATGCTCGACGCGATGGCGTACGACGGCCTGACCGACGCCTGGGAGAACATCCCCATGGGCGAGTCGACCGAGAAGCACAACACCCGCCTCGGCCTCGGGCGCGAGGAGCAGGACGCGGTGGCCGCCCTGTCCCACCAGCGGGCCGCCGCCGCACAGAAGAACGGCGTCTTCGAGGCCGAGATCACCCCGGTCGAGATCCCGCAGCGCAAGGGCGAGCCGGTCGTCTTCAGCAAGGACGAGGGCATCCGCGGCGACACCACGGTCGAGTCGCTGGGCCGGCTGCGCCCCGCGTTCACCCGCGACGGCACGATCACGGCCGGCACCTCCTCGCAGATCTCCGACGGTGCGGCGGCCGTGGTCGTGATGAGCAAGGCCAAGGCCGAGGAGCTGGGCCTGGCCTGGCTCGCCGAGATCGGCGCCCACGGCAACGTGGCGGGACCGGACAACTCCCTGCAGTCCCAGCCGTCCAACGCCATCCAGCACGCCCTGAAGAAGGAGGGCCTGGAGGTCGGCGACCTGGACCTCATCGAGATCAACGAGGCCTTCGCCGCGGTCGCCGTCCAGTCAATGAAGGACCTCGGGGTGTCCACCGAAACGGTGAACGTCAACGGCGGTGCCATCGCCCTGGGCCACCCCATCGGCATGTCCGGCGCCCGTCTCGTCCTGCACCTCGCCCTGGAGCTCAGGCGGCGCGGCGGCGGGGTCGGCGCGGCCGCGCTGTGCGGTGGCGGCGGCCAGGGTGACGCGCTGATCGTGCGGGTGCCGAAGGCCTGAGCACGTTTCTCTGAGCAGGCGGAAGCGAACGGAAGCGAACGGAGCTGTGATGCAGGACGTCTCCTCACTGGTGGCCCAGGCCAGGGAGGGCCGACCGCGTGCGGTGGCCCGGCTGATCTCCCTGGTGGAGGGGGCGTCTCCGCAGCTCAGGGAGGTCATGGCGGCACTCGCGCCGTTGACGGGCAATGCGTATGTCGTCGGCCTGACGGGCTCCCCGGGGGTCGGCAAGTCGACCTCCACCTCGGCCCTGGTGACCGCCTACCGCAAACAGGGCAAACGGGTCGGCGTGCTGGCCGTCGACCCGTCCTCGCCCTTCTCCGGAGGCGCCCTGCTCGGTGACCGCGTCCGCATGTCCGACCACGCCTCGGACCCCGGCGTCTACATCCGCTCGATGGCCACGCGAGGCCACCTCGGCGGCCTCGCCTGGGCCGCCCCGCAGGCCATCCGCGTCCTGGACGCGGCGGGCTGCGACGTGATCATCGTCGAGACGGTCGGGGTGGGCCAGTCGGAGGTGGAGATCGCCTCCCAGGCGGACACGTCCGTCGTCCTGCTGGCCCCGGGGATGGGCGACGGCATCCAGGCGGCCAAGGCCGGAATCCTGGAGATCGGCGACGTGTACGTGGTCAACAAGGCCGACCGGGACGGCGCGGACGCCACCGCCCGCGAACTGAACCACATGCTCGGGCTCGGCGAGTCCCGGGGCCCCGGCGACTGGCGCCCCCCGATCGTCAAGACGGTCGCGGCCCGCGCCGAGGGCATCGACGAGCTGGTGGAGGCCCTGGAGAAGCACCGCGCGTGGATGGAGGAGCGGGGCGTCCTGGCGGAACGCCGACTGGCCCGCGCCGCCCGCGAGGTCGAGACCATCGCCGTGACGGCGCTGCGCGCACGCATCGGCGACCTTCACGGAGACCGCCACATCGACGCACTCGCGGAACGCATCGTCACCGGCGAACTGGACCCGTACCGCGCGGCGGACGAACTGGTCGCGGGGCTGACGGAGAACTGATCCCGACCGTCCGACGGCTCCGGCTGCTATTTTGACCGCATGTTCCTCTCCTTGGCGTAAGCGGGCACCCCGCGCCCCCGGCACCTTCATGTCCCGTGCCGTGGCGCGCACAGGTGTCCCCTCTTCCGCCTCCGACCGAGGAACCGACCCATGTCCGCGCTGACTTCATCGCGCCCTTCACCTGCCCGGCGACCGTCGTACGCCGCCGTCCTGCGCGTCCCGCACGCGCGCCACACCTTCCTCGCCGCCCTCGCGGCCCGCCTCGCCTACGGGACCGTCTCCCTGTCCGTCCTGCTGTCCGTGACCCGCGCGACCGGTTCCTACGCCGTGACGGGGCTGGTGATGGCCCTCTTCGGCGGCTTCGCGGTCGTCCTGCTGCCGGTCCGGGCGACCTTGGTGGACCGATACGGCCCCCGGCGGGCCCTGCCGCCCATGGCGGCCCTCTACAGCGCCGTGCTCTGCCTGCTCGCGGTCCTGACCTGGCGCCCGGGCGCCCCGCCGACGGCGCTCGCCGTCACCGCCGCCCTCTCCGGCTGCGTCGCGCCACCC
Source organism: Streptomyces sp. NPDC054813 (assembly GCF_053611365.1). Classification (NCBI taxonomy): domain Bacteria; kingdom Bacillati; phylum Actinomycetota; class Actinomycetes; order Kitasatosporales; family Streptomycetaceae; genus Streptomyces; species Streptomyces sp. NPDC054813. The sequence goes on along the minus strand of NZ_JBSHAF010000013.1, from coordinate 50,128 downwards.
CTCGGCCCCACCATGCGGGCGGTGTGGGGCCGCCTGGTCGACGACCCGGCGCTGCTCCAGCGGGCCTACAGCCTGGACGGGGTCGCCGAGGAACTGCTGTTCGTGTCCGGCCCGGCGCTGGTCGGCCTGCTGCTGCGCTTCGGTCCGCCGCCGGCCGGGCTCCTGCTGAGCGCGGTGCTCATGCTGGCCGGCACCTGCGCGTTCGTGATGTCACCGGCGGTGCGGGGCGCGACTCCCCCGAAGCGTGCGGCCGGCGGCCCGCCCGCGCGTTTCCCGGCGGCCCCCGTGGTCGCGGCCGCCGGCCTGGGGCTCGCCCTGAGCGGTGCCGACCTGCTGGTGATGGCCTTCGCCGAGCAGCGGTCGTACGGCACGGAGGTCGTCGCCTGGGTCCTGGCCGCGCTCTCGGTGGGCAGCGCGGTGGGAGGCCTGCTGAACGGGGCGGTGGACTGGCGCCTCCCGGCCGCCGAACGGCTGGCATGGCTGACGGTGGCCCTGGGGTCGGCGCTGGCCCTCGCCGGGCTGGCCCCCGGTGGCTGGACCCTGGCCCTGGCCATGACGGCCACGGGCGTGTTCGTGGCACCCACCCTGACGACGGCGTACCTGCTGGCCGACGAGATGGCGGGCGAGTCCGCACGGACCCGGGCCGGCGCGTGGGTGAACGCGGCGGTGAACGCCGGAAGTTCGGGGGGCTCGGTGGCGGCCGGGCTGGCCCTCGGACACCTGCCGGTGGGACTCTGCTTCGCCCTGGCAGGAGCCACGGCCCTGACCTCCGCGGCAGCAGTGGCGGCGGTCACCCGGCTACGCCCCTGACGAGGGACGGCGGACGAGACCTGAACCCTCGTCCGCCGTCGTCAGGTGCCGTTCGCCGTCACGGGCGCCCGCGTTGTCCCCGCAGGTGTTCGGCGATCGGCTTCAGGCCCTTGTCGAGCTCTATGAGTGCCTCCGGCGACAGCAGGTCGATGAAGTGCCGTCGCACGGAGGCGACATGATGTGGCGCCACCTTCTTCATCGTCTCCATGCCGTGGTCGGTGAGGACGGCGAACAGTCCGCGGCGGTCGGACTCGCAGTTCTCGCGGCGTACCAGGTTCGCGTTCTCCATACGGGTGATCTGGTGCGAGAGCCGGCTCTTGGACTGGAGCGTCGCCGCCGCGAGGTCGCTCATCCGCAGCCGGTAGTCCTCGGACTCGGACAGATTCACCAGGATCTCGTAGTCGTTCATTGTCAGGCCGAACGGCTGCAGATCCTTTTCGAGCTGGTACGTCAACAGCCTGTTGACCTCCAGGTGGGTGCGCCAGGCGCACTGCTCCGCATCGGTCAGCCAGCGCGTGGCCGTCTCGGTCTCCATGTATGAAGTCTACCTAAAATGTTGAAAGGCGAACTAGTGAGGGTGGTGTGACTGCGCGCACGCGTTCGATGTCACACTCCGCAGACTACCGCTCACAGCCCGAAGCGACGTTGCAGGTCCCCCAGCTGTCCGGGAAGGCGCGGTGCGCCCGGCTGCTGTGAATGACCTGTGAAAGGCCCTCCTCCGCCGGGTACTCCGGGCTGGTGTGGAACCGCTCCCGTCGCCTGCTCCGCCATCAGGGTCTCGGTGGACTGGAGCAGCACCGTGCCGGCCCCTACGAACTCGAACTGATGCTCCTCCCCGGAGGCCCCGCCGAGGCCTGTCATCGCACGTAGACCGCCCATGACCCCGGTCATGTAACCGTGGTCGTAGTGGTGGCACGGGGAGGGGCAGTCGGCCCATCCCACGAGCGCCTGCGGGTCCACCCGGATCGGGGGTTCCATGAACACCACCGGACCGTTGGACGCGGCCACAAACTTTCCGGTTCCGATAAGGGTCAGAAAACCCGGCACGATCGACTGTTTGAGCGCGAGACTTGGCTGAAAAGCGAGTAGGTTGCCAGAGCGAATGGTCAGGTTGCCCTCGTCCAGATCGTACGAATTGACGTCGAAGGCCCGGTCGGCGAGGAGCATCTTGCCCGAGCCCTCCGCCACCACCCAGTCGCTCGCGTGCAGAGGCGAATGGAACGAAGTGCGCACCAGACGGTCCAGACGGCCGTGTCCGACGCCGTTGAAGTCGATCGAGCCGTAGTAGGCGATCATCTTCCCCTTCTGCAGGAACCACTGGCCGCTCTTGAGCTCCACGCAGAAGGTGTACTTGTTGACGTTGTCGTCGACGGGGAGGGTCATGGGGTCGTGGACGACCGGCCCGGCGGCACCGTACGCGCTCACAGCTTCTCCTCCGACGCCTGGACGTACACCGTGCCGTTTCCGCTGAGCTCCAGCTGGAACGCCTCGCCGGAGCCGCGGCCCACCATGTCCCGCCAGCCGAGTGCGGTCGACAGCTTGTTGCGGACGTCGCCGTGGTGGGCGACGTAGGCCTGCGGGTCGACATGGACCGGGCGCTGCGGGGTGATCGGGATCTCGAAGACCCCGCCGTGGGCCATCACGGCGACCGCGCCCTGGCCCTTGAGAGTGGTCGTGAACAGGCCCTGGCCGGTGACCTGGCCGCGCACCATGCCCATCACACCGCCCTGGGCGCCCATGAACATCGTGCCCTGCTGGAGCGTGCCCTCGAAGGCGAGCAGCCGGTCCGCCTCGACGTAGAGGGTGTCGCCGGTGAGGGTGATGACCTGGACGTGATGGCCGCCGTGCCCGAAGAAGACCGTCCCGCTGCCCTCGACGGTCATCAGCGGGGTGGCCTCGCCCGCCACCCGGCGGCCGATCATGGACATCAGGCCGCCCTGGCCGCCCTGGATGTTGGGTGTGAAGGACACCTCGCCCTTGTAGGCGAGCATCGCCCCGCGCTGGCTGTAGAGCCGCTGCCCGGGCAGGACGGTCGCCTCGACCATCTTGGAGTTCACCTCGCGCAGGGCCATCTCACACATCCCCCGCGATCGTGTTGCGCTCGCTCGGCTGCACGTACACCAGGCCGTCCCCCTCGAACCGGATCTGGAAGGCCTCGCCGCCGCCCTCCCCGAGGAGCGTGCGGAATGTCACACCTGACTGGAAGGACTGGCGGAGGTTGCCCTGGTGGGCGATGTAGGCGCCCGGGTCCACGGTCAGCGGGTACTGCGCGCTCACCCGGAGCACCACCGCCGGGCCGTCCGACATGATCGCCGCCTGGCCGTGGCCCTCGACCGTGGTCGTGAACAGGCCGTTGCCCTGGGAGGCGCCGCGCAGGCCCGTGAAGGTCGTGCCGGTGCGCAGGCCGGCGTCGGTCGCGAGCAGGTTGCTCGACTCGACGTACAGCTTGTCGCCCTGGAGGCCGACCAGGTTGATCTCGGACGCCCGGTCCGCGAACCAGCACGTCCCGTGCCCCTTCACCTCCATCACCGTCATCTGCTCGCCGGTGAGCCGCCGGGTCACCATCCCCCGTAGCCCCTCACCGCCGCCGCTCAGTTTCTTGAACGCCATCTGCCCGTCGTACGCGACCATCGAGCCGTTCTTCGCCTTCACGGCGTCCCCGGTCATCTCGACGGCGAGCACCTTGCTGCCCTGGAGTCGGAACATCGCCACGCTGCGAAGGTAGCCGCAGGCCGACGCCACCAACAGGTCCCACGGGTGGACGCCGTCCCGGACCTGACCCCTAGGGGGCCTGCCGTCGATCGCCGGGGACAGGTATGACCGCGGTGCCGGCCGTCAGGTCGACCATGGACCTCGGCGGTGCCCCGTCCTCCTCGTCGTCGCGCATCACCAGCGCGCTCTGCCGCTCCTTGAGCTCGTGCTGCTCGCCCGCGGAGAGGGCCGTGTGCCGCTGCTCGAAGCCGGTCGCGAAGATCCGCCCCTGGGGTCCGGCGTTCCGCCAGGGCAGCACTCCGGCCTGCCCGGCCTCCCACCCCCGCGCGGGGGCCGTGAGACTCCTTTGCCACAATGGGTGAAAGTTTGTGCTTGCGTTCACAAAGAGTGGACGTCTCTCCCACCGAAGGTGACTCGTGGACATCAAGACCGCCACCGCCATCCGCCGCCTGCGTCTGGTCTCCGCCCCGGAGGCCGTCTCCTTCCTGATCCTCCTCGTCTGCTCGGTGCTGAAGCGGACCACGGACTTCAACGCGGTGCCCGTGATGGGCGCGATCCACGGTGTCCTGTTCATCCTGTACGTGATCTTCTGGGCCGATGCCTGGAACCGCACCAAGTGGTCCCCGGGCACCGCCGCCTTCTACTTCGTCCTCTCCGTCCTGCCGACCGGCGGCTTCTTCGCCGAGCGCAAGCTCAAGCGTGCCGCCGAGGACGCGCTCATCGCCGCCCGTGCCCGCCAGGAAGGGGTCGTGAACGCATGATCGTCGCCTTCTCCGTGACGCCGCTGGGCGTCGGCGAGGACGTCGGGGAGTACGTCGCCGACGCCGTCCGGGTGGTCCGCGAGTCCGGGCTGCCCAACCGCACCGACGCCATGTTCACCTCGATCGAAGGCGAGTGGGACGAGGTCATGGACGTCGTCAAGCGCGCCGTCGCCGCCGTCGAGGCGCGTGCCCCGCGCGTCTCCCTGGTCCTGAAGGCGGACATCCGCCCCGGTGTCACCGACGGCCTCACCAGCAAGGTGGAGACGGTCGAGCGGCACCTCGCCCAGTAACCCGTAGTCGCAGCCGGAAGTCGCCCCCCCCGGTCCCTCGGGACCGGGGGTTTTCTTCTCCCTCGTGATTGAGCGATCGCTCAAAAACCGGTACCGTCACCTCGGAGGGATTGAGCGGTCGCTCAAAAAAACTCAAAAGACCAGGTGACGGGGGTACGACACCAATGGGGCTCTACATAGAGGCGCACATCCGCGCCGACCTCGACGAACTGTGGGCACACACCCAGGACCCGGCCCGGCACCAGCGCTGGGACCTCAGGTTCACCGAGATCGACTACCTCGCGCGCGTGCCGGGCGAACCGCAGCGCTTCCGTTACGCCACCCGGGTGCTGCCGTTCCTCACGGTCGCCGGTACCGGGATCTCGGCGGGGGAGAAGGAGCGCCCCGACGGCACCCGCACCTCCGCCCTGCGCTTCGCCTCCCCGCACCCGCTCTCGCTGCTCGCCGAGGGCAGCGGCTACTGGCGTTACGTCCCGGTCGCCGACGGCGTCCGTTTCCTCACCGGCTACGACTACCGGCCCCGCTGGGGCCGCCTCGGCGCGCTGGCCGACCGGCTCGTCCTGCGCCCCCTGATGGGCTGGGCGACCGCCTGGTCCTTCGACCGGCTGCGGCTGTGGCTGGAGCGCGGGATCACCCCGGAGCGGGCGCGGTGGAACTGGCTGGCCGAGATGACGGCCCGGGCGCTGACGGCCGTCGGCTGCGCCGCAGGCCTGAGCCGGGGGCCGGTCCTCGACGCCCTCTCGCCCACCGTCGCCTTCCTGGTCCCGCTGCTCCTCGTGGTCGCCCTCTCCCTGGCCCTCTGCGCGCCTCCGCTCGCCACCACCCCGGCCGCCCGCCGCTGCCGGCGCACCCCGCCGACCCGGGTGACCGCACCCCGGGTCCTGCACACCCTGGAGAGGCAGCCGTGACGTCCATGTTCCGTACCGTGCTGGGCGACGGTTTCGACCGGTTGCATCCGCAGCTCCGACGGCGCTTCTCGGTCGGTCTGGCGAGCGGTGAGGCCTGCACCGGCCGGGGTGTGATGGAACGGATCTGGCACGGACCGGCGTTCGTGAAGCCGTTCCTGGCGCTGGGCACCACCCGCAACATCCTGGTCCCGAAGGCGGGCCGGAACATTCCGTTCGTGATCGAGAACGTGCCCTACGTCGACACCTACGGCCGTGAGACGGTGACCTTCGTGCGCACCTTCGACCTGGCCGGCCGGCCCCGCCGCTTCGACGCCCAGATGGTGCTCAGCCCCAAGGGCGACCGCATCCTCGACTACCTCGGCACCCACCAGCACCTCGCCAGCGAGCTGCACTTCCACGCCGAGCCCGACGGCTCCCTGCTCATCCGCTCCGGCGAACACCGGTTCAGGGAGGGCCCGGTGGACGTCCGTGTCCCGGAACTCGCCGGTGGCACCGCCGAGGTGCGCGAGTCCTACGACGACCGGACAGGCCGCTTCCGTATCCAGGTACGGGTCGTGAACCGGTACTTCGGTCCGCTCTTCGGCTACCAGGGCTCCTTCGAGGCGTCGTACACCGATGTCCGCCGGTGCGGGGTCCGGCCGGGACTGCGGCCGGTCCGTGAGGAGCCGCGCGCGTGAGCCCGGAGACCGCCAAGTCTCTGGAGACGAAGAACAAGCTGCTGGAGGGCGCGTTGCGGACGCTCACCGAGCAGGGGATCGCCAAGACCTCGGCCCGTACGGTGGCGGCGGCCGCCGGGGTCAACCAGGCGCTCGTCTTCTACCACTTCGGCTCCGTGGACGAGCTGCTCGCGGCCGCCTGCCGGTACGGCGCCGCACAGGCCGTCGACCGCTTCCGCCCCCGCCTCGCCGCGGTCGGCTCGCTCTCCGAGCTCCTCGCCGTGGGGCGGCAGATCCACGAGGAGGAACGCGCGGGCGGCCATGTCGCCCTGCTCGGACAGCTGCTGGCCGGCGCCCAGACCCAGGAGGCGCTCCGCCCCGCCACCGCGGCCGGCCTCGACCTGTGGATCGCGGAGATCGAGACGGTGCTCGTCCGGGTCCTCGCGGCCACGCCGTTCGGCGAGTTCGCCGACCCGGCCGGGCTCGCCCGCGCGGTCGCCGCGTCCTTCGTGGGCATCGAGCTCTACGAGGGCGTCGACGCGTCCGGCGCCCACGCGGCCCTGGACGCCCTGGAGCAGCTCGGCGCACTGGTGGCCGCGCTCGAGTCACTGGGCCCGGTCGCCCAACGCGCGGTCCGCCACCATCTACGCCGCCACACCCGCTAGTCGATGGTGCTGCCTTCACGCCGGGACCCTGACGGGCTCCCGGGGCCGGCCCCCAACGTCGCGGCGCGGTGCCCGGTGTCGGCGCGGTGCCGGGCGGCCGGTGCCGGGCGTGTCGGCCGTGGTGGGGCGAGGTGACCGAAAGCCGAGACACGGCTGACCGGTATATGACCGGCCGGTAGGGTCGGTGGCGTGCCGAAGCCTCTCAGTCTCCCCTTCGACCCCATCGCCCGTGCCGACGACCTCTGGAAGCAGCGCTGGGGAAACGTCCCGTCGATGGCCGCGATCACGTCGATCATGCGGGCCCAGCAGATCCTGCTGGCCGAGGTCGACGCGGTGGTCAAGCCGTACGGACTGACGTTCGCGCGTTACGAGGCGCTGGTGCTGCTCACCTTCTCCAAGGCCGGTGAGCTGCCGATGTCGAAGATCGGTGAGCGCCTGATGGTGCACCCGACCTCGGTGACGAACACCGTCGACCGGCTGGTCAGATCCGGTCTGGTCGACAAGCGGCCCAACCCCAACGACGGGCGCGGCACGCTCGCCACGATCACCGAGAAGGGCCGCGAGGTGGTCGAGTCGGCCACCCGGGACCTGATGGCGATGGACTTCGGGCTCGGGGCGTACGACTCCGAGGAGTGCGCGGAGATCTTCGCGATGCTGCGTCCGCTGCGGGTCTCGGCGCACGACTTCGACGAGGCGTGACCCGGCCCTGCCGCGAGGGCCGACCCGGGACAAGATCTCCCGGAACGGGTGGTTACGCTCGTCCCCATGAAAAAGAGCGTGCTGACCCGCTACCGCGTCCTGGCCTATGTCACCGGTGTGCTGCTGGTGCTGCTGTGCCTGAGCATGATCGCCAAGTACGGGCTGGACATCGACGGTGCGGCCGACGTCACGCGGGTTGTCGCCATCGCGCACGGCTGGCTCTACGTCGTCTACCTGGTCTTCGCCTTCGACCTGGGCTCCAAGGCGAAGTGGCCGGTCGGCAAGCAGCTGTGGGTGCTGCTCGCCGGCACCATCCCGACCGCGGCGTTCTTCGTGGAGCGCAAGGTCACCCGCGAGCTCGACGACAGGATCACCGAGGGCGCCCCGGCCGTGGCCAAGGTCTGATCCCACCGCCGTACGGACGACCGTACGGCGGTTCGCCATCGACATTTACTAGGACGTCCTAGTAAATTCGAGCTATGGACGCAGACGCCATCACGGAGGGCCGCCTACGCTGGCAGGCCCGCTACGACGCGGCCCGCAAGCGGGACGCGGACTTCACCACGCTCTCCGGGGATCCCGTGGAGCCGGTGTACGGGCCCCGCCCAGGGGACACCTACGAGGGATTCGAGCGGATCGGCTGGCCGGGGGAGTACCCCTTCACGCGCGGGCTGTATCCGACCGGCTACCGGGGGCGGACCTGGACCATCCGCCAGTTCGCCGGGTTCGGCAACGCCGAGCAGACCAACGAGCGGTACAAGATGATCCTCGCCAACGGCGGCGGGGGTCTGTCCGTGGCCTTCGACATGCCGACCCTCATGGGCCGCGACTCCGACGACCCGCGCTCGCTCGGCGAGGTCGGCCACTGCGGGGTGGCCATCGACTCCGCCGCCGACATGGAGGTCCTGTTCAAGGACATCCCGCTGGGCGACGTCACGACGTCGATGACGATCAGCGGTCCGGCGGTCCCGGTCTTCTGCATGTACCTCGTCGCCGCCGAACGGCAGGGCGTCGACCCGTCGGTCCTCAACGGCACGCTGCAGACCGACATCTTCAAGGAGTACATCGCCCAGAAGGAGTGGCTCTTCCAGCCCGAGCCCCATCTGCGGCTCATCGGCGACCTGATGGAGTACTGCGCGGCGGGCATCCCCGCGTACAAGCCGCTGTCCGTCTCCGGCTACCACATCCGCGAGGCCGGCGCGACGGCCGCGCAGGAGCTGGCGTACACCCTGGCGGACGGCTTCGGGTACGTGGAGCTGGGGCTCAGCCGCGGCCTGGACGTCGACGTCTTCGCGCCCGGACTCTCCTTCTTCTTCGACGCGCACGTCGACTTCTTCGAGGAGATCGCCAAGTTCCGCGCGGCCCGCCGGATCTGGGCGCGCTGGATGCGGGACGTGTACGGGTCCCGGTCGGAGAAGTCCCAGTGGCTGCGCTTCCACACCCAGACCGCGGGCGTCTCGCTGACCGCCCAGCAGCCGTACAACAACGTGGTGCGGACGGCCGTGGAGGCGCTCGCGGCGGTGCTCGGCGGGACCAACTCGCTGCACACCAACGCGCTCGACGAGACCCTCGCGCTGCCGAGCGAGCAGGCCGCCGAGATCGCGCTGCGCACCCAGCAGGTGCTCATGGAGGAGACCGGGGTCGCCAACGTGGCGGACCCGCTGGGCGGTTCCTGGTACGTCGAGCAGCTGACCGACCGGATCGAGGCCGACGCCGAGAAGATCTTCGAGCAGATCAAGGAGCGCGGGCTGCGCGCCCACCCCGACGGACGGCACCCGATCGGGCCGGTCACCTCCGGGATCCTGCGGGGCATCGAGGACGGCTGGTTCACCGGGGAGATCGCCGAGTCCGCCTTCCAGTACCAGCGGTCGCTGGAGAAGGGCGACAAGCGGGTCGTCGGCGTCAACGTGCACACCGGTTCCGTCACCGGGGACCTGGAGATCCTGCGGGTCTCGCACGAGGTGGAGCGGGAGCAGGTGCGGGTGCTGGACGAGCGCAGGACCGCACGCGACGAGGGTGCGGTGCGTGCCGCGCTCGACGCGATGCTCGGCGCCGCCCGCTCCGGGGCCAACATGATCGGGCCGATGCTCGACGCGGTACGCGCCGAGGCGACCCTGGGCGAGATCTGCGGGGTGCTGCGGGACGAGTGGGGGGTGTACACGGAGCCGGCGGGGTTCTGACGGGTCGCGGGCGGCGGGGGCCGCCGCGGCCTTCGACACCCGGGTACGGTGACCGTGATGAGCTACATATTCACGGTCACCGATACCGACGAGGACGTCTGGGAACCGGCGCTCGCCGTCGGTCAGCTCTTCATGGGCGGTGTCGACGCGCTCAGCTCGCGGATCCTCAAGGTGCCCAGCGGACTCCACGACATCCCCGGTGACTGGGTCCAGATGGACACCCGGCTCTACGGCGAGTTCGTGACCGCCGCTCTGCGCAGGCGGGGCAGGACGGGGCACCCGGAGATGATCAAGCTGATGGACGGTCTGCTGCCCGTGATGATCATGCTGGCCGACAAGTCCGGCGCCGTGGTCACCGCGAGCACGCCGACGGAGCGCGTCTACGTGGACTGGGCCCGTGACCAGGACCGCGTCCTCCAAGGGCATGTGGTGGAAATGGGTGACGGCACCGTCGTCGTCCGCTGAAAACGCTCGACGCCGACTTCGCGGTGGCGGCCGCGGTCACGTCCTGGCGTCGTCCGCCGCGCCCGCCAGGCCCAGCAGCAGGATCCGGGTCAGGCCGCGTACCCACTGCTCGTCCGCCGGTTTGCCGCTCACCAGAGCGCGGTGCACCACCGAGCCGGCCACCAGGTCGAAGATGAGGTCCGCCGTGCGGTCCGCCTCGCACGGGTCGGGCTGCTCGGGCAGTTCCCCGCGCCGCTGGGCGCGCTCCCGGCCCTCCAGGACCAGCCGCTTCTGGCGGTCCACGATGGACGCGCGGATACGTTCCCGCAGTGCGTCGTCGCGGGTCGACTCGGCCACCGCCGCCATCAGCCCGCTCTTCGCCTCCGGGCGGTCCAGGATCGCCGCGAACTGCAGCACCACGCCCTCGATGTCGTCGGCGAGGCTGCCCCGGTCGGGGAGTTCGAGTTCGTCGAACAGTTCCGCGACCGCGTCGACGACGAGTTCGTTCTTGCCGGCCCAGCGGCGGTACAGGGTCGTCTTTGCAACCCCGGCCCGCGTCGCCACGTCTCCCAAGGTGAGCTTGGACCAGCCCAGTTCCACCAGCGCCTGCCGCGTCGCCGCCAGGATCGCGGCGTCCGCTTCGGCGCTGCGCGGGCGCCCGGTACGGCTGGCGGGGGTGCGGCTCTGCATCCCACGACCATAACCGGCGGTTCATGTGACGTCGTGAGGGAGATCACCGGGAAGGGGTGTCGCGCGGGGTCCGCATGGCATTACGCTACGACTCGTAGCGAAAGCTCGTGGCTGACCGCACGGGCGACGACCACGGCGCCGGGTGGGGACCCGGCGCCCGCATCAGACGTTTGTTCGGCCTGGCTTTCACAACGCTTTTCACACACGCGCGGGAACGGGGGAGGATAGGCGCATGCAGCCACGGAACATGTCCATGAGCGGCGTCGTCGACCTCGCCGCGGTGAAGGCGGCCCAGGAGGCCAAGGCCAAGGCCGAGCAGACGCGCGCCGAAACGGCCCGGCACGGTGGAACCGGTGCCGTCGCCCCGGCCGACCTGGTCATCGACGTCGACGAAGCCGGCTTCGAGCGCGATGTCCTGCAGCGGTCCGCCGAAGTCCCCGTCGTCATCGACTTCTGGGCCGAGTGGTGTCAGCCCTGCAAGCAGCTGAGCCCGGTCCTGGAGCGGCTCGCCGTCGAGTACAACGGCCGCTTCCTGCTGGCCAAGATCGATGTCGATGCCAACCAGATGCTGATGCAGCAGTTCGGGATCCAGGGGATCCCGGCGGTGTTCGCGGTGGTCGCCGGTCAGGCGCTGCCGCTCTTCCAGGGCGCCGCCGGTGAGGACCAGATCCGGGGCACCCTCGACCAGTTGGTCCAGGTCGCCGAGGAGCGCTTCGGGCTGACCGGCCTGACGGTCGACCCCGACGCGCAGCCGGGCGCCGCCCCGGCGGCCGGGCCCGCGATGCCCGCCGGTCCGTACGACGCCCTCCTCGAAGCCGCCGTCCAGGCGCTGGACGCGGGTGACCTGGGCGGTGCGATCCAGGCGTACCAGAACGTACTGAGCGACGACCCGGGCAACAGCGAGGCCAAACTGGGACTGGCCCAGGCCGAACTGCTCAAGCGCGTGCAGGGGATGGACCCGCAGCGGGTGCGCAAGGACGCGGCCGAGAAGCCGGCCGACGCCGAGGCGCAGATCGCGGCAGCCGACCTGGACCTGGTGGGCGGCCATGTCGAGGACGCCTTCGGGCGGTTGATCGAGACCGTGCGGCGGACGGCCGGCGACGACCGGGACGCCGTACGGCGGCGGCTCCTCGAGCTCTTCGAGGTCGTCGGCACCGACGATCCCCTGGTCGTTGGCGCACGCCGGGCACTGGCGCGGGCGCTGTTCTGAACACGGTCCTGACCAGTCGCTAAACGTCACGTCCTGTGATGCCGGAGTGAAAGATTTGCCGAGGCGAGGTCACAGCGGCCGCTCTTTACCAAATCTTGGTAATCGCGGTCGCTGTTACTCGCAGTAAATCAGGGGCCTTGATCTGTCTGGCTCTGTCCAGGGATCAACTGTTTTGCTCTGCCCCTGGATGCCACCCAGCGTTGCTCTCCGAGACCAGCGGGTCGTCCTTCGGTTATCCGGCCGTTACTACCCAGTAACGAAGCCCCTTGTGCGGGCGGCGAGAATGCACCACGATCGGCGACGCTCGGTCCATTGCCGTACCCCGACAGCCAGTCGGGCCCGCGGGCTCATCTGGGTCCCCACCGAGCAGAGTCGGCGGCAGTGACGCCGGCTCTTGGGCAGGGGGGTCTTCGCCGCAAGGCGGAGCCTGTCCAGCAGGGTTGTGCGTGATGCGTGTCAGGCGCGACCAGTGGTTGTCGCTCGGGGGTGATCGCCGGTGATCGAGGTGCGGTTCGTGCCTCCGAGTGCGGGCGCTCCCCTTCCGAGGACGTAGCACTTCTCCCATCCCTGCCCGGCTGAGCCGCCGTTGGGGGCGATTCCGGGCCAGGAGATGTACGTCCGAGAAGGAGGAAATATGGAGTCCCAGGTGCGTGGCGGGACCAGATGGAAGCGGTTCGCTGTGGTCATGGTGCCCAGCGTGGCCGCCACGGCGTGTATAGGTGTCGCCCTCGCGCAGGGCGCTCTCGCCGCGTCGTTCAGCGTGTCGGGCCAGCAGTTCAAGGTCACGGCCGACCAGCTCGAAGGTGACGGCTTCGTCCAGTACGGTGCCGTCGACTCGGGTGTCACCCTCGCGGGCGACAAGACGATCCACCCGGTGGCGGTCTCGGCGTTCAACACCGCCAAGATCACCAACCTGTGCCAGTCCGTGGTCACCCCGAACGTCCCGATCTTCGGGAATGTCAGCCTGATCCTGAAGGCCGGCGCCGACAGCAGCAAGCCGGTCGAGGCCAGCAAGCTGTACATCGACCTGGACGACCTGAGCGCCGACGCGACGTTCACCAACATCAACATCGGTGTCGCGGCCGGCAGCTCGACCAAGGGTCCCGGCATCAAGTCGGGCGAGGTCGCCAACAAGCAGACGAACCCGAACGGGTTCGCGCAGGAGGCGGACCACGCCTCACTGTCCGGCGTGAAGCAGACGGCGTGGGCCACCACTGCCGGAACCTTCAAGCTGAGCGGTCTGCACATGTCGATCTCGACGAAGGGTGCGGAGTGCTACTAAGCACCCCGTGACGGGCGGGGGCGCCGACGGCACCCCCGCCCTCCCCCTTCTTCCCGCGGTCTTCACAAGCGGTGCACCACAACGACACCGCCCAACCACAGCAACATCACCACAGCAAAGCCGCACCAGGGAGCTGTTTTCCATGAGCGCCGAGACTTCTGCCGCACCCGGCCAGTTCAGCCGCCGGAGGCTGCAGTTCCGCTCCTGGCGGGGCACGCGGCCGTTCTGGGCCGGTCTGTACATCCTGCTCGCCGGTTTCCCGATCATGTACTTCCCGTACGCGCATCTCCAGATCGGCAACCTCACGGTCGCGATGGCGACCACCGCGGGTGCCGGTTCCCTGATCATCGGCGTGCTGCTCGTCGTCCTCGGCATCAGCGTCTGGTTCCAGAAGCACATCCGCACGTTCGCGGGAGTCGCCGCGATCCTGCTGGCGCTGGTGTCCCTCCCTGTGTCCAACTTCGGTGGCTTCATCGTGGGCTTCCTCTTCGCCCTCGTCGGCGGAGCGATGGCCGTGGCCTGGTCGCCGGGTACCCCGCCGCAGCCGGAGGTCGCCTGGGCGCCGGGTACGCCGCAGCCGGAGGGTGACGTTCCGCCGGAGGGTGACGTTCCGCCGGCCGGGCACCACACCCCCGGCGAGGCCACCTACTTCACGGGCTCGGACGGCGTGGGCAAGGCGAATGACCTGTCAGGAACGAGCCCGCTGAACGGGGCGAACGGGAGGCACAGTGCCGGCTGACGAGGTGACCCACGGGACTGATGTGGACGCGTCCCGTGTGAGAACCGGGCCGCGTCACGCGGCACCCAAGAAGCCGCTGTTCACCAGGTTCCACATGCCGGCCGGCAAGGCGATAGCCTCCGTGGCGATGCCGACGGCCGTGATCATGGGCATGGGCTTCACGTCCACGCTCGCGATCGCCGACACCAACAACACGTCGACGTCGTCGTCGAAGAGCCTTGCCGAGGACTACAAGAACTGCGTCTCCGCGCTGGACTCCGCCTCGCCCTCCGCGAGCGCGAGCGACGACTCCAAGGACTCGGCCACGCCGTCCCCCTCGGCGTCGTCCGATGCCAAGGACTCGACGTCGTCGGGCACGGACAAGGACTCGGGCAAGTCCTCGTCGGCGGATTCAGGTTCCGACGACGCGAAGACTCCGACCCCGTCCGCGTCCAAGTCGTCCTCGTCGTCGGACGATTCGGGCTCTTCCTCGGGTTCCTCCGGCTCCGACGGCACGGCCACCCCTTCGCCGTCCGCCTCCGCGAGCAGCAGCGGCGGTGGCCTGCTGGACTCCATCGGGGACGCCGTCAGCGGCATCCTCGGCGGCGGCAGCACGACGGGTTCGTCCTCGTCGGACTCCACCGCGAGCGCCACCCCGTCGCCGTCGGCCTCGGCGTCCTCCGACTCGGCGTCCTCGTCGAGCAAGGACAGCGGCTCCGACACCGTGTCCAAGACCGTCAAGAAGGTCACGGACACCTTGAAGGACACCACCGACACGGCGACCAAGGCGGCCGACGAGGTCACCAAGGACGCCACCAAGGCGGCCGACGACGCCACCTCCAGCACCTCGCCGAGCCCGTCCGCGAGCTCCAGCACGTCGGCCGACGACTGCAAGGTCGCCACCGACGACGTGAGCGGTGTCGACAACAAGGTGGCGGTGGCGGACGACCCCTGGTACCTGAGTGCCAGCTCGCTGCTGCTGAAGAGCGCCGACTACCAGGGTGTCGTGGAGGTGAAGACGGCCAGCGGCAAGACGAAGAAGGTGCTGAAGTACGTCATCTCCGGCGGCACCGACATCGGTGACCTGCACCAGACGGTCAAGGACACGAACATCGACAAGACCTACCACGTGCAGGCCGCGTCCGGTTCGACGTCCACGATCCGCAACGGCGACACCACGATGTACACGGAGTCCATCTCGGGGAACCTGTTCGGTCTGGTCCCGATCACGTTCACCCCGGACAGCCCGCCGCCGCTGAACATCCCGCTGATCTACTTCACCAACGTGAAGGTCGTCCAGGCGGCTCAGTTCGGTGGCACCCTGCACGTACCCGGGATGCACGTCTACACCACCGACGGAACCGGCTGAGCGCCACCCACAGACCCTTTCGGGAGCCGCGCACAGAGCTGTGGCCCGGTCCTCCGCCTAGCGCGGGGACCGGGCCACAGTGCTGGACGACGGAGGTGATGTGCGGATGACCGGGCTCTTCTACGACCTCGGCCGACACTGAGGGCGCCCCCTGCCGCAGGAGGCGCCCTCAGTGTCGTACAAGGCCCTTTACGGGTGCGTCACTTGTTGATGCCGCCGATGTGGTGGACGCGGAGCATGTTGGTGGTGCCGGAGACGCCGGGGGGCGAGCCGGCCGTGATGATGACGGTGTCGCCCGGGTTGAAGCGGTTGATCTTGGCGAGCTCCTGGTCGACCATGTCGACCATCTCGTCCGTGGTGTTCACGAACGGCACCACGTGCGACTCCACGCCCCAGCTGAGGGTGAGCTGGTTGCGGGTGTTCTCGTCGGTGGTGAAGGCGATGATCGGCTGCTGGGCGCGGTAGCGGGAGAGGCGGCGCGCCGTGTCACCGGACTGGGTGAAGGCGACCAGGCCACGACCGCCGAGGAAGTCGGCGATCTCGCACGCGGCACGGGCGACCGAACCGCCCTGGGTGCGCGGCTTCTTGCCCGGGACGAGCGGCTGCAGGCCCTTGCTCAGCAGCTCCTGCTCGGCGGCCGAGACGATCTTCGACATCGTCTTGACGGTCTCCACCGGGTACGCGCCCACGCTGGACTCGGCGGACAGCATGACCGCGTCCGCGCCGTCCAGGATGGCGTTGGCCACGTCGGAGGCCTCGGCGCGGGTCGGCCGGGAGTTGGTGATCATCGACTCCATCATCTGGGTCGCCACGATCACCGGCTTGGCGTTGCGCCGGCACAGCTCGATCAGGCGCTTCTGCACCATGGGGACCCGCTCCAGCGGGTACTCGACGGCGAGGTCGCCACGGGCGACCATCACACCGTCGAACGCCATCACGACGTCCTCCATGTTCTGCACCGCCTGCGGCTTCTCCACCTTGGCGATGACGGGGACCCGGCGGCCCTCCTCGTCCATGACCCGGTGGACGTCGTTGACGTCCTTGGCGTCCCGGACGAAGGACAGGGCGACCAGGTCACAGCCCATCCGCAGCGCGAACCGCAGGTCCTCGATGTCCTTCTCGCTCAGCGCGGGCACGTTGACGGCCGTGCCGGGCAGGTTGATGCCCTTGTGGTCGGAGACGACACCGCCCTCGATGACGATCGTCTTCACCCGCGCGCCCTCGACGTCCAGGACCTTCAGCTCGACGTTGCCGTCGTTGATGAGGATCTGGTCGCCGCGCGAGACGTCGCCCGGCAGGCCCTTGTAGGTCGTACCGCAGATGTGCTTGTCGCCCGGGACGTCCTCGGTCGTGATGACGAACTCGTCACCGCGCTCCAGCTCGACCGGGCCCTCGGCGAAGGTCTCCAGACGGATCTTCGGGCCCTGCAGGTCGGCGAGGACTCCGATGGCCCGGCCGGTCTCCTTGGAGGCGGCCCGGACACGGTCGTAGCGGCCCTGGTGCTCGGCGTGCGAGCCGTGGCTGAAATTGAAACGAGCCACGTTCATGCCGGCCTCGATCATGGCGACGAGCATCTCGTGGGTGTCGACCGCGGGGCCGAGAGTACAGACGATTTTCGAACGGCGCATGGGGCGATCCTATCGGTTTGTTTCGCTGCGGAATATTCCGTCTGGCGGAAGATACAAATGGGCGCCGATATGCTCAGCTGTTATTTCTGCCCGCACAGACCAACGCGTAGGTCTGGGTGGCGATCTCCAGTTCCTCGTCCGTCGGCACCACGGCGACGGCGACACGCGCGTCGGCCGGCGATATCAGCCGCGGCCCGTCCGTCCGTACGGCGTTCAGCTCCGGGTCCACGGCCAGTCCCAGCCCCTCCAGCCCGGCGACGGCAGCCTCCCGCACGGGCGCCGCGTTCTCGCCGACCCCCGCCGTGAACGCCACGGCATCCACCCGGCCGAGCACCGCGTAGTAGGCGCCGATGTACTTCTTCAGACGGTGAATGTAGATGTCGAAGGCGAGCTTCGCCTGTTCGTCGCCCTCGTCGATCCGGCGCCGGATCTCCCGCATGTCGTTGTCACCGCACAGTCCGAACAGACCGCTCCCCTTGTTGAGAAGAGTGTCGATCTCATCCATGGACATTCCGCCAACACGTGCCAAATGGAAAATGACGGCGGGATCCAGATCACCGGAACGCGTACCCATCACCAGCCCCTCCAAAGGCGTCAGACCCATGGAGGTGTCCACGCACCGGCCGCCCTCGACCGCCGAGGCGGACGCCCCGTTGCCGAGATGCAGCACGATGACGTTCACCTCTTCAGGTGTCTTCCCCAGCAGCCGTGCGGTCGCCCGGGAGACATAGGCGTGCGAGGTGCCGTGGAAGCCGTAGCGGCGGATCCGGTGCCGGTCGGCGATCTTCGGGTCGATCGCGTAGCGGGCCGCCGCCTCCGGCATGCTCGTGTGGAACGCCGTGTCGAAGACGGCGACCTGCGGCAGGTCCGGGCGCAGCGCCCGCGCGGTACGGATGCCGGTCAGATTGGCCGGGTTGTGCAGCGGGGCGACCGGGATCAGCCGCTCGATCTCGGTGAGCACCTCGTCGTCGACGACAGTCGGCTCGGTGAAGAACATCCCGCCGTGCACCACCCGGTGCCCGATCGCCGCCAGCTCGGGCGAGTCAAGGCCGAGCCCGTCCTTCGCCAGCTCCTCCGACACGGCCTTCAGGGCCGCGTCGTGGCTGTCGATCGGCCCGCTGTGCTCACGGGCGTCCCCGCTGGTGAGGCAGGTGTGCCTGAGCCGCGAGGTGTGCTCGCCGATGCGCTCGACGAGGCCCACCGCGAGCCGGCTGCTGTCCCGCATGTCCAGCAGTTGGTACTTCAGTGACGAGGAGCCGGAGTTGAGGACGAGGACACGGGTGGGGCTCACAGGGTGGACGCCTTCTCGTCGGAGGAATCGAGGGCCTGGGCCTGGATCGCCGTGATGGCGACGGTCGTGACGATGTCCTGGACGAGGGCGCCCCTGGACAGGTCGTTGACGGGCTTGCGCAGCCCCTGGAGCACCGGTCCGACGGCGATCGCGCCGGCCGACCGCTGCACGGCCTTGTAGGTGTTGTTGCCGGTGTTGAGGTCCGGGAAGATCAGCACGCTGGCCTGCCCGGCGACCTCGGAGCCCGGCAGCTTGGTGGCCGCGACACTCGGCTCCACGGCCGCGTCGTACTGGATCGGCCCCTCGATCTTCAGGTCGGGCCGCCGCGAGCGCGCCAGCTCGGTCGCCTCCCGCACCTTGTCCACGTCCGCCCCCGAACCCGACGTACCCGTGGAGTACGACAGCATCGCGATCCGCGGCTCCACGCCGAACTGGGCGGCGGTGGCGGCCGACTGGATGGCGATGTCGGCGAGCTGCTCGGCGTTCGGGTCCGGGTTGACCGCGCAGTCGCCGTAGACCAGCACCTTGTCGGCGAGGCACATGAAGAACACCGACGAGACGATCGACGAGCCCGGCCTGGTCTTGATGATCTCGAAGGCCGGGCGGATGGTCGTCGCCGTGGAGTGCACGGACCCGGAGACCATGCCGTCCGCCAGGCCCTCCTGGACCATCAGCGTGCCGAAGTAGTTGACGTCGGTGACCACGTCGTACGCCAGCTCCACCGTCACGCCCCGGTGGGCCCGCAGCAGGGCGTACCGCTCGGCGAAGGTGTCGCGCAGTTCGGAGGTGGCCGGGTCGATCAGCTGGGCGTCCGCGAGGTCGATACCGAGGTCGGCGGCCTTCTTGCGGATCTGGTCGACGGGCCCGAGCAGGGTCAGGTCGCAGACGCCCCGGCGCAGCAGCACCTCGGCCGCGTGCAGGACGCGTGCCTCGGTGCCCTCCGGCAGGACGACCCGCCGCTTGTCGGAGCGGGCCTGCTCGAGCAGCTTGTGCTCGAACATCATCGGGGTGAGCCGGCCGCTGCTCGGCGCCGAGACCCGCTTGTTGAGGCCTGCGGTGTCGACGTGCCGTTCGAACAGGCCGAGCGCGGTCTCCGCCTTGCGCGGGGTGGCCGCGTTCAGCTTGCCCTCCAGGGAGAACAGCCGGGCGGCGGTCGGGAAGCTGTTTCCGGGCACCGAGAGGACCGGGGTGCCCGGGGCGAGCCGGGCGGCGAGGGTGAGGATCTCGTCGGAGGGCCGTTCGTTCAGGGTGAGCAGCACGCCGGCTATCGGCGGGGTGCCGGCGCTGTGCGCGGCGAGCGAGCCGACGACCAGGTCGGCGCGGTCACCCGGGGTCACCACCAGGCAGCCCGGGGTCAGCGCGGGCAGGAAGTTCGGCAGCATCGCGCCGCCGAAGACGAAGTCCAGCGTGTCCCGGGCCAGCCCCGAGTCGTCGCCGAGCAGCACCTTCGCACCGAGCGCGTGGCTGATCTGGGCGACCGTCGGCGCGGACAGCGCGGGCTCGTCCGGCAGCACGTACACCGGCACCGGCAGCCGCCCGTCGATCCGCTCGGCTATCTCGTCCCGGTCCTCGCGGGCGACCCGGTTGGCGACCATCGCCAGCACGTCACAGCCGAGACCGTCGTACGCCCGGAACGCGTTCCAGGTCTCCGCGAGCACCGACTCGGCGCTCTGGTCGCGACCGCCGACCACCGGGATCACGGAGGCGCCGAATTCGTTGGCGAGCCGGGCGTTGAGGGACAGCTCGTCCGGGAACTGGGTGTCGGCGAAGTCGGTGCCGAGCACGAGGACGACGTCGTAGTCGCGGGCGACCAGGTGGAACCGGTCGACGAGGGTGGAGACCAGTTCGTCGGCGCCCTGCTCCGCCTGGAGGGCGGACGCCTCGTGGTAGTCCATGCCGTAGACGGTCGCCGGGTCCTGGGAGAGCCGGTATCGCGCACGCAGCAGTTCGAACAGACGGTCGGGGCCGTCGTGGACGAGGGGGCGGAAGACGCCGACCCGGTCGACCTGCCGGGTCAGGAGCTCCATCATGCCCAGCTCCACGACCTGGCGGCCGTCGCCGCGATCGATCCCGGTCACGTACACGCTGCGCGTCACGTGTGCACTCCGTTTCCTGTGTGGTTCCTGTACGGCCGCATAAAAATCGCCCACCGAGGTGAGCAGAACCCTCTTGACAATACCCCCGACGCCGGATAAGGCGCCCGTCAGGACTTCACTCACCCGCGCGGCATGAAACAATCGGATCGGCTCACCGGTAACGACAGCGAGCAGGAGACACACCACCATGCGCATCGGAGTTCTCACCGCAGGCGGCGACTGCCCCGGCCTGAACGCCGTCATCCGATCGGTGGTACACCGCGCAGTCGCACAGTACGACGACGAGGTCATCGGTTTCGAGGACGGCTTCCGGGGTCTGCTCGAGGGCCACTACCGCCCCCTCGACCTGGACGCCGTCGGCGGCATCCTGGCCCGCGGCGGCACCATCCTGGGATCGTCGCGGCTGGAGCGGGACCGCCTCCGCGAGGCCTGCGAGCGGGCCACCGACATGGCGGAGGAGTTCGGCATCGACGTGCTGATCCCGATCGGCGGCGAGGGCACGCTGACGGCGGCTCGCATGCTGTCCGACGCCGGCCTGCCGGTCGTGGGCGTCCCGAAGACCATCGACAACGACATCTCCTCGACCGACCGCACGTTCGGCTTCGACACGGCGGTCGGCGTCGCCGCGGAGGCGATGGACCGGCTGAAAACCACCGCCGAGTCCCACCAGCGGGTCATGGTCGTCGAGGTGATGGGCCGGCACGCCGGGTGGATCGCCCTGGAGTCCGGGATGGCGGCGGGCGCCCACGGCATCTGCCTGCCCGAGCGGCCCTTCGACCCCGCCGACCTGGCCAAGATGGTCGAGGAGCGGTTCGCCCGCGGCAAGAAGTTCGCCGTGGTGTGCGTGGCCGAGGGCGCGCATCCCGCCGAGGGCACGATGGACTACGGCAAGGGCGAGATCGACCTGTACGGCCACGAGCGCTTCCAGGGCATCGGCACGGCACTGGCGTACGAGCTGGAGCGACGGCTCGGCAAGGAGGCCAAGCCGGTCATCCTCGGGCACGTCCAGCGGGGCGGCACGCCGACCGCCTACGACCGGGTCCTCGCGACGCGGTTCGGGTGGCACGCCGTGGAGGCGGCGCACCGGGGCGACTTCGGGAAGATGACGGCGCTGCGGGGAACGGACATCGAGATGGTGCCGCTCGCGGAGGCGGTGACCGAGTTGAAGACGGTGCCGAAGGACCGGATGGACGAGGCGGAGTCGGTCTTCTAGGGCCGGCGGTTTTCTGAGGGCTTCGGTGGCACGACCGGTTGGGAACTGCGGGCCGCGTGTGGCTGGTCGCGCCCACGCGGCGGAGCCGCAAGTTGACACGGCCCCGCGCCCCTTACGGGGCGCTTTCCCTTACGGGGTTGGATCGTCGACCCGGTTCCAGAAGCGCGGGACTATCCCGGTGAGGAAGTCCTCGCCCTTTTCCTTGGCGTCCTCCGCCGCCGTGGTCGTGTTGCCCCAGGCCAGAGTCGCTGTCATCTGGCCCTGGTAGTCCTCGTGCAACTCGCGCAGCACGTTCTCGATCAGACGTCTGTCCAGGGGGACCAACTTGGTCACCGGGCGGACATAGGCCTGCCAGCGGGTGGTGACCGCGCTGCGCAGCAGTTCGGCCAGTTTCTCCTCGCGGCCGGTGACGGTGACGTAGTCCGGCAGGGAGAGCCTGAGCAGGTCGGCGAGGGCGGCGGACTGGCGTTCCGTGCCCTGCCACTGCTCGTCCTCCTCCATCGCCAGGTACACGAGGAGTTCCAGGCCCACGGCCAGGGCCACGTCCTCCGGTGCCAGCCCGCGGGCGACGCGATGATCGCGCAAGGTCCGCGGCCGGCCGATCAGTTCACCCGGAGAGCACCACAACACGCCCGAGAGCGCGGTGAGTTCGGGACTGCTGGGAACCACTGCCCCGCGCTCCCAGGCGAGGACGAGATCAGGGGTGGCGTACGGCAGCCCGTACGAGACCCGCAGATGGTGGGCCACATGTTCGGGACCCATCCCGAGAGCGGCACGGAGTCTGCGGGCGGCGGGAGCGTTGAAGGGGGGACCTGGCTGGTTCGGCAGAGCTGGGGGTCGGCGCACAGCGCACAAGGTAGGCGCGCGCGAGGGCACTGACTACGGTCCGTTCGGCCAGGAACACGGATTGTGGGAACGTACGGATTCGACCGTACGGCCGACCTGTTCATCCCTTGACCGCGCCCCCCAGGGCGAACCCGCCGCCCAGCCGCCGCGCCACCAGGACGTACAGCAGGATCACCGGCGTCGAGTAGATGACGGAGAACGCGGCGAGCTGGCCGTAGGCGACCATGCCACGGTTGCCGAAGAAGTCGTTGATGCTGACCGAGGCGGGCATCTGGTCCGGCGAGAGCAGCAGCATGAAGGGGACGAAGAAGTTGCCCCACATCATCACGAAGGCGAAGACGGTGACGACGGCGAGCCCCGGCCCCATCAGTGGCAGCACGATCCGCACCAGCGACTGTGCGGAGTTGGCGCCGTCCGTCCAGGCGGCCTCCTCCAGCTCCTTCGGCACGCCGTCCATGAAGTTCTTCATCAGCCAGACGGCGAAGGGGAGTTGGGAGGCGGCGAAGAACAGGATGGTGCCCTGCAGGGTGTCGATGAGGTTGATCCGTACGAACAGCGCGTACACCGGCACCATGATCGCGGTGATCGGCAGGCTCGTCGCGAAGAGGATGGACAGCAGGAACGGCCGGTTGAGCCGGGAGCGGTAGCGGGAGAGCGGGTAGGCGGCGAGGGCGGCGCAGACGACGGTGAGCGCGGTGGCGCCGCCGCAGAGGATCAGGCTGTTGAGGAGCGGGGTGTAGGTGATGTCGGGGGTGAGGATCGCGTCGAAGTTGGCGAAGGTGAACCCGTCCGGGATCCGCACCCGGAGACCGGCGTGCGGATCGATGGCGGAGAGCAGCACCCAGGCGAGCGGCAGCACGAAGGCGGCGGCCACGACCAGGAGTCCGAGGTCGGCGGCGAGGCGGCGCGAGCGCCGGCGGTTGCGAGGCATCTGTCTTGTTCACACCTCCGTACGCAGCAGGCGCATATAGACGACGGAGAAGAGCGAACCGACCAGGAGAAGGAGCAGGGCGACCGCCGTCCCGTACCCGATCATGCTGTTCTGGAAGGCCTGTTCGTA
Organism: Streptomyces sp. NPDC054813; assembly: GCF_053611365.1. NCBI lineage: Bacteria > Bacillati > Actinomycetota > Actinomycetes > Kitasatosporales > Streptomycetaceae > Streptomyces > Streptomyces sp. NPDC054813. The sequence continues at coordinate 26,600 of NZ_JBSHAF010000013.1, read as the reverse complement.
CATGAACAGGGGGAGCGTCTGGCTCTTGTCGCTGGGCCCCCCTCGGGTCATCACCCAGATCAGCCCGAAGACGGAGAGGGTCTGGAGGGTGTTGAGCATCAGGTTGGTCCCGATGGACCGGCGGATCATCGGCAGCGTGATGTGCCACATCCGCCGCCAGCCACCGGCGCCGTCGACCTCGGCCGACTCCTCGATCTCGTTCGGTATCTCGTCGAGGGCGGCGGAGTAGACGAGCATCGAGAAGGCGGTGCCCCGCCAGACGTTGGCGAACGACACGGCCAGGATGGGAAGGGTGAACAGCCAGTTCTGGGACGGGAGATGGAGAAAGTCCAGGATCGCGTTGAGCGTCCCCTCCCGCCGGAAGAAGGCGTACAGCAGGAACCCGGCGACGACCTCCGGCAGTACCCAGGCCGTGATCACGATCCCGCCGGTCAGCGTCCGTACCGGCTTCGACGCCCGCCGCATCAGCGCGGCGAGCGCCAGCCCCAGCGTGTTCTGCCCGACGAGCGCGGACACCACGGTGAAGACGAGGGTCAGCCAGACGGCGTTCAGGAAGGCGTCGTCGTGGAACGCCGTACGGAAGTTGGCGAAACCGACGAAGGAGGAGTGCGCCTGGCCGGTGAGCTGGAGGTCGGTGAAGGCGATCCAGGCGCAGTAGACGATGGGCCCGCCGAGGAACAGGAGTATCAGGACCAGGGCGGGGGTGAGCGGGAGAGTGCGGACGATGCGACGGGTGATCACTGGGTGACCACTTGGTTGTCGGTGACGTCCTTGAGCGCCGAATCGTAGGTACTCGCCGCCTTGTCGACCGACGCATCGCCGGTGGTCACGCTCTCCATGGCCTCCTGGATGGCGGTGGAGACCTTCGGGTAGGCCAGGTAGGCGGGCCGGTAGTGCGTACTGGCGACGAGATCGGTGAAGAACTTGATGCCGGGCTGGGCGGATGTGTACGACGGATCACTCGCGACGTCTTTCCGCACCGAGATCCCCGAGTTGGCGATGTACCACTTCTGTGCGTTCGCCTTGGTCTGCATGGTCTTGATGAAGTCGAAGGCGAGATCGGGGTTGCCGGCCTTGGCGGGGACGGCCCAGGTCCAGCCGCCGGACATGCTCACCTTGCCGGGGGCCTGACCGTGCTGGGTCGGCATGTAGGCGAGACCGAGTTGCCTGGACCAGTCGGACCACTCACGACCGCTGCCCTTGCCCCAGTTCTGGGGAAGCCAGGACCCGTCGAGGTTGATGCCCAGCTTGCCCTGGGGCATGAGTTCACCCCAGACGGTGTTGCGGTAGTTGGGGTCGAGCGCGTCGGAGACGTCCGGGCCGAGCTTGTCCTTGTACACGGTCTCGACGAAGGACAACGCGTCCTTGAACCCCTGACTCCCGGCGATCCACTTCTTGCTGGTCTTGTCGTACAGGGGGTCGGCGGTCCCGTCGTTGGTGCCGTAGAGCAGCATCTCGAAACCCTGCATGCTGGCGGTCTCGCCTGCGGCCTTGCCGGTGTAGACGTTCAGGGGCGTGACGCCGGGCACCTTGGCCTTGATGGTCCGGGCGGCGGCGAGCACGTCGTCCCAGCTCTTGGGCTGCCAGTCGGTGGGCAGCCCGGCCTTCTTGAACACCCGCTTGTCGAACCAGAGGCCGCGGGTGTCGGTGCCGTCCGGAACGCCGTACGTCTTCCCGTCCTCCCCTCTGGCCGCCGACTTCGCGGTGTCGATGAACTGCCCCCAGTCCTTCCACTTGGCGAGGTAGGAGTCGAGGGGCTTCAGGTAACCGCTGGTGATGTCGGAGTTGATGAGGAAGGTGTCCTCGTAGACGAGGTCGGGGGCGGTTCTGGGCGACCGGAGCATCTGCTGGAGCTTGGTGTAGTAGTCCGCGTCCGAGGCCTTGATGGGGACGAGCTGGACCTTCTTCCCCGGGTACTCCTTCTCGAACTGCTTCTTGATGTCCGCGAGATACGTGTCCGTCACCTTGATGGAGTTGTCCATGGACTGCTTGAAGGAGACCTTCACGGTGTCGGGACTGCTTCCGGATCCGCTGCTGCACCCGGTGAGCGAAGCGGCGGCGGTGACGAGGGAGAGGACAAGGATGCTGACGGCGGTGGGGCGCACGGGCACGACCTCCTCGGCGGCCACTGCGCTGTGGCCTGGGGGTTCGTCTTCTGCCGTGTGAAGGTAAGTGGAGTGGTCTAGTCAGGTCAATGAGTCTGCGGGGGTTTGCTGGGCGAGGGTGGGGGTGAGGATGCCCCCATGTATTCCGTGGACCGGACAGGCACGTTGGACGAGCACGTTCGTGAGCGGCTGCTGGCGCCGAACTTCTGGCATCTCGCGACCGTCGGGCCGGACGGAGCGCCGCAGGTGTCGCCCATGTGGGTCGACCTCGAGGGCGACCACGTCATGGTCAACACGGCGATCGGCCGCGTGAAGGAGGAGAACCTGCGGCGCAACCCCGGCGTCTCGCTCTCGCACCACGACCCGGAGAACCCCTACGACCGGGTGGAGATCCGGGGGCGCGTGGTGCGGTTCGTGGAGGGCGAGGAAGCGGAGCGTTCCATGGACCGGCTGACCCGCAAGTACATCGGGGAGGACCGGTATCCGTGGCTGCTGCCCGGGGAGCGGCGGGTGATGCTGCTGATCGAGCCGGTGAAGGTACGACGGGTGGTCGGGGTGGAGCCGTTCCGGCCGGGCGTGTTGGAGAGCTAGGGGGCTAGAGCAGGGGTCGTCGGCGAGGGTGCGGATGAAGTCGCGGGAGGCGTCGGCGCCACGACGCGTTTCGCCCCGGTGACCGACTGCCTGGCAGACGGCCCCTGGTTTCCCCTCAGAGACCAGGGGCCGTCGAAGTCGGGCAGCAACATCCACTGAGCCAGGGCACCGCCGTCCGAGCTTGCGGCCGGCCAGCAGACCGGGACAGAAGGCAGGTCTGCGCGCTGGACGGGTGAGGCTGCCGGATCTGGCACCAACCACGGTGCTCTACCCGGTCCGGCAGCCCGGGGGCGCGACGCCGACGGCATCTGCGGGCCCTGACGAGGGCTGAAAGCCGTGGTGCGCCGGGCGGTCAGCGAGTTGGATTTCCGGTCGTGCAGGGGCACCAAGTGTCGGCCTCAGCCGGTATGTCCCGACTGCGGAGGTACCAGTGCAGCCTCTGCGGGGGTCGGAGTCTGTGCCCCCCTGACGTCGGCCCACGGGACAACCCGCCGCGACAGCTCTCCCAAGTACCGGTAGAAGCGGTCCGGAAGGAACACGGCGTCCGCGACGATCATCGCGCCGGAGAAGAGCGGCAGGCCCAGGAACACCGCGATACCCACGTGCATGCCCAACAGCGTGGTCAGGACGGGGTACTTGAGCCTGCCGAACAGGACGAACGGGAAGGCCACCTGCAACAGCACCGTCAGGTAGCAGGTGATGGCGATCAGTACGTCGTGTTCGTCCGCCATGGTGGAGAGCGCGGGCCAGGGCTGGAACACGTCGAGATTCAGGGCGTAATGGAGGGCGGTGCCGTTGCCCCAGGAGGCGCCCTGCACCTTGTACAGGCCCGCGGATCCGTAGAGGAAGCAGACCTGGGCGGCGATGACGAGCATGCCGCAGTTGTGCAGCACGGTGATCACTGTCAGGCGCGCGTCGCGGAGGTGGCGTCGCAGTTCGCCGGATGCCCGGTCCAGCGGAAGCAGGACTGTCTTGCCGGCGGATGCTCGGAGCCGGGCCCTGCGCGCGTCGAGGGACCAGCGTCGGCCGCATGCGGTGACGACGAGGTAGAGGGCCATGAGGAGGATGAGGTTGTCCCCCCCGTCCGTCATGAAGATCGCCCTGGCGTGGAACGACGTCACCACGACCGCGAAGAGCACGGACACCGCTCTGGTCCGCCAGCCCAGCATGAACAGTGCGGAGATGACGATGGCTGCCGCGTAGCAGGCCTCGAAGTAGGCCCGGCTGTCGGACAGGGTGAGGATGCTGGCCCAGCCGGTCTGGTCGAAGAGCTGCTTGGCCAGTGCGGGCGTCCACGGTGAGCCGGGACCCCAGATCTCGTCGCGGTGGGGAAACTCGCGCAGCAGGAAGGCGAAGTAGAGGAACCCGTACCCGATGCGCAGAGCCGCCGTGGCGTACAGGGAGATCGGCTGCTCCAGCAGGAGGGTGAGGAGCGTGGCGACGCGGGCCGGCATGTGCCGCGGCGCCTGTGCGCCCGCCCGCTCGGCGCCGTGTCCGGGGCGCGTCGGCGTGGTTGCTGGGGCCGATGTCTGCTCAGCCTGTTGCATGACGGGCCACCTTCCACCAGGGCAGGTAACGGGTGTCGGAGGGCTGTGGTGCGGCCGTGCCGGGACCGGGTCCGCCCGCTGCGGGCGGCGCGGCGATGGGCAGGGTGATCACCCGCAGTTGGATGGACTCGAATGCGCCGTGGCGATGTGCGGCGACGCGATCCGCTGCGATGTTGCGCAGGTACTGCTGGATCATCCATGCGCGTTGCGAGCGCGGATGGTCGTCGCCGCCGTGCGTTTCGAGGTAGGAAATCCAGGCCCGGCGCAGCATGTTCTGTGCTGTGTGGCTCGGGAAGGGGTCGTGTTCCACCGCGGCTGTGTCGACGGCGGTCAGGTCGAACCAGCCGCTGACCTGGGCGGTGCCGTCCGGGGTGGTGTGCGTGGTCCTTGCCGAGATCTGCCGGTTGACCGACTCCGGGTCCGGGGCGAAGAGTCGCCAGTTCTGCTCGAACAACGGGAAGATCCAGGCGTTGACCTGCCGGCTGTACTGCCGGGAGATGGGATTCGGCGGTGCCACCTGCAGGAACACCAGGAGCACGTGTACCAGGGCCGCCGCCAGGCACAGGACCACGGCGACTTGTACTCCGGCCTTAAGAGCGAGGGGCGGCTCTGAAGACGTTTGGAGCGCAGTCGGTCTCCCGCTCCCGTTCTGTGCGGTCGGCCTAGCGCCCGCCTGGTCCGATTCGTCAGCATCTGCTGACGCAATGCCACCCCGCACGGCCCTATCCGGTCCTTCCGTCCCGACTTCTCTCACTTGGTTCTCCTTGGCTTCCGCCTGTGGCGTGCGGCGGAATCGATGACGATCCGCGCCGCACGCCACCCGTCCTACTCGCGCACGCGGGTGGCTGCCTGCGAGCAGTCACCCCGCTGGAGTGGGCCGCGCATGCTAGGCAGGATCACAGCCGTAGCTGTCGTCCTGGCCGGGCTTGTCGCCGTACTCGTCGCCGTACCCGTTGTGTTCGGGTTTGCAGCCATGGCCGTTCCCGCCGGAGGTGCCACCGGTGGTGCCGCCGGTGGCGGTGGTCCCGGTGGTCCCGGTGGTGCCGCCGGTGCCGGTGGTCCCGGTCGTGCCGCCGGTAGCGGTCGTCCCGGTGGTCCCGGTCGTGCCGCCGGTAGCGGTCGTCCCGGTGGTGCCGCCGGTGGCGGTCGTCCCGGTGGTCCCGGTCGTGCCGCCGGTAGCGGTCGTCCCGGTGGTGCCGCCGGTGGCGGTGGTCCCGGTGGTCCCGGTGGTGCCGCCGGTGGCGGTGGTCCCGGTGGTCCCGGTGGTGCCGCCGGTAGCGGTCGTCCCGGTGGTGCCGCCGGTGGCGGTCGTGCCGGTGGTGCCGCCGGTGGCGGTCGTGCCGGTGGTGCCGCCGGTGGCGGTCGTCCCGGTCGTCCCGGTCGTACCGGTCGTCGTGGTGCCACCGGTAGTGCCAGCCGCGCAATCCGGCCGGGTGATCGTGTTGGTGTCCAGCGTCACGGCACCGTTACGGGCCAGCGCCCGTCCCTCGATGGTCGCGCTCGTGGTGGCAGTGATCGAGGTCATGGCCAGGATGTTGCCCACGAAGGCGGTGCTGGTGCCAAGAGTGGCCGAACTACCCACCTTCCAGAACACATTGCACGGCGAGGCGCCGTTGATGAGGGACACGCTGCTGCCGGACGCCGTCGTCAGACCCGAACCGATCTGGAACACCCAGACGGCGTTGGGGTCCCCGTGGGCATTCAGGGTGAGGGTGCCGGTGAGCCCGAGAGTGGTGGAGGCTGTGTAGACGCCCGGATCCAGCGTCAGGCCACCGGCGTCCGGGGGAAGCGCCCCGTCGGAGGGCTGCCCGGCAGCGTCGTCGTACGCCGTGATCAGGTCGGTCTGGGCGTCCTGAGCCACAGTATCCGCAGAGTGCTGGGTCCCGTTCACCACGGCGGGCGGCCCATATCCGGTGATGGACGTTCCCGGAGACACGCCGACATCCCCGGTAATCACCGAGGGGCCGGTGTTGGTGGTTGCCGAACCGGCCAGTACCGCGAAGCTGTCCGCCCTGCCCAGATCTACAAACGTGGCGAGGGCACTTGCCTGGGTCGGCGACACAGCGACTACGACAGCGGAGATCACCACGGCAAGTACCGCCGCGATCCATACCGACAAAGCGCGCCGCAGAGGCGCGACAGGGAAATTGGGCGTCATCGAAGGGCCAGCTCCTGTGAGGGGATGGAGACGTATTCGGCGGTTCTCGGTCACACGGAATCGCCTGTCTCTTCCCCTGGAATATTACGCAGGCGCATGCTCCAACTTGCAACTCATGCGCGTGTTTTCGCCCAACCTGGCGAGCCGATCACAAATGCTCAGAAAATTTTTAATAGGCCGAATGGTCGTTCCTGCTTGGTCGAGACGGGCGACGCGGTGACGTCGCTTCCCAGGTCAGCCCAGGCAGCAAGGAAATTCATGCATCCGTAGCCCCTCGGCCGATACCACCCCCATCCGACACCCGAGGCCTCACCGGCGTGTTGAGTAAATGAGCAGCTCCGCGATTCTCTCCGGAGGAGATTCGTATCACTGGCGGAGCGGAAGGAACACCGCGAAAAGACCATGAAGGCTTTGCGTGAGGCCAGGGAGGGGAACCGACTTCTGCGCGTCACCGGAGCGGTACTTCCCCGCAATCCAGGTGCCCGTGAAGAGGACTTCACCACAGCCTGCACCCATCTTTCGGTGAAGATCGGATCAGTTGACCAGATCACTGGCAGGGATCGCCCTGACGCGCCAAGGTCTTGGCGCATGGAAGCGCCGAGGAATAAGAGCACGGCTGACGTCAGTGATCATTTTGAAGGGCGGCCCATCCACCGGCAGACTGTGGCGTATGAGATCCACGACGCCGCCCTTGGCCTGCTCGGACAAGGACACGTCACGGTGCGCGACATGGTGACCCGGCAGCCCTGGCCCACCGATGGCCCGGACTGTCCCCTGTGCGGCGCCGTGTCTCGTCAGGCGCTGCGCTCGGCGCCCGGCGTTCCGCCCACGGGGTTGGCGTCATGACGACCGCGGTCGTCGTCGGTGGCGGGCCCAACGGGCTCGCCGCTGCGGCCCTCCTCGCGCGGGACGGCCTGGACGTCACGCTGCTGGAGGCCGCCGACGAGGTCGGCGGCGGCACGCGCGGCCACGAGGCGATCCTGCCCGGCCTGCTGCACGACCACTGTTCGGCCATCCACCCCATGGCCGTCACCTCGCCCGCGCTCCGGGCCCTCGGCCTCGAACGCCACGGGCTGCGCTGGCGGCTGCCGGAGATCGACTGTGTGCACCCGCTGGACGACGGGACGGCCGGGGTCCTGCTGCGCTCCGTCACGGAGACCGCCGCCGGGCTCGGCCCGGACGGCCGCCGCTACCGGGCCCTGGTGGAGCCCTTGGTGCGGCGCTGGGACGCCCTCGCGCACGACGTGATGGGTCCGCTGCTGCGGATCCCGGCGCACCCGCTGCTGCTCGCCCGGTTCGGCCTCCCGGCCGTGCTGCCTCCCGCAGTCCTCGCGCGCCTCTTCCGGACCCCGCAGGCCCAGGCCCTGTGGGCCGGGGTGGCGGCGCACGCGTTCCGGCCGTTCTGGGACCCGCTCGTCTCGGCGATCGGGCTCGGCATCCTCACCTCCGGCCACGCCGCCGGGTGGGCCGTCGCCGAGGGCGGCTCGCAGTCCATCGCCCGCAGCATGGCCGCGGCTCTCCTCGCCGCCGGCGGCACGATCGAGACCGGCGTGCGGATCACCGCCCGGCGGCAGATCCCGCCCGCTGACGTGACTCTGCTCGACCTCGACCCCGGTCAGGTCGCCGCCCTCTACGGCGACAGGCTGCCCGCCCGCGTGACGGGCGCGTACCGGCGTTTCCGCCGTGGCCCTGGCGCCTTCAAGGTGGACCTGGCCGTCGAGGGCGGCGTGCCTTGGAGGGACGAGCGGGCGCGACGGGCCGGGACCGTGCACCTCGGCGGTCCGCTCGCCGAAGTGGCCCGGGCGGAACGGGACGTGACGCAGGGCCGGATGCCCGAGCGGCCCTTCGTCCTGGTCGGCCAGCAGTACCTTGCCGACCCCTCCCGGTCGGTCGGCGACGTCCACCCCGTCTGGACGTACGCCCATGTCCCGCACGGCTACGACGGGGACGCCACGGAGGCGATCCTCCGGCAGCTCGAACGCTTCGCCCCCGGCGTACACGAACGCATCGTGGGCCGACACGTCACCCGTCCCGCCGACTTCGCAGCGGCCAACCCCAACTTCGCCGGCGGCGACATCCTCACCGGAGCGAAGACGGCCTCCCAGCTCCTCCTGGGCGCCCGCCCGGCGCTGGACCCGTACGCCACTGGCCTGCCCGGAGTGTTCCTGTGCTCAGCGGCCACCCCACCCGGCCCTGGGGTGCACGGCATGTGCGGCGCCGGGGCGGCGGCATCAGCACTGCGCCACCTGGGGGGCCGCCCGACCTGGCAGGCTCAGGAGCGCTTCCAGGACTCGCGCACGTAGAAGCGCTCCTCGCTCGTGCTTCCCAGGCCATCGGAGACCTGCTCGGACCCCAGGTTCCAGCCCGCGGCGCCGTTGACCTTGCGGCCGAGTTCGATCAGACGGCTGCACTCCGTCCACGTGCCGTAGGTGCCCCGGCCCGCGACGAGCGATGCCCCCGCCCTCCCAACGGGCCGAACATCTGCTGCTCGATCGACCGGCACGTGAGGCCCCGGACGTCCATTGGTGCGGCAACGGCGGTCGCGGTGGCAGTTCTAGAGTTGCGTCGCACAGCTGTCGGCATGTGCGAGTCGCCGTAGGTCGCACAGGGGGAGAGGCACCGTATGCCGGAACGAGACGTGACCGTGGGGCAGTTGCTGCTCGCCGAGTATCAGACGATCAAGGACGAGCAGAAGGCGCGGATCGGGTTCCGGGACAATCTGCTGTACGTGACGCTCGCGGTCGTGGCCGCCGTCATCGCGGCGGCTGCGCAGGCCAAGCAGGCGTCGATGCTGCTGGCGTTGCCGCCGGTGTGTGTGGTGCTCGGGTGGACGTACCTGGTCAACGACGAGAAGATCTCGGCGATCGGCCACTATGTGCGGGACCAGTTGGGGCCTCGGCTCGCCCGACTGACTCCGGGTGAAGGGGATTTCACCACCTTCGGCTGGGAGGCGTCCCACCGGACCGATGTCCGGCGACGGACCCGCAAGACGATCCAGGCCGTGATCGATCTGACGGCGTTCTGCGCGGTGCCGCTGGCGGCGCTGGTGGTGTTCTGGGCCGGTGGGGACGGCGGTGGGTTGCTGGTCGGGCTGTCGGTGGTGGAGGCGCTCGCGGTGGTGGGGCTCGGGGTGCAGGTCCTGCTGTACATGAGGCCGGCGAGACCGGCACGGACCCCGGCCTGACGCCGTACCGTTGATGCCCACGCATCTGGGGGCATCGGGGGACGGAACGGCGCATGAGAGCGGCTTTACCGGCTTTGCCCCCGCCCCCACCGGTAAACCAGCTCCGGCCTCCCCACCTGCCCGTACAACGGACTCCGTCCCGCCGTCCCCGCCTCCACCAGGTGCTCCAGGTACCGCCGTGCCGTGATCCGGGAGATCCCGACGCTCTCCGCCAGTGCCGCCGCGGTCAGTCCCTCCTCCGACTCCCGCAACGCGACCGTCACCCGCTCCAGGGTCGGTGCGCTGAGTCCCTTCGGAAGCGCCGCAGGCGACGACGGCGCCCGAAGCGCGGCCAGCGCCCGGTCCACCTCGTCCTGGCCGCTCGCCTCGCCCGCCGCCGCCCGGAACTCCGCGTACCGGGTCAGCCGGTCCCGGAGCGTGGCGAAGGTGAACGGCTTCAGGACGTACTGGACGACCCCCAGTGAGACGCCCTCCCGCACCACCGCCAGGTCCCGCGCCGACGTCACCGCTATGACGTCGGCCTGATGGCCGGCCGCCCGCAGCGAGCGGGCGAACTGCAGGCCGTGCACGTCCGGCAGGTGCAGGTCCAGCAGGAGCAGATCCACCGGCGTACGGTCCAGGATCCGCCGTGCCTCCGCCCCGCTGTGCGCCTTCCCCACCGCCACGAACCCCGGCACCCGGCCCACGTACATGACGTGCGCGTCCGCGGCCACCGGATCGTCCTCGACGACCAGGACTCTGATCGGCTCCCCGGTCATCGGGCCTCGCCCCCCGCCAGCGACGCCCGCAACGGCAACCGCACCTCGAACACCGCCCCGCCCTCGGGCGCCTCCGTCACGGTCAGCGTGCCCTCCAGCCGGGTCACCGCCTGGCGGACCAGCGCCAGCCCGAGCCCTCGTCCGCCCGGCCCCGCCGGCTTCGTCGAGAAGCCGCGCTGGAAGACCAGTTCGGCATGTGCGGGGTCGACCCCCGCACCCGTGTCCGCCACCCTCATCACCAGCTCGGCATCGTCATCGGCATCGTCCGCGTACGCGGTCACCGTCACGCGCGCCCGGACCGTCCCCTGAGCCGCGTCCACCGCGTTGTCGATCAGGTTGCCGAGGATGGTGACCAGATCGCGCGCCGACAGGCTCTCCGGTAGCAAACCGTCATCCAGCCGGCTCTCGTCCGAGACCACCAGCTCCACGCCCCGCTCGTTCGCCTGGGCCGTCTTGCCCAGCAGCAGCGCGGCGAGGACCGGCTCGCTGACCGCCGCCACCACCTGGTCCGTCAGCGCCTGCGCCAGTTCCAGCTCGGCTGTGGCGAAGTCGACGGCCTCCGAGGCCCTCCCCAGCTCGATGAGCGAGACGACCGTGTGCAACCGGTTCGCCGCCTCGTGCGCCTGGGAGCGCAGCGCCTGCGTGAAGCCCCGCTCCGAGTCCAGCTCGCCCATCAGGGCCTGGAGTTCGGTGACGTCCCGGAGGGTGACCACCGTGCCGCGGCGCTCGCCGCCGGACACCGGCGAGGTGTTCAGCACCAGCACCCGGTCCGCCGTCAGATGCACCTCGTCCACCCGGGGCTCCGAGGCCAGCAGCGCGCCGGTCAGCGGCACCGGCAGGCCCAGTTCCGCCACCGAGCGGCCCACGACCTCCCCCTCCGGGCCCACCCCCAGCAGCTCCCGGCCCCCGTCGTTGATCAGTGCCACCCGGAACTGGCCGTCCAGCATCAGCAGGCCCTCGCGGACCGCGTGCAGCGCCGCCTGGTGGTAGTCGTGCATCCGGCTCAGCTCCGCCGCGTTCATGTTGTGCGTGTGGCGGCGCAGGCGCGCGTTGACGACGTAGGTGCCGAGCGCGCCCAGCAGCAGCGCGCCGGCCGCCACCCCCAGCAGCGCCGTCACCTGTTCCTGGACCCGCTTGCTGATCGCCTCCACCTTGATGCCGGCGCTAACCAGCCCGATCACATGGCCGTTCTCCAGGACCGGCGTCACCGTGCGCACGGACGCGCCGAGCGTGCCCTTGTACGTCTCGCTTCGGGTGTGGCCGTGCTGGGCCGCCTCGATATGGCCCAGGTAGTGCCTGCCGATCTCGTTCTTGTCGGGGTGGGTCCAGCGGATGCCGCCCGGGGTCATGATCGTGATGAAGTCGACCTCGGTGTCCCGCATGACCTGGAGGGCGTACGGCTGCAGCAGGGCGCTCGGATCGGACGTGTGGATCGCCGAACGCACCGAGGGCGCGTCCGCCACCGACCGTGCCACCGCCGTCGCCTGCCGGGTCGCCGCCTCCTGCGCCTGGTGGCGGTCGCTCACGTAGGTGAACAGCGCGTACCCGGCGACCAGCACCGCTATCAGCACGGCCTGCATGGCGAACAACTGGCCGGCCAGGCTGCGGGGGCGGGGGACGGACGGGAGGCGCATGGCAGCAGTGTGCCTCTCGGGTGAAGCGTGAACGAAATGAACGGAAGGGTGACCGGACTCACAGACCAGGAGATAGTCACGGCAACCCCCATATCCCCCGGACGTGAGCCGCACGCCGGTGATACCGACGAAGACGTCAAGGAGGGCAGCCGTGGCCGCCGCAAGCTCCCCCAGTACGGCACCTGCCGCACCCGCTGTGAAGCGGGACCGTACCCATTACCTGTACATCGCCGTGATCGTCGCGGTCGCGCTGGGCATCGCCGTGGGGCTCATCTGGCCCGACGCCGGCGTTGAGCTCAAGCCCCTCGGTACCGGTTTCGTCAACCTGATCAAGATGATGATCTCGCCGATCATCTTCTGCACGATCGTGCTCGGGATCGGGTCCGTGCGGAAGGCCGCCAAGGTCGGTGCCGTGGGCGGTATCGCACTCGGCTACTTCCTGGTGATGTCGTTGGTCGCGCTCACCATCGGGCTGGTGGTCGGCAACATCCTGCACCCCGGTGACGGGCTGCACATCACCAACGCCCTCAAGGCCTCCGGCCACGCCCAGGTGGACTCCGAGGCGCTCGGCGGCGTCGACTTCGTGCTGTCGATCATTCCGACCACGTTCGTCTCCGCCTTCACCGAGGGCCAGGTACTGCAGACGCTGCTGATCGCGCTGCTCGCCGGGTTCGCGTTGCAGGCCATGGGGTCGGCCGGGCAGCCGGTGCTGCGGGGCATCGAGCACATCCAGCGGCTCGTCTTCCGCATCCTGGGCATGATCATGTGGGCCGCGCCGATCGGTGCGTTCGGTGCCATCGCGGCCGTCGTCGGGTCCGCCGGGCTCGACGCGCTCAAGAGCCTCGCCGTGCTGATGCTCGGCTTCTACATCACCTGTGTGCTGTTCGTCTTCGTGGTGCTGGGCGCGATGCTCCGGGCCATCGCCGGGCTGAACATCTTCTCCCTGTTCAAGTACCTCGCCCGCGAGTTCCTGCTGATCCTGTCCACCTCCTCCTCCGAGTCCGCGCTGCCGCGGCTCATCGCGAAGATGGAGCACCTGGGCGTCAGCAAGCCGGTCGTCGGTATCACCGTTCCGACGGGGTACTCCTTCAACCTCGACGGCACGATGATCTACATGACGATGGCGTCGCTGTACATCGCCGACGCCCTCGGTACGCCGATGTCGATCGGTGAGCAGATCCCGCTGCTGCTCTTCCTGCTGCTGGCCTCGAAGGGCGCGGCGGGTGTCAGCGGCGCCGGTCTGGCCACGCTGGCCGGCGGTCTGCAGTCGCACAAGCCCGCGCTGGTGGACGGTGTCGGTCTGATCGTCGGCATCGACCGGTTCATGAGCGAGGCCCGCGCGCTGACGAACTTCGCCGGCAACGCGGTCGCGACGGTGCTGATCGGCACGTGGACGAAGGAGATCGACAAGGGTCGCGTGCAGCAGGTGCTCGCGGGTGAGCTGCCGTTCGACGAGAAGACGCTGCTGGACGACGGGGAGCCGGGCACGCCCGAGCTTCCTGAGCAGCGCGAGGAGTTGGCGAAGGCCTGAGCGTCTGCCGGGTTGCTGTGCATGCGCGGCTACCGGTCGCGTGTGGCTGGTCGCGCCCACGCGGCGGAGCCGCACATCGATACGGCCCGCGCCCCTTTGGGGCGCTTCCGAACCGTCGGACGTCCGGCCCCGCCTGAACCGGGGCCG
>NZ_JBSHAF010000013.1:0-12940 GCF_053611365.1 Streptomyces sp. NPDC054813 | reverse complement strand
ATGCCGAGGAACATCCCGTTGGGGTCGCGGGGCGCGCCCCCCGGGGGGGGGCCCCCAAACCTACCCGGCCGGCGCCCTTTGGGGGCGTAACCCACCGTGGGGACGCCGGCCCCCGCGTCACCGGGGGCGGGGCGTCCGGCCGAAGTCTCCGGGCGGCTGACAACTCCCCCCCGCTCAGCCGTCCGGAGCCGTACCCGGGCTAGTCGCTCAACTCGGCCACCAGCTCCGTGGCCCTGGAGGCGGGCACGCCCGCTGCCGTCAGTGCGCTGACCGCGGCGGAGCGGCCCGCCTCCTTCGCGTCGAGGAGGCCGTCGTTGACCGCCTCCATCACCGCGAACAGCAGCTGCTCGTGGACGTACGCCAGGGCCGGCGCCGGCAGCGGTGAGCTGAAGTCGCCCTCGTCGAGGCCGCGTTGCAGCAGCTCCACCTTCTTCTCGCGCAGGGGGGTGAGACGGTCGCGGATGCCCCGCATGGTGACCGTGCGCTGGGCGAGGCCGACCAGCAGCCGGTAGCGGTCGGCGATCTCCCAGATCGCGAGCACCGAGCGGGCCACCGCCTCCGCCGGGTTCGCCGTCTCCCGGCGGGCCCCCGCGTCCGCGGCGTCCAGCGCCTCCACCGCGCCGTCGACCAGCGTGCCGATCAGCGCCTCCCGGCTCGGGAAATGGCCGTACACGGTCCGTCGTACGACCCCTGCCGCGCGCGCGATCTGGTCCATCGAGGCGTCGGGGTCGCGCAGCAGCTCGGCGAGGGCGACGTCGAGGATGCGGCGCCGGTTCACGTCGGCGCGGGAGGGGTTACCCGTGGTCATGGCTGCCATTCTGCCTGCCCTGCAGCGGGGGTGCCGTCTCTCCGCAAGTGCTTCACCTCCTTCATTTGCACAGCGCTGTGCAGATCCCTTACATTGCACATGGTTGTGCAATTGCTCGTCCATGTGCAAGTTCGGTCCTGCACATCGGACGGCACCACACGCGTGAGGAAGGCGATCCCTGTCATGCGACTCGTCATGAAGGAACCGGTCGAGACGACGCAGCGGCCGTATCCGCGCCGCTGGTGGGCACTGCTGGTGCTCTGCCTGAGCCTGCTGATCATCGTGATGGCCAACACAGCCCTCACGGTGGCCGCGCCCGACATGACCACCGATCTCGGGCTCAGCAGTGCCGACCTGCAGTGGGTCATCGACGGCTACACCGTGCCGTATGCCGCCCTGATGCTGCTGCTCGGCGCGATCGGCGACAAGTACAGCCGCCGCGGCGCGCTGATCCTGGGCCTGGTGGTGTTCGGGAGCGGGGCCGTCTTCGGGTACCTCGCCGACAGCGCCGCGACCGTGATCGCGGCCCGTGCCGTGATGGGCACCGGCGCCGCGCTGATCATGCCGGCCACCCTCTCGCTGCTCGCCGCCACCTTCCCGCGCCACGAGCGGGCGAAGGCCATCACCCTGTGGACCGCCACCGCCGGGCTCGCCATCGCCGCCGGACCGGTGGTCGCCGGCGCCCTGCTGCGCGACCACGGCTGGTCCTCGACCTTCCTCATCAACGTGCCGATCGCGGCCGTCGCGATTGTCGGCGCCCTCGTCCTCGTACCGCCGTCCAGGGCCGGTCACCACGACCGCATCGACTACGTCGGCGGGCTGCTCTCCGTGCTCTGGATCGGCTCGCTGGTCTACATGATCATCGAGGGGCCGCACTTCGGCTGGGGCGTCAAGGCGGTCACCGCGGCCGTGGTCGCGGGCGCCGGCCTCGTCGCCTTCGTCCTGTGGGAACTGCGCCATCCGCACCCGGTCCTGGACGTCCGCCGCTTCGCCCACCGCCGCTTCGCCGGCTCCAACCTCGCCGTCGCCCTGTTCTTCCTGGCCGTCTTCGGCGCCTTCTACTACCTCACACAGCACCTCCAGTTCGTCCTCGGCTACGACGCCCTCGGCACCGGCGTCCGCATGCTCCCGCTGGCCGGTGCGGTCTTCGCCGGGTCGGCCCTGACCGGCTGGCTCACCCCGCGCGTCGGCATGAAGTGGACGGTCACGGCGGGGATGATCGGCGGGACCACCGCACTCGCCCTGCTCACCCGGGTGGACGCCGCCTCGGGGTACGGGGACTTCGTGGCGCCCCTGATCATCCTCGGGCTGGCCATCGGCCTGGCGCTCTCGCCCTGTACGGACGCGATCATGGGGGCCTTCCCGGAGTCCGAACTGGGCGTCGGCGGCGCCGTCAACGACACCTCGCTGGAGCTCGGCGGCTCCCTCGGCATCGCCATCCTCGGCTCGCTGCTCGCCACCTCGTACGGGAGCCACCTCACCGACGCCACCAGCGGCAGCAAGCTGCCCGCGAGCGCCCTCGCCACCGCCCAGGACTCGGTCGGCGCCGGATACGCGGTCGCCCAGGGCATCGGCGAGCAGGCCCGGCGGACGGCCGTCCGGGCGGCCCGGGCCACCGACCCGCAGCAGGCCGCCCAGCTGAAGGCACAGGCACAGCAACTGGCCGGGGGCGCCCGGCAGATGGCGGACGCCGTCGGCTCCTCCTTCGCCGACGCGGTGGCCCACACCAGCCTGGTCGGCGCGGTGATCCTGGGCATCGGGACCGTGCTGGTGGCGGTGCTGCTGCCGGGGCGCGAGAAGGCCGAAGCGGAGGCTCAGGCCGAGGAGCGGGAGCTGTTGGACAGCGGGGCACGCTGACCCCTGACCGCCACTTGTCAGCCGTATCCACTAACGTGCCGTTCCTGTTCGACCGGAACTTCGACCGAAGCGTCGACCGGGACTTCGACCGGAACGGCACGTCGGCACGGCTGCATGGAGGCACGGGGGATGAAGATCGACTGGGACCGCCGGCACTGCGCGCGCAAGGGGCATGTGACCTATGCCCCCGACGACCCGCAGCTGCGGGTACGGCTGCACGCCCGGACCGCGGTCGGGGAGGCCTGGCGCTGTCTGCGCTGCGGCGACTTCGCGCTCGGCGAGCCGCACGGCTCGGGCCCGGCGGCGGACGCCCCGCTGGTGCCGCGCGGGAAGGTGCTGCGCGACCTGTTCATCCTGCGCTTCCTGGCGATCGAGCGGGCCGTGCGCGGGGTGTTCATCGTGCTGGTCGCGGTCGCGGTGTGGAAGTTCAGCAACAGCCAGGACGCGGTGCGCCGGCTCTTCAACGAGTACCTGGACACCTTCCGGCCGGTCTTCAAGCACTTCCACTACGACCTCGACCACTCACCGGTCGTCGGCTCCATACAGAAGGCCTTCGGCTACAAGCACTCCACGCTGCTGCTGGTGGCCGTGCTGCTGCTGGCGTACGCGCTGATCGAACTCGTCGAGGCGGTCGGGCTCTGGTACGCCAAGCGCTGGGCGGAGTACCTGACGGTGGTCGCCACGGCCGCCTTTCTGCCACTGGAGATCTACGAACTCACCGAGAGGGTCAGCTATCTGAAGATCGCCACCCTGGTGCTGAACATTCTCGCGGTGCTCTACATCGCCCTCGCCAAGCGGCTGTTCGGGCTGCGCGGCGGGCGCCGGGCCTTCGACGAGGAGCGGCACAGCGCCTCCCTGCTGGAGGTCGAGGAATCCGCGGGGGTGCAGCCGAGCTTGCCTTGACGTCGGCGTCAAGGCCTACCGTCGTAGACATGCGAATCGGCGAGCTGGCCGCACGGGCCGGTACCACCACGCGCACCCTGCGGTACTACGAGGCGCGCGGGCTGCTGCCCGCGCGGCGTTCCGACAACGGCCACCGGACCTACGACGAGAGCGATCTGAAGCTGCTCACGCAGATCCGGACGCTCCAGGACTTCGGGTTCGAGCTGGAGGAGACCCGGCCGTTCGTGGAGTGCCTGCGGGCCGGGCACCCGGAGGGCGACACCTGTCCGGCGTCGCTCGCGGTCTACCGGCGCAAGCTGGCGGAGCTGGACTCGCTCATCGGCGAGCTGCAGGCCGTGCGGACCGAGGTCGGCGTCCAGCTGGAGCGGGCCGAGCGGGCACGGGCCGTGCTGGCCGCCGAGGCGGAGGTTCCGGGTGGTCCGGAACCGGTGTGCGAGCTGGGAGGGGATGGCGGATGACCAAGGCGGCGGGTGTGGCCGAGGTGACGGACGCGGACTTCGCGGCGGAGGTGATCGGGGCGGACGGGCCGGTGCTGGTGGAGTTCACCGCGAACTGGTGCCCGCCGTGCCGGCAGATGGCGCCGGTGCTCACGGCCCTCGCGGCGGAGGAGGGCGAGCGGCTGAAGGTGGTCCAGCTGGACGTGGACCACAATCCGGAGACGACGAACGCCTACAAGGTGCTGTCGATGCCGACGTTCATGGTGTTCCGGGACGGCGAGCCGGTGAAGTCGATGGTGGGCGCCCGGCCCAAGCGGCGGCTCCTGGAGGAGCTGTCCGACGTGCTGCTCTGAACCGACCGTTGATACGAAGAATCCCCCGAGCAATTGCGCTCGGGGGATTTCTTTGCGTATATTCAAGAGTTCGTGACTTCAGGTCGATGATGAAATCGATTCAGTCACGAAGAAGTTCAGTGGGCACAGTATATCCGGGCGGGAGCGGAATTGTCAAACACCGAATTTCCGGACGATGAATTGCGGCACGAGCAGGAATTCATCGACGGACTGTACGCACGGGTGGACGCGCTGCGCGACGACACCGAGGACTCGGTCGCGGACGCCCTCTCCCTCGGCGACAAGCCGATGCAGGCCCGACTGGAGCGGGACATCCTGGTCGCCGAGCGGTCCGGGCTGCTCGCCGCGCTGAACGCCGTGGACGGCTCGCTCTGCTTCGGCCGGATCGACCTGACCTCCGGCACCAAGCACCACATCGGCCGGATCGGACTGCGCCGGGACGACGCCGAGCGCACACCGCTCCTCATCGACTGGCGCGCCGCGGTCGCCCGACCCTTCTACCTGGCCACCGGCCACACCCCGATGGGCCTGCGCCGCCGCCGGCACATCGCCACCGACGGCCGCAAGGTCGCCTCCCTGCACGACGAGATCCTCGACCTCGGCGACCAGGAGCGCACCGGCCACGAGGACCCGTCCGGCGACGCGGTGCTGCTCGCCGCCCTCAACTCGGCCCGCACCGGCCGGATGAGCGACATCGTGCAGACCATCCAGGCCGAGCAGGACGAGATCATCCGGGCGCCGCACCGCGGCATCCTGGTCGTCGAGGGCGGGCCGGGCACCGGCAAGACCGCGGTCGCCCTGCACCGGGCCGCCTATCTCCTCTACGAACACCGCGAACTGCTCGCCAAGCGGGCCGTGCTCATCGTCGGCCCCAACCCCGCCTTCCTCGGCTACATCGGCGAGGTACTGCCCTCGCTCGGCGAGACCGGCGTGCTGCTGGCGACCGTCGGCGAGCTGTACCCCGGGGTGAAGGCCACGGCGGCCGACACCCCCGAGGCGGCCGCGGTGAAGGGCCGCGCGGACATGGCCGACGTGCTCGCCGCCGTCGTACGCGACCGGCAGGCGCTGCCCGACCCGGTCATCACCGTCGAGCACGACCGCGAGGTGCTGATGCTCGACGACGGCCTGGTGAACATGGCCCGCGAGCGCACCCGCGCCGCCGATCTCCCGCACAACGTGGCCCGTGAGTACTTCGAGGGCCACATCCTCAACACCCTCACCGAGCTGTACGCCGAGCGGGTCGGCACCGACCCCTTCGACGGCAGCAGCCTGCTGGACGCCTCCGACATCACCCAGATCCGCGACGAACTCGCCGAGAACCCCGAGGTCTGGTCCGCCGTCGACCAGCTGTGGCCGCGGGTGACCCCGCAGCGCCTGGTCGCCGACTTCCTCGCCGCCCCCGAGGGGTACCTCGGCGCCGAGGACGCGGCCGCGATCCGCCGCCCGGTCACCCGGTCCTGGACGGTCTCGGACGTCCCCCTGCTCGACGAGGCGGCCGAACTGCTGGGTGTCGACGAACGGGTCGCCCGGGCCCGCGCCGAACGCGAGCGCGAGACCCAGATCGCCTATGCGCAGGGCGTCCTCGACGTCTCCTACGCCTCCCGGACCTACGAGTTCGACGACAAGGAGGACAGCGATCCCGATGCCTCGGAGGTCCTGTCCGCGCACGACATCATCGACGCCGAACGCTTCGCCGAACGCCACGAGGAGGAGGACTTCCGCAGCGCGGCCGAACGCGCGGCGGCCGACCGCACCTGGGCCTTCGGGCACATCATCGTCGACGAGGCGCAGGAGCTGTCGCCGATGGCCTGGCGGCTGCTGATGCGGCGCAGCCCGACCCGCTCCATGACCCTGGTCGGCGACCCCGCCCAGACCGCGGAGGCGGCGGGCGTGGGCTCCTGGTCGAAGATCCTCGAACCGTATGTCGAGGACCGCTGGGACCACACCCGTCTCGGCGTCAACTACCGCACCCCGTCGGAGATCATGGACCTCGCCGCGGCCGTGGTCCGCGCCGAGAACCCGGACTTCGAGCCCCCGAGCTCGGTCCGCTCGACGGGCGTGAGCCCGTGGATCCGGCAGGCCCACGACGACCTCCCCGGCGCCGTGGAGAAGGCGGTGGCCGAACTCACCCCCGCCGAAGGCCGCCTGGCGGTGATCGCCCCACGCGACCTGCACCGCACCCTCGCCACCCGCCTGGCCGGCGTCACGTCCGGCACCGAACCCGACCTGACCCAGGCGGTCGTACTCCTGGACCCGCGCCAGGCCAAGGGCCTGGAGTTCGACTCGGTCCTGGTGGTCGAACCGGGCCGCTACGGCACCAGCGACCTGTACGTGGCGCTGACCCGGGCCACCCAGCGACTGGGCGTACTGCACACCGGGCCGCTGCCGGACGGGCTCAGGCAGGCCGCAGCCACACCGTAGCCAGCGGAGGCAGGGTCAGGCGGATGCTCGTGGGGCGGCCGTGGGACGGTTGGTGCTCCGGCTTCACCGGGTCGGGGTTGGTGATGCCGCTGCCGCCGTACCCGGCCGCGTCCGTGTTGACCATCTCGTGCCAGGCGGGGATCTCGTCCGGGACGCCCAGGCGGTAGTCGGCGCGGACCACCGGGGCGAGGTGGGTGACCGCGAGCAGCGGGGCGCCCTCGGCGTCGTACCTCAGGAACGCGAAGACGTTGTCCTCGGCCGCGGGGGGGGGGGGGGGGGCGCTCAGCGCGCACACCGGTGGGCGCGGGCACGCTGGCGCGCGCGGGGGGGGGGGAGGGGGGGTGGGGGGGGGCGGGGGCGGCGGCGCGCGCCGGGGGCGGCCCCGGGGGCGAGACCCCCCCCCCCGGCCTCCGGGCCGCGCGCCCCGGCGCCCCCCCCCCCCCGCGCCCCCCCCCCCACGGAGGTGTCCCGCTGCCAGAGGGCCGGGGTCGCGCGGTAGCCGGTGTTGAGGTCGCGGACCAGGTCGCGGACGCCCCGGTGGTCGGCCTCGGCGCCGTAGGCCGGGTCCAGCAGCCACCAGTCCGGGCCGTGCACCTCGGACCACTCCGCGCCCTGGGCGAACTCCTGGCCCATGAAGAGGAGCTGCTTGCCGGGGTGGGCCCACATGAAGGCCAGGTAGGCGCGGAGGTTGGCGCGCTGCTGCCACCAGTCGCCGGGCATCTTGGAGACCAGCGAGCGTTTGCCGTGCACGACCTCGTCGTGGGAGATGGGCAGCACGTAGTTCTCGCTGTACGCGTACACCATCGAGAAGGTCATCTCGTGGTGGTGGTACTTGCGGTGGACCGGCTCGTGGGACATGTACTCCAGCGAGTCGTGCATCCAGCCCATGTTCCACTTCAGTCCGAACCCGAGCCCTCCGGTGTCGGTGGGGCGGGTCACGCCCTCCCAGGCCGTCGACTCCTCGGCGATCGTCACCACACCCGGCACCCGCCGGTAGACCGTCGCGTTCATCTCCTGCAGGAACGCGACCGCGTCCAGGTTCTCCCGGCCGCCGTGCTCGTTCGGCGTCCACTGGCCCGGCTCGCGCGAGTAGTCCAGGTAGAGCATCGAGGCGACCGCGTCCACCCGCAGCCCGTCTATGTGGAACTCCTCGCACCAGTACAGCGCGTTGGCCACCAGGAAGTTGCGCACCTC
This sequence comes from Streptomyces sp. NPDC054813, assembly GCF_053611365.1. Lineage (NCBI taxonomy): Bacteria > Bacillati > Actinomycetota > Actinomycetes > Kitasatosporales > Streptomycetaceae > Streptomyces > Streptomyces sp. NPDC054813. The sequence continues at coordinate 4,967 of NZ_JBSHAF010000013.1, read as the reverse complement.
CCGGCGCCCGAAGTCGAACTCCAGGGTGCCCCAGTCCGGGTGGGCCGCCCGCAGCGGATCCGAGTGCTCGTACAGCGGCCGCCCGTCGAACTCCGCCAGCGCCCAGTCGTCCCGCGGGAAGTGGGCCGGCACCCAGTCCATCAGCACCCCGATGCCGGCCCGGTGCAGGGCGTCCACCAGGTACTTGAAGTCGTCGGGGGTGCCGAGGCGGGCCGTGGGGGCGTAGAAGCCGGTGACCTGGTAGCCCCAGGAGCCGCCGAAGGGATGCTCGGCCACCGGCATCAGCTCGACATGCGTGAAGCCCAGGTCGCTGACGTAGCGCGGCAGTTGCTCGGCCAGTTCGCGGTAGGTCAGACCGGGGCGCCAGGACGGCAGGTGCACCTCGTAGACCGAGAAGGGGGCCTCGTGCACGGGGGTGTCGGCCCGGTGCGTCATCCACTCCTCGTCGGTCCACTCGTGGTGGGACGTGTGGACGATCGACGACGTGCTGGGCGGGGCCTCGGTCCGCCGGGCCAGCGGGTCGGCGCGCAGGGTGTGCGAGCCGTCCGGGCGGGTGATGTCGAACTTGTACAGCTCGCCCGCGCCGATGCCCGGCACGAACAGCTCCCAGATCCCGGAGGAGCCGAGCGAGCGCATCGGATACCCGGTGCCGTCCCAGAAGTTGAAACCGCCGGCCAGCCGGACGCCCCGCGCGTTCGGCGCCCACACCGAGAAGCGGGTGCCGGACACGCCCTGGTGGGTCATGGGGTGCGCGCCCAGCGCCTCCCACAGCCGCTCGTGCCGGCCCTCGCCGAGCAGATGCAGGTCCAGCTCGCCCAGGGTGGGCAGGAAGCGGTACGCGTCCTCGGACTCCTGGACCGTCCCCTCGTACTCCACCAGCAGCCGGTAGACCGGCACGTCGGAGAGGGGGAGCAGGACGGAGAAGAAGCCGTCGCCGTCGTCGTGGAGGCCGGTCCGCAGATCCGGGCCGGCGACCACCGTCACCGCGCGGGCGTACGGGCGGAACACCCGCACGGCTATCCCGCCGCCCGGCACCGGATGGGCGCCCAGGACCGAATGTGGGTCGTGGTGCGTGCCGAGCAGCAGCCGATCGCGGTCCTCGGCGGCTACGGAAACGGACTTCATGGAGGTCACGGACGGGTCTCCCGGGATCAGGTCGAGTCGGAGGTGGCGAGGCGGTGGACGGCCGACAGGGGCACGGGAAGCCAGTCCGGGCGGTGCCGGGCCTCGTAGACGACCTCGTAGACGGCCTTGTCGGTCTCGTAGGCCCGCAGCAGCACGGGGTCGGTACGGGGGTCGACGCCGGTGATCTCGGCGTATCCGGAGCAGTACGCCGCCCGGCACAGCTGCGCCCAGGCGCGGGCCGGCGGGGTCACCGAGTGGGCCGCGTAGTCGAAGGAGCGCAGCATGCCGGCGATGTCCCGCACCGGCGGCTGCGGCATCCGGCGCTCGGCCAGCGGGCGGGCCGGCTCGCCCTCGAAGTCGATCAGGGACCACTCCCCGGACGGCGAGCGCAGGCACTGCCCCAGGTGCAGATCGCCGTGCACCCGCTGGGCGGTCCAGGTGCGGCCCTCGGCGGCCAGGCCGGCCAGCGCCTCGTAGGCCGAGCGCAGCCCGTCCTCGTACGGTCGTAGCGCCGGCACCGCCTGGACGGCCGCCGCCAGCCGCTCGGTCATGCCGGCGACCATCGACTCCAGCTGGCTGTGCCCGAGGGTGACGGTCGGCAGCGCCCGGGCCAGCGCGGTGTGCACCTCGGCGGTGGCCCGCCCCAGCGCCCGCGCGTCCGCCGCGAAGTCCTCGGCCTTGGCCAGCTCGCGCAGCGCCAGCTCCCAGCCGTCGGTCGCGCCGCGTACGAAGGGCTGGAGGACGGCGAGGACGTACGACTCCCCGGCCAGTTCCGCCCGCAGCCAGGCCGTCGGGGCGGGCACCCGGGCGCAGCCCTCGCGGGCCAGGGCCAGGGGTATCTCCAGGTCGGGGTTGACGCCGGGCACGACGCGCCGCAGGAGCTTTAGGATGAACGTATCTCCGTAGACGACCGAGGAGTTGGACTGCTCGGCGGTCAGGAGCCGGGCCACCAGCCCGTCGCGTATCTCAGAACCGGGGCCGCGTTCGAAGGACAGTCCGCCGATGCGGGCCCGGGTGCGCAGGGCCTCCAGGAGCAGCTCGGCGGGCCGGGGGTCGTACAGGGCGTCGTACACCGTGCGTCCGGGCAGCGGGCCGTCGGTGAGGTGGCCGATCAGCGCGGGCGCCAGCCGGGGTGGCAGCGCCTCGCGCGTGCCTATGAGCAGCTGGTAGCAGTCGCCGGCCTCGGCGGGGGCGGGCGGCTGTTCGGCGCGGACCAGCAGATGGTGCAGGCCCAGCCTGCTGTCCGACGGCAGGAGTTCGGTCTCGGCCACCGTGGCGAAGCCGGTGACCGGACTGCCCTTGCCCGCGAACCAGCGCTGCCGGGGCAGCCATTCGCGCAGGAGGGGATCGAGCGAGGCGAGGAGAGGGGGCGTGGAGGGGGTGACCGTTTCCGCCATGGCGGGTACGTCCTTTCCCCGGTCGTCGGGGGCGTTAGTGATGCGTGCCCCGGGCGGGCCGGAGGAAACCGCCGCCGCCCGGGGTGGACTATGCCTGGTTCCGGTTACCCGTCCGCGCGCAGTCGGAACCAGTAGAAGCCGTGTCCCGCCAGGGTCAGCAGGTACGGCAGCTCGCCGACGGCCGGGAACCGCACCCCGCCGAACAGCTCCACCGGATGCCGGCCGTTGAAGCGCCGCAGGTCCAGCTCGGTGGGTTGGGCGAACCGGGAGAAGTTGTGCACACAGAGGACGAGATCGTCCTCGTACTCCCGCAGGAACGCGATCACCGCCGGGTTCGACGACTGGAGTTCGGTATAGGACCCCAGTCCGAAGGCAGGATTCTGCTTGCGGATCTCGATCATCCGGCGCGTCCAGTGCAGCAGCGAGGACGGCGAGGACATCGAGGCCTCGACGTTGGTGACCTGGTAGCCGTAGACCGGGTCCATGATGGTCGGCAGGTACAGGCGCCCCGGGTCGCAGGAGGAGAAGCCGGCGTTGCGGTCCGGAGTCCACTGCATGGGGGTGCGGACGGCGTCCCGGTCGCCGAGCCAGATGTTGTCGCCCATGCCGATCTCGTCGCCGTAGTAGAGGATCGGCGAGCCGGGCAGGGAGAGCAGCAGGGCGGTGAAGAGCTCGATCTGGTTGCGGTCGTTGTCGAGGAGTGTGGCGAGCCGCCGGCGGATGCCGATGTTGGCGCGCATACGCGGGTCTTTCGCGTACTCGGCCCACATGTAGTCGCGTTCCTCGTCGGTGACCATCTCGAGGGTGAGCTCGTCGTGGTTGCGCAGGAAGATGCCCCACTGGCAGCCGGAGGGGATGGCCGGGGTCTTGGCGAGGATCTCGGAGACGGGGTAGCGGGACTCCCGGCGCACCGCCATGAAGATCCGCGGCATCACCGGGAAGTGGAACGCCATGTGGCACTCGTCGCCACCGCTGCGGTAGTCGCCGAAGTAGTCGACGACGTCCTCCGGCCACTGGTTCGCCTCCGCCAGCAGCACGGTGTCCGGGTACTGGGTGTCGATCTCCTTGCGCACCCGCTTCAGGAAGTCGTGGGTGGCGGGCAGGTTCTCGCAGTTGGTGCCCTCGCGCTGGTAGAGATACGGCACCGCGTCCAGCCGGAAGCCGTCGATGCCCAGGTCCAGCCAGAACTTCAGCGCGGAGAGGATCTCCTCCTGGACGGCCGGGTTCTCGTAGTTGAGGTCCGGCTGGTGGGAGAAGAAGCGGTGCCAGAAGTACTGCTTGCGGACCGGGTCGTAGGTCCAGTTGGACGCCTCGGTGTCGACGAAGATGATCCGCGCGTCCTGGTACTGCTTGTCGTCGTCCGCCCAGACGTAGTAGTCGCCGTACGGCCCGTCGGGGTCCTTGCGCGACTCCTGGAACCACGGGTGCTGGTCGCTGGTGTGGTTCATGACGAAGTCGATGATCACGCGCATGCCGCGCTGGTGGGCGGCGTCGACGAAGTCCACGAAGTCGGCGAGGTCACCGAACTCGGGGAGTACCGCCGTGTAGTCGGAGACGTCGTAACCACCGTCCCGCAGCGGGGACTTGAAGAAGGGCGGCAGCCAGAGGCAGTCGACACCGAGCCACTGCAGATAGTCGAGCTTCGCCGTCAGGCCCTTCAGGTCGCCGATGCCGTCACCGTTGCTGTCCTGGAAGGAACGGACGAGGACCTCGTAGAAGACGGCGCGTTTGAACCAGTCGGGGTCGCGGTCCTTGGCGGGCGTGTCCTCGAAGGTGTCCTGGACGGGTTCGTTGACGATCATGTTGTGGGTGACCCTCCGATCCGCGGGGACGGTCGCAGAACCGTGAAGATATGCGCGGGTCGTCGACCCGGTTCCAGGCGCACATAGTTGGCCCTGCCCCAGTTGAAGGTTTCACCGGTGAGCTCGTCGCGCACCGGTACCGACTCGTGCCAGTTCAGGCCGAGTTGCGGCATGTCCAACGAGACCGTGGCCTCCTGGGTGTGGTGGGGGTCGAGGTTGGCGACCACCAGAACCGTGTTCGATCCGCTCCGCTTGCTGTAGACGATCACCGCGTCCTGGTCGGCGTGGTGGAAGTGGAGATCGCGCAGCTGTTGCAGGGCCGGACTGCTGCGCCGGACGGTGTTGAGGCGGGTGACGAGGGGTGCGATGCCCTCGGTGTCGGCGCGGGTCCAGTCGCGGGGTTTGAGCTGGTACTTCTCGGAGTCGAGGTACTCCTCACCGCCTTCTTTGAGGGGGGTGTTCTCGCAGAGTTCGTAGCCGCTGTAGATGCCCCAGGTGGGGGAGAGGGTGGCGGCGAGCACGGCGCGGACCTCGAAGGCCGGGCGGCCGCCGTGCTGGAGGTAGGCGTGCAGGATGTCCGGGGTGTTGGCGAAGAAGTTCGGCCGCATCCAGGCGGCCGACTCGCCGGACAGCTCCGTCAGAT
>NZ_JBSHAF010000012.1:293093-308205 GCF_053611365.1 Streptomyces sp. NPDC054813 | reverse complement strand
GGGCGCGGGTGACAAAGAAACGAATCAATCCTCACCCTTTAACTAAAATATGGTTTTGTGACTCGGTACCGTCACCGTAGCACTGTGACGGTACCGAGTCACATCACCTAAGCTGTGCCCATGGCTCGATGGGAACCGAACGCACGGCAGCGACTCGTGCAGGCCGCGATCGACCTGTTCGGCGAGCAGGGTTACGACAGCACCACCGTCGCCCAGATCGCCGAACGGGCCGGACTGACCAAGACGACCTTCTTCCGGCACTTCCCGGACAAGCGCGAGGTGCTGTTCGCGGGGCAGGAGGTGCACGGCCGCCTCCTCACGGAGGGCGTGGCGGCCGCACCGGCCGCCGCGACCCCGCTGGAGACGGTCGCCGCGGCCCTGGACGCCCTGACCGCCTCCTTCACCCCCGAGCAGCGGGCGTTCGGCCCCCGCCTCAGCGAGGTCATCGCCGGCCACAGCGAGCTGCGGGAGCGCCTGGCCTTCAAGGAGCTCAACCTCGCGGCCACCCTGACCGACGCCCTCCGCCACCGCGGCGTGCCCGACCCGACCGCGGGCCTCGCCGCCGACCTGGGCATCCGCGCGTTCGCCACGGCCTTCGCCCAGTGGATCACCCCGGCGAACGACCGCCCCTTCCCCGACCTGGCCCACGACGCCCTCACCGCACTCCGCAAGGCGGCGGCCGCCCTCACCTGACGGCCGCCCTCGCCGGTCACCCCGCCACTCGGCCCGTCAGTCGCCCGCCACTCGGCCCGTCACTCGTCCCACAGTCCGGTCCCCCGCCCCGCCACCCGCGCCCCGATCCGCCGCACCAGCTCCACCGCGGGCAACGCGCCCACCCGCCGCCCGTCCCGCAGCCGTAGGGCCGCCAGCCCCGCCTCGGCCTCCCGCGCGCCGATCACCGCCTGGTACGGCACGATCCGGCCGCCGCGCACCCGCGCGCCCAGACTCCCCTGCTCGGGACCGGCGACCTCGGCCCGCAGCCCGCCCGCCACCGCCGCCGCGACCAGTGCCCCGGCCTGCGCCGACTGCGCCTCGGCGACCGGCAGGACGAGCAGCTGCACCGGCGCCAGCCAGGCCGGGAAGGCCCCGCCGTGCACCTCCAGAAGATGCGCGACGGCCCGCTCCACGCTCCCGATGACGCTCCGGTGCACCATCACCGGCCGGTGCCTGCCGCCGTCCGCCCCGACGTACCGCAGATCGAACCGCTCCGGCTGGTGGAAGTCGATCTGCACGGTGGACAGGGTCGACTCCCGCCCCGCCGGATCCGCGATCTGTACGTCGATCTTCGGGCCGTAGAACGCGGCCTCCCCCTCGGCCTCCTCGTACGCCACGCCCGCCCCGTCCAGAACCTGCCGCAGCAGGACGGTGGCCCGGCGCCACAACTCCGGGTCGGCGACGTACTTTCCGCCGTCGCCGGGCAGCGAGAGCCGGTGCCGTACGGCGCTGATGCCGAGGTCGGCGTAGGCGCGGGCGATCAGTTCCAGGGCGGCACGGGCCTCTTCGACGGCCTGGTCGAGGGTGCAGAAGATGTGCGCGTCGTTGAGCTGGATGGCCCGCACCCGGGTGAGGCCGCCGAGGACACCGGACAGCTCGGCGCGGTACATGCCCCCCAACTCGGCGATCCGCAGCGGAAGTTCCCGGTAACTACGCGCCCGCGACCGGTAGATCAGCGCGTGATGCGGACACAGACTCGGCCGCAGCACGACCTCCTCCGCCCCCACCCGCATGGCCGGGTACATGTCCTCGCGGTAGTGCGCCCAGTGCCCGGAGATCTCGTACAGCTCGCGTTTGCCGAGGACGGGCGAGTACACATGCCGGTACCCGGCCCGGCGCTCCGCGTCCCGGACGTACTCCTCCAGGGTGTGCCGTACGACCGCGCCGTCGGGCAGCCAGTAGGGCAGGCCCGCGCCCATCAGCGGGTCGGTGTCGAACAGGTCGAGTTCACGGCCGAGTCGGCGGTGGTCGTGCATGGCGGATCTCCTCCGTCAGGGAGGCGAACGACCCGCGACACGACGAAGCCCCGGGGCGTTCGCCCCGGGGCTTCGGACAGGTCAGATGTCAGCGCGCCGGGACGGTCTCCGGCGTCGTCGTGGAGAACGGACACGGCTGGGCGCGCTTCATGCGGTCCACTGTAACGAGCGGGGCGGGCGACGGGCCACGGGTTATCCGGCTGCTTCGACGGGCCGGCCCCGCCCGGCCACCGCACCGACGTCACGCATTCGCCACAACTCCCCCACGCGATCGGATCATCTGACTGGCAGAGGGTCATGATCGGTCACATGACGAAGACTTCGGTGCCGAGGAACCTGACCGCGGCCCTCACCGCCGCGCTCCTCGCCGCGACCGCCGCCACGGTCGCGACCCCGTCCGCGGCGGCCGCGACGGTGCCCGGCTGTTCCTCGACCGGCGACTCCACCAACCAGAAGGCCGACATCCACAGCCTGGCGAACCACCGCGGCGTGGTGGTCCTCAAGCTGGACACCAGCGTGAACAGCCTGCCGACCCAGCTGCACGTCGGCTCGTGGACCGTGCCGGTCAGCTGGGTGCCCACCGGTACCGCGAACACCTGGCAGACCGACGGGCCGATCCACCTCGACGCCTACGGCACCTGGAGCGCCTACGCCGACGCGCCGCTCATCCACTACCCGGGTCTGTCCACGGAGCTGTACGGCCTGGTGGACTACACGCTCCAGCCGGTCGTCCGGACGGCCCGCACCGACCGGGCCGCGTCCGACACCGACCACCGCACGGTGACCGTCTCCGGCACGGTACTCGGCCGCGATCCCTACACCGGGCAACTGCAGCCGTACGCGGGCCTCGCGACCGTGAAATGGCTGTCCGAGACCGAGCTGGACCCCAGGACGACGGACGCCCCGCTGGCCGCCGACGGCACCTTCAGCCAGGCGATCACCGTGGCGGGCGGCGCCTGGATCTCGGTGACCGCCAACCCGGGCACCGACCCGGCCGCGCACGTCGCGGGCACCGTCGCCTGCACGCTGGCGCCCGACCTCGCCAGGATCGACGGCGCCGTCAGCATCGGCGCCAGGACCTCCGCCTCCCCGGTGCGCTCCGGCGCCACGGTCACGCTGTCCGGCAAGGCGACCTGGACCGAGCAGGTCAGCCCGTACACGGTGCATCCCCTGGCGGGCCGCACGATCCAGGTGAGCTACGCCGACGGGGGCTCCGTTCCGGCGGTCACCACCACCGCGGTGACCGGCGCCGACGGCTCGTACAGCGTCAAGGTCACCGTCACTCGTCCGGGCTCCTTCTCGCTCGGCACCTCCGCGGAAGCCCCCTATCTCAGCAACGCCTGGGCCGATGTCACCCAGCAGGTCCAGATGCCGCTGTCGATCACCGGCTTCAAGGCCACGCTGGGCGCCGACCACAAGGTCACGGCCGCCGGCAAGCTGGCCGCGACCGTGAGCCGTTCACCCGGTCTGGGCGGCCAGGCCGTGGACCTGGAGTACTCGGCCGACGGACGCACCGGGTGGACCCGCGTGGCCACCGGGAAGGCCAATGCCGACGGCTCCTTCACGATCAGCGCGAGCAACCGTGCCTCCGGCTGGTACCGGGCGCACCACCGCGCCTCCACGACCTACCAGGACCAGGTCACCACCGCGGTCAAGAAGTCCCGGACCGCCAGCCGGATCACCTCGCTGAAGATCACCCCGCAGCCGGTGGCCAAGGGCAAGACCCTCACCGTGACGGGGGTTCTGCAGCACCACACCACGGCCTGGAAGGCGTACGGCGGTCAGCGGGTCGCCGTCCTGTTCCGGGCGACCGGCACCACCACCTGGAAGACCGTGACCACGGCGGCCACCAACAGCACCGGCCACTTCACCGCCAAGCCGAAGGCGACCCGCGACGGCACCTGGGCGATCGACTACGCGGGCAACAGCACCCACTTCGCCGCCCGGTCGGCACAGGACTTCGTGGACGTCCGCTGACCCCGCGACGCCGGTGACCACCCCGGGGAGCCACCCGAACCGTGGGACTCACCCGGACGGACCGGAGCGGTGGTAGGCGGGCGCCAGTGGTGATGGCGTGATCTCACGCGTCCACCGCTCCTGTTCCCGGGGAGGCCCCCGCCATGAGAGTCATCGCCTCCGGTCTTGCCGTGGCCGGCCTGCTAGCCGTCTCCGCCTGTACGGCCGGCCGGGCGCCGGAAGCGTCCGCTGCGGGGGCCTCCCCGGCGGCGAACGCGACCGCCGCCGAGCGTCCCGCCCCCGCCAGCCCGGCCGCCTCGCCCGGCCTCCCGGCGCTCACCCCCGACCAGGCCCAGGCCGCGCTGGTCGAAGAGGGCGACCTCGGGGTGCCGTGGACGCCAGGCGACTCCACCGCCACCTGGCACGACGGGCTGCTCAAGGCCGTCGCCGGGCAGCCCGACTGCCAGCGCCTGCTCGACGCCCTGTACGCCGACGAGCTGCTCGAACCGGCCGGCCCGCACGCCGTCACCGTCCTCGACGACGGCGACGACGACGCCCAGCTCCGCTACCAGGTCTACGCGAGCCGCGCCGCCGCCGTGGACCGGACCCTGGCCTGGCTGCGGGCGGTGCCCGGCGTCTGCGGGCGGTTCGCCGCGCAGACGACCTCGGCCGGGACCGAGACCGTCCAGGTCGCCGACTCCGGGCTGGCGGCCTTCGGCGAGGCCCGGCAGGGGCTGCGGGTCACCCTCACCGCGCAGCCCTCGCCGGGCGACGACCCCACCACCCTCACCGTCGACATCGCCGTCGTCCGCGTCGGCGACGACGCGATCGTCCTCACCGCCGGTGCCCTCGGCACCCTCCCGACGCACACCACCGAACAGACCCTCGACATCGGCGTCCGACGCCTCGCCCAGGTAAGGGAACAAGGCCGGGCACAGGCCTAGAGCCCGTCCTGGAACCCGGCCCCGGCGGTCAGGGGAGGATCGAGTCGACGTAACCGCCGTCCACCCGCAGGGCGCCCCCGGTCGTGGCCGATGCCTGCTCGGAGCTGAGGTAGACGACCATGTGGGCGATCTCCTCCGGCTCGATCAGCCGTTGCAGCAGGGACTGCGGCCGGTACTCGCGCATGAACGTCCGCTGCGCCTCCTCCCACGGCAGATCCCGGTCCACGAGTCCGTACACGAAGTCCTCGACGCCGCCGGTGTGGGTGGGGCCCGCGATGACCGAGTTCACCGTCACGCCCGTGCCGGCCGCCTTCTTGGCGAACCCGCGGCTCACCGCCAGCAGCGCGGTCTTCGACATCCCGTAATGGATCATCTCGGCCGGGATGACCACCGCCGAGTCGCTGGCGATGTACTGCACGCGCCCCCAGCCGCGTTCGGTCATACCCGGCAGGTACAGCCGCGTCAGGCGTACCGCGGCGAGCACGTTGACCTCGAAATAGCGCCGCCATTCGTCGTCGCTGAGCTCCAACGGGTCGGCGGCCCCGAAGACACCCAGGTTGTTGACGAGGATGTCCACCTGGGGCAGCAGCTCCGTCGCCCGGGCCGCGCCCTCGTCGGTGGCGACGTCGGCGGCCACGGACACCAGGTCGGCGCCGGGGACCTGCTCGGCCAGCGCCCGCACGCTGTCGGCCACCCGGCGTTCGTCACGGCCGTTGACACCCACGCGGGCGCCGGCCCGGGCGAGCCCCACGGCGATGGCCGCACCGATCCCCTGCGTGGAGCCGGTGACCAGTGCGGTGCGTCCTGTCAGATCGATATGCATGGGCGGGAGGGTTCCCTTCGTCCACCTGCGAATGCCAGGGTTCGTGTGCCGGTGCCTACGGATGCCACCGTCCGTCATGCGGGGCGGAACGACCCGGCCACCTGGGCCGAACGGGCTACGGCGTCTCGTAGGGGTCCGACGGCTGCTGCACCGACTTCGCCGACCTCGCGTCCAGCACCGGTGGCCAGGCCGCGTCCGAACCCAACGTGCCCTTGGGGTGCCAGATGCCGGTGACGGTGACCCAGGTGTCGGTGAGCGGCGCGTCCTGGCCCCGGATCTCCACCTTGCTGGTGGTGGCGTCGGCGGCGCAGCAGGTCACCATCAGCCGGGTCAGGTACCAGGTGCCGTCGGAGCCGTGCGTGACGAAACCAGTCATCCGGACGGTACGGCCGGTCAGCGAGCGTCCGCTGTCGTAGATCGCCCGCGAGCTGAACTCGGCGAGCGTCAGCGCCACCGGGTTCCCGGCCGGCAGCGCCGGGAAGGCCCCGACTCCCTGCGCCGCCCGCTGCGCCGCCTCGCGCTCCGCGCTGTACGAACCGAGCGCGGGCGGCGGGAAGAGGAGCAGGGCGAGGGCGGGAAGGGTGAGCAGCCAGGCGATCCGGGGGCCGTGGTTGTGGGCGTGGGTGTGGCCTTGGTCTTGGTCTTGGTCATGACCGTGGTCTTGTTCGTGACCGTGGCGGTGATCATGGCCGTGGCCGTGGTCGTCCGTGGTGCGGCTGCGCAGTGCCGCCGTCGTGAGGCCCAGCAGGATCAGGGTGATCCCGGAGGTGATCAGGTACGGACGCAGGGACGCCTGGACGTACCTGAGGTACAGGTCGCCGAAAAGGGTGATCCGCAGGGCCGCCGCGCCGACCAGGCAGAGCAGGACGGGTCCGCCGTAGCGCCTCACAGCAGCCACCACCCCACCAGGACGCTGGACGACAGGGCCACCAGCCAGGTCGCCGAGGAGAAGCGGAGCGCGAAGCCCCGGCCGAAGGTGCCCGCCTGGAGGGCGATCAGTTTCAGGTCGACCATCGGGCCCACCACCATGAACGCCAGCCGGGCCGTGGCCGGGAAGGCGCTGAGCGAGGCGGCCACGAAGGCGTCGGCCTCGCTGCACACGCAGAGCACGACGGCGAGCACGGCGAGGAGCGGGACGGCCGTCCACGCGGAGCCGGTGAAGACCTCCAGGACCGATCTTGGTACGGCGATGTTGAAGGTCGCCGCGGCCGCCGCGCCCAGCACCAGGAAGCCGCCGGCGTGCAGGAAGTCGTGCTGGAGGCCGGTGACGAAGGCACGGGGGCCGGTGGCGTGGGTCTCCCCGGTACGGCGGGGTGGCCGCAACCAGTCGTCGCGGCCGAACCGCGCCCACAGCCAGCCCGTCACCACCGCCGTGCCGAGGGAGGCGAGCAGCCGGGCCAGCACCATCCTGGGCTGACCGGGGAACGCGATCGAGGTCGCCACCAGCACCACCGGGTTGATGGCCGGTGCGGAGAGGAGGAAGGCGAGGGCCGCGGCCGGGGCGACCCCGCGGCGCATCAGGCTGCCGGCCACGGGGACGGAGGCGCACTCGCAGCCCGGGAGGATCATGCCCGCGGCCCCCGCCACGGGAACGGCGAGGGCCTGGTTTCGGGGGAGGAGGCGGGTGAACACGCGCTCCGGGACGAAGGCGCCGATCGCCGCGGAGACGACGGTGCCGAGGAGGAGGAAGGGGACGCCCTGCACCGCGACCGCCGTGAACACGGTCCACCAGGCGGCGACCGGTGGGGTGTAGAGGTCGAGGGCGACGGTGGGACCGAGAACGGAGACGACGGTCGCGATGGCGAGGAGGGCGGTGCCGCCGAGGACCGCGTGGACGAGGGCGCGGAGGAGGAGGCGCAGGGTGTCGGTCGCCGTCCGGTGGTTGTGCACCCCGGGACGCTAACGAGGGTGTCTATGGGGTGGGGGTCAGTTGGCAGGGAGAAGGCTGTGTGTTGACTGCGGGCCGGTGGGGGCTGGTCGCGCCCACGCGGCGGAGCCGCACATCAATGCCGCCGGCCGGTACGGGGGTGTCCTCGGTGATGCCCGCCAGGCGCAGCGCGCAGGAGTTGACGACGTCGTTGTGGCCGCCGCGCTTGACCAGGACGGGGTGCCGGTCGGTGGCCCGGTCGAGTTCGGCCACGGTGGGTATGCGGCGCTCGGCGAGGTTGAGCTCCTGCCAGTTGGTGGTGGTGCGGATCCGCTCGCCGTCGGGGGTGACCGCGGCCCGCTGCCGGATCAGCTCCAGGAACTCGGGGATGTCGTGGGCCAGGTGGACGGGGACGTCGTGGGCGCCGTGCGCGGCGACTACCGGGCGACAGCGACGGCCCCCTACAGCGGCGGCTGTGCCGGTGCCGGGCCCAGGGTCGTGGTGCCCGGGGCCGTTCGGTGGCCGAGGCCGGTGCGGTACGCGTCCAGGGCCGCCTCCACCCGGCCGGTGCGGCGCAGCAGGTCTCCCAGCAGCCGGCACAGGTCCGCCAGGTCGCCGGCCGCGCCCGCCCGCTCCAGCAGGCTCAGCGCGCGCACGTAGTGCTCCTCCGCGGCCTCCGTCTCCCGGGCGTCCTCGGCGATGATGCCGAGCAGACGGTGCGCGGCGGCCGCGTGCACCGCGCCGCGCTCGGAGGAGAAGTCGCCGAGCACGTCGTGCAGCAGCGCGGCGGCCTCCTCGGACTTGTCCCGGCGGTGCAGTACGTCGGCGAGCTCGACGGCCGCCTGGCTGCGGTACAGGGCCGCCCGGGTCTCCGACAGCATCGCCAGGGCTTCCCTCAACTCCACCTCGGCGCGCTCCAGTTCACCGTTCTGGGCGTAGACGTAACCGCGCATCCAGTGACAGTTGGCGAGTTCGGTGCGGAGCTGGAGCTGGCGGTACAGCTCGGCGGCCTTGGCCAGGGAGGCGTCGGCCTCGGCGACCCGGCCCTCGGCGAGCAGGGTGCGGGCGACGGAGCGGTGCATCCGGGCGATCAGCGCGGGGTCGCCGGCCTGCGGGGCGAGGGCGAGGGCGAGTTCGGCGGCCTGGGCGGCGCGGGCGTGGGCGCCCATGTCCATGTACGGGCCGATGGCGGAGGCGTAGAGGAGCAGGAGCGCGTCGGGGTCGTGCAGGCCGCTGCGGTTCAGTTCGTCGAGCGTGGTCTCAAGCAGGTAGACGGCGTACCGGAGTTCACCGGCCAGGTAGTGGCTGACGGCCCGGCCGCGGATCGCCGGGACGCGTACGGGCAGTGGCTCGTCGGCCGTCCACAGCTCGGCCCGCTCGAAGAACTCCCTGGCCTGCCCCAGCTCACCGGTGTCCAGGGCGCACTCGCCCATCCCGAGCAGTGCGGTGGCCTGCTCGACCGCCAGCCCGTGCGCCTCCGCCTCCTCGAAGAGGGCGGCGTACAGGGCGGCGGCCTCCTCGGCCGCACCGGTGGCCAGGGTGCGCTGGGCCTCGGTGAGCCGCAGCCTGAGGTCGGTGGCGAGATGGGCGGGGCGCCCGCTGGCCAGCTCCTCGAAGCCGACGCCGAGCCGCCCGGCGATGTGCCGCAGCGCCTCGTCGGAGGCCCGCACCCGACCCGCCTCCAGCGTGGAGATATAGGCCGGTGTGTAGGCCGGTTCGGCCAACTGCCGCTGGGTCAGCCCCCGCTCGGTGCGCAGTTGCTGCACCCGTCGCCCGATGGTCTCCGGATCGTCCCGTTCCTGCATTCTGTCACTCCCCCAACTCCCCCTGGACCCCTTGCCGTTGAGCTCTGTCAGCCCCTAGGTTAAACGGCGAATTAAACACGCTTAACCCGCCCCTGTCGTTGCGAGGTCGCCGTGCTCGGACGCACATCCGCACGCCCTGCCGCACTCCCCCACTCCCGGCTCCGCTCGATCGGGGGGACCGCCACTGCCCGTAGTGTGGCAGCCGCCGTGATCGCCGTGGCCGCGCTCATCACGGCCGCCAACGCCGGGCCTGCCAGAGCGACGGACAACGGCTCCCGTTCCACCGCGCCGGCCACCGCCGAACACGCGCCGCACTGAAGCCCCCTCCCCCGGGCCATCGACGGCGGCATCCCGGCGGGGAATCCCGGGTGCTGATTGTCAGTGGCATGACCTAGTCTTCATCACATCCGCCACATGCGGCCCACAGCGCACGCACACCGTAGGCACCCGTGGGCCACCTTCCCGTGGCGCCCCACTTCATTCGATCCGGGGGGTTCGAATCAGCGTGCGTATGCGCACCCGTACCGTCACAGCCGCCACCACCCTGGCGGTTCTCTTCAGCTCCGCGGCCCTGGCCGCCACCACGCCGGCCTTCGCCGACACCAGCTCCCTGCTGCCGATCAAGTCGACCGGTGACATCGTCGTCGACGGCGTCCACCAGCAGGTCTTCATCAGCGACCCGAGCAACGGCAAGATCGTCGTCACCGACTACTCGGGCAATGTGCTCAAGCAGCTCACCACCGACCTCTCGGGGGTCACCGGCCTGGAGCTGTCCGCCGACTCGGGCACGCTCTACGCGGCCGTCCGGGACCTGGACGCCGTCGCCGTCATCGACACCGCGACGGACACCGAGACCACCCGCTACACCGTCGGCGACAAGCCACGGAGCGTCGCCCTCGCGGACGGCAAGCTGTGGTTCGGCTACGGCGGTGACGCCGAGGGCAACATCGGCTCCGTCGACCTGACCGGCGACCACCAGGTCACCCTCGGCCAGGACAACAGCTGGTACTCGGCGCCCGTCCTGGACGCGGCACCGGGCACCGACATCCTGGTCGCGGGCGACCGCGACCTGAGCCCCGCCTCGCTGTCCTCCTACGACGTCTCGTCGGGCACCGCGGTCCAGCTGGCCCACATCCGCACCGATGGCAGCAACCTCAACGACCTCCAGGTCACCCCCGACGGCAAGGACGTCGTGGTGGCCAGCGGGGCGCCGTACTACCACCAGGTGTACAAGACGTCCGACCTCAACGAGGACGGCAAGTACACCAGCACCGCCTACCCGAACGCGGTCGCCATCGCGCCCGACGGCACGGTCGCGGGCGGCAGCTTCGCCTGGTACGACCCGGACATCTACATCTTCCACCCGGGCAGCAGCGAGGCCGTCCGCACGTACGACTTCCCCAACACCGGTACCTCCAGCGGCGCCGACACCCTCGCAGCCGGCGGGCTGGCCTGGGCGCCGGACGGCTCCCGGCTGTTCGCGGTGACGTCCAACGACGCGGACGTGTACTCCCTGCGCGAGTACGACACCCCGGGCCGGGCGGCCACCACCGTCACGGTGAACGCCCCGGCGACGGCGACCCGCGCCAAGCAGCTCACCGTCACCGGCACGGTCTCCTCGACGGCCGCGCTGCCCGCCGGCACCCAGCTCGCGGTCACCCGCACCGACCTGGACTCGCCGAACGGCAAGGCGCTGCCCGCCGTCACCGTCAAGGCCGACGGCACCTACTCGTTCACCGACACCCCGCCGGCCGGCGGCAAGGTGACGTACCAGGTCTCCTACGCGGGCGACGCCGAGCACACGGCCGCCTCCGCCAAGGACACCGTGGACGTCTCCCGCGCCAAGCCGACGCTGACGCTGAACAACAACGGCAAGGTGTACGCGTACGGGCAGGACGTGAAGTTCACCGCCCACCTCGGTACGACGTACAAGAACCGCACGGTGGAGATCTGGGCCGACCCGTTCGGCCCGGACAAGCCCAACAAGCTGGCCAAGTCCGGCAAGGTCGACTCGCACGGCAACCTGTCCGTCACCCTGGACCTCAAGCGCGACACCAAGGTCACCGCGAAGTTCACGGGCGACGCGCGCTGGCAGCCGCGGTCGGTGTCCAGCTCGGTGGGCGCGAAGGTCAGCATCTCCATGTCGACCGGCCGTCAGTACAAGACGAAGAAGACCTGGGGCCAGACCTACGCCTTCTTCCACAAGACCAAGAACCCGCTGTTCACGACCAAGATGCCGTACTACACCGGCCGTGCGCAGCGGTTCGACTTCCAGGTCTACTACCAGGGCAGGTGGTACTCCGACGACTCGAAGTACTTCGCGCTGGCCGGCAGCGGCATCTCCCAGGTCGAGTTCACCGGCAACCACAAGCAGGACGTCGGCTGGCGCTTCCGGGTGCGCTCCGACTACATCAACGGCACGTCCGGCGACACCGTCAACTCCACGACCTACGGCGCGTGGAAGTACTTCACCTTCACGAACTAGTGAATCAGCTGGTCTGAAGCTGCCGCAGGTGCTGCTGGACATGGTCCAGGGCACCCTCCCGGCGGCCCGGCACCCTGAGTCTCAACTCCGCGAGCGCGGGCCCCAGTTCACGGGCCCGCGCCGCGTCCTTGATGGCCCCCCACTGGTGGTGGGCCCGGTCCACGGCCGTCTCGACGGCCGGTGCGTCGGCCGGCTGCCCGGCGGCCAGCCGGGCATGCGCGACGGTCAGCCAGGTACGGCAGCTGCGCGCCGCGTCCCCGGCGAACATCGCCAGGTCGGCCCGCACCTCGGACCAGTGCAGGGCGTCCTCGGAGGCCGGCCCGTGCGCCCGCGCGGCGGCCTCCTCCCAGCGGGCGGCGAGCCCGTCGGCCTCCGTGTACCGGCCGCCCCGCGCCGCCGCGCTGATGGCGTCGTGCGGATCCCCGCTGCCCGGGGTGTGGGTGCTGAACAGAATGCCGCTCACGGCCTCGGCGCCGAGCCGCGCGAGCACCTGCTGGTGCAGCTGCGCCATCGACGGCCGGTGCCCGCTGCGCAGCACGGTCGCCACGGCCTTCATGTACGACGGCGACGCGACCTCCCTGCGGGCCGGCGGCGGTGCGATACGCCCGTACACGGCGTTGTTGCGCCCGGAGTCCAGGGGCACGGTACGCAGCCACTCCCAGGTCTCGTGGTCGGCGTGCAGGTCGAGGACGAGCGTGGTCGCCCCGGCCGGCCGCAACCGCAGCTCCTCGCGGATCCAGTGCCAGGGCAGACCGGTGTAGCGGACGGTGGCGGGCGTGGTCCGGGCCAGCGCGAGATGCGGCAGCCGCTGCTTGCGGTCCAGCTGCAGCTGACCCGTGACGAAGACGGTGAGCGGGCTGGGGGCGGCCGCGGCAGCCCGCAGCCGGGTCAGGACGGCCTGCGGCTCCAGAGGGTCGGCGAGTTCCACCACGTTGGCGGTGTCGGTGCCGGAGAGTATCGCCGGGGGCACGGCCGCGAGCACGGGGAGCACGGAGGCCGCGTCCACCAGGCACCCCTTGCCCGTCGGCGAGGCCGCGAGCAGCAGCACGGTTCCGGGCATCGGCCCTCCCCCTTGTTCCCCAGGTCCACTTACGTCAGCACGGTAACCGCTGCGCCTGCAGAGCGGGGGGTACGGGAGAGGTTTGGGGTGGGATGGGGGTGTTCCGAGATGCGAGAGAGCACGACCGGCCGGTGACCTGTGCCCGCAGGCCTCTTGACGGCCACCGTCTCCCACGCCCTGACCACCTTCTTCCGCCCCCCGGCCACCGTGTTCCACGCCCCGACGTCCCCGTCTGCCGCACCCTGGCCACCGTCTTCCACACCCCGACCGCCGCCCTCCGCACCCTGGCCACCGTCTTCCACACCCTGGCCACCGTCTTCCGTCCCCCGGTCACCGTCTTCCGTCCCCCGGCCCCGGATGACCGGGCCCCTATCCGGGTGTCGACGTCCGGCGGATCGCGAAGACCGTGGTGTCGTCGGAGAGGCGGCCCCGAGTGTGCCGGAGTACGCCGTCGCGGACGTAGGCGACCAGGAGGGCCGGGTCGGAGGTGGCGGCCCGGGCGGCCTCCTCGGGCAGGGGGTAGAACTCGCCGTCCGCGTTCCTCGCCTCGGTGACGCCGTCCGTGGTGACGAGGAGGGTCTCGTCGGCGCCGAGGGTGATCGTGAGGGTCGGCGGGAGGCCGGACCCCGCCGCCAACTCGCCCATGCCCAGCGGGAGTCCGCCACCCTGCGGCAACTCGCGTACCCCCGTCGGGCGCACCGCCAGCGGCGGCGCGTGGCCGAAGTTGACCAGCTCCACCGCGTCCGGCTCGCCCGGCGGGAAGCACAGCAGCACCGCCGTGGCGAAGCGGTCGCCGTCGTCGCGGCCCAGGGCGACCGTGTGACCCCGGTGCCGGAGCATCCGGGTCTCCAGCCGGCCGGCCACCGTCGCCAGGTCCTTCTCGTGATAGCCGGCCTCCCGGAACGTGCCCAGCAGCGCGGCCGCCGTCTCCACCGCGCCCAGCCCCTTGCCCTGCACGTCCCCGACCAGCACCCGGGTGCCGTGCGGGCCCGGCTGGATGTCGTAGAAGTCGCCGCCGACCCGGGCCACCGTGTCGGCGGCGAGATAGACCTCCGCGTGGTCCAGCCCCGCCCACCCGGGCGGCAGTGGACGCAGCACGGTTCGTCGGGTCGTCTCGGCGATGTCCCGCATGTGCAGCAGCCGCCGCTCGCCGCCGGACCGGACCACGCAGGCGAGTATGGCCAGCAGCCCGGCGAAGGCGACCAGGATGAAGTCGGGCAGCCCGGCCTGGTACTGGTGCGGCCAGACGCTGTCCACGGCGATGTAGTCGAGGACCGCCAGCACCGCGAAGAAAGCCGTCGCCCAGACCCCGCAGATCGCCGCCGCGATCCCGGGGACCAGCACGATCCAGGAGATGATCCGGAACCGCTCCGTGGTGTTGAGGTCGACCGCCGTGATCCCGGCCAGCAGCAGCAACGGCGCCGCCCAGGAGAAACCCCGGCCCCGGGCCCACTTCAGGGGCTGCCGGCGCAGCAGGTCCTGCCACCGCCGCGGGGCCGGGTGGTCGGTCACGACAGTCAGAGAATCACGCACCGGCCCCCGCCGCATGTCGTGGGCGCCGCAGAAACCCCGTGCGGCCGACTTGCCAGGGGGTACCCGCAGGTGTGCCCTGGAAGCTGGGGGCGAGGAGAGAGGAGCACTCTCATGGCTCAAGCGGCACCCACGTCCGGCGGTATGCCCCGGCGCGGCCCCACGCCCGACATCTTCAGCCCGCAGGCCCACGTCATGGCCAGACTGGCCCTCCCGATCGTGACCGGGCTGATCTACGGCTACTGGGCGGCCGCGAACCGGCGCAGCGGCGGGCCCATCACCGGCTGGAACCTGCTGTTCGGCTTCGTGACGGCGATCGTCTTCGCCCTGGTGCTCTTCGGCGTGCTGACGATCGCCCCGCGGCTGGGGCGGGAGGTGCACGCGCTGATGTGGACGGCGTTCATAGGGATCGCCTTCGGCTTCCTGTACAGCCAGAGCGGAGAGTCGATCCTGCGCTCCACCGGCATGGCCCTGTCGGTCGCGGCGGTGACGTTCGTCGTGATGTTCTACCGGTTCTACACGCACGAGGACGCGGTCGGCCATCGCATCCGATGACCGCTCCCGGCCACGGGGGGGGGGGGGGGCGGGCGGGGGGGGGGGGGGGGGGGGGGGCGTTTGTGTAGCAGGGGTTTTGGGGGGGGGGGGGGCGGGCGGGGCGGCGCGGCGGCCGGG
>NZ_JBSHAF010000012.1:283498-293083 GCF_053611365.1 Streptomyces sp. NPDC054813 | reverse complement strand
GGAGCCGGCGGGCCCCCACGCGTTCCCCTTTTTCCCTCACGGGAGTTTCCCCTCACCGGCCGCCGGGCCGCCCGAGGGCGCCCGGCGACATCCCTGCGGAGCCGCTCCGGCCGTTCCACCGGGGAACAGATCTCCGCACGACCAGGAAACACCCGTTCGGGCCAACCCTCCACCGGAGCACGGCGCCCCAAGGGTTTCCGGCGCCCGGCCGCCCGCCCCCGGCCGCCGTGTCGTCCATTCGGCTCGACCTGACGCCCCGCCGTGCCCCGGATGCAGTCACACCGCTCGCCCGACCTGCCCTCAGGGGCTTGCCTGGAGACGTGCCCCCAGTGCCCTCCGCGCCCACAGGGCCCGCGCGGCCGGTACGGCGCACCCGGGCCGTCCGTCACCGGAACGCCCTGTCGGCCCTGTTGATCGCGCTGTCCTGTCTGCTGCTGCCGTTCGGCGCGCTGGCGGCCTGGGCGGCGTACGGGCTGGCGGACACCGGACAGTACGTCAGCTCGATGGCGCCGCTGGCCGACGACCCGGACGTCCGGGACGCGGTGGCGGACACCGTCGGCGAGGGCATCATGCGCGAGGTGGACATCGGCCGGCCGATGCAGGGCACGGTCGCGCCCTTCGTACGTGAGGCGGTCCGCTCCTTCACCCAGACCCGGGCGTTCCGGCTGGCCTGGGACGCGGGCAACCGGGCCACCCACGACGCGATCCTGCGCGCGCTCCAGGACGAGCGCGAGGAGGCCGTGACCGTCGACCTCGCGCCGGTGACCGCCCAGGTCAAGGACCAGCTCACCCAGGACCATGTGCCGCTCGCGGCCCGTATCCCGGTCCAGCACACGGCCGTCGCGGTACTTCCGGCGGCGGAACTGGACCGGCTCCGGAAGGGGTTCCACGTGCTCGAAGTCGCCGGCTTCTGGCTGCCCGTCGCGGCCGCCGTCTTCGCGGTCGGAGGTATCGCCGTCGCCGTCCACCGCCGCCGTGCGGTGCTCGCGACCGCGCTCGGTACGGCGCTGGGCGGCGGCCTGCTGGGGCTCGCCCTCGCCTTCGGCCGCCGGCTCACCCTGGCCGGCCTGCCGGCCGACGTCTCGCACCCGGCCGCGGCTGCCGTCTACGACGCCCTGACGTCCACCCTGCGCACGGTCTCCTGGCTGCTGCTGGGCCTGGGCCTGGCGGTGGCCGCGCTGGCCTGGCTCGGCGGACACGTCCGCCGCCGTCCGGGCAAGGAGCAGGAACCGGCCTCCGACACGCCCGATTCCGCCGCCCTCAGGACGGATTCACAGCCTGCCGGTCAGAACATGCCCATCCCGTAACCGGCGGCCTGCTGGACCGACCCACGTCAGGGGCGTCGCGCCGCGAGTTCCGCGAGCGTGCGCAGCGCCCCCACCAGCTCGGGCTCGGCCACCGAGGCGAGCCCGAGCCGTACCGCGTCCGGCGTCCGCTTCGGGTCGACCCGGAAGGCGGTGCCGGGCGTGATCCCGATGCCGTGCGCCGCTGCGGCCGCCGTGAAGCCGTCCGCCCGCCAGGGCGCGGGCAGTTCCCACCAGGCGAAGTACCCGCACGGGTCGGCCCGTACGGCGTACCCGTCGAGCAGCTCGTGGACGAGCCCCTGCCGCCGCCCGGCCTGCTCCCGCTTGGCCGCGACGAGCCGGGCCACGGTCCCGTCCCCGATCCACCGCACGGCCGCCTCCAGCGCGAACGCCCCCGGCCCCCACCCCCCGGACCACACGGCCGCCGCCACCGCGTCCACCCGGTCCTGAGGTACGACGACGAACCCGACGGTGAGCCCGGGCGCGACCCGCTTGGAGAGCGAGTCGACGACATGGACGAGGCCGGGCGCGAGGGCGGCGAGCGGCGGCTCGGGGCCGGTGTGCAGAAACGACCAGACCCGGTCCTCCACGACCGGCAGCGCCAAATCGTCCACACAGCGTGCGAGTTGGAGCCGCCGCTCGGTCGGCACGGTCCGGGAGGTCGGATTGTGCAGGGTCGGCTGGAGGTAGAGGGCGGAGAGCGGGGCGGACCGGTGCGCGGCGCGCACGGACTCGACGACGGGCCCCCGCTCGTCCGTCTCCACCGGCACCAGCGTCACGGAGAGCCGGGCCGCGACCTCCTTGACCAGTGGATACGTCAGCGGCTCGACCCCGACCCGGCCGCCCGGCCGGACCAGCGAGGCCAGGGTGGCGGCGACGGCCTGGCGGGCGTTGCCGGTGAAAAGGACACGGCTGGGTTCGGGCCGCCAGCCGCCGGTGGCGAGCAGCGCGGCGACGGCCTCCCGGGCCCGCGGGGTGCCGTCGGCGGCGCCGGTTCGCAGCGCGTCGCCGAGCGCGTCGGGCCGCAGCAGGGGAGCGAGCGCGGGGGCCAGCAGTTCCGGCTGCCCGGGCACGGAGGGGTAGTTGAGCTCCAGGTTGACGCGGGCGGTGCCGTCCTCGACCAGTGCCCGCCCCTGCGGGGTGACCTCGGTGGCCCGGACGAAGGTGCCGCGCCCGACCTCGCCCACCACCAGACCGCGCCGCACCAGTTCGGCGTAGACCCGCCCGGCGGTCGAGGGGGCGATGCCGTGCCGCCGTGCGAACGCCCGCTGCGGAGGCAGCCGTTGCCCGGCCCGCAACCGCCCCCGCGCGATGTCCAGCGCGATCCGGTCGGCGATCCCCCGAAAGTCGTCCACAGCCATCTCCCCGCCGGCATTGCACCGAGGGCAAAGATCTTATTGCACCGATGAGTTGACCGCACCTAGGGTCGTTCACATGCCCCCCTTCCTCGCATATGACGATAATGACCCGCAAACCTCGCGAACCCCCTTGCTGCTGATCCATGGCCACCCCTTCGACCGCACGATGTGGCACCCCCAGCGCACCGCCTTCGCCCCCTCCCGCCGGGTCATCACCCCCGACCTGCGCGGCTACGGCACCTCCCCGGTCACCCCGGGCGTCACCCCGCTCTCCCGCTTCGCGGCGGACGTGGCGGAACTCCTCGACGCGCTGGAGGTGGAGACCTGCGTTCTCGTGGGCCTGTCGATGGGCGGCCAGATCGCGATGGAGTGCTACGACCGCTTCGGCGCCGACCGCGTGCGGGGCCTGGTCCTGGCGGACACCTTCCCCACCCCGGAGGCACCGGAGGGCAGGCGGGCCCGCAACGCCATGGCCGACCGACTGCTGCGCGAAGGCATGCGGGGCTACGCCGACGAGGTCCTGGAGAAGATGGTCGCCCCCTACGCCCGTCCGGAGGTGAAGGCCCACGTCCACCGCATGATGACGGCCACCGACCCCGAGGGCGCGGCGGCGGCACTGCGCGGCCGGGCCGAACGCCCCGACTACCGCCCCCTGCTGACGAAGGTCACGGTCCCGGCGCTGGTGGTGGTCGGCACCGACGACGAGTACACCCCCGTCTCCGACGCCGAGGCCATGCACGCCCTGCTCCCCGACGCCACCCTCCGGATCATCGACGCGGCGGCCCACCTGCCGAACCTGGAACGGCCGGAGGAGTTCAACCGGGCGCTGGCTGAGTTCCTGGCGCGGGTGGACGAAGGGTCGTGATCCCGGCCGGGTGACGACGGCGCCCGGCCCCGGATCCCGGCCCGCGACCCGGGCGGCCGCCCCGCTTCTCCGCCGCCTGACCCACACCGACCACCGCGCCCTCGTCGTGGACATCACGCTCCACCAGCACCGGCGCCGATAATGGGCGCATGTCCCGCGAGTTCCCCATCGGCCTCACCCCTCCCGACTGGCTGGTAAGGAACCTCCGGCCCCAGCAGGCCGCGCCCCTCAACTGGGCCGCCCTGGCCCGCGCCGCCCTCGGCATGGCCCTCCCGCTCACCATCGGGCTCGCCGTCGGACAGCCCGCGTACGGCGCGCTCGCCTCCATGGGCGCCCTGTCCGGGGTCATCGGCGACACCGCCGACGCCTACCGGATGCGGATCCTCAACATCGCGGTCCCCCAGCTCTTCGGCGCCGTCGGCGTCACCGCCGGTGCGCTGGTCTACGGCCAGGGCTGGCTGACGGTCGCCGTCATCACCAGCATCGCGCTGATCTCCGGGATGATCTCGACGATCGGCGCGGTGTCCTCCGTCTCCGGCCTCCTCCTGCTGCTCAACTCCGTGATCGGCGCGGGCCTGCCGCTGCCCGGCGCCTGGTGGCTGACCCCGGTCCTGATGACCGGCGGCGGCCTGCTGGTCCTCCTCCTCGCCCTGCTGGCCTGGCCGCTGCGCTCGGGCGTACCCGAACGCTCGGCGGTCGCCGCCACCTACCGCACGGTCGCCGGCCAGCTCACGGCCATCGGCACCGCCGACGCCGAGGAGTACGACCGCGCCCGGCACACCGTCACCCAGTCGCTGAACCAGTCGTACGACCTGATCCTGGCCCGGCGCGCCCGGTACCGCGGCCGCAGCCGCGAACTCACCCGCATGCTGGCCCAGCTGAACGCGATCACCCCGGTGGTGGAGGCCGCCCCCGCCGCCCGGCTCGCCGGAAAGCCGCTGCCGCCCGAGATCCCGGCGGCGATCCACCACATCGCCGACGCCGTCGACACCGGCTACACCGGCCCGATAGGGCTCGACCTCCCCGAGCCGCGCAACGAGACCGCCCGGGCCGTCGACCACGCCCTGCGGCACGTCGCCGAGGTCGCCACCAGCCCCGACGTCGACCCGCGCGGCATCGACGACCGCCTCGGCCGCCCCGCCGCCCTCGGCATCCGCACCGCCCGCGCCGCCCGCAGCGTCGTACTGTCCGCCAACTCCTGGCGCTACGGCATTCGCCTGGCCCTGTGCATCGGCATCGCGCAGGCGCTGGTGTCCCTGATCCCGGTCCCGCGCTCCTACTGGGTCGCCCTCACCGTCACCTTCGTCCTCAAGCCCGACTTCGGCTCGGTCTTCTCCCGGGCGCTGCTGCGCGCACTGGGCACGGTGGTGGGCCTGGGGGTGGCGGCGACCGTCCTCACCCTCGTCCCGCGCGGCTGGCCGGACGTCCCGGTGATGCTGCTCCTGGCTCCGCTCATCCCCGCCCTCACCCCCCGGGGCTACGGCTTCCAGACCGCCGCCATCACCCCGGTGATCCTGCTCCTCTCCGACGAACTGAACCACCAGGGCATCGGCCTGCTCCTGCCCCGCCTCCTCGACTCCCTGATGGGCTGCGCCATCGCGCTGATCGCCGGCTACCTCCTCTGGCCGGAGAGCTGGCGCACCCGGGTCGGCGACCAGCTCGCGAACGCGGTCGCGGACACCGCGGACTACGTCGACCTGGCCTTCGATGAGGGCGCGGAGCCGGCCGCCCGCGCCCGGATGCGGCGCCGCCTCTACCGCGACCTGTCCACCATCCGTACGGAGTTCCAGCGCGCCCTGACCGAGCCGCCGCCGACGGGACGGCGGGCGGCCGCCTGGTGGCCGCTCGTCGTCGCCGTGGAACGCATCGTCGACGCGACGACGGCGGCCCGGGTCCGGGTACGGCACGGAGCACCGCCCCCGCCCCGTGCCGAGGTGGACCAGATCGCTCTGCAGCTACGCGAGTTGGCGGACGGCGTCCGCGAGGCGGACACCCTGGTCGCGGTCCGTAAGGACCTCCCGGGCCCACCGGACAGCGTCCTGGAACCCCTCCGCCAGGAGGTGGCGGCTGCCCGCGCGATCGCGTCCCCCCACTAGGACGCGCCCTGCCCCGCTCGCCGGGCACCGCCGGCAGCTCGCGTACTTTACTATCCCATTGCGGCCTCGTGATGTGAGCGTGACATCGTGGCCACGGTTGCGCACAGGGGCGGCCACCGAATGAAGGAGAGGTGAACCGACGGGAACCGGCGGGGAGTTGAGAAGGGGCCGGAACTCGACGACCGTACGCCCGACAGGAGTCATCGACCCTCCCCAAGATCGCAACCTGGGGCCGCTAACCTTACGTGTCCGTCCTGGCCAGCGATTGACGGGTATCAACTCACGCGAAGGGTTGCGCACATGGGCATTCTCACTCTCCTGCGGAACGCATTCGGCCGGTCGCGAAAGCCGCGCACCGCCGAGGCGGAGGGTGCAGACCAGCTCCCTTCGCAGCCGACGCCGGCACCGGCGTCGAAGCAGGAAGCACCTGAACCGGCCGCCCCGGCGGCGGTCCCGGAACCCCGCCCGGGGGACACCGACGAGCACGATCTGGTAACGGCGGCGTTCGAGAACGTGACCGTGCCGAAGCAGGCATCACGAACGATCGAACCGGAAATCGAGGTCCGCGCAGAGACACCGACCGACCCGAGGCCGACGGCCGAGCCTGCCGCATCGGCGGAGCCGGAGGCCGCGACTGAGGCTGCCGCATCGGCGGAGCCGGAGGCCGCGGCTGACGGCAAGGCTGAATCGCCGACCGAGGCAGAGGTCACGACAGAGGCCGAGCCGGAAGCGCCGGCCGAGGCCGAGACTGAAGCGCCGGTCGAGGCTGAAGCGGAGACGGTGGCTGAGCCTGTGGCCGAAGCCGCGCCGGTGGCCGAGGCGAAGGCCGACGCCGAGGCCGACGTGACTGCGGAGCCGGTGCCGGAGGCCGAGGCCGAGGCCGAGCCCGTGGCTGAGGTGGCGGATGAGCCGGCAGCCGAGGCCGAGCCGGTCGCGGAGCCGGAGGCCGAGGCGGTTGCCGAGTCGACGCCGGAAGCGGTGGCAGCGGCCGAGCCGCAGGCCGCGGCCGAGGCCGAGCCGGAGACCGTGATCGAGCCGACGCCGGAGGCCGTGATCGAGCCGACGCCGGAGGCCGAGGCCGAGCCCGTCACCGAGCCGGCTGCCGAACCGACGCCCGAACCGGTCGCCGAAACGGTCACGGAGCCCGCCCCCGAGGCCACGCCGGCCGACGCCCCGGAACCCGCCGCGGCCGCCGACGGCGAATCCGCCCCGCAGGGGCCACCCGCACCCGACAACGAAACTGTCACGGGTGGTGCGGGTGGGAACGACCCGGCCGAAGGCGAAGCCGAGGCCGCGGTCGGCGATGACGCCGCGGCCACCGCCCTTGCCAAGGCCGGCCTCACCGGCACCCACGCCGCCACCTACCTCGTCCTCGACCGCTCCGCCAGCATGCGCGCGTACTACAAGGACGGCTCCGCCGCGGCCCTCGCCGACCAGACCCTCGCCCTCGCCGCCC
Organism: Streptomyces sp. NPDC054813; assembly: GCF_053611365.1. Classification (NCBI taxonomy): domain Bacteria; kingdom Bacillati; phylum Actinomycetota; class Actinomycetes; order Kitasatosporales; family Streptomycetaceae; genus Streptomyces; species Streptomyces sp. NPDC054813. The sequence goes on along the minus strand of NZ_JBSHAF010000012.1, from coordinate 286,004 downwards.
ACCTCACCCCGGCCACGGACACCCCCACCGTCCACGTGGTCTTCTTCTCCACCGAGGTCGACGGCACCACCGACCTCACCCCGGCCTCCCCCGAGAACGCGATCGACGAGGCACACGCCGGCCTCGGCCGCATGGGCCGTACCAGCTACCACGCCGCCGTGGGAGCCGTACTCGCGCACTACGACAAGAACGCCATCCCCGGCGCCCCGGCCACCCCCGCCCTCGTCATCTTCCAGACCGACGGCGCCCCCGACGCCAAGACCCCCGCCACCCAGTCCCTCACCGACGCCGCGAAGTCCCACCCCTCGGTGTTCTTCTCCTTCGTCGCGTTCGGCGAGCACGAGAACAAGGCCTTCGACTACCTCCGCAAGCTGAAGACCGGCAACGCGGCCTTCTTCCACGCGGGCCCGACCCCCCTGGAACTCACGGACGCGGAGCTCTACGACGGCGTACTGATCGACTGGCGCCCGTAAGCCCCGGCGGCACACCCCGCCGCCACGACCCACCGCACGACCCACGGCACGGCCCCCATGCCGCCCGCTTCTCACCCCGTAAAACGGGAGGCGGGCGGCATACACATGTCGGCTACGATTTCAAGGTTCGCAAAAGCAGCAACGAATCCGACCTGGGAGCAGCCCCCGATGGCTCGACACCTCATCACCAGCGCCCTTCCGTACATCAACGGGATCAAGCACCTGGGCAACATGGTGGGGTCCATGCTCCCGGCGGACGTGTACTCCCGGTACCTGCGCCAGCGCGGCCACGAGGTCCTCTACATCTGCGCGACGGACGAGCACGGCACCCCCGCCGAACTCGCGGCGAAGGAGCAGGGCATCCCGGTCGACGAGTTCTGCGCCCAGGCGCACGACGCCCAGAAGGCGGTCTACGACGGCTTCGCGCTCGCGTTCGACTACTTCGGCCGCAGCTCCAGCCCCGAGAACCGCGAGATCACCCAGCACTTCGCCCGCCGCCTGAACGAGAACGGCTTCATCGAGGAGCGGTCGATCCGCCAGGTGTACTCCCCGGTGGACGGCCGCTTCCTCCCGGACCGCTACGTCGAGGGCACCTGCCCGCACTGCGGCTACGACAAGGCCCGCGGTGACCAGTGCGAGAACTGCACCCGCGTGCTGGACCCGACCGACCTGATCAACCCGCGCTCGGCGATCTCCGGCTCCACGGACCTGGAGATCCGCGAGACCAAGCACCTCTTCCTCCTCCAGTCCAAGCTGGAGAACGAGGTCCGCGAGTGGGTCTCGAAGCACGACAAGGACTGGCCGCAGCTGGCCTCCTCGATCGCCCACAAGTGGCTGACCGAGGGCCTGCACGACCGGGCGATCACCCGTGACCTGGACTGGGGCGTCCCGGTCCCGGCCGACACCTGGCCGGAGCTGGCGGCGGAGGGCAAGGTCTTCTACGTCTGGTTCGACGCCCCGATCGAGTACATCGGCGCGACGAAGGAGTGGTCCGACCAGGACCCGTCCAACCGGGACTGGAAGTCCTGGTGGTACGACGTCGACAACGACGTCCGCTACACGGAGTTCATGGCGAAGGACAACGTCCCCTTCCACACGGTGATGTTCCCGGCCACCGAACTCGGCGTCCGCGAGCCGTGGAAGAAGGTCGACTACGTCAAGGCCTTCAACTGGCTGACGTACTACGGCGGCAAGTTCTCGACCTCGCAGAAGCGCGGCGTCTTCACCGACCAGGCCCTGGCGATCCTCCCCGCCGACTACTGGCGCTACTTCCTGATCGCCAACGCCCCCGAGTCGGACGACTCCTCCTTCACCTGGGAGCACTTCACGGCCACGGTGAACAAGGACCTGGCCGACACCCTCGGCAACTTCGTCAACCGCGTCCTGTCCTTCTCCAAGAAGCGCTTCGGCGAGGAGGTCCCGGCCGGCGGCGAGCCCGGCGAGGCGGAGGCGAAGCTGGGCGAGCAGATCGCCGAACTCCTCGCCGAGTACGAGTCGCAGATGGAGTCCCTCCAGTTCCGCAAGGCCGCGGCGGCCCTCCGCGCCCTCTGGTCGGCCGGCAACTCCTACCTGGAGGAGAAGGCCCCCTGGCTGGAGATCAAGACGGACAAGGACGGCGCGGCCCTGACCCTGCGCACGGCGATGAACCTGATCCACCTCTACGCGGTGGTCTCGGAGCCCTTCATCCCGGCGACGGCGAAGATCATGCGTGAGGCGTTCGCCATGACCGACGACACGGCGACCTGGGTCACCGCCGCCGAGGCGAAGGCGCTGACCGCCGTCCCCGCCGGCACCCCCTTCACGGTTCCCCCGGTCCTCTTCGCCAAGCTCACGGACGAGGACCTGGAGACGTACAAGGAACGCTTCGGCGGCACGCCCGCCGAGTAAGCCCCCGCCCGCACCACACATGCACCACCGCAGCACACGCACCGCCGAAGGCCCGGCGGGGGGGGCCCCCCACCCCCCGGGGGGGGCGGGGGGGGTTGTAGCGCCTATAAGTCAGTGAAAAGAGTATAGCCAGGCTGCACCCACGC
>NZ_JBSHAF010000012.1:253410-283488 GCF_053611365.1 Streptomyces sp. NPDC054813 | reverse complement strand
CCCTGTGGCGGGGCGGCCGGGGGCTTGCCCCGCGGGGGCCCGCCCGCCCCTGGCGGCCGGGGGCCCCCCGCGCCCGCGGGCGGGCCCGGCCGGGCCCGGGCCGGGGGCGGCCTGCCCGCGCCCGGCCGCGGGCGCCCCCCCCCCCGCGGGCCATTCGGCGTGAGGTAAGTCCCAGGAAAGAGACCTATCAGACTCTTACCGCACCTTCACCTCGCGTTTACCTCCGGGATAGTGTGCCGCTCGTGAAACGAATTCTGATCCGTTCCGGGAAGAGCCCGTTCCGTGTCGCCACTCCGGCGGAGTTCATCCACCAGGACCTGATCGGAACGAATACCGGGAATCTGCTCTTCAGCGACTCGGCCCACAAGATGCTGACCACCCCGGGCACCGAGGTGACGTCCAACGGCATCCGCACCGACCCCTCGGCCCGCCGAGCCGCGGAGATCAACGAGCAGTACGACGCCTTCGTCGTCCCGCTCGCCAACGCCTTCCGCCCGACGTTCCACGCCTCCCTGGACCGGCTCACCACGCTGATCGAGCAACTCACCATCCCGGTCGTGGTGTTCGGCGTCGGCGCCCAGGCCCCCGCGGACTACGACACCGGCTGGCTGAAGCCCATGGCGGACTCGGTCCGCCGCTTCGCCCGCGCCGTCCTGGACCGCTCCGCCTCCATCGGCGTACGCGGCGAGCTGACCTCGGACTACCTCAAGAGCCTCGGCTTCAAGGACATCGACATCATCGGGTGCCCGTCGATGTTCCTCTACGGCGACACCTTCCCGGAGATCCGGGCCACGGAGCTCAGCGCCGCCTCACGCGTCGCCCTCAACCTGTCGCCGGACGCGATACCCGTCGGCGACATATCGGGCCTGGCCCGGCACGCGTGGGAGCGCTACCCCCACCTCACCTACTACGCGCAGAACACCGTCGACGCCGAACTGCTGATGTGGGGCGACACCTCGCCGGAGTCCGGGCACACGGACCCCTTCCCGCTCCAGCTCAGCCACGCCCTGCTCCAGGAGAACAAGGTCCGCATGCCGCTGGACCCGGCCACCTGGATCGACGAACTGCGCGGCTACGACTTCGCCTACGGCACCCGTATCCACGGCAATGTCGCCGCCCTGCTGGCCGGCACCCCGAGCGTGGTCCTCACCCACGACTCACGCACCCTCGAACTGTGCCGCTACTTCGACATCCCGCACCGCTCGCTCACCGAACTGGGCGCCGACACCGACCCGCGGGAGCTGTACGAGGACGCCGACTTCTCCGCGATGGTCAAGGGGCACGGTGAGCGCTTCGAGCGCATCATCGCCTTCCTCGACCGCAACGACCTGCAGAACACCTACACCCACGGCGACGGCGGCGCCGCCTTCGACGCCCGGCTGGCCGCCCTCGACCTGCCCGCCTCGATGCCGGTCTGGGACGGCGGGGACGACGGCCAGATGCGGTACCGGATCAGCCGGCTGCGCGAGCGGATCACCGCGGCCGACACGAAGGCCGCCCAGCACGCCAAGGAGAACAAGGAGCTGCGCAACCGGCTGGCCACCGCCGAGAAGCGCGCGACCGAGACGACCCGCCAGCTCGACGCCCTCCGCAAGGAACTGACCGCCGCCACCAAGCAGCTGTCCGCGGTGGAGCGCCGGGTCACCGGCATCGACAAGCGAGTACTGGTCCGCCTCGGCCCGGCCCTGCGCCGCCGCATGCGCAGCCCGCGACAGGACTGACCACCGCCACCGCCCCGCGCGCCCGTGCACCGGCCCCCGGATCCTCCACACGGATCCGGGGGCCGACTGCTTCTCAGCTCGCGGTGAGCACCCCGGCGCCCGCCGTCTTCGCCAGCTCCGCCGGCAGGTTCCTGGCGCTGCTCTCCAGGCCCGCCGTCAGGGCCGGGGTCCAGTTCACCGTCGTCTTGATCTTCTTCGAGTTCGCGGCGTTGTAGGCGGCGACGAGGTCGGTCGTGGTGCCGTTGACGAGGTTGCCGCTGCCCGCGACCGAGCCGGTGCCGTCGCCGCTCAGCAGCTTGGAGACCTTGAGGGAGCTGGGCACGGTCCAGTAGTTGTCCTGCGCCACGACCTGGGCCTTCGCACGGGAGTTGATGCTGTACTGCAGCGCGTAGCCGTTGAGGGTCGTGACGTCGTAGTAGTTGTTGTAGAGGTGCACCTGGCCGACACGGGTCAGCGGGGCGCGCTGGACGATGCCCTTCCAGACGTTGTGGTGCAGGGTGACGCGCAGCTTGCCGCCGGGCTCGCTGTCGCTGCTGCCGATCAGCATCGTCTTGTCGTGACTGGTGAACCGGTTCTGCTCGACGGTCACCAGGTCCGAGCTCTTGGTGATGTCGAGTTCGCCGTCGTGGACCTGGTACTCACGGCCGTAGTACTTCGGGTTGGTGCTGTCGAAGTGCCCGGCGTCGCTGAACGTGTTGTGGTCCGCCCAGACGTGCGTCGCCCCGCGCAGCGTCACCGAGTCGTACTCGGAGTTCCAGTTGCCGTCGTCGCCGTCGGTCGGGTCCCACTGTGGGAAGCAGTCCTCGGTGTCGGAGAAGGTCAGGTTGCGGACGATGACGTTGCCGACGCTCTGGATCTGCAGCATGCCGCCGGTGATGCCGGCCTCGGTGCCGGGGACGCCGACGATCGTGGTGTTGGCGGGCACCTTGAAGACGATGTTCGCGGCCTGCTTCTTCTGCGCGGCGGCCCGCGCCGTCTCCTGGGTCCCGGAGGGCAGTTTGGAGCGGCCGTACGTCGACGGGTCGAACGCCTTCAGGTAGGCGCTCAGCGAGTACCCCGTGCCCGCCGCGTAGTCGGCGCAGGTCAGCTTCTTGCCGGAGTCGTCGGTGTTGGCGTCGATGGTGCCCTTGACCTTGATGATGCGCGGGGTGGTGTCGGACGCCGACCCCAGCGCCTTCACCAGCTGGGCGCGGGTCGAGACGGTGAAGGTGTGCGCGGAGTCGGCCTTCGCCCCACCGGTCGTACCGGAACCGGACGACGCCCAGCCGTCCTTGGCGGCGAGCGTCTGGTGGTAGAGGTCGGCGCCGGACGCGTTCGCGCCCAGCACGAGCGCACCGGCACCGACACCGGCGGCCACCACGGCGGCGGAGACGACGAGGACACGGCGCTTGCGAAGAGACCGACGGTGAGAGGCAGAGGCCACGGGGGAGTCCTTACATACTTCCGAAGTGCTGGGGACGGGCCCGCTGGGGCGGGCCTCACACCTCTGTGGTCACGGAGATCGAAAAAGTTGCCGTCACCTTCTCGGCCGTGAACGGCCGACCTTGTGCACTCGGTAGTCGGTGCCGTCGCTGGTCGTTGCCAGATTCGCGACGCCCCGGTCCGCCACGATCCAGTCGACCGGCTCGTACACCTCTGGGTCTCGGCGCCGCAATCGCAGCAGGGATGCGGGTGTTCTGCTGCGAGAACGCCGTGGCATCCTCGGCAGAATCAAGTGAATGTTTGGGTGGGGTGAGGCCCCGGCCCCTGCATGTCCCCGACACATCCGTATGGTTTCGCCATGACCCCTGAGCTCATCCCGATCGCCTATGAGCCGCACGGCCGTACCGAGGCGATCGGCCGCTATTCCGACGGACAGTTCCTGGCGTCGGTCACGTACGCGTTCCCCGAGGGGTTCCGGCTCGACGAGGGCTGGGAGGAGCAGAAGCGGCTCTACTCGGTGCTGCATCTCTTCGACGCCGAGGGGCACTACCGCGACTCGCAGATCTGGTGCGCGGGCAGCTGGGCCGAGCAGCAGCGCGATCCGGACGGCGCCGGGTCGGTGCTGGTGCGGGCCCGCGCGCACCTGGCGAACATGCTGCGCAGCCTGCCGAGGCGGACGTACACGGACATCGCGATACGCCCGTTCCAGCTCGTCGTTGACGGTGTGTTCTTCGGGCTGGTGGCGAAGGAGGACGACGACGGGGGATGGGCCGAGCTCTACCCGGACCACCTGGGCTTCGGCGAGCCCTGGGACGGCCGGTACGACACCTGACACCCCACCGCCAGGCCAACGGCTGGTAAAGTCCGCTCACTTGTCGCCCGACCCGCACCGCTCCGCCTGATCCGCCGGGACAGCTGCGATGGCAAGCGGTCGTTCGGAGTGCGAGTCGGGGAATCCACAGGGGGGGTAACTCATGCGCAGATGGGGTGCTGCCGCGTTCGTGGCCGCGTCTTTGGTCGGTGGCGTGCTGCTGCCGGCCGTCCCGGCCGGCGCTGTACACGGCGCCGTGCCGGGTGACTTCAACGGCGACGGCTACCGCGACGCGGTCCTGCCCGCGCCGGGCGCGAACGTGTCCGGCAAGGAGGGCGCGGGCGCGGTCGTCGTGCTGTACGGCTCCGCCTCGGGGCTGTCGACGAGCCGCCGTAAGACCATCACCCAGAACACCGCCGGTGTGCCGGGCGCCAGCGAGACCTACGACGCCTTCGGCGCCGCCACCGCCACCGCTGACCTGAACCGGGACGGCTACGCCGACCTGGTGGTCGGAACGCCCGACGAGGACACCTCGAAGGGCACCGACTCCGGTGCGGTGACCGTGCTCTGGGGCAGCAGGAGCGGCCTGACGAGCGGCACGGACCTGCCGTCGCCGTCGTCTTCCCCGTGGCACTACGGCGAGGACGTCGCCGCGCTCGGCCTCGGCGCCGGGGCGAAGACGCGGGTGGCGGTCGCCGGAGGGGACGCGACCGTGAACTTCGGCGGACCGTTCAGCCGGACGGGCACGTTCGGATCCGCCGTGTACAACGACGACACGGCGTCCCCCCTGTCCGTCACGCTCGGCGACCTCAACGGCGACGGCGTGCCCGACCCGGCCTCGGTCACGGACCGGCTGAGCGGCCTGAGCGGCGGCGAGGTCTACACGAACCCCGCCTACGGCAACGCGCTCAAGGGCAACGGCCTGATCCTGGCCTCCGGAGACATCAACGGCGACGGATACGCCGACCTCGTGGCCGGCGACCCGGACGAGCCGGAGAAGGCGGGCGTGGACGGCGCGACGGGCGGCCGCGTCCTCGTCTGGTACGGCTCCGCCGCGGGTATCCCGACGAACACGACGCCCGTCCAGATCACGCAGAACACCGCCGGTGTGCCCGGCGCGAGCGAGAAGGGCGACAACTTCGGCGGGTCCCTGGCGGTGGCCGACCTCAACCGGGACGGCCTCGCGGACATCGTGATCGGATCGCCGTTCGAGGACCTGGCCAAGAGCCGGGCGGGTCAGGTGACCGTGGTCCCCGGCCGCCGCAGCGGCGCCCTCGGCACCGGCTCGTACTCCTTCTCCCAGGACACGGCGGGCGTCCCCGGTGCCTCCGAGACCGACGACTTCTTCGGTACGACGGTCTCGGCCGGGGACGTCGACAACGACGGCAGGCCGGAGCTGTTCGTCGGCGCGGCCCACGAGAACGCCGGCACCGGCGCCGTCTGGGTCTTCCCCGGCGGCTCCGCACGGCCGACGGCCTCCGGCAGCCGCGTCATCACCGCGCACGGGGTCGGCCTCACACAGGCTGCCGACACCCTGCTGGGCGGTAACGGACTGCTCTGGGTGATCTGAACAGTCCAAACACGCCGAAGGCGCCCGGGTGCCTGCTTCCTGGATCCCGGGCGCCCGCGTCACGGACGTCTCACGGATGTCAGCCGTTGTTCGTGTCGTCCGGCTCGACGCCCAGGGTCAGTTGGCCGCGGACGCCGCGGGCGATGTGGTGGCGGTCGTACTTCAGGTAGAGCAGGCCGCCCTCGTGCCCGTTGCCCGGGTAGATGCCGTCCCCGTCGAGGGTGGTGCGGGTGGTGGTGTTGCTCGCGTACGGTTCCACCTCGGCCGACAGCAGGACCGACTTCTCGTCGAAGAACAGCTGGCCCGTGTGGCAGGTGTGGCCGCCCTCGTACCCGGCGTCCGTCCACTCGCCGTCCACGTGCACCTTGACGTGGATGTGGACGCACCGGCCCTGGTACCAGCCGGGGAAGACGGTCTTGAAGGTGACGTGACCGTGCCGGTCCGTGTGCCAGGTGCCGCGCAGGTAGCGGGTGTCGTCGGTGGGCTCCTGGTGGCCGCCGCCACCGCCGGGCGGGGGGCCGGTCGGAGTGCCGGTGGGCGCGTCGGTCGGCGGGGTGCCGGTCGGCGGGGTGCCGCCACCGCCGCTGCCCGTCTCCTCGTACCCCGAGTAGACGCCCGACGCGTTGCAGTGCCAGATGTCCACGGCCGCGTTCCTGAGCGGCTTGCAGGTATCCGCGTCGATCACCTTGAGGGTGAGGTGCAGGGGGATGCCCTCCTGGTCCTCGGTGACGTCCTGGCGGAGCTTGTCGGCGTCGATGTAGTAGGGGCCCTCGACCAGTTCGGAGGTGAGCGTGTAGCAGGCGCCCTCCGAGGACGAGGGCGAGGCCGCGGCTTGGGTGCCCTGCTCCGGGGCGGTGCCGTCGCTCGCGGCGAAGGCGCTGCCGACGCCCACAGCGGTCACGGCCACGCTGCCCGCCGCCAGGACCGTACGACGAGCCAACTTCCGTCTGTCTTCAGGGGATTGAGCATCAGTGGGAGTGTGGGTGTCTGTCATGGTCAGGGACCGTAGACAAGGCGGAGCCGGTGGGAACATCGGAGCGAGCTGTGAATCGCGGTGCGCAAGCGAAAGGCTCGAAACCGACGCCGGTTTCGAGCCTTTCCTTCGGCTGTGCTGCTTCTGTACGCCTTACTTCGGCTGCGGCTTCCGGATGGTCAGGTGCAGCTCGCGCAGTCGGGCCTCGTCCAGCTCGGTCGGCGCGCCCATCATCAGGTCCTGGGCGTTGCCGTTGAGCGGGAAGGCGATGGTCTCGCGGATGTTGGGTTCGTCGGCGAGGAGCATCACGATGCGGTCCACGCCCGGGGCGATGCCACCGTGCGGCGGGGCGCCGAAGCGCAGCGCGCGCAGCATGCCGGCGAACTCGCGCTCGACGGTCTCCTCGTCGTAGCCCGCGATGCCGAACGCCTTGAGCATGATGTCCGGCTCGTGGTTCCGGATCGCGCCGGAGGACAGCTCGACGCCGTTGCAGACGATGTCGTACTGCCAGGCCAAGATGTCCAGCGGGTCCTGGGTCTCCAGGGCCTCCATGCCGCCCTGGGGCATCGAGAACGGGTTGTGCGAGAAGTCGATCCGGCCGGTCTCCTCGTCCTTCTCGAACATCGGGAAGTCGACGATCCAGCAGAAGCGGAAGACGTTCTCCTCGAAGTGCCCGGCGCGCTTGGCGGCCTCGACACGCACCGCGCCCATGATCTTGGACACCTCGTCGAACTCGCCCGCGCCGAAGAAGACGGCGTGACCGGCGGCCAGCTGGAGCCGCTTGGTCAGCTCGGCGACGTTGTCCTCGGTGAGGAACTTGGCGATCGGACCGGAGAGCGAGCCGTCCTCGGCGACGCGGACCCAGGCCAGACCCTTGGCGCCCTGCGAGACCGCGAAGTCACCGAGCTGGTCGAAGAACTTGCGGGGCTGGTCCTGGACCGCCGGCACCGGCAGCGCACGGACGTGCTTGCCGGCGAAGGCCTTGAACTCCGAGCCCTCGAAGATGTCGGTGATGTCGACCAGCTCCAGCTGGGCGCGCAGGTCCGGCTTGTCGGAGCCGTACTTCAGCATCGCCTCGCGGAACGGGATCCGCGGGAACGGCGAGGTGACCTCGTGGCCGCCGCCGAACTCCGTGAACAGCTCGGTCATCAGCTGCTCGATCGGGCGGAAGACGTCCTCCTGCTCGACAAAGCTCATCTCGACGTCGAGCTGGTAGAACTCGCCCGGCGAGCGGTCGGCGCGGGCGTCCTCGTCGCGGAAGCAGGGCGCGATCTGGAAGTAACGGTCGAAGCCGGAGATCATCAGCAGCTGCTTGAACTGCTGCGGGGCCTGCGGCAGCGCGTAGAACTTGCCCGGGTGCAGGCGGGAGGGCACCACGAAGTCACGGGCGCCCTCGGGGGAGGTCGCGGTGAGGATCGGGGTGGCCATCTCGTTGAAGCCGAGGGCGACCATCTTGTGGCGGATGGCCGAGATCACGGCCGTGCGCAGCATGATGTTGCGGTGCATGCGCTCGCGGCGCAGGTCCAGGAAGCGGTACTCCAGGCGCCGCTCCTCGTTGACCCCGTCCTCGGCGTTGATCGTGAACGGCAGCGGGGCGGCCGCGCCGAGCAGCTCCACCTCGCCGACCTCGACCTCGACCTCGCCGGTGGGCAGGTCGGGGTTGATGTTCTCGGTACCGCGGGAGACGACCTTGCCGTCGACCCGTACGGTCGATTCCTTGCTGAGCTTGTCCAGCGCCTCGTAGGCAGGCGTGCCGGGACGTGCCACCAGCTGGGTGATGCCGTAGTGATCGCGCAGATCGATGAAGAGGATGCCGCCCAGGTCGCGCCGATTGTGCAGCCAGCCACTCAGCCGGACGTCGGTGCCGACGTCAGAGGAGCGGAGCTCGCCGCAGGTGTGGGACCTGTACCGATGCATCGTGGTTCATCCAGCCTTCGCGGATCGGGGTGTGGTGTCAGCCTGGTGTTTCACGTGAAACACCACCCAGCGTACCGGGCCCCTCAGGGCCGACTCCCCCCATTACCAGGGAGGTGATCGGTAGCTTTTTTCGATCTCATCTTCCTAAAGTGGGGCAATGCGAACTGGCGAGCCCCTGCCCGCCGTGGAGGACGTCCTCGCCGCCCTCGCGACCGGGCTGTGGCACTGGGACACGGCCACCGGGCTGGTCACCGCGGATGCGGAGGCGGCGCGGCTCATAGGGCTGCCGGCCGAACCGTCCCTTCTCTCGGAGGCACTGGTCCGGTCCCGTTTCCACCCGGTGGACTGGAACGAGAACACCAGCATCACCCGGCTGGCCGCCACCGAGGGCACGCTCGGCGAGGTGCGGCTGCGGGTCATGGACGAGCGGGGCCGGCTGATCCGTACCGTCCGCAGCCGTTTTCGACCGGTGTACGACTCCGAGGAGCGCGTCTACCGGGTCACGGGCACCATTCAGGAGGTCTCCGAGCCGTCCCCCGGCAACGCCGCCCAGCATCCGGTCACCGGCGACTGGCGGCGCTCCCGTGAGGCGTTCCTGCTGGACGCGGGCCGGGCGCTGGCCGAGGCGCGGTCCACCGAGGAGGTGCTGCGGGTCGCCGGGGGCCTGTCGATGCCCGGGTTCTCCCCGGACGGGCTGGCCGTCTTCGGAGTCAAGGGCGACCGGCTGATGATGATCGGCCACCACGGTCAGCACATCGACGAGGACAGCCCCTTCACCAGCATGCCGCTGGACACCGACTACCCGGCGGCGGAGGTGGTACGGACGGGCCGTGCCGTCTATCTCTCCTCGGCCGAGCAGTACCGGTCCCGCTACCCGGTCACCTGGCCGCTGGCCCAGCGGTTCGGCCGCCGGTCCTGGGCCTTTCTGCCGCTGACGGTGGCCGGGCGGACCATGGGCGCCTGGATGGCGGGGTTCACCTACCCGGTGTCGTTCACGCCCGACGAGCGGTCGGTGCTCACCACGGTCGCCCGGATGCTGGCGCAGGCCCTGTCCCGGGCCGGGATCGCCGACTCGGAGCGGGAGCTGACCGACGGCCTCCAGCGCTCCATGCTGCCGACGCTCGGCCCCGAGATACCCGGCATGGACGCGGCCGCCCGCTACATCCCGACCGGCGGCGGACTCCAGGTGGGCGGCGACTGGTACGACATGATCCCGCTGCCGTCCGGCCGGTTCGCGCTGGTCATCGGGGACGTCCAGGGCCATGACGTACGGGCCGCGGGCATCATGGGCCAGCTCCGGATCGCACTGCGCGCCTACGCCTCCGAGGGCCACCGCCCGGACGCGGTCCTCACCCGGGCCTCCCGTTTCCTGCACGGGATCACCTATGACGAGGAGATCGCCGATACGCGGTTCGCGACCTGCCTGTACGTCGAGGCGGACCCGGTGACCGGCGTGCTGGAGATCGCCCGCGCGGGCCATCTCGACCCGGCGATCCGGATGGCCGACGGCACGGTGCTGGGGCGGCCGACGGCGGGCGGGCTGCCGCTCGGCATCGACCCCGACGCGGACTATCCGACCACGCGGTTCACCCTCGAACCCGGCGAGATCATGATGATGTGCACCGACGGTCTGATCGAGACCGGCGGCCATGACATCGAGAGCGGCTGGCAGCGGGTCCGGGCGATCATGGAGGACCACGACAGCGACCTGGAGAAACTGGCCGACGCCCTGGTGCAGGCCGTGCACGGCCCCTCCTCGCACCACACCACCGGACCGCTGGCCGACCGCCGCGAGGACGACATCGCGGTCCTGCTGCTGTCCCGGCCGGGCGCTGTACGCGACGACGGGACCATCACCGTACGGCCCCGGGTCCGCCGCACCCTGCTGTCGGTGGCCCAGGACGAGCCCGAGCGGATCGCCGAGGCCCGCCAGCAGCTGCGCGAGCTGCTGCACGACTGGGGCTCGCCCGACCAGGTCGACTCGGCCGTGCTGCTGGTCTCCGAGATGCTCACGAACGTACTGGTGCACACCGACGCGGACGCGCTGCTGCTCGCCGAGGTCTGGGGCCAGGCCCCGGAGCGCCGGCTGCGCGTCGAGGTCACGGACGCCGGCGACGACCTCCCGCACAAGCGCCGCCCCGGGGAACTTGCCTCCTCCGGCCGGGGCCTGGTCCTGATCGAGCTCCTGGCCGAGGCCTGGGGCGTCGACCCGCGCGGGGAGGGCAAGAGCATCTGGTTCGAGCTGTACGAGGGCTGCGAGGGGTAAGGGGGCCACGGGGCCCGGGCGGGGCGGCCCGTCCGCGGGGCCGGTCTAGTCCGTCGCGTACCGCGCTCGCAGCTCGTGTACGACCCCGAAGGCGGCCGCGGTGAGCGGTACGGCGAGGAGCATGCCGAGGATCCCGGCGACGGACGCCCCCGCGGTGATCGTCACCATCACCACCGCCGGATGCATCTGCACGGTGCGGCTCTGGATCATGGGCTGCAGCACATGCCCCTCCAGCACCTGCACGGCGAGTACGACGCCGAGCGCCCACAGCGCGATGACGAAACCCCGGTCGGCGAGGGCGACCAGTACGGCGACGGCCCCGGAGATGAAGGCGCCGAGGTAGGGGATGTAGGCGCCGACGAGAACCAGCGCGCCGAGTCCGACGGCGCCCGGCACCCGGAGGATCAGCAGGCCGACGGTGATGCAGACGGCGTCGATGAACGCGATGACGGTGGTGCCGCGCATGAACCCCTCGATGCCCTCGAAGGCACGGCGGGCCATGGCCTCCAGCAGATCGGCGCTGCCGCCGGGCGCCACGGCCCGGATGGACGCGACGACGAGATGCGAGTCGCGGAGGAAGAAGAAGACGAGCAGCAACGCCAGTACGGCCATGGCGATGCCCTCGCCGACCACGCTCACGCCGCTGATGACGTTGGAGGCGGCCGTCCCGCCGAACTTGGTCAGCAGCTCCTTGGCGTTGTCGGCGAGGTCGTCGAGCGAGGTGCCGGCGGCGCCGAAGTGCCGGGCGAGCGACTTCGCGGCGTTCTTGAGGGACGAGGTGATCTGGCCGCCGGTGTCGATGAGCGCGGCGACGACGATGTACACGGCCCCGCCGACGACCGCGACGACGGCGACGCAGGTGAGACCGGCGGCGAGGGAGCGCTGCATGCCGGCCGTGACGAGCCGTCGGTACAGGGGTCTGAGCAGGGCGGTGCCGAGGAGGGCCAGCAGCACGGGGGTGACCGCGGTGCGGAGCTCCGAGCAGAGCCGGATGCCGACCCAGCCGACGCCGGCGGCCAGCAGCAGAACGGCACACCAGGCGGCGAACCGGCGCACGGGCTCGGGCAACAGGGACACGCGTCCAGCGGATCACGCAGGACCGCCACACGCTCTGCGGTACACCCCCTGCCGAGTGACCCGTCCCCCCTGAACCCCACCCATGCCCACCCACCACCCGACTCGGTCGGCCAGAAGGTGAGGTCGAGGGCTCCGGATCGACTCGGAAGCTCAGAAGGTGGGGTCGCTCCGGATCGACTCCGTCACTCAGAAGGTGAACTCGAAGGCCCGGGATCGACTCGGTTGGTCGAGGGGGGAGTCGGTGGCCGGGAGGAAAGGTGAGAGGCCCGAAGTAGTGGACGTCGGGCCTCTCGGGGCGGCGGCTGTGTTACGCCTGCGGGCCGGTCTCCGTCATTCCGTGGACCGCCGGGATCGTGCCCAGGCGACCCTTCTGGAAGTCCTCGAAGGCCTGCATCAGCTCGTCCTTGGTGTTCATGACGAACGGGCCGTAGTGGGCCATGGGCTCCCGGATCGGCTGCCCGCCGAGGAGGACGACCTCCAGGTCCGGGGTGTGCGAGTCCTGCTTCTCGTCCGCGCGGACGGTCAGCGAGGAACCCGCGCCGAAGACGGCCGTCTGGCCCAGGTGGATCGGACGGCGCTCCGTGCCCACCGCACCCTTGCCCGCCAGCACGTACGCCAGCCCGTTGAAGTCCTCGCGCCAGGGGAGCGTGAGCTCGGCGCCGGGGGCGAGAGTCGCGTGGATCATCGTGATCGGCGTGTGCGTGACGCCGGGACCGGCGTGACCGTCCAGCTCACCGGCGATGACACGCAGCAGCGCACCGCCGTCGGGGGTCGTCAGCAGCTGGACGTTGCCACCGCGGATGTCCTGGTAGCGCGGCGCCATCATCTTGTCCTTGGCCGGCAGGTTCACCCACAGCTGGAGGCCGTGGAAGAGACCACCGGACATGACCAGGGACTCCGGCGGAGCCTCGATGTGGAGCAGGCCCGCGCCGGCCGTCATCCACTGGGTGTCACCGTTGGTGATGGTGCCACCGCCACCGTTGCTGTCCTGGTGGTCGAAGATGCCGTCGATGATGTAGGTGACGGTCTCGAAGCCACGGTGCGGGTGCCAGGGCGTGCCCTTGGGCTCGCCCGGCGCGTACTCCACCTCACCCATCTGGTCCATCATGATGAACGGGTCGAGGTGGCGGTAGTTGATCCCCGCGAACGCCCGGCGTACCGGGAAGCCCTCGCCCTCGAACCCGCTCGGCGCGGTCGTGACGGTGAGCACGGGACGGGCCACGGCGTCGGCCGGTGCGGCCACCCGGGGAAGGGTCAGCGGGTTCTCGACGGTCACTGCAGGCATGTTTGGCTCCTCCTTGTACGCCCAGTTTAGTTGAGCGTTGAACTTTCTGCCACCTCTAACGGCGAAAGCCCGGAGGACATTCCCTCCGGGCCCGGTCATCGCCGATCAGTGGATCAGTGGATCAGTTGCTGAAGTAGATGTACTTCCAGCCGCCGTACGTCGTGGAGTTCACGGTGCCGCCGGACGAACCGTTGACGTACACCGAACGCAGCCGCGCCCGGATGCCGGACTCGCCGGGTGCGCCGAGCCGCACGGCCGACCTGCCGCTCGTGCCGAGCGCGAAGTACCCGGAGTCCGTCGAGTGCCACTTCCCCTGGTGAACACCGGGTCGGCGTACGGGGCGCGGCAGCCGGAGGTCACCCTATGACATGCCTGTGACATTCTGAGGCGCTTCTGCGCCCCGGCGGATGTCAGCCGTACATCCGCCGCATCGCGAACTCCACCATCTGTTCGACCGCCTTCGCGTCGAAGACCATCCGGTGCTCGCCCTCCATGTCGAGGACGAAGCCGTAGCCGGTCGGCAGCAGGTCGATGACCTCCGCGCCCGTGATCACGAAGTACTTGGACTCCTTGCCCGCGTACCGGCGCAGCTCCTTCAGCGAGGTGAACATCGGGATCACCGGCTGCTGGGTGTTGTGCAGGGCGAGGAAGCCGGGGTTGTCGCCGCGCGGGCAGTACACCTTGGACGTGGCGAAGACCTGCTGGAAGTCCTCGGCGGTCAACTGGCCCGTGGTGAAGGCCCGCACCGCGTCCGCGAGCGAGGGCGGGGACGGCTCGGGGTAGAGCGGGGGCTGCTGGCCGTACCCGCCCGCGCCGGGCATCTGCTGCTGCGGCTGGGCGTACTGCTGCTGAGCACCGACGTTCTGGTCGTAGCCGTACATGGGCGCAAGCCTACCGAGACACGCGGCCTCTGCGAGAAGGTAGACCCTTCTCACACTTCACCCGATGGGGGTTGCTTCTTATTACCGACGGGTAGCATCATCGGAGCTACTCGTTGGTATGTGAAAGCTTGCGCGGGGATTCAGTGCCTCGCCGATCCGGATACGGAGCCGTCACCATGGGGCACTACAAGTCCAACCTCCGCGACATCGAATTCAACCTCTTCGAAGTGCTCGGTCGCGACAAGCTGTACGGCACCGGCCCGTTCGCGGAGATGGACACCGACACCGCGAAGAGCGTCCTGGAGGAGCTGACCCGGCTCGCCGAGAACGAGCTGGCCGAGTCCTTCGCCGACGCCGACCGCAACCCGCCGGTCTTCGACCCGGAGACCAACACCGCGCCGGTCCCGGCCTCCTTCAAGAAGAGCTACAAGGCCTTCATGGACTCCGAGTACTGGCGGCTCGGCCTGCCCGAGGAGATCGGCGGCACCACCGCTCCCCCGTCGCTCATCTGGTCGTACGCGGAGCTGATCCTCGGCGCCAACCCGGCCGTGTGGATGTACTCCTCCGGCCCGGCGTTCGCCCGCATCCTCTTCGAGGAGGGCACCGAGGAGCAGAAGAAGTGGGCCCAGATCGCGGTCGACCGGACCTGGGGTTCGACCATGGTCCTCACCGAGCCGGACGCCGGTTCGGACGTCGGCGCCGGCCGTACCAAGGCGGTCCAGCAGGAGGACGGCTCCTGGCACATCGAAGGCGTGAAGCGGTTCATCACCTCCGGCGAGCACGACATGGAGGAGAACATCCTCCACTACGTGCTGGCCCGGCCCGAGGGTGCCGGACCGGGCACGAAGGGGCTGTCGCTCTTCCTCGTCCCGAAGTACCTCTTCGACTTCGAGACCGGCGAACTGGGCGAGCGCAACGGCGTCTACGCCACGAACGTCGAGCACAAGATGGGCCTCAAGGCCTCCAACACCTGCGAGATGACCTTCGGCGACCGGCACCCGGCCAAGGGCTGGCTGATCGGCGACAAGCACGAGGGCATCCGCCAGATGTTCCGGATCATCGAGTTCGCCCGCATGATGGTCGGCACGAAGGCGATCTCCACGCTGTCGACGGGCTACCTCAACGCCCTGGAGTACGCCAAGGAGCGCGTCCAGGGTCCCGACCTGGCGAACTTCATGGACAAGTCCGCGCCCAAGGTCACCGTCACCCACCACCCCGACGTCCGCCGCTCGCTGATCACGCAGAAGGCGTACGCCGAGGGCATGCGCGCCCTGGTCCTCTACACCGCCTCGATCCAGGACGCGATCGCGGTCAAGGAGGCGAACGGCGAGGACCCGAAGGCCGAGCACGCGCTCAACGACCTGCTCCTGCCGATCGTCAAGGGCTACGGCTCCGAGAAGGGCTACGAGCAGCTCGCCCAGTCGCTGCAGACCTTCGGCGGCTCCGGCTTCCTGCAGGAGTACCCGATCGAGCAGTACATCCGCGACGCCAAGATCGACACCCTCTACGAGGGAACCACCGCGATCCAGGGCCAGGACTTCTTCTTCCGGAAGATCGTCCGCAACCAGGGCGCGGCGCTGAACTCCCTCGCCGAGGACATCAAGAAGTTCCTGGCGCTGGGCACCGGCGGCGAGGAGCTGGCGGGCGCCCGCGAGCACCTCGCGAAGGCGGCCGTGGAGCTGGAGGCGATCGTCGGCCTGATGCTGACCGACCTCGCGGCCACCGAGCAGGACGTCAAGAACATCTACAAGGTGGGGCTGAACGCCACCCGCCTGCTGCTCGCCTCCGGCGACGTGATCGTCGGCTACCTGCTGCTCAAGGGCGCCGCGGTCGCCGCCGAGAAGCTGGAGACGGCTTCTTCGAAGGACAAGCCGTTCTACACCGGCAAGATCGCGGCGGCGAAGTTCTTCGCGGCCAACGTGCTGCCGGGCGTCACCCTGGCCCGCAAGATCGCGGCCGACGTCGACCTCGACCTGATGGAGCTGGACGAGGCGGCTTTCTGATCGTTCCGATCGACCCGGTTTGCCCACGGTGGCCCGCTCCCTCGACGGGGAGCGGGCCACCGTACGTCGTTAAGGTGAAGAGCATGAGCGAACCAGCCCGCCCGGCGCCCGCCACCGCCTCTCCACGGAGCGCTGCGCGCACCCCTGTCGTTTTCGACCGCGGCCACACCGACGACCTGGTGTCCTTCCTCGCCGCCGGCCCCACGCCGTACCACGCCGTGGCGAACGCCGGCGAACGGCTGGAGAAGGCCGGTTTCCGGCAGGTCGCCGAGACGGACGCCTGGGACGGGACGGCGGGCGGCAAGTACGTGCTGCGCGGCGGCGCGATCATCGCCTGGTACGTCCCGGAGGGCGCCGCACCCCACACGCCGTTCCGGATCGTCGGCGCGCACACCGACTCCCCGAACCTGCGGTTGAAGCCCCGCCCGGACACCGGGGCGCACGGCTTCCGCCAGGTCGCCGTGGAGATCTACGGCGGACCGCTCATGAACTCCTGGCTCGACCGGGACCTGGGCCTGGCCGGCCGGCTCAGCCTGCGTGACGGCTCCACCCGTCTGGTCGACGTGCGCCGACCGCTGCTGCGGGTGCCCCAGCTCGCCATCCATCTGGACCGCGCGGTGAGCAGCGACGGGCTCAAGCTGGACAAGCAGCGCCATCTGCAGCCGATCTGGGGCCTCGGTGACGACGTCCGCGACGGCGACCTGATCGCCTTCCTGGAGCAGGAGTCGGGTCTGCCGGCCGGCTCGGTGACCGGCTGGGACCTGATGACCTACGCCATCGAACCGCCGGCCTACCTGGGCCGCGACCAGGAGATGATGGCCGGCCCCCGGATGGACAACCTGCTGTCCGTGCACGCCGGTACGGCGGCCCTCGCGGCCGTGGCGGCGGGCGGCCCGCGGCTCCCCTGTATCCCGGTGCTCGCCGCCTTCGACCACGAGGAGACCGGCTCTCAGTCCGACACCGGCGCGGACGGCCCGCTGCTCGGCAGCGTGCTGGAGCGCTCGGTACTGGCGCGCGGCGGGTCCTACGAGGACCGGGCGAGGGCCCTCGCCGCCACCGTCTGTCTCTCCTCCGACACCGGTCACGCCGTCCACCCCAACTACGCGGAGCGCCACGACCCCACGCACCACCCCCGCCTGAACGGCGGCCCGATCCTCAAGGTCAACGTCAACAACCGCTACGCTACGGACGGTTCGGGCCGCGCGATCTTCGCCGCCGCCTGCGAGAGGGCCGGGGTCCCCTTCCAGACCTTCGTCTCCAACAACTCCATGCCGTGCGGCACCACGATCGGCCCGATCACCGCGGCCCGCCACGGCATCCAGACCGTCGACATCGGCGCGGCGATCCTCTCCATGCACAGCGCCCGTGAACTCTGCGGCGCCGACGACCCGTTCCTCCTCGCGAACGCGCTGACAGCTTTCCTGGAGGGCTAGTTGCACATGCCCCGCCCTCCCCTGGGTACCCGGTGTGGACCGGAACCACCGAACCTGAAGGGGAGGCAACGCTCATGGGGCTCGGCGGATGCATCATCCTCATCGCCGTGGGGGCCATCCTCACGTTCGCGACCGACTGGCACATGCAGGGCGTCAACCTCGATGTCGTCGGCCTGATCCTGATGGCCGTCGGGATCATCGGCGTCGCCACGTTCACCAACATCGCCCGTCGTCGGCGGGTCATGGTGCCGCCGACGACGGTTGTCGAGGAACGGCACCATCACCACCAGGACGAGTACGGCGGCGGGTACGGCGCCTGACGAAGACGCCTAGGCCTCCTGGTCCATTCCGGCCAGGACCAGCGGTAGTCGGTCCGCTCCGCCCTCCGTGAGGCGGACCGGGACCCCCCAGTCCTGCTGGTGGACATGGCAGGCCGGGTACTCGTTGGAAGGGTCGTCGTCGCAGGACGCTGCCATCGCCGAGACGTGCAGGACGCCTTCGGGCACGGCCGGGTTCAGCTCCAGCTCGCGGGAGAGGTCCGTGTCCGGGCCGTCGCCCTTGAGCAGCAGCTCCGGCGGGGTCGAGGACACCAGGAGCCGCGTCGACGGGCCGTAGCGCAGGTCCAGCTTCTGGCCCGCCGGGGCCTGGAAGATCACGTCCAGCCGGAGGCGGCCGGGGGCCACCTCGGTCGCCGCCCGCTGGGTGCGGTGGGCGACCGACTCCACCCGGACCGCCTCCTCGGGCAGCCGCAGCCGGGTCAGCCGGTGGCGGGCCGACTCGACCACCACGATGTCGTCGCCGGCCAGCACCGCGTCGCTCGGCTCTCTCAGATCCGTCGCCAGCGTGGTGACCTCGCCGGTCGCGGGATCGTAGCGGCGCAGCGCGTGGTTGTAGGTGTCGGACACCGCGACCGAGCCGTCGGGGAGCGCCGTCACGCCCAACGGGTGCTGGAGCAGCGCCTGTCCGGCCGCGCCGTCCCGGTGACCGAAGTCGAAGAGGCCGGTACCCACGGCGGTGTGGACGTGTCCGTCCAGGTCGACCCAGCGCAGCGCGCTGGTCTCCGAGTCGGCGAGCCAGAGCCGGTCGGCGGTGGCGGCGAGACCGGACGGCTGCGCGAACCAGGCCTCGGCCGCCGACCCGTCCACCAGCCCCTCGTTGGTGGTGCCGGCGGCGACCGTGACCGTCCGGCTCTCCGGGTCGTACGCCCACAGCTGGTGCACGCCCGCCATGGCGATCCACACCTTGCCGCCGAAGACCGCCACGTCCCAGGGGGAGGACAGGTCGACCTCGCGGGCCGGGCCCGAGGTCGGGGAGCCCTGCCACCACTGACGGCCGGTGCCGGCGAGCGTGGTCACCTCGCCGGTGGCCGGGTCGAGGCGGCGCAGCGCGTGGTTGACGGTGTCGGCGACGGCCACCGAGCCGTCGTCGAGGAGCGCCAGGCCCTGCGGTTCGCTGAAGGCGGCGTCGGCGGCCGGGCCGTCGGCGAAGCCGCGCGTGCCGGAGCCGATCCGCCGTACGACCGTCTCCGCGTCCTCGGCCAGCTCCACCAGCTGGTGCCGGGTGGTGTCGCTGACCAGGAAGTTCCCGGAGGGCAGCAGCAGCGCCTTGCCGGGGAAGCGCAGAGCGGTCGGCTCGGGCTCCGGCGGCACGTACGGGCCGTCGCCGCGCCGCAGGGTGCCCTTCGCCTCGTGCTCCGCCTCCAGCTCCTCGACCAGCTTTGCGATCGCGTGTGCGTGGCCCTCGCCGGCGTGCTGGGCGACGACGTACCCCTCGGGGTCGATCACCACCAGCGTCGGCCAGGCCCGCACCGCGTACTGCTTCCAGGTGGCGAGCTCCGGGTCGTCGAGCACCGGGTGCTCCACGACGTACCGCTCCACGGCGTCGACGACCGCCTGGTGCTCCGCCTCGTGGACGAACTTCGGCGAGTGCACCCCGATGATCACCACCGTGTCCCGGTGCCGCTCCTCCAGCTCCCGCAGCTCGTCCAGGACGTGCAGGCAGTTCACGCAACAAAATGTCCAGAAATCAACAATTACGATGCGCCCGCGGAGTTCCGCGAGGCTGAGCTGCTTGTCACCTGTGTTGATCCAGCCGCCCTTGCCGATCAGCTCGGGGGCACGGACACGTACGCGTTTTGCCATGGTTCAAGCCAACCACACCCGCCTCTGACGTTATTCCGAGCGTGCCTCGCCGACCCACACGATCCGAAGCCGCTTCCCGGGATCGAACCGATGCCCTCGGCCAGGAGCCCTGGCCACCCAGACTCGCTCCACAGCCATGGCCAGGAGAGCACGCCTCCGTGAGACGTCGCCTCCCTCCCACTCCGCGGCGAGCGCCGGGTTCCGTCCCAAGAAGGCGGCGATCACGGCCCGCTCGACAGGCACTGCCATCGCCCTCGCTCCCGGGCAGGTGTGTCCGAGGCGGACACCCTGACACACGTACGACGTGCCGTTCCTGCTCATGCGGGCACCACAGCCCTCCGCACCGCAGAACAGCAGGCCCGTCAGCAGGTGGGCCGGCCCGCGGGCGGGCCGCTTCAGACCGTCGCCCCGCAACCGGGTCCTGGACTCCAGCTCCCGCATGATCCGGCGCTGCTCCTCCACCGTCACGATTCCTTCGCCGACCTCCACAGGGTTTCCGCTCTCCGGATCCAGGTACGGACGGACGACACCGGTGTACTTGCGGCAGCCGCGTTCCTCGTCCCAGACGGTCTCCGTCTCCGGAAGCAGTCCCGCGAACGCTGGTGCCCTCAGCAACTGCGACAGTGAGCCCACTTGCCACAGACCCCCTCTGGGCGCGGGGATCTCGTACTCGTTGAGCAGCCTGGCGATGCGCACGAGAGGTCGACCCGCGAGAGCTTCGTCGGCGATCAGACGTGCGAACACCGCTGTGTCGGGATCAGGCGCGAGGCGTCCCGAGTCGGCATCGACGTGAAGGCCGTAGGGCGGCTGTCCGCCGATCCATCGCCCCCGGCCGCGAAGGTACTGCTTGGCGTGGCGGATGCGCTGCCCCTGGGTTTCCGCCTCGGTCCGCGCCCACTCCGACAATGAAGCCATGGCGAGTCTGTCACCGGGCCGACTCGAATCCAATCCGTCCATGACGAAGATCAGACGGCCACCGACCCTGGCGAACTCCTCCAGGAGTGGGCCGACTTCGGCTGTGCCCTTCCGGCTGAGCCGGTCCAGCTTCCAGATGATCAGCGTCCGCACTGCCCCTGACACGACCGCCTGCGTAGCCGACTCGTAGCCCTTTCGGGCCACATCCCTGTAGCCGGACTTTCCCCGATCAACGTGCACCTGGCGAACGGTCAGACCGTGCCGGGCCGCCCACGCGCGGCAGTCGGTCTCCTGCCGTTCGATGGCGGTCTTGCCCTCACGGTCGAGTGAGAGTCGAAGGTAGAGATCGGCACATGTCCCCCTGCTGCATGTCCCTCCCGGAGTTGCTCACTCCGTGAACGAACAGCAGAGTCGAAGGTAATGAACTCCTCTGCTGGTCAGCTCAGCGCGTGGCCCGTCGTCGCGTCCACGTGGGACGGGATCTCGTCATGCCGGTCGCCGACCGTGGAGGTGCCGGTCGGTTCGAAGAGGAGGATCGAGGCTCCGGCCGGGGCGGCCGGCTTGTGCTCGGTGCCGCGGGGGACGGTGAAGACCGAGCCCTTGTGCAGGACGACCGTGCGCTCGCCGGCCGGCTCCCGCAGGGCGATGTGCAGCTCGCCCTCCAGGACCAGGAAGAACTCGTCGGTGTGGTCGTGGACGTGCCACAGGTGCTCGCCCTGGACCTTGGCGACGCGCACGTCGTAGTCGTTGACGGCGGTGACGATCCGGGGGCTCCACAGGTCCTCGAAGGAGCCGAGGGCGTGGACGAGGGAGACGGGTTCGCTGTTCATGGCGCTGCTCGTGGCGTTCATGGCGTTCATCCTGGGCGCTCGCCCGGTGGTGCAGTGAGTGCTAGAAATCGCATATGGCGCAAGGATCCTCGCAGTCGACGCACCGGGTGGCCGTGATCGTGGACGCGGGTACCAATCCGTTCGAGGTCGGTGTCGCCACCGAGCTGTTCGGGCTGCCGCGTCCGGAGCTCGGGCTGTCCGTGCCGCCGTACGAGGTGACGCTGTGCGCGCCCACCCGCGAGGTGCGGATGAACCACGGCTTCTTCACCCTGAGCGGAGTGGCCGGGCTGACGGCGGTGGACGCGGCGGACACCCTCGTCGTACCGGGGCGCCCGGACAATGTCGTACCGCGCGGTGCGGACGTCCTCGACGCGATCCGGCGTGCGCACGCCCGCGGGGTGCGGGTGGTGAGTTTCTGCACCGGGACCTTCGCGCTCGCCGAGGCCGGGCTGCTGGACGGGCGGCCGGCCACCACGCACTGGCGCTGGGCCGACGCCTTCCGGCAGCTGCATCCGCGGGTGCTGCTGCGGCCGGACGTGCTCTTCGTCGACGACGGCGACCTGCTCACCGCCTCCGGCAGCGCGGCCGCGCTCGACCTGGGGCTGCACATCTGGCGGCAGGACCACGGCGCCGAGATCGCCAACGCGGTCTCCCGGCGGCTGGTGTTCGCCTCGCACCGGGACGGCGGGCAGCGCCAGTTCGTGGAGCGGCCGGTGCCCGAGGTGCCGGACGAGTCGCTCGGCCCGCTCCTGGCCTGGGCACAGGAGCGGCTGGGCGAGCCGCTGACCGTGGCGGACCTGGCGGCGCGGGCGGCCCTCTCCCCGGCCACCCTGCACCGCCGGTTCCGCGCCCAGCTCGGCACCACCCCGCTGGCCTGGCTGACCGGGGAACGCGTGGCCCTCGCCTGCCGGCTGATCGAACGCGGCGAGGAGCGCCTGGACGTGGTGGCCGCGCGCAGCGGCCTGGGCACCGCGGCCAACCTGCGCGCACGGCTGCGGCGCGAGACCGGGCTCAGCCCGTCGGACTACCGGCGGCGTTTCGGGCCGGTGGGCCGGGAAGGGGTACGGACATGAGATTCCTGGTACGCGACCGGCTCCTCGGCTTCGGCGAGGACTACTGGATCGAGGACGACCACGGCGACAAGGTGTTCCTCGTCGACGGCAAGGCCATGCGGGTGCGGGACACGTTCGAGCTGAAGGACCGGCACGGGCGGGTGCTCGTCGACATCCACCAGAAGATGTTCGCCCTGCGCGACACCATGGTGATCGAACGCGAAGGCGAACCCCTGGCCACCATCAGGCGCAAGCGGCTCTCGCTGCTGCGCAACCACTACCGGGTGCACCTGGTCGACGGCACCGAACTGGACGTCAGCGGAAAGATCCTCGACCGTGAGTTCGCCGTGGAGTACGACGGTGAGCTGCTGGCCGTGGTCTCCCGGCGCTGGCTGCACGTCCGGGAGACCTACGGTGTCGACGTCGTACGGGACGACGCGGACCCGGCGCTGCTGATCGCGGTGGCAGTCTGCGTGATCCACCTCGCCGACAAGGAGCGGGAGGAGGACTGACGCTGGAGACGACCGACAACGGGGACGGCCGACGCCGGGGACGACTATCGCCGGGGAGGTTCGAGGCCCAGCAGGCGGTCCTTGAGTGCCGGGAACTGTTCGCGGGTGACGGCGACCTTGGCCGGGTCGAGGTCGACGGTGAGGACCTCCTCGCCGGCGCCCGCCTCGGCCAGGACCTCGCCCCAGGGATCGACCACGATCGAGTGACCCGCCTGCGGAACTCCGGCATGCGTCCCGGCCGTTCCACACGCGAGCACGAACGCCTGGTTCTCGACCGCCCGCGCCTGGGCCAGGAGCGTCCAGTGGGCGCGTCGCCGCTCGGGCCAGCCCGCCGAGACCACCATCGTCTCGGCGCCGGCGTCGACGAGTGCGCGGAAGAGTTCGGGGAAGCGGAGGTCGTAGCAGGTGGCCACGCCCAGCGTGGTCTCCGGGAGCCGAACGGTCACCAGTTCCTGCCCGGCGCCCATCAGCACCGCCTCGCCCTTGTCGAAGCCGAAGCGGTGGATCTTGCGATAGGCCGCGGCCAGATCACCGGAGGGGGAGAAGATGAGAGCCGTGTTGTAGAGGGGGCCCTCGGGGTCTCGCTCGGGGATGGAGCCGGCGTGCAGCCAGACGCCCGCGTCGCTCGCCGCCTTCGCCATCGCCTCGTACGTCGGGCCCTCGAGCGGCTCGGCCTCGGTGGCGAACTGCTCGTAGGCGAACGCACCGGTCGTCCACAGCTCGGGCAGTACGACGAGATCGGCGTCCGCCTGCTCGCGCACCAGCGCGGTAACGCGCCGCCGGCGAGATTCGACCGATTCGCCCTCGTTTACATCGATCTGGATGAGCGAGGCGCGCACACTACCACCGTCCTGGCATTCGAGCCGTCCACACGGGCCTACGATCGTCACACGAAAGCACTGCCGGGGTGCCTCACAGCAGCGTAACTTGGGGGTCCCCCCGGTTCGAGCGAAGTCGAGAACCGGGGGAGTTTCAAGACACTCGCCGACAGCAGCCACCTCCCGCTGGCAGCGCCGCCACAACCTGCCCGAGTACCGACCGCCGAGGGGTCCCGTTCCGTGAGTCTGCATCCCACCCTCCAGCCCTACGCCGACGCCTGGACCCACTCCATCGAAGCGATATCCGAGCTGGTGACGCCCCTTGCCGAGGGTGAGTGGAACCGGCGGACACCATGCCCGGGCTGGTCGGTGCGGGACGTGGTCTCCCATGTCATCGGGATGGACTGCGAGATGCTGGGCGACCCGCGCCCGATCCACACCCTGCCGCGTGACCTCTACCACGTCACCAACGAGCACCAGCGCTACATGGAGATGCAGGTCGACGTACGACGCCATCACACCGCGCCGGAGATGACCTCGGAGCTGGAGTACACGGTCATCCGCCGCAACCGCCAGCTGCGCAACGAGTCGCGGGAGCCGGGGCACGTCGTCCGCGGGCCGATGAGCAAGGAGATCACCCTCGAAGAGGCCATGCGCAACCACGCGTTCACCGTGTGGGTGCACGAGCAGGACCTGCGGGCCGCGCTGGGCCGGCCCGGCAACCTCGACTCGCCGGGCGCACAGGTCGCCCGGGACGTGCTGCTCGGCGAGCTGCCCCGGGTGGTCGCCGACGACTCCGGCGCGCCGCGCAGCTCGGCGGTCATCTTCGATGTGCACGGGCCGGTGGAGTTCCTGCGCACCATCCGCATCGACATCCAGGGCCGCGGCACGCTGGAGACCACCCCCGCTCTCGGCCCCGCGGCCATCTTCACCCTCGACTGGGAGACCTACTTCCGGCTGGCCTGTGGCCGCACCACCTCGGACGCGGTCGCGGACCGGGTGAAGGCGGAGGGCGACCCGGAACTGACGGCGGCGATCCTGCGGAACTTCGCGGTCACGCAGTAGCAGTGCGGTCCGCGGTCGTGCGGATCGACGGCCGGGAAACGGGAAACAGGGGCACGCACCGGTAATTCGGTATGCCTCGGCGGCCGTCGAGATCTACCTTGCCCGGCATGACCACTGCCACCACAGCGCACGACGACCTCCCGCCCCGTCTGACCCGCCTCACCTTCCACGGCCCGCTCTCCCAGACCCGCGCGGCCGCGATGGTACGGCGGCTCGCCGCCACGCACCCCACCACCGTGCTCGACATCGGCTGTGGCTGGGGCGAAATGATGCTCCGTCTGCTGGACGCCGTACCCCGCGCGCACGGCGTGGGACTGGATGTGCACGCCGGGGATCTGGCGCGCGGACGGCGGGCCGCCGAGGCGCGCGGGCTGGCCGACCGGGTGGAGTTCGCCGAGGAGTCGGCGGCGGACACGGCTCGCGGCCCGGCCGACGTGGTGCTGTGCCTCGGGGCCAGCCAGGCGCTGGGCGACGACCTGGTGACGGCCCTGCGGGAGCTGCGGCGGCTGGTGAACGACGGCGGGCGGGTCCTGCTCGGCGAGGGCTTCTGGCAGCGCACCCCGACCGAGGCGGAGCTCTCCGGGATGTGGCCGGGCGCCTCGACCGCCGACCATCACGACCTGGCGGCCCTGGTCGATCTGGCGGTGGCGGCGGGCTTCCGCCCGGAGTGGACGGAGACGGCGAGCTCGGCGGAATGGGAGGAGTTCGAGTCGGCGTACCAGGCGGACCAGGAGGTATGGCTGGCGGCCAACCCCGGCCACCCCCTGGCCACGGAGACCCGGGCCCGCCTGGACACCCACCGATCGTCCTGGCTGACCTACCGAGGCGTACTGGGCCTGACCTACCTCACCCTCGTACCGACGACGAACTAACCGCCCACCGCACCGCACCGGCACCCGCCCGATTCGCCGTACCGGCGCCCGCCCGATTCGTTCGTATCGGCACCCGCCCGATTCGCCGTACCGACGGCCGCCCGATTCGTTCGTACCGGCACCCGCCCGATCGCCGCACCGGCGGCTGACCGATCTCGCCCACGGAAAGCCGCCGACGACGATCGCCCCCGCAGGTCGCCCAGCCTCTCTGCCGACTGGAAACGGGTGGTGCGTGGGTGGGAGGAGAATTCACGCAGGCACGTGCACCGTCTCCACCCGGCTCGCCACCAACCGTTCCCGCTCCCGCCGAGCCGCCCGCCCCCGCAACCGCAGGATCTGGCTGACCCCGATGGCCTGCAGCACGAACACACACGAGAACGCCACCGAGTAGTCGTCGCCGGTCGCGTCCAACAGCACACCCACCGCGAACAACGTCGTCATCGAGGCCACGAAACCACCCATATTGGTGATCCCGGACGCGGTTCCCTGGCGCTCGGGCGGATTCGCCGGCCGCGCGAAGTCGAAGCCGAGCATGGACGCCGGCCCACACGCCCCCAGCACCGCACACAACACCACCAGCAGCCACATCGGCGCGTGCTCGGCCGGATACGCCAGCGTCGCCGCCCACACGACGGCCGTCGCCCCGACCGTGCCCAGCGCCAACGGCAGCCGCGCCGCGTGATGCCGCGCGACGATCTGGCCGTAGACCAGACCGATCACCATGTTGGAGAGCACGACCAGCGTCAGCAGCTCACCGGCCGTGGCACGGGACAGCCCCTGCGCCTGGACCAGGAACGGCAGCCCCCACAGCAGCAGGAACACCATCGCCGGGAACTGGGTGGTGAAGTGCACCCACAGCCCCAGCCGGGTCCCCGGCTCCCGCCAGGACGCGGCGATCTGCTTCCGCACGTACGCCGCGCCCCGGTGCGGGAAGGGCGCCGGCTCGTACCCCTCGGGGTGGTCCTTGAGGAAGAACAGCACGAGGACCAGCACGACCACCCCGGCCAGCGCGCTGCCCGCGAACGCCGGGGTCCACCCGATGCCGTGCAGCAGCCGGGCCAGGACCAGCGTGGAGACGAGGTTGCCCGCCATGCCGACCAGACCGGCGAGCTGTGCGACGAGCGGCCCGCGCCGCACCGGGAACCAGCGGGTGCCGAGCCGCAGCACACTGATGAAGGTCATGGCGTCGCCGCAGCCGAGCAGCGCGCGCGAGGCGAGCGCGGTGCCGTACGACGGGGAGAACGCGAAGCCCAGCTGTCCGGCCGTGAACAGCACCGCTCCGATGGAGAGCACCTTCTTGGTGCCGAGGCTGTCGACCAGCAGGCCGACGGGTATCTGCATGCCGGCGTAGACCAGCAGCTGGAGTATCGAGAAGGTGGACAGCGCCGAGGCGTTGACATGGAAGCGGTCAGCGGCGTCGAGACCGGCGACACCGAGGGACGTACGGAAGATGACGGCGACGAAGTAGACCGAGACGCCTATCGACCACACCGCGACGGCCCGGCGGCCGCCGGGCGGATCACCGGGCAACGAGACGCTGCTGCGGCTCATCGGACCTCACCCCGCGCCAGGTGCGCGAACCAGTCGACGTGCCGGTGCACCAGCTCGACGGCACGGTCCGCGTCCCCGGCGCGCAGCGCGTCCAGTATCTCCTCGTGCTCGGTGAGCGACTTGGCGATCCGGTCGGGGTGGGCGTTCATGATCGCGACGCCCATGCGCAGCTGGCGGTCGCGGAGCTGGTCGTAGAGCCGGGAGAGGATCTCGTTGCCGCCGTCGCGGACGATCTCGGCGTGGAAGCAGCGGTCCGTGACGGCCGCGGCGGCCAGGTCACCGGCGGCGGCCTCGGCCTTCTGCCGGTCCAGCAGCTCCTCCAGGCGGGCCACGAGCACCGCCGACGGCGGTACGGCCTTGCGAACAGCGTGCTCCTCGACCAGCATCCGGGTCTCCACCACGTCCGCGATCTCCTGCACGGAGACGGGCAGCACCAGGGCGCCCTTCTTCGGGTAGAGCTTGATCAGGCCCTCGACCTCGAGACGCAGCAGCGCCTCGCGGACCGGGGTGCGGGACACCCCTACGGCCTCGGCCAGCTCGCCCTCGGTCAGGAGCGTGCCGCCCTCGTAGTGACGGTCCAGGACAGCTTGCTTGACATGGGAGTACACACGGTCGGCGGCGGGGGGCTGCTTGACGGCCAGGCTCATGCCCACAGGATAGATACAACACGTACGCATGCAGGCGAGCGGTCCACCATGCGGACGTGACCTATGTCTCCCCCAGCAACCGCACAACCATCTGTGCTACTTACGTGTCCTACACGTGCGGCCCGCACTTCCCTGCCGCCTCAACTTGGCCGCACTACAGGGGCATTCGACTCGACTCGGGGTAACTCACTTGATTACCGGCATTAAGGGCACCCGCTTCCGCAGAGCTGTCGCCGTCGCCGTCACGTCCGGCGCGTTGCTCGCCACCGGGGCCCTCACCGCGGCACCCGCGCAGGCTGTCACGGCGCCCACCATTGTGGCCAAGGGCGGCTACCTGATGAACAACGCCAACGCCGCCTCGCTGTACACGAAGAAGGCGGACACCAAGCTGTCCACCGGCTCGACCACGAAGATCATGACCGCCAAGGTCGTGCTCGCGCAGTCGAACCTGAACCTCGCCAAGAAGGTCACGATCCAGAAGGCGTACAGCGACTACGTCGTCGCCAACAACGCCTCCCAGGCGCACCTGATCGTCGGCGACAAGGTCACCGTCGGCCAGCTGCTCTACGGGCTGATGCTGCCCTCCGGCTGCGACGCCGCCTACGCGCTCGCCGACACGTACGGCACCGGTACGACCCGCGCCAAGCGGGTCGCCAACTTCATCTCCAAGATGAACACCGCCGCCAAGAACCTGCACCTGACGAACACGCACTTCGATTCCTTCGACGGCATCGGCAACGGCAACAACTACTCGACGCCGCGCGACCTGACGAAGATCGCCAGCAGCGCGATGAAGAACGCCACGTTCCGTACGGTCGTCAAGACGAAGAAGTACACGGCGAAGACGATCACCAAGACCGGTTCCACCCGCACCATGACGCCGTGGGAGAACACCAACACGCTGCTCAGCAGCTACAGCGGCGCCATCGGCGTGAAGACCGGCTCCGGCCCCGAGGCCAAGTACTGCCTGGTCTTCGCCGCGACCCGCAACGGCAAGACGGTCATCGGCACCGTCCTCGCCTCCTCGTCGATCACCCAGCGCGCCACGGACGCCACGAAGCTCCTCAACTACGGCTTCGCCCGCCTCGGCTGACAGCCCGGCACACAGACGACGAAGGCCCGCCGCAGCATCTGCGGCGGGCCTTTCGCACACCCGAACGGCCCAGTGCAGCAGAACTCGCACCCTTCCCTCGCAATCGTGAACATCGCAGTATTTGACTGGCATATTCGATTTTCTTCGCCCTAAATTCCGCGGCGGAGGTGGTTCCCATGAACGAACCCGACAAGCAAGCGAAGCCCGCGAAGTCCCACGAGGCGATCGACGTCAGCGACTTCGTGTACGCGGCGACCGGGGCCCGGGTACGACGACTGACCATGCCGGACGGAATGCACTGGTTCCCGGCGGTGGATGTGTGCAAGGAACTGGGTTACACCACGCCCAGCAAGGCACTGGCGGATCACGTCCCGGAAACGCATCGAGAGAGTCTCGAGAGCGTGACTGGAAGTCACGCTCTCAGCATTCCCGCAGGTCGGGACTGGCGTCGAGACATGAATCTCATCGATCTCCAGGGCCTGATCATCCTCGTCAACGGCTGCACGAAGCCCGCGTGCGCGCCTTTCAAAGAGTGGGTCGCCGAAGTCATCGCGACAGTCCAGCGCGAGGGTTCCTACACTCTCGAAGAGGCCGAGGTGCAGCCCACCGAGCCGGGCGCGCCCGTCGCGTACGCCATGCCGGAGCAGGTCGCGGAGGCCATCGTCCGGCTCGAGGCGCACAACCTCCAGCTGGACGAGCAGTTGGCGAGCGGGCAGCGCGAACTGATCGAGTTGCAGAAGAGCACGCTCGCCGTGCAGCAGGCCATGGTCCGGGCCATGGAACGGATCGCCGACCGGCTCGACGAACTCGTCCTCGAACGGCGCAAGCCGTACGGCCCGCCGATGGCGCTGCCGACCACCGAGTCCGTACTCGCCGACTGGCGACGGCGGTTGTCGGTGACCGCGGACGTGTGGACAGTGGCCGTCGTCATCGCCCCGGTCCTCGTCGAGCGGGGTGAGCTGCGGGAGCCGCTCGAATCGATCGCCGCGCGTACCGGTCTGACGGCGCACCGCGTCAACGAGTGTCTCCGGCTGCTGCGCAAGCACGCCTGCATTCACTCGCGGGGCGGGACGGAGGAAGGGGCGCCGGTCTACGTGCTGAACCAGCTCTGAAAGTGAGTGGGGGGGGGGCGAGCGGGGATTGGTGCGCCCCCACTCCCAAACGCTCCGCGCCAGGGCCCGCGGGATGAACAGCGGGGGGGGTGGGTGTGTGTGGGGGGGGTG
>NZ_JBSHAF010000012.1:210386-253400 GCF_053611365.1 Streptomyces sp. NPDC054813 | reverse complement strand
CTATGTTTCCTCGGGGGGGGGGGGTGGGGGGGGGGGGCGGTGTTACAGCTGCTGTCTCTTTTATTTTTGTGTGGGGGGTTCTAAACGTTTTTTCGGCCCCCCCCCACTCTCCCAACCTATCCGCCCTCAGCCCCAGGTAATCAACCGCTTCGGCTGTTCCAGGATCGCCGCGATGTCCGCGAGGACCTTGGAGCCCAGTTCGCCGTCGACCAGGCGGTGGTCGAAGGACAGGGCCAGCGTGGTGACCTGGCGGGGCTTGACCTTGCCCTTGTGGACCCACGGCTGGAGCTTGATCGCGCCGACCGCCAGGATCGCCGCCTCGCCCGGGTTGAGGATCGGCGTCCCCGTGTCGATGCCGAAGACACCGACATTGGTGATCGTCACCGTGCCGCCCTGCATGGCACCGGGCGAGGTCTTGCCGTCCCGGGCCGTGGCCACCAGCTCACCGAGGGACTCGGCCAGCTGCGGCAGCGTCTTCGCGTGGGCGTCCTTGATGTTCGGGACGATCAGGCCCCGCGGGGTGGCCGCGGCGATACCCAGGTTGACGTAGTGCTTGAGCACGATCTCCTGGTTCGCCTCGTCCCAGGACGCGTTGATGTCCGGGTTGCGCCGGATCGCGATCAGCAGGGCCTTGGCGATGAGGAGGAGCGGGTTCACCCGGAGGCCTTGCAGGTCCTTGTCCTGCTTCAGTTCCTCCACCAGCTTCATCGTGCGGGTCACGTCCACCGTCACGAACTCCGTGACATGCGGGGCCGTGAACGCCGAACCCACCATCGCCGACGCCGTCGCCTTGCGGACGCCCTTGATGGGAACGCGGGTCTCACGCACACCGTCGTACGCCGGTGTGGGCGCCGCCGCAACGGCGGGAGCCGCCGGTACGGCCTGGGCCGGTTCCGGGACCGCCGTCGGTACGGCCGCCACCGCCGCGTGGATGTCCTCGCGCGTGATGACGCCCTCCGGGCCCGACGGGGTCACCGTGGCCAGGTCGACGCCCAGGTCCTTCGCCAGCTTGCGCACCGGCGGCTTCGCCAGCGGGCGGGCACGCTCCACGGCGGGCACCTCGGGGACCACTGCGGCGACCTCGGCATGGCCGTGGCCGTTGAGCTCCTTCTGGACCGCCGCCTTGACCGCCGCCTCGGCGGCCGTCGCCTCCGGGCCCTTGCGCGGGCGGCGCTTCGTGGAGGAGGCCGCCACGCCGTAGCCGACGAGGACCGGCTGGCGGCCCTGCGGCTTCTCCTCCGGCTCCGCAGCCGGCGCGGGCTCCGCCGCGGGAGCGGATGCTCCGCCCGACACGTCCACCGAGATGATCGCCGTGCCCACGTCGACCGTGGTGCCCTCGGCGAAGCGCAGCTCGCGCACCACTCCGTCGTAGGGGATGGGCAGTTCGACGGCCGCCTTGGCCGTCTCGACCTCGCACACCACCTGGCCGTCGGTGACCGTGTCGCCCGGCTGGACGTACCACTTGAGGATCTCGGCCTCGGTGAGCCCCTCGCCCACGTCCGGCATCTTGAACTCGCGTACGGACGCTTCCGTCATCGTCGTCACGACCCTCTCCTCAGTACGCCAGGGCACGGTCGACGGCGTCGAGCACCCGATCCAGGCCCGGAAGGTACTCCTCCTCCAGGCGGGCCGGCGGATAGGGGGCGTGGTAGCCGCCCACCCGGAGCACCGGGGCCTCCAGGTGGTAGAAACAGCGCTCGGTGATCCGGGCGGCGATCTCCGCGCCCGAGCCGAAGAACACCGGCGCCTCGTGAACCACGACCAGGCGGCGGGTCTTCTCGACCGAGGCCTGGATGGAGTCGAAGTCCAGCGGGGAGACGGACCGCAGGTCGAGGACCTCCAGGGACTTGCCCTCCTCGGCGGCCGCGTCGGCGACCTCCTGGCAGAGCTTCACCATCGGGCCGTAGGCGGCCAGAGTGAGGTCGGTGCCCTCGCGGGCCACCCGCGCCTTGTGCAGCGGGCCGGGGATGGCCTCCGTGTTGACCTCGCCCTTGTCCCAGTAGCGGCGCTTGGGCTCGAAGAAGATCACCGGGTCGTCGCTCTGGATGGCCTGCTGCATCATCCAGTAGGCGTCCGAGGAGTTGGACGGGGAGACGATCTTCAGGCCCGCCACGTGCGCGAACAGCGCCTCGGGGGACTCCGAGTGATGCTCGACCGCGCCGATGCCGCCGCCGTAGGGGATACGCACGACGACCGGCATCTTCACCTTGCCGAGCGAGCGGGCGTGCATCTTCGCGAGCTGGGTGACGATCTGGTCGTACGCCGGGAAGACGAAGCCGTCGAACTGGATCTCCACCACCGGGCGGTAGCCGCGCAGGGCGAGGCCGATCGCGGTACCGACGATGCCGGACTCCGCGAGGGGGGTGTCGATGACGCGGCTCTCGCCGAAGTCCTTCTGCAGGCCGTCGGTGACGCGGAAGACGCCGCCGAGCTTGCCGACGTCCTCGCCCATGACGAGGACCTTGGGGTCGGCCTCCAGGGCGCGGCGCAGCGACTCGTTGATCGCCTTGGCCACCGCCATCTTTTCCGCTGCCATGAGTCAGACCCCCTCTACGTCCGCGAACGACGCCTGGTAGGCGGCGAACTGGGCTCGTTCCTCGTCGACGAGCGCGTGCCCGTCCGCGTACACATGCTCGAACATGGCGAAGTTGTCCGGGTCCGGCATGGCTCGGACCGCTTCGCGCACTCGCCTGCCCAACGCCTCGGACTCGGCTTCGAGTTCCGCGAAGAATCCCTCGTCCGCGTGGTTTGAGGCCTCCAGGTACCGGCGAAGGCGCAGGATCGGGTCCTTGGCCTCCCAGGCCTCGCGCTCCTCGTCGGCCCGGTACTTGGTCGGGTCGTCGGAGGTGGTGTGGGCGCCCATCCGGTAGGTGTACGCCTCGACCAGCGTCGGGCCCTCGCCGCTGCGGGCGCGCTCCAGCGCCCACTTGGTGACCGCGAGGCAGGCCAGCACGTCGTTGCCGTCCACGCGGACGCCGGGGAAGCCGAAGCCCTGGGCGCGCTGGTAGAGCGGGACGCGGGTCTGCTTCTCGGTCGGCTCGGAGATCGCCCACTGGTTGTTCTGGCAGAAGAACACCACCGGGGCGTTGTAGACCGCGGCGAAGGTGAACGATTCGGCGACGTCGCCCTGGCTGGAGGCGCCGTCGCCGAAGTAGGCGATGACCGCCGAGTCCGCGCCGTCCTTGGCGACGCCCATGGCGTAGCCGGTGGCGTGCAGGGTCTGGGAGCCGATGACGATGGTGTAGAGGTGGAAGTTGTTGCTGTTGGGGTCCCAGCCGCCGTGGTTGACGCCGCGGAACATGCCCAGCAGGTTGGTCGGATCGACCCCGCGGCACCAGGCCACGCCGTGCTCGCGGTAGGTCGGGAAGACGTAGTCGTCCTCGCGGGTGGCACGCCCGGAGCCGATCTGGGCGGCCTCCTGCCCGAGCAGGGACGCCCACAGGCCCAGCTCGCCCTGGCGCTGCAGGGCGGTGGCCTCGGCGTCGAAGCGGCGGGTGAGCACCATGTCGCGGTACAGCCCGCGCAGTTCGTCGGGGGTGATCCCGGCGACATACGCGTCGTACTCGGCGTTCTTGACCCGCTTGCCCTCGGGCGTCAGCAGCTGCACGAGTTCGGGATCGGTGCTCTTCTTCGTGGTGGTGCGATGCGTGGTGGTACGAGTGGTGCGCTTGGTGCCGGTCTTGCTGCCGGTGGTACCGGCTTTGCCTGCGGCGCTGCGTCGCGGTTGGCTCGCGGCACTGCTGTCCACGGTCACGTGTGCTCCTCCGTCGGTCCGGCCCCCGGGGTTGCCGGGTGAACCAGTGCGGCTCACCTGCTTCCGATACGCGTGGCACGGGGTGGGTGCCACTCGGACGGGAACAGGCGTGACAGGTGCCCCGGCGAGCGCCCTGCAAGATGCACGTTACCCAGTGCTCCACATTTCTGTGAAACCCCTCCTGACCTGCGATTTTGCTTGGAAATCCAAGTACTTTTTGCTTGGGCTTCCTAGTAAATCGACATGGGCCGGAAGGTCGCTGGTCAGAGCCTTGCAGGAGGCCGGAGCTACCGCACGTTATCCCGCCGCACCGGGCCACGGGAAGAGCTCGTGTGCGAGACCGACGTCGTGGGCGAAGAAGGACAAATTATCGCATTTCTCCTCGACGACCATGAGGTCGTCGGCCGGGGCATCCACGAGACGCTCTCCACGGAGCCGGACGTCGAGCTCCACGGAGCCGGACATCGAGGTGGCCGGCGAGGGGCTCACCGACCGGCGGATCGGCGCCGCTGACGGCGAACCGTTCGTTCCCGTGCACCCGGTCGGCGCACCCGGGTCCGTCACCGTCCACCACGTGACCGAAAGCGACCAACAGCGACTGCCTGCGACAATCCCCAGCTCACAGGCCCAGGCGTTGCCCTAGCATCTGCCGCGTGCCGCGCCCATGTGTACCACCCCCAATGCCCCATGCGCCCCCTCTGGGCGCCCTGCTCCGGCTGTACGCCGCCGGTTCCGCGCTCACTTGCGAACCCGTGGAACAGGGCCTGCTCAACCGCGGCTACCACGTCCGCACCACCCACGGCCGTTACTTCCTCAAACACCACTTCGACCCGGACACCGCCGACCCGGCCGCCATCGAGCGCCGCCACCTGGCCACCCAGCGCCTGGCCGCCCTCGGGGTCCCGGTCGCCCCGCCGCTGGCCCACCGCGAGGGCCGAACGGTCGCCGTCGTCGGCGGCCACGCCTACGCGCTGCACCCTTGGATCGACGGCAGGCACCGGCACGGCGGGCAGCTCACGCACGGGGAGTGCGCGCGGCTCGGTGCGCTGCTGGGCGCCGTGCACGCCTGCCTGGAGCGCGTGATGCCCCCCAAGGGGCGCACGCGCCCGGCTACAAGCCCCCATCCCGTCGAGAGCGCCGACCCCGCCGACACCTTCGCGCTCATCGACGACCTGCTCGCCCACGTCAGCCGGCACCGCCCCGCCGACGCCTTCGACGAACTCGCCCGCCACCGGCTGCTCGAACGCCGCGCGCTCCTGGAGCAGCACGCCGGCCGGCGCCCCCCGCGCGGCGCCTCGGTGGGCTGGGTGCACGGCGACTTCCACCCGTTCAACCTGCTCTACAAGGACGACGCACCCGCCGCGATCGTCGACTGGGACCGGCTGGGCGTGCAGCCCCGCGCGGAGGAGGCCGTGCGTGCCGCCGCGATCTTCTTCGTGCGCCCGGCGGGGGCGCTCGACCTGCCGAAGGTGCGGGCGTACGCGCGCGCGTACCGGCGCGCGGCCGGCGCCACGCCCTCGGAGCTGGCGGCGGCCGTGCACCGCGTGTGGTGGGAACGGCTCAACGACTTCTGGATGCTGCGCTGGCACTACGAGCGCGGCGACACCCGCGCGGACTCTCAGTTCCCGGCCGCCTCGGCGCTGGCCGTGTGGTGGACCAGCGAGTACGACGCGGTGTGCGACGCGTTCGTCCGGTGAGGACCGTCGCTCAGCCCCGCGGGGGTGTCGCTGTCCTTCAGGGGTTGCCCAGGCCGGTGCCGGCGACGGAACCCTCGTCCGTGTTGCCGCTGCCGCCGTCCGTGCCCGTCGATTCGGTGGGGTCCGTCACGGGGGAGCTCGCGGTGTCGGTGGGCTGCGAGGCGCTCGCCGTGTCCGAGGGCTCGTCGGTCGGGCCGGTGCTCTCCGTCTGGGACTGGGTGTACGACGGGGTCTCCGACGGCGTGTAGTGGGAGTTGTCGTTGTTGCCCGAGCCGCTGGTGCCGGTCTCCGTGTCCGTGGCCGTGTCGCTGGCCTTGTCGGTGGGGCTCTCGCTGGGCGTCTCGTCCTTGGTGGACTGCGAGACGCT
Source organism: Streptomyces sp. NPDC054813 (assembly GCF_053611365.1). Taxonomy (NCBI): domain Bacteria; kingdom Bacillati; phylum Actinomycetota; class Actinomycetes; order Kitasatosporales; family Streptomycetaceae; genus Streptomyces; species Streptomyces sp. NPDC054813. Next base: position 247,582 of record NZ_JBSHAF010000012.1, on the reverse strand, counting down.
CGGCGACGTCGACGTCCCCGGGTCACCGCCGTCGCCGCCACCCTTGTTCAGCGCCAGCGCGACGCCCGCCGCGATGGCGATCACCGCGAAGACGGCCAGGATCCACAGCTTGCCGCGGCCGCTGCCCCGGTTGCCGTGACCCTCGAAGCCGCCGTCGTCACCGCCGCCGTAGCCGGACGGCAGGATCGGCTGCGGGATCTGCGAGGTCCCGTTGGAGTCCATCGGGTGCTGCACCGTCGTGCCGGCGAAACCGCCCGCCGAGGCGTGCCGGCCGTCGTGCACGGTGACCGGGCCGGTGTTCCAGGTGCCGGTGTGGGCGCCCTGGGCGTACAGCATCTGCAGGCCGTACTGGACCAGGCCGCGCATCTCCTCGGCGGTCTGGAAGCGGTCGTCGGGCTCCTTGGCGAGCGAGCGCATGACGAGGCCGTCCAGCTCCGGCGGGGCGACGCCCTCGGAGGTCTGGGACGGCGGCACCGGGATGTCCTGGACGTGCTGGTAGACCACCGACAGCGGGGTCTCGCCGATGAAGGGCGGCCGCAGCGAGAGGAGTTCGTACAGCAGACAGCCGGTGGCGTACAGGTCGGAGCGGTGGTCGACGGCCTTGCCGAGCGCCTGCTCCGGGGAGAGGTACTGGGGGGTGCCCATGACCATGCCGGTCTGCGTCATCGTCGTGGACGCACCGTGCAGCGCGCGGGCGATGCCGAAGTCCATCACCTTGACCGCGCCGTTGTGGGTGATGATCACGTTGGCGGGCTTGATGTCACGGTGCACGATGCCGTGCTGGTGCGAGTAGGCCAGCGCCTCCAGCACCCCGGACGTGATGATCAGAGCCTGCTCGGGGCCCGGCGCCTCGGCGTTGATCAGCAGGTCGCGGATGGTGCGGCCCTCGACCAGTTCCATCACGATGTACGGCACGGACTGGCCGCCGACGACGTCCTCGCCGGAGTCGTACACCGCCACGATCGCGTGGTGGTTGAGCCCGGCGACCGACTGTGCCTCGCGGGTGAAACGGGCCTTGGAGACCGGGTCCTCGGCGAGATCGGCGCGCAGCAGCTTGACGGCCACGGTCCGGCCGAGCCGTACGTCCTCGGCGGCGAACACCTCGGCCATGCCGCCCCGGCCGAGCCGGTGGGTGAGCCGGTAACGGCCGTCGCCGACCAGGCCGCCGTTGCCCCACATCTCCGGCGTGTCTGACATGCCGCCGCCAGTCGCCTCGGGGTCGGACGGGCCCTGGGCGCTGTGCGTCTGTGCCATCGGTCCTCGCCGTCGTTTCTGCCCGCGGTGCGCGCGGTGTTGTCACGGTCTCCGTCGGCCACGCTACAGCCTCCGCGCAACCCCCAGGTCCGGGTTCCGGCCCGTGGACGGACCGGTCATCAAACCCGTACCCCGCGCTGTCGTGCAAATTCCGTGTACCGGAGGTACGGCAGCTGTAACGCTTCCGCGCCTCTTCTTTCGCGTACGGTCACGGAACGGGCACCGCGCTTGACGTGTCAGTGCCCTCGGGCAGACTTGGCCCGGAACTTGACCAGGAATGGGATATTCGATCAACAAGGGTGCCTGAGCGCCCGACGGGGGACGGGGAAAATGAGCCAGGACGGCGCACACGGCCGTTACGTGGGGCGGGCTCTGGCCGGTGGCCGCTACCAACTGCGCGACCTGCTCGGCGCGGGCGGTATGGCCTCCGTGCACCTGGCGTACGACACGGTCCTGGACCGGCAGGTCGCGATCAAGACCCTGCACACCGAACTCGGCCGGGAACAGGCCTTCCGCGAGCGCTTCCGCCGCGAGGCCCAGGCAGTGGCCAAGCTCACGCACACCAACATCGTCTCCGTCTTCGACACCGGGGAGGAGGACCTCGACGGCTCGACCATGCCGTACATCGTCATGGAGTACGTCGAGGGCCGCCCGCTCGGCTCGGTGCTCGACGAGGACGTGACGCAGTACGGCGCGATGCCCGCCGACAAGGCGTTGAAGATCACCGCCGACGTACTGGCCGCGCTGGAGATCAGCCACGAGATGGGGCTGGTCCACCGCGACATCAAGCCCGGCAACGTGATGATGACCAAGCGCGGGGTCGTCAAGGTGATGGACTTCGGCATCGCCCGTGCGATGCAGTCCGGGGTCACCTCGATGACGCAGACGGGCATGGTCGTCGGCACCCCGCAGTACCTCTCCCCGGAGCAGGCGCTCGGCCGGGGCGTGGACGCCCGCTCCGACCTCTACTCGGTCGGCATCATGCTGTTCCAGCTGGTCACCGGCCGGCTGCCGTTCGACGCGGACTCGCCGCTGGCCATCGCCTACGCGCATGTTCAGGAGGAGCCGGTCGCTCCCTCCTCGGTCAACCGTGCCCTTCCCCCGGCCGTGGACGCGCTGGTCGCCCGCGCCCTGAAGAAGAACCCGAACGAGCGCTTCCCGACCGCCGAGTCCATGCGCGACGAGTGCCTGCGGGTCGCCGCCTCGCTCCAGCCGGCCGCGCCCAGCATCGTCCCGGGCATCCCGCCCACGCAGAGCGGCTCCGGGGTCGGCTCCGCGGTGTTCCCGCCGGTCGACCAGGCGACACCGGCGCCTCCCGGGCCGGTGCAGACCCCGTACCAGCCGATGCCGACCTCGAATCCGTACGGCACCCCGGCTCCTGCTCCGGGCCCCGTTCCGGCGTACGGCTATCCGCAGCAGGCCGGCTACCAGACGCCGGCCGGGTACGCCCAGCCGGCGCCGTCGACCCCGCCGCCGTACAACATCACCCCCCAGTCGCCGTCCTCCGGCGGTGGTGGGGGCAGGGGCAACCGGCCGGTGGTCATCGGGTCGATCGTGGTCTCGCTGGTCGCGGTGATCGGTCTGGTCGTCGCGCTGGCGCTGAACAACGGCGGCGGCGAGGACGACAACGGCGGAAGCGGCAGCGGTGGCGCCACCGCGAGCGCCGGGGCCTCGCACGCGTCGGGCTACCGCGGCCCGGACACCTCGAGGACCATCGAGAAGTCCGAGTGCACCGAGCCGCAGGAGTCGTACGACGACGCCGACAAGATCCAGGTCCCGAACTTCAAGTTCAAGTACCTCAAGTCGGTCAAGGAGTGCTTCCAGGCCGCCGGCTGGCGGATGAAGATCACTTCCGTGGACGAGAACACGTACGGCGACGGCACGATCATGGACCAGTTCCCGACCTCCGGCACGGATGTCGACCCCTCGGAAATGCCGACGATCGAGCTCAAGGTGTCGACGGGCAACCCGGCCACCGGCTGAGACAGCGGCGCAGTAGTCGCAGTACTACGCAGCAGTAAGGGCCCGGCGGTGCTACCGCCGGGCCCTTCGCCGTCTCAGGAGGCCTGCTCTGAAAGCCGCCTCGGCAGGCCTGTTCCGAGGCCCGCTCCGCTTCCTGCCCGGTAGTCCTAGAGGTACGGTCCGCCGGAGCGGCCGGCCGGTCCGTGTTCCTCGCCCGCGTCGCCGACCCCCGGCGGCAGCGCCCGGCGCATCTGCTCCAGCTGGGCACGGGCAGCCATCTGCTGGGCGAACAGGGTCGTCTGGATCCCGTGGAAAAGGCCTTCCAGCCAGCCCACCAACTGGGCCTGCGCGATACGCAGTTCCGCGTCGGTCGGGGTCACGTCGTCGGTGAAGGGCAGCGAGAGCCGCTCCAGCTCCTCCACCAGCTCCGGCGCCAGACCGTCCTCCAGCTCCTTCACGGAGCTGGCGTGGATCTCCTTGAGCCGGACCCGGCTGGCCTCGTCGAGAGGAGCCGCGCGCACCTCCTCCAGGAGCTGCTTGATCATGCTACCGATCCGCATGACCTTGGCGGGCTGTTCCACCATCTCCGTCACCGGGATCTCGCGGGAGTCCTCGTCCCCGTTGCCGCCACCGAGTGCCATCCCGTCCTGGCCCACGACCAGGATCTGCGGGTTCTCGGGCGACCGTTCGTTCCTCGGCATCTCCATGCCGCCATTCTCTCGCACCCGTACACCTCACCACCGTGGTGCCCCCCGTTGAGCCTGATCCACCTCTCGGAGCCGCCCCTGACGGGCGTAGACCCATCGGCCGAATCAGAAATGCCGGGCTTGTCGGTGAATGTGAGGCTGGTGTCCGTCGGCTCTGACGACTGTGTTCCAGGAGGTCACCGACGTGACTCCAAGGCCGCGATCCACCCTCGGCGGCGTACGGCTCGCGCCGGTCCGCCTGCTGCTCGTCCTCGCGACGGTCCTGCTGCCGTACGGCACGGCCGTCGCGTACGGCCCCGAGCCCGTGGTCGTCCATGGCCCCGAGCCGGTGTCCTCGGACTCCGCCGACGCCTCGGCCTCCCCCGAGCCGTCCCGGGCCGGAACCCTGGCCGGTGAGGGCAGGCTGCGGCCAGGACGGCCCCAGGGCCCGGCGGCGGCCGTCCAGGGGCAGGACGAGGACGAAGACGAGCCCGGCGAGGAGACCGATGACGCCAGTCCGGCCGCCACCTCGGCGCAGCCGCCCCGGGATGTCGAGCTGGTGCCCAGCGCGCCCCAGCCGCACCCCACCCACCAGGCCGTGGCCCACAACGAGGACGACGGCTCCGAGCCCGTGCTGCACATCCTTCCGCTGGGCAGCGGCCTGGTCCTGATCGGCCTCGGGCTCGGCCTCGCCTTCGTCGCCCTTCGGGTGCGGCGGAGCTAGATCCTGCGCTAGGGGGCCACGAGGAGGACCTTGCCGATGTGCCCGCTGGCCTCCACCAGCCGCTGGGCCTCGGCCGCCTCGGCCATCGGCAGCTCCCGGTCGACGACCGGCCGGACATGGCCGCCCTCGATCAACGGCCACACATGCTCGCGCACGGCCGCGACGATGGCCGCCTTCTCGCCGAGCGGACGGGCGCGCAGCGAGGTCGCGCTGATCGCGGCCCGCTTGCCGAGCAGCGCACCGATGTTCAGCTCGCCCTGCACCCCGCCCTGCATACCGATGATCGCGAGCCGTCCGTTGACGGCGAGGGCCCGCACGTTCCGGTCCAGGTAACTGGCGCCCATGTTGTCGAGGATGACGTCGGCCCCGGCACCGTCGGTGGCCTGCCGCACCTCGGTGACGAAGTCCTGGTCGCGGTAGTTGACGAGGATGTCCGCGCCCAGCTCCGCACAGAAGTCCAGCTTCTCCTTGGTACCCGCGGTGACCGCGACCTTGGCGCCGATCGACTTGCCCAGCTGGATCGCCATGGTGCCGATGCCGCTGGAGCCGCCGTGCACGAGCAGCGTCTCACCGGGGCGCAGGTGGGAGATCATGAAGACGTTCGACCAGACCGTGCAGGCCACCTCGGGCAGCGCGGCCGCCTGCTTCAGGTCCACGCCCTCCGGCACCGGCAGCAGCTGCCCGGCCGGGACGGCGACCTTCTGCGCATAGCCGCCTCCCGCGAGCAGTGCGCACACCTCGTCGCCGACCGACCAGCCGGAGACACCGGGGCCGACCTCGACGATCCGGCCGGAGCACTCCAGACCGGGATAGGCGGAAGCGCCGGGCGGCGGGTTGTAGTTGCCCTGCCGCTGCAGGATGTCGGCACGGTTGACGGCACTGGCCACCACCTCGACCAGCACCTCGCCCTCCCCGGGCACGGGATCGGGGACCTCGTCCCACACCAGCGCCTCGGGCCCACCAGGTTCGGGAATCGTGATCGCATACATGCGGCCGACGCTACCCCTCGCCCGGCAGCACTCCCGGTCAGGCCCGGGGCAACGGTCGTATGTCCGGGGCGACCCGGGTGCCCGGGGAGGCCCGCACGATCGTGATCAGCCGGTCCGTCAGCTGGATGGTGCCGACGGCCGGGTCGTCGTAGCCGAGCACCCGGTGTCCGCGGAGGACGCTCACCACCAGGTCGGCCGTCTCGCGCGGGGTCTTGCCGACCTCGGCCTTGACCGCCGGGCGCTCCACCAGGTCCAGGCCTGTGCCCTGCTGGATCAGGTCCTCCATGACCATGCCGGCGGCCGGACTCAGCACGGACAGCCCCAGCAGGCGCCCGGCGGCGCTCGCGCTGGTGATGACGGCGTCTGCGCCGGACTGCTTCAGCAGCGGTGCGTTCTCCTCTTCACGGACCGCGGCCACGATCTTCGCGCCCTTGTTGAGCTGCCGGGCGGTCAGGGTCACCAGCACGGCCGTGTCGTCCCGCTGGGTCGCGATGATGATCTGCCGGGCCCTGTGCAGCTCGGCCCGCTTGAGCACCTCGCTGCGCGTCGCGTCCCCGATCACCCCGGCGTAGCCCTCGGCGGTGGCCGCCTCGATCGCCTTGGCGCTGGGGTCGACGACGACCACCTGCTCCTTGTTCAGCCCCGTCGCACAGACGGTCTGGATCGCCGACCGCCCCTTCGTCCCGAAGCCGACGACGACGGTGTGATCCCGCAAGGCGGACCTCCAGCGGTTCTGGCGCCATTCCTCCCGGGTGCGTTCGGTGAGGACTTCGAGCGTGGTGCCGACCAGGATGATCAGGAACAGCACGCGCAGCGGTGTGATGACGAAGATGTTGGTGAGCCGGGCGGCGTCACTGACCGGGGTGATGTCGCCGTACCCGGTGGTGGAGAGGGTGACGGTCGCGTAGTAGAAGGCATCGAGGAGGTCGATGCTGCCGTCCGAGGTGTCGTTGTAGCCGTCGCGGTCGGCATAGACGATGAGCGCAGTGGCGACCAGCAACAGCAGGGCCAGTGACACCCGTTTGCTGACCTGGCGGATCGGGCGCTCCACCACTTTCGACGGGAGTTTCACCCGTTGGGTCACCAGATGTTCGTCCGCCTGGCGGGCGATGGCGTCATGGCCCGGAAGTTTCACGTGAAACACACCTCGATCCCCGCGGCCGCCCACGGCAGATCCAACAGCTCCGTCTCCTGGCCCTGCCGCGCCCCACCCGGCGGTACGACCGCGAGTGCGTCGGCGGCGGCGATGCCACGGAGCATCGCAGGGCCGTTGTAGTGCAGCGGAACGGCCGCGTCACCGCGCAGGACGACCGGGATGAGCCGGGTGTCGTACGGGTGTCCGTGCGTCGCTTCCGCCAGGGGCACCGCGTACGGCTCGGGGGCCGGGTGGGCGGCGAGGGTGCGCAGCAGGGGTTCGGCGAGGGTGAGCAGGCCGGAGACGGCGGCCAGGGGGTTGCCGGGGAGACCCACGAGGTGCTGGTTCTGCTGGGTGCGGGCCAGCAGCATGGGGTGGCCGGGTCGGACCTTGACGCCGTCGACGAGGAGTTCGGCCCCGATGCGTTCCAGGGTGGAGTGGACATGGTCGACCGGGCCGGACGCGGTGCCGCCGGTGGTGACGACGAGGTCGGCGCCGGACGACGTGATCGCCTTGTACAGGGCCTTGGCGTCGTCGCCGAGCCGGCGTACGGCGGTCACCTCGGCGCCGAACGCGCGCAGCCAGGACGGCAGCATCGGGCCGAGCGCGTCCCGGATGCGTCCTTCGCTCGGGAGCCCTTCGGTGAGCAACTCGTCCCCGAGGATCAGGACTTCGGCCCGGGGGCGCGGGACGACCGTGACGTTGTCGTATCCGGCGGCCGCGGCGAGGCCGAGGACGGCCGGGGTGACCAGGGTCCCGACGGACAGCAACTGGTCGCCGCTACGGCACTCCTGGCCGCGCGGGCGGATGTCCTGGCCGTGCACGACCTCGCGGGTGGGGTGCAGCCGGCCCTGGGCGTCGATACGGCCGTGTTCGCTGCGCAGCACCGCGGTGGTGTCCGCCGGGATCCGGGCACCGGTGGCGATCCGTACCGCTTCGCCGTCGGTGAGCGGCTCGGGCTGCGCGTGCCCGGCCAGGACGCCCTCCTCACGCACGTCCCAGGGACCGGGGCCCGCCACCGCCCAGCCGTCCATCGCGGAGGTGTCGAAGGAGGGCAGGTCGGTCAGGGCGTCCAGCGGGGTGGCCAGGGCCAGACCGAGCGCGTCCGCCAGCGTTACGGAGACAGGGGCCCTGCGGGCGCCCGAGCGGGCGGCGCGGGCGGCGATCTCGCGGGCCTGCGGCCAGGGCGTGGCACGGTGCTGGTGCGCCGACGGGCCGCCGTGGGCGTGCCCGCCCTGGGCGTGCTCGCTCTGGGCGACGGGCGGAAGCGCCTGGCTGCCGGTGACACCCTTGCCGAACTCCCTGGGCTCCCTGGGCTCTCTCACGAGGGCGAGCGCCTCCTCGACGTCGAGGTCGTCGTCGGTGTTCCCGGCGGACGCGCCGACCCGGATGCCGGGGGCGGTCACCGGCCGGGCCCGGAGCCGGGGGCGGGCTTCCCGGAAGCGGACTGTTCGGCGGCGTTCGCCTCTTCCTCCCAGCGCAGGGCCAGCGCGGCGGCCTTGCGGGCCGCCTCGGCGACCGCCTCGGGGCCGCCCTTGCCCTGTGCGGCCGCGTAGCCGACGAGGAACGTGGTCAGAGGGGCGGCCGGGCGGGCCACGCCGTGCGCGGCGTCCCTGGCCAGGTCGAGCAGGACGCCGGTGTCGACGTCCAGGTCGATGCCCAGCTCGTCCTTGACTGCGGAGATCCATTCATCCAACACGTGCCCATGCTCCCTGATGCGTGCCCTGGCGTCGGCGATGTCGTCCCAGGTGTCGCAGTCGAAGGACGCGAGGGGGTCCGGGACGCGGGTGAGATCGAGTGCGGCGGTCAGACGCCGCAGGGGGAGGCCGACGAGGCCGGGGGCCGTGCGGCCGGGTGCCTCGCTGTCGCCGTCGCCGTCGCCATGGCTGTCGCCGTGGCTCTGACTGTGGCTGTGGCTGTCGCCTTCGGCGAGGGCGGACAGGGCGCGGCGGAGCGGTGCCGTGCGGTACGCCGCGACCAGGGGCTGGTCCCGGCCCTCGGCGTCGGTGAGCAGGGCGGCGTCGGCGCCGGAGCTGTGCAGGGCCGTCAGCAGCCGCTCCACGGTCGCCTGTTCGAGGAACGGGAGGTCCGCGGAGAGTACGAGCGCAAGGTCGGCGGTGGTGTGGCGCAGGCCGGCGTCGAGGGCCGCGACCGGGCCGCCGCCCGGAGGGTCCTCGCGGGTCCAGCGCACCGCGCGGGAGGTGGGGCGGGGCGCCGCCACGACGACGGTGTTCCGGGCGCCGGCACAGGCCGTGAGCACACGGTCCAGCAGGGGACGGCCGCCTACCCGGACGGAGGGTTTGTCGGCCCCGCCGAGGCGTCTCGCTGCGCCGCCGGCCAACACGATCGCGTCGTAGGCCGGCGGCTCGGTGTCGGTCACCTTTCGAGTATGGGGGGAGGGTGGATCACTGGGAACCGATGGGACTGAGTGCGCTCTGCAGGGAGTGGATGCGGGATGCGCCCCTGTAAGTGCTCCGGCGCTACCCGGCTAGAGCGTCCTCAGGAGAACCGCCGGCTTCTCCACGCAGTCCGCCACGTACCGCAGGAAGCCGCCCGCCGTGCCGCCGTCGCAGACCCGGTGGTCGAAGGTGAGGGACAGCTGGACGACCTGCCGGACCGCCAGCTCGCCCTCGTGCACCCACGGCTTCGGGACGATGCGGCCCACGCCGAGCATCGCCGCCTCGGGGTGGTTGATGATCGGCGTGGAGCCGTCGACGCCGAAGACGCCGTAGTTGTTCAACGTGAAGGTGCCGCCGGTGAGTTCGCCGGGGGTGAGCTTTCCGGTGTGGGCCGCCTCGGTCAGCCGGGCGAACTCCGCCGTCAGCGCCTCGGCGTCGCGGGTGTGGGCGTCCCGGACGACGGGGACCACCAGGCCCCGGTCGGTCTGGGCGGCGAATCCCAGATGGACATGGTCGAGTTGGACGATCTCGCGGGCCTCGACGTCGACGTAGGAGTTCAGCTCGGGGTAGCGGGCCAGGGCGGCCGTACTGATCCGCGCGAGCAGCGCGAGCAGGGAGATCTTCGGGCCGGCCGCCGCGTTCATCGCGGTTCGGGCGCGCATCAGCTCGGTCGCGTCGGCGTCGACCCAGCAGGTCGCGTCGGGGATCTCCCGGCGGCTGCGGGAGAGCTTGTCGGCGACCGCGCCCCGGATGCCCTTGAGAGGCGTACGGGTGCCGGTCTGGGCGTTCGCCGGGCCGGCCGAAGGGTTCGCCGGGGCGGTCAGCGGGCCGACCGGGGTCTTGGTGGCGGCGCGGGCCGCGCTGACCCGCAGGGCGTCCTCGACGTCGGCGCGCAGGATCAGGCCGTCGGGGCCCGAGCCGGAGAGCCGGCGCAGGTCCAGGCCGTTGTCCCGGGCGAGCCGGCGGACCAGGGGGGAGATCACCGGGAGGGGGCCCTCGGGGAGCGGAGGCGGCGCGGGGACCGCCGTTTCGACGGCGGTCGCCTTCCCGGCCGTGCCGTTGGCCCGGTCCGGTGCGTTGGGGCGGGCCCGGCGGCGGCGCGCCGGGGGTGCCCCGGTGCCGTAGCCCACCAGGACGTTGCCGGAGCCCTCCGGTTCGGGGGCCGGGGTGGCCTCGCCGACGGCGACCGTCAGCAGCGGGGCGCCGACGGGCAGTTCGGCGCCCTCCTCGCCGAAGCGGGCGGTGACCACACCGCCGTAGGGGCAGGGGACCTCGACCATCGCCTTGGCCGTCTCGACCTCGACGACCGGCTGGTCGATCGCGACGACCTCGCCGACCTGGACCAGCCAGTTGACGATCACCGCCTCGGTCAGCCCCTCCCCGAGGTCGGGCAGTTTGAACTCCAGCACCTGTGCCATCAGCCCTCGGCCTCCCACTGCAGACGCGCCACCGCGTCCAGGATGCGGTCGACGCCGGGCAGGTGGTGGCGCTCCAGCATCGGCGGCGGGTAGGGGATGTCGAACCCGGCCACGCGCAGCACCGGCGCCTCCAGGTGGTGGAAGCAGCGCTCCGTGACCCGGGCCGCGATCTCCCCTCCCGGTCCGCCGAACCCGCCCGACTCGTGTACGACGACCGCCCGCCCGGTGCGCCGTACCGAGGCGCAGACCGTCTCGTCGTCGAACGGCACCAGGGAGCGCAGGTCGACGACTTCGAGGTCCCAGCCCTCCGCCTGGGCGGCCTCGGCGGCTTCGAGGCAGACCGGTACGGACGGGCCGTACGTGATGAGCGTGGCACTGCGCCCTGTGCGGCGCACCACCGCGCGGCCGATGGGTTCAACGTCCGTCGGGTGCTCGGGGTTCCAGGTGTCCTTGGACCAGTACAGGCGCTTGGGTTCGAGGAAGACGACCGGGTCGTCGGAGGCGATGGCGGCGCGCAGCAGGCCGTAGGCGTCGGCGACCGTGGCCGGGGTGACGACGTGCAGGCCGGGGGTGGCCATGTAGTAGGCCTCGGAGGAGTCGCTGTGGTGCTCGACGCCGCCGATGCCGCCGCCGTAGGGAATGCGGACGGTGATCGGCAGGGGCATCCGGCCGCGGGTGCGGTTGCGCATCCGGGCGACATGGCTGATCAGCTGCTCGAACCCGGGGTAGGCGAAGGCGTCGAACTGCATCTCCACGACCGGGCGCAGCCCGTACATGGCCATGCCGACGGCGGTGCCGAGGATGCCGGCCTCGGCGAGCGGGGTGTCGGTGCAGCGGTCCTCGCCGAACTCCTTGGCGAGGCCGTCGGTGACCCGGAAGACCCCGCCGAGGGCGCCGACGTCCTCGCCCATGACGTGCACGGCGGGGTCGGCGGCCATCGCGTCGCGCAGCGCGCGGGTGAGGGCCTGTGCCATGGTGGCGGGCTTGACGGCGACGGTCGTCATCAGTGGCCGCCTTCCTGGTCTGCCTGCTCGGCCTCCAACTCGGCCCGCAGCATGGCGCGCTGCTCGCGCAGCTGGGTGGTGGTCTCGGCGTACACCTGGTCGAAGAGGGTCATGGGGTCGAGCTCCGGGTCGCGGTTCATGCGCTCACGCAGGTCGGCGGCCATGGTCTCGGCGTCCTCGCGCGCGTGCCGTGCGAAGTCCTCGTCGAACAGCCCGCGGTCGGTCAGCTCGCGCTCCAGCAGCAGGATCGGGTCGTGGTCGCGCCAGGCGTCCACCTCGGCGTCGCCCCGGTAACGGGTGGCGTCGTCGGCGTTGGTGTGGGCGTCGATGCGGTAGGTCACCGCCTCGACCAGGGTGGGGCCGCCGCCCTCGCGCGCGTGCCGCACGGCGTCGGAGAGGACCTGGTGCACGGCGGCCGCGTCGTTGCCGTCGACCAGGCGGCCCGGCATGCCGTACCCGACGGCCTTGTGGGCCAGGGAGGGGGCGGCGGTCTGCTTGGCGAGCGGAACGGAGATGGCGAAGCCGTTGTTCTGGACCAGGAAGACGACCGGGGCCTGCCAGACGGCGGCGAAGTTCAGCGCCTCGTGGAAGTCGCCCTCGCTGGTGCCGCCGTCGCCGACCATGGCGAGGGCGACCACGTCGTCGCCCTTGAGGCGGGCCGCGTGGGCGAGGCCGACGGCGTGCGGGAGCTGGGTGGCGAGCGGGGTGGAGAGGGGCGCCACGCGGTGGGCGAAGGGGTCGTAGCCGGTGTGCCAGTCGCCGCGCAGCAGGGTGAGCGCCTCCACGGGGTCCACGCCCCGGGCGACGACCGCGAGGGTGTCGCGGTAGCTGGGGAAGAGCCAGTCGCGCTCCTCCAGGGCCAGCGCGGCGGCGATCTCGCAGGCCTCCTGACCGGTGCTGGAGGGGTAGACGGCGAGGCGGCCCTGTTTGGTGAGGGCGGTGGCCTGTGTGTTGTACCGGCGGCCGTGCACCAGCCGGGTGTAGAGCCGGCGCAGCAGCTCCGGGTCGGCCTTGGCGGCCGCCTCGGTCCCGAGGACGCGGAAGGGCCGCTCGTCGGGCAGCAGGGGCGCGGGGTCCGTCCGGGGTTGCCAGGCGGGCGGCGGCGACGGGCGGTATGCGCCTCGCTGCTCCAGGACCGTCATGACGGCACCTCCTCGTGGGGGTGGCTACGGGAGACGGATCGGCTGTGACCCGTCCCACCTACCGATTGTTCGGTCGTCAGCACATTTTGGCTACAGGCGGCTCCAGGCTGTGGACAAACGGTTCTCCACAGCCTGGAATGAACGCAGTACGTCCATGGTAGGAAGGCGGGGGGACATGCCACCTGAACAAATGGCCGAGGGCCCGCAGGACCGCGCCGCGCTGCCGCCCGCGCGCCCGCTGGACGCCATTGATCAGGACATCCTGCAGATCCTCCAGGCGGACGGCCGGGCCTCGATACGGTCGGTCGCCGAACGTGTCCACGTCTCGCGCGCCAACGCGTACGCGCGTATCAACCGTCTGATCGAGGACGGGGTGATACGCGGTTTCGGCGCCCGGGTGGACCATGAGCGGGCCGGGCACGGCACCTCCGCCTACATCACGCTGAAGATCGTCCAGAACAGCTGGCGCACGGTGCGCGAGGAGTTGCGGCAGCTGCCGGGCGCCGACCACATCGCCCTGGTGGGCGGCGACTTCGACGTCCTGCTCCTGGTGCACACGCCCGACAACAGGGCGCTGCGCGAGCTGGTGCTGACCCGGCTCCAGGCGATCCCGGAGGTGCTCAGCACCCGCACGCTGCTGGTGTTCGAGGAGGAGGACCTGGAGCCGGGCGGCTGACGCCGGACGGCCGGCGTCAGGCCGCGCGGAGCCCCGAGAACACCAGGCGGGCCACCGCGTCGGAGACCTCGCGCTCGGTCGCGCCGCGCCCGTCCGGGCGGTACCACTCCACGATCGAGTTGACCATGCCGAAGACCAGCCGGGTGGCGAGGCGCACCTCGATGTCACCGCGTACGTCCCCGTCGGCGGCGGCCGCCTTCAGCAGGTCGGCCACCCGGTGGTCGAAGTCCCGGCGCCGCTCCAGCGCCCACCGCTCGGTGCCGGTGTTGCCGCGCACCCGCAGCAGCAGCGTGACGTACGGCAGTTCGGTGATCAGCACCTCGACCATGCGCCGCACGACATGCTCCAGGCGGTCGGCGGCACGCCCCACGCGCGCGTGCTCCTCGTCGAGGATCCCGAACAGGCCGTCCAGGGCGCGGCTGACGGCCCGGCGCAGCAGCTCCTCCTTGCCGGAGACATGGTGGTAGATCGACGACTTGGAGATGCCGGCCGCCTTGGAGAGGTGCTCCATGGAGGTGCCGTCGTAGCCGCGCTCGTTGAAGACCTGGACGGCCACCGAGAGCAGGGTCTCGGGGGTGTAGGTGTCGCGCTTGGCGGTGGTCATGAGGCGCCCTCCCGCTTCTCGGTGGCGTACGCGTGGCGGTAGAGCGCGAGGGAGGGCGCGTAGCGGCCGCTCGGGTCGCGCAGGTGCAGGTCGTCGAGGAGGTCGTAGGCGAAGTCGCGGCCGAGGCGGCGGCTCCACTCGAATGGGCCGAGCGGGTAGTTGACGCCCAGGCGCATCGCGGTGTCGATGTCCTCCTCGGTGGCGACGCCCTTGGCGACGGCGTCGTGCGCGAGGTCGACGATCCGGGCGACGGTACGGGCGACGATCATGCCGGGGACGTCACCGATGACGCTGACCTGCTTGCCGAGCGCCTGGAAGAGACCGACGGCCTCGCCGAGCGTCTGGGGATGGGTGTCGTGTCCCGAGGACAGGGCGATGCGGGTGGCCCGGCGGTAGTCGAGGGCGAGGTCGAAGTAGACGACGTCCCGGAACTCCACCGAGGTCTGGCCGTCGGCGAGGACCAGCTGGCCGCCGCTGGGCAGCACCAGGCGGGTGCCGTGGTCCTCGTCCTCCTCGCGGACCTGGATGCCCGCCTCGCGGATCATCGCGAGCAGCTCGGCCGCCGGGCCGAGGTTGCCCTCGGCGACGACGTAGGGGGGCCGGTCGGCCGGCTCGGCGGTGTGCGGCTCGGGGCGCTCGGCGTCGTCCGCGTAGTCGTACCAGCCGTGCCCGGTCTTGCGGCCGAGATGGCCGGACTCGACGAGCCGGCGCTGGGCCAGGGAGGGCGTGAAGCGGACGTCCTGGAAGAAGGCCTGCCACACGGAGTGCGTGACGGACTCGTTGACGTCCTGGCCGATCAGGTCGGTCAGTTCGAAGGCGCCCATCCGGAAACCGCCGGTCTCGCGCAGCACCGCGTCGATGGTGGCCGGGTCGGCGGCCTGCGCCTCGTAGACCGCGAACGCCTCGGCGTAGAAGGGCCGCGCGATGCGGTTGACGATGAAGCCGGGGGTGTCCGCGCAGGCGACCGGCGTCTTGCCCCAGGCGCGGGCCGTCTCGTACGCGCGCGTGGCCGACGTGACGTCGGTGGCGAACCCGGAGACGACCTCGACCAGCGGCAGCAGCGGTGCCGGGTTGAAGAAGTGCAGGCCCACCAGGCGGGCGGCGCTGCGCAGGGCGCCGCCGATGGCGGTCACCGACAGGGACGAGGTGTTGGTGGCCAGCAGACAGTCGCCGTCGACGATGTCCTCCAGGGCCCGGAACAGCTCCTGCTTGGCCTCCAGCCGCTCCTGGACGGCCTCCACGACCAGGGTGCAGTCCGCGAACTCGGTGAGTTCCTCGGCGGGCAGCAGCCGGGCGCGGGCCGCGTCCCGGTCGCCGGCCGTCATCCGGCCCTTCTCGACCAGCCGGTCGAGACGGGCGCCGATCGCCGCGGCGGCGTCCCCGGCCCGTCCGGGGACGGCGTCGTACAGCCGTACGGGATGGCCCGCGACGAGTGCGACCTGGGCGATGCCCTGGCCCATGGTGCCGGCGCCGGCGACCCCCACGGGGCTGCTGAGGTCGAGTGCTGTCATGTGCGCGATCCTCCCGCACGGGGTTTTCCACAGATGCGGCAGGCCCCCTTGTCCCGACCGATCGTTCGGTTACTCTAACTCTGTCCGGCCGTTTCCGCCCAGGTCATGAGCTCGAAGGGGAGCTCATCAGACGAGGAGTTGGTCCCGCATGACCGCCGAACTCACCGTGCACGAGCTGATCGCCAAGCACCGGCCCACGCTTGACCAGGCGCTGGAGGCGATCCGCACGCGCGCTTACTGGTCCCCCCACCCCGAGCACCCCAAGGCCTACGGCGAGCACGGCAGCCTGGACGCGGCGGCCGGCAAAGCGGCCTTCGACGCCCTCCTCGGCAGCCGTGTCGACCTCGCCCAGCCCGGTACCGACGACTGGCTGGGCGACGAGGTCTCCCCGTACGGCATCGAGCTGGGCGTGACCTACCCGCACGCCGACGTCGACACACTGCTGCCCGCCATGAAGTCCGGCCAGCGCGCGTGGCGCGACGCGGGCGCGGAGGCGCGCGCGGTGGTGTGTGTGGAGATCCTCAAGCGGATCAGCGACCGGACGCACGAGTTCGCGCACGCGGTCATGCACACCAGCGGCCAGGCGTTCATGATGGCGTTCCAGGCGGGCGGGCCGCACGCCCAGGACCGCGGCCTGGAGGCGGTGGCCTACGCGTACGTGGAGCAGGTCCGCACCCCCGACACGGCCGAGTGGTCCAAGCCGCAGGGCAAGCGCGACCCGCTCGCGCTGACGAAGACGTTCAAGCCGGTCCCGCGCGGGATCGCGCTCGTCGTCGGCTGCAACACGTTCCCGACGTGGAACGGCTACCCGGGCCTGTTCGCCTCCCTCGCCACGGGCAACGCGGTGCTGGTGAAGCCGCACCCGCGCGCGGTGCTGCCGCTCGCCCTCACCGTGCAGGTCGCCCGGCAGGTGCTCGCCGAGGCCGGCTTCGACCCGAACCTGGTGGCCCTGACGGCGGAGCGCCCCGGCGAGGGCATCGCGAAGACGCTCGCCACCCGCCCGGAGATCAAGATCATCGACTACACGGGCTCGACCGCCTTCGGCGACTGGCTGGAGGCCAACGCCCGGCAGGCACAGGTCTACACCGAGAAGGCCGGCGTCAACACGGTGCTGGTGGAGTCCACCGACAACTACAAGGGGATGCTCTCCAACCTGGCGTTCTCGCTCTCCCTGTACAGCGGCCAGATGTGCACCACCCCGCAGAACCTGCTGATCCCCCGCGACGGCATCCGCACCGACGAAGGCCCCAGGACGTACGACGAGGTGGTCGCCGACCTCGCCCGCGCGGTCGACGGTCTGCTCGGCGACGACGCCCGCGCGAACGCGCTGCTCGGCGCGATCGTCAACCCCGACGTCAAGGCCCGCCTGGAGGCCGCCGCCGGGCTCGGCGAGGTCGCCCTCGCCTCCCGGGAGATCGCCAACCCGGAGTTCCCGGACGCGGTCGTCCGCACGCCGGTGATCGTGAAGCTGGACGGTGCCAAGCCGGACGACGAGGCCGCGTACATGAGCGAGTGCTTCGGGCCGGTGTCCTTCGCGGTCGCCGTGGACTCGGCGGCCGACGCGGTGGAGCTGCTGCGGCGCACGGTCCGGGAGAAGGGCGCGATGACGGTCGGCGCGTACACCGTCGACCCGGACGTGGAGCGCGCCGTGGAGGAGGTCTGCCTGGAGGAGGCGGCCCAGCTGTCGCTGAACCTGGTCGGCGGGGTGTACGTCAACCAGACGGCCGCGTTCTCCGACTTCCACGGGTCCGGCGGAAACCCGGCGGCGAACGCCGCGCTGTGCGACGGGGCGTTCGTGGCGAACCGGTTCCGGGTGATCGAGGTGCGGCGGGAGGCGTAGCCGTTCGGGGTGCCTGGTCGCCGTGGGGAGCTGCGGGTCCGCCGTGGCTGGTAGCGCCCACGCGGCGGCAGCCGCATGTCGATTACAACCCCGCGCCCCTTAAGGGGCGCTCCAGTGGAACAAGGTCATGGCAACACTGGTCGCCAGGTTGTAGCTGCTCACCTGGGGGCGCATCGGGAGTCGTAGGAGATGGTCGGCACGGGCGCGGAGGTCCGGCGAGAGGCCCGTTCGTTCTGAGCCGAAGGCGAGGATCGCGTTGTCCGGGAGCTTTGTGTTCCGGATGTCCTCACCTTCCGGGTCCAGTGCGTACACCGGGCCCGGCGGCAGCTCCGGCACGGTCAGTCTCTCGACGGCCGTCGCGAAGTGGAGGCCCGCGCCGCCTCGTACGACCGTCGGGTGCCAGGGGTCGAGCGTGCCGGTCGTGATCACTCCCGTCGCACCGAAGCCCGCTGCCAGGCGGATCACCGCGCCCGCGTTGCCGAGGTTGCGGGGCTCGTCGAGAACCACGACGGGGGCGGAGCGCGGGTCGCGGGCCAGCTCACGCAGGTTGGCCTCCCGGGACGGTCGCACCGCCAACGCGGCCACGGCCGTGGGATGCGGGCGGGAGACCAGGGACGCGTACGTCTGCGACGGCACCTCCGTCAGCAGGGCGGCGAGCGCCTCCCGTACGTCCGGCGCCAGCTCGTCCGCCAGGGCCAGCGCCGCGGCCCGGTCCGTGGTGACCGCCACCGGTACCTGCGCGCCGAAGCGCAGGGCGTGCTTGAGGGCGTGGAAGCCGTCGAGGAGGACGGCGGAGTCCGCCAGCCGCGCCCAGTGGTTCAGGGGGTCGGTCATGCCCCGAAGCCTACGCGGGGCTGTTCGTCGGCCTCCGGGGAGCGAGCGGAAGGCAGTGCGGGGGCGTCACGCCAAAAGACGCGGTCACGCGCGCGTGCCGCCCGGCCGCCCAGCCAGAGCAGGAAGGCCGTCGGCAGGAAGACCGAGTCCGCCGCGATCATGGCGAGCGAGAAGAAGGGCAGGCCCAGGACGACCGCGATCACCGCGTGCTCGGTCATCATCGCGGCCAGCAGCACGTTCTTGACCCGGCGGTTGAACAGCGTGAACGGGAAGGCGACCTGGACGATGACCGTCCCGTAGGTCACCAGCATCACCAGTGTGCCGTTGGCGGACAGCAGGTCGGCGAGGGCCGGCCAGGGCGAGAAGTAGTCCAGGTGGAGCGGGTAGTAGACGGCGGTGCCGTCCTGCCAGCGGGAGCCCTGGATCTTGTACCAGCCGGCGGTTGCGTAGATCAGGCAGGCCTCGGCCATGATCACGAACAGGGCGCCGTTGTGCAGGATGTCGGCGATGACGTCCAGCAGGATCCGGGGCTCGGGGGTGCGCGCCCAGCGGCCCGCCGCCCACCACAGGGCGGCGCCCACCCAGGCCGCCCACATGAGGGCCGGCACCAGCCAGCCGCCGCCGGTGCGGCCGGTGAGGGCAGCCACGACCAGCAGGACACCCGACACCGCCCACAGCGCCGGTCCGACCCGGTCGGTGACCGGCTGCCGCTGCGCACGCGCGCGCGCCGCCCGGCGCGCGTCCAGGGACCACACCTGGCCGCAGCGGGTGAACACCAGGTAGAAGGACATCAGGTGCAGCACGTTGTCACCGCCGTCGCCCACGAAGACGCTGCGGTTCTGCAGGGACAGCACGCCGACCATGAACAGCAGGGACATGGCGCGGGTGCGCCAGCCCACCAGCAGCAGGGCGCTGCAGAGGACGGCCAGGAAGTAGAAGACCTCGAAGAAGGGCCGGCCGTCGGAGACCAGCAGCGCCGTGAAGGCGTGGTTGTCCGCGGTCAGCTGCTGGGCGAGGTCGAAGCTCCAGGGGCCGTCGGGGCCGTACAGCTGCTGGCGGTGCGGGTACTCGCGCAGCAGGAACAGCAGCCAGGTGGCGGCGAAGCCGATCCGTACGACGGCCGTCTGGTACGCGCCGAGCGCCGACCCGGTGACCCGGGCGATGGCACGGGACAGGCACAGGGCGAGGCGGCTCATCGCACACCTCCGTCGGCCTCGTCCGCCGGGACCGTCCACCAGGGCAGCACCCGGTAGACCGGGGTGTCGGAGACCTTCTCGCCGCTCCAGCCCGGCGGGGGCACGTTGGTGGTGCTGGAGCGCACCTGGACCCGCTCGATGGTGCCCTTCTCGCTGGTCGCGTCCCCGTCGTACATACGCATCACGACGATCCGGCGCAGGTACTGCTCGGACAGGGAGCCGCGCAGGCCGATCGGGCGGTTGTCGGTGCCGTGGGTGGTGACGAAGAAGTCCAAGGCCCGGCGCAGTTCGTTCTGCACGGTGTGGCTCGGCAGCAGGCTGCCGTCGATGGCCTTGCCGTCCTGGGCGGACAGGTCGTTCCAGCCGGTGGTGGTCGTGGTGCCGTCCTGCATCCGCACGTCGGCGCGTACCTGTACGGCGATGTTCTGCTGGAGCGGGTTCGGCGCGAACAGCTTCCAGTTCTGCTCGAACTCCGGGTACACCCACTCCTCGATCGCCTTGCCGTGCTGCTTCGTCACCGTGTTCGCCGGCGCGACGCTCAGGAACACCATCCCGAGGTGCACACAGGCGGCGACCGCGACCAGGGCCAGCGCGAGGGCCGCGCCGACCTGGTAGCGGGGGGAGAGAGCGGCGACACCGGTGCGGGGCGGGGCGAACGGCGGCTGCTCCCGGCGGACGCCTTCGACAGGTGCGGCAGATGTGACGGGTGCGACGGGTTGGGCAGGTCCCGGATCCGGGCGCGGCTCGCCAGGACCCTCCGGCCCGTGCCGGGCGTCCGAGTCCCCGTCGTACGCGTCCATGCCGCCCCGTTCCCCGATACCGCCGTGTCGTCCCATGCCGTCCGGACGGCCCATCCGGCGCCGTCCGGTGTGCCGCTGCCCGGCACTCGCACGGAACGGTACTCAGCACCGGCCGCCGGGCGCAGCCCCCGGGAGCGGCCCGGGAGCGTGGCCATCGCCACTCCGGCGGATCCCGGCGGCCGCGGTCGCGGCGGTTCGGCAGCGCCTCCGGACCAGGTCACAGCAGGTGGTACGGCGGACAAGGGCGGCCCGCGGCGCCCCGCTCGGCGGGTTGTCCACAGGCCGCGTCGAAGGTTTTCCACAGCGGTTGAAACCGCGGACCTCGGCCTCGAAACTGTGGATCTGCCCCGGCACCGGGCGTAGCGGGTGTATCAGGCGTTCACGGTCCGGGCGAGGAGCATACGCAGGACGGTGTCGGAGCGCTCCAAGAGGGTGTTGCGAACCACAGGGGCCGCTTCCTGGACCGCCTGCTGGGCCTTCTCGACGTATGCGGAGTCGATGGCGTACAGCGGGAAGAGCTGGGAGGTGTAGACCATCGCCGGGATCATTCCGCCCTGGTCCAGCTGGGGGATCGCGGCCAGGTAGTGCTCGGCGTAGGGGGCGAGCAGGGCGTCCTGTCCGGGGCGCCAGAAGGCGGCCGCCACCGCGCCGACCGACTGGACGGGCACCGTGCGGTCCACGGCCAGCCGCTGCCAGACCTCCGCTTTCGCGGCCGGGTCGGGAACGGCGGCGCGGACGGTGAGGGCGCGGACCCAGGCGTCGGGGTCGGGGTCGCGTTCGAGCAGGGCGGCGGTCTCGGTGGTGACGTCACCACCGAGTGCGGCCTCGCGGACAAGGGCGCGCCAGCGCAGGTCGACGTCGTCGCCGGCCTGGTCCCGGAGCCAGGCCAGGTCCTCGGCGCCGGTCGCGGTGCGGGCCAGGCCGCGCAGGGCCACCTGGCGGCGGCCCGGGTCGTCGGCGAGTTGCCGGCAGGCCCTGGCCACGGCCTCCGTCAGCGCGGGACGGTCGGCGTCCGGGGCCCAGAGTTCGGCGATGTTGGTGACGAGGGCCAGGAGGGGCTCGATCACGGCGTCGGACGTCTCGGCGGCAAGGACCGCGGTGAGGCACTGTCCGGCCTCGGCCGCCGTGGTCTCGCCGGCCGTGAGCATGTCCCAGACGGTGGCGGCGGCCACGCCCCGGGAGATGGCTGTGGGCAGCTGGGCCGCCGTGCGGAAGAGGGTGTCCCGGGTGGCGGGGTCCGGGCGGGTGGTGGCGAAGGTGAGGTCGTCGTCGTTGATCAGGAGGAGGTCGGACATGGCGGGAAGGCCGGTGACCGGGGTGCGGGGCTCGGTCACCTCGACGCGGACCACGGCGGTGCGTTCGAGGGTGTCGCCCGCGCGGTCGTACGCACCGACCGCCAGGACCTGCGGGCGCGGGGTGCCGTCGGCGACCAGGGTGACGGTGTCGCCGTCGTGCTCCAGCGTGAAGCGGTCAGTGCCGGCCGTCTCGAGCCAGGCCTTCCGCCAGGTGGCGAGGTCCCGGCCGCCGGCCTCGGCGAGGGCGTCGATCAGGTCCTGGAGGGTGGTGGTGCCCCAGGCGTGGCGGGCGAAGTAGGCGGCCATGCCGGTGCGGAACCGGTCCTCGCCGACGTAGGTCATCAGCTGCTGGAGGACGGAGGCGCCCTTGGGGTAGGTGATGTTGTCGAAGATCGACGCGGCCTGGGCGACGTCGTGGATGGGCTGGTGGATCGGGTGGGAGATCGGGCCCTGGTCGGAGAGGTAGGCCTTGAGCTTGCCGCCGGCGAGGTGGCCGGCCCAGACGTCGGTGTACCGGGTGGCGCCCTCGGCGGCCCAGTGGCAGGCGAACTCGGCGAAGGCCTCGTTCAGCCAGAGGTCGTCCCACCAGCGCATGGTGACGATGTTGCCGAACCACATGTGCGCCATCTCGTGCAGCAGCACGACCGCGAGCAGCTCGCGTTCCGCATGCGTCGGCGTGGCCCGCCGCAGGAACATGTCCGACCAGGTCACGCAGCCGTAGTTCTCCATCGCGCCGCCGAACTCGGGCATGAACACCTGGTCGTACTTGCGCTGCGGGAACGGCATCGCGAAGGCCTCGGCGAAGAAGGCGAGGCCCTGGCGGGTGAGGGTGAAGATCTCGTCGGCGTCGCGTTCCAGGACCTCGGCGAGCGAGCGGCGGGCGAAGATGCCGAGGTCGTGGCCGTCGGCCTCGCGTCGGATCTCGTGGAAGGGGCCCGCGTTGACGACGGTGTTGTACACGGACAGCGGCGGGGTGTCCGGGAAGCTCCACCGGCGGGCCGCGCCCTGCTCCTCGACGCGCGGGTCGCCGGAGTTGCTGAGGACGGTCCAGGCGGCCGGGGCGGTGACGGTGAAGGCGTGCGGGGCCTTGAGGTCGGGCTGGTCGAAGCAGGCCCATACGAAGCGGGCCTCGTCGGGCTCGAAGCTGGTCCAGAGGTAGACCTCGCCGTCCGCGGGGTCGACGGCCTTGTGGGCGCCCGGGCTGGTCGTGGTGTCGGTCTGGACGCTTTCGACGCGCAGCACGTTGTGGGCGGCCAGGCCGGGCAGCGGGATCCGGCCGTCGTCGCTCGGGGTGAGGGGGCTGCCGTTGAGGGTGGCGGAACGGACCTCGGCCGCGCAGTCGACGAAGGTCTCGGCGCCCGGCTCGGTGCAGCTGAAGGCCACCGTGGAGACGCACCGGATCTCCGGTCCGCCGGGCAGGGCGGTCAGGTCGATGTCCACGTCGTACCGCTCGACCGTGATCAGTGCGGACCTGCGCTCGGCCTCGACGCGGGTCAGGCTTCGGATCCCCATGTGTCCTCCCTCGTGTGTCCGTCCCCGTCGGCGGACAGCGGCCGACAGCCTACGTCGGAAGGAGCTGGTGATCGCAGGGGTTTTCGGTTCCCTTCTTCTAGAACCTGTTCTATCTTGACGGACCGTCAGATAGCGGACCCGCCGGGAGGACAGGACCGTGGACTTCACCTTCACCGAGGAGCAGCTGGCGGCGGCCGAGGCGGCGCGCGGGGTGTTCGCCAAAGTGGCGCCGGACGCGGTGCCGAGCCCCGCGCTGACCACCGGCGCCGTGGCCGGGCACTTCGACCGGGAACTCTGGGACACCCTGGCCGGCGCGGACCTGCTGAGCCTGCTGCCGACCGAGGAGTACGGCGGGGCGGGGCTGGACGCGATCGCGCTCTGCCTGGTGCTGCGGGAGTCGGCGAAGGTGCTGGCCCGGGTGCCGCTGCTGGAGAACAGCGCGGTCATGGCGGCCGTGCAGGCGTACGGGGACGAGGAGCTGAGGGGCAGGCTGCTGGCGCGGGCGGGGCGCGGCGAGCTGGTGCTGACCGTCGCCGCGAGCGGACGCACCGGGCACGACCCGGCCGAGCTGGCGGTGACCGCGCGACGGGACGGCGACGAGTGGGTGCTGGACGGGGTGCAGACGGCGGTGCCGTGGGTGTACGACGCCGATCTCGTCGTCGTACCGGCGCATACCGACGGCGACCGGAGCGTGCTGGCGCTGGTGGCGCCGTCGGGCGACGGGGTCACGCTCGCCGAGCAGGTGTCGACCAGCGGGGAACGGCTCGGTGAGCTGCGCCTTGAGTCGGCGCCGGTCGCGGGGCGGGACGTGGTGACCGCGGAGGGGGCCTGGGAGTGGCTGCGGGAGCTGCTGGCGACCGGGACGTGTGCGCTGGCGCTCGGGCTGGGGGAGCGGGTGCTGCGGATGACCAGTGAGTACACGGGCAAGCGGGAGCAGTTCGGGCATCCCGTCGCCACGTTCCAGGCGGTCGCCGTGCAGGCGGCCGACCGGTACATCGACCTGCGGGCCATGGAGGCGACGCTGTGGCAGGCGGCGTGGCGGATCGCCTCCGGGGCGGCCGGGGCGTTGCCGGCGGCCGGGGACGTGGCGGTGGCGAAGATCTGGGCGGCGGAGGGGGTGCGGCGGGTGGTGCAGACCGCGCAGCATCTGCACGGGGGGTTCGGGGCCGACACGGAGTATGTGCTGCACCGGTACCACGCCTGGGCGAAGCAGATCGAGCTGGCGCTCGGGGGGGCCGGGGTCTATGAGGAGGCGTTGGGGGATTTGCTGGCTGCGCATCCACTGGGGTAGGGGATGCGAGATCAGGGGGGCGCTCGGTCGGAGGGGATCCGCGGGGCGGTGGGGGGCTGGCCGCGCAGTTCCCCGCGCCCCTTACGGGGCGCTCGAGTGCGAGGCGCTTCGGTGCGGGAGGGGGCGATGGGCCGGCTCAGATGACGAAGCCCGGTTCTCCCGCGTCCGTGACGACCTCCCGGCCCGCCGCCTGCCACACCTGCATGCCGCCGTCCACGTTCACCGCGTCGATGCCCTGCTGGGCCAGGTACATCGTGACCTGGGCCGAACGGCCGCCGGAGCGGCAGATGACGTGGACGCGGCCGTCCTGGGGAGCGGCCTCGGTGAACTCGCCGTAGCGGGCCGCGAACTCGCTGATCGGGATGTGCAGGGCGCCCGCGGCGTGGCCCGCCTGCCACTCGTCGTCCTCGCGGACGTCCAGCAGGAAGTCGCCGTCCTTGAGGTCCGCGACCTCGACCGTGGGCACACGCGCTGCGAAGTTCATGGCTCCGACGCTACCCGACCGCTACTCCTGGGTGAGCAGCGCGGCCAGCTCGGTCTCCCGCTCGGCGACGTCCTTGTAGAGCTTCTCGGCGATCTCGTCGAGGAGGCTGTCGGGGTCCTCGGGGGCCAGCCGGAGCAGGCCGGCGATGGGACCGTCCTCCAGTTCCTTGGCGACCAGGGTGAGCAGTTCCTTGCGTTCGGCCAGCCATTCGAGGCGGGCGTACAGCTCCTCGGCGCGGCTCGGCTTGCGCTCGGGCGGGACCGGCCCGGCCGCCCACTCCTCGGCCAGCTCCCGCAGCAGGGCCTCGTCGCCGCGGGCGTAGGCCGCGTTGACCCGGCTGAGGAACTCCTCGCGCCGCTCCTGCTCGGCCCCCTCCTGCACCAGGTCGGGATGGGCCTTGCGGGCCAGCTCGCGGTAGAGCCGGCGAGCCTCCTCGCTGGGCCGCACCCGCTGCGGGGGCCGTACCTCCTGCTCGGTGAGCATCGCGACGGCCTCCGGGAACAGGCCCTTGCTGTCCATCCAGCCGTGCAGCAGTTCCTCGACGCCGGGGATGGGCAGGACCCGGGCCCGGGCCTCCTCGGCGGCGCGGATGTCCTCGGGGTCGCCGGTGCGGGCGGCCTTCGCCTCGGCGATCCGCGCGTCCAGCTCTTCGAGGCGGAGATAGAGGGGGCCGAGCTTCTCCTCGTGCAGGCGAGAGAAGTTCTCGACCTCGACACGGAAGGTCTCGACCGCGATCTCGTACTCGATCAAAGCCTGCTCGGCGGCCCGCACGGCCCGCTCCAGGCGTTCCTCGGGCCGCGGTGCCTCAGACTGCTCAGCTTCCGGGGTCGTCACCCGACCAGACTAGGGCCTGTCGTCCTCATGGGTGGCCGCCACCCACTCGGCGACCAGATCTCTGCAGGCCACGACGAGGGTTCCGGGACGGCAGGCCAGCTCGTGGGTGCAGCCGTCGGTCCTCGCCGTTCTCGATGACGACGTACTTCACCGTTCTCGATGACGACGTACTTCGCCTCAGTGCCCAGGGCCCGTCACCGGAGGTCACACCCCGAGTTCCGCCGCGATCCGGCCCGCCCGTACCGCGGTCACCAGTTCCCCGTGGTCCGCCTCCGTGCGGTCGGCGTAGGTCACCGCGAACGCGGCGATCGCCTCGTCCAGCTCCTCGTTCTTGCCGCAGTAGCCGGCGATCAGACGCGGGTCGGCGCTGTGGGAGTGGGCGCGGGCCAGCAGCGCGCCGGTCATCCGGCCGTAGTCGTCGATCTGGTCGGGCGACAGGGCCGCCGGGTCGACGCTGCCCTTGCGGTTGCGGAACTGGCGGACCTGGAAGGGACGGCCCGCCACCGTGGTCCAGCCGAGCAGGATGTCGCTGACCACCTGCATCCGCTTCTGCCCGAGGACCACCCGGCGCCCCTCGTGGTCGACGGCGGCCGCATCGAAGCCGGCCGTCGCCAGGTGCGGCACCAGCGCGGACGGGCGGGCCTCCTTGACCTGGAGGATCAGCGGCTCGCCGCGATGGTCGAGGAGCAGCACGACATACGACCGGGTGCCGACACTGCCGGTGCCGACTATCCGGAAGGCGACGTCGTGCGGGGCGTGCCGGGAGAGCAGCGGGTGGCGGTCCTCGGAGAGCGTGGTGACGTAGTGCTCCAGGGCCGCCACGACCATGTCCGCCTCCTGGTCCGCGACCCGGCGCAGCACCGGCGCGGCATCGACGAAGCGGCGCCCGCCGTTCTCGGTGGGCTCGGTGGAGCGGGCCGCGAACCGGCCGCTGGTGTTGGCGCGGGCCTTCTCCGACACCCGGCGCAGGGTGCCGAGCATGTCGTGGGCGTCGGAGTGGGAGACCAACTCCTCGTCCGCGATGGCGTTCCACGCGTCCAGCACCGGGAGCTTCGCCAGCAGGCGCATGGTGCGGCGGTAGGCGCCGGCCGCGTCACCCGCCGCCTTGCGGCACATGTCCTCGTCGGCGCCCGACTCCCGGCCGGCCAGCACCAGGGAGGCGGCGAGCCGCTTGAGGTCCCACTCCCAGGGACCCGGCACCGTCTCGTCGAAGTCGTTCAGATCGATGACCAGGTCGCCCCGCGGGTCGCCGTACAGACCGAAGTTGGCCGCGTGGGCGTCCCCGCAGATCTGGGTGGCGATCCTGGTCATCGGGGTGCGGGCCAGGTCGTGCGCCATCAGGCCGGCCGAGCCGCGCAGGAACGCGAACGGGCTCGCCGCCATCCTGCCGACCCTTATCGGGATCAGCTCCGGAATGCGGTCGCGGTTGGACTCCTCGACGGCGCTCACCGCGTCGGGCCGGGAGCCGTCCAGGTCCAGGGCGCCGTGGCTGCCGCGCGGCACGGCCGAACGCAGCGCCTTGCCCTCCTCCTTGGGCGAGCCCTTCACCGGCCACTGCGCAAAGCCCTTCGGCGAGGGCAACTTGCGCGCCCGGGCCGTCGTCAGCTCTTCCAGTCCGGTCACGTCGACCGCCTCCCCCGCACTCCGCACACGCACACGCTCACGCACACGCACGAACATCAACTCGTCGAAACGGTACAGGTGGGAGCCGATAACGCGTCAGACCCTGTGGATAACTTCGGGAGGGCGGACGGGAAGGGGGGTTGGCCGTCGTCGGGTTGTCAGCGGCTGGTCGGCGGCTGGTCGCGCCCACGCGGCGGCAGCCGCATATCGAATACAGCCCCGCGCCCCCAGAGGCAGGGCCAGGAGTGGGAGAGGCACACCGTCGGCAGAGCGGGTGCGGGTGTGGCTGGGCAGCGGCACGCCCAGGACCCTGCGCATCGCCGCGGTGATGAGGAGGGGCACCGGCGACAACGGCGTGTACGTCACCCCGGCCAATGCCTCGGGCGCGGCCGTCGACCGGGTCGACGTGGCCCTGGCCGACGGCGCCGACGCCGACGCGGTGGCCGCCGGTCTGCGCCGGGCGGTCAGGGCGGACGGCGGCCGGGTTCGCACCGCGGACCAGTGGATCGCGGCGGCCCACCCGAGCAGCGACCGCACCACCCGCCTCGGCTTCTTCCTCGTCCTCGGCATCGCGCTCCTGTACACCGGGAGCTCCCTGGTCAACACCATGGTGATGGCCACCTCCGACCGGGTCCCCGAGCTGGCCGCGCTACGGCCGGCCGGTGCCACCCGCCGGCAGGTGCTGCGGCTGGCCGGCGCCGAGGCGCTGGCGGTGGTCGCGGTCGGCGCCCTGCTGGGCCTGCTCGTAACCGCCCTGAACCTGGCGACCGTCGCGGCGGCCCTGCGCGTCCTGCACGCCCCTGCCGCCCTCGCCCTCCCCTGGCCGCGGCCCTGGCCGCCACCACCGCCGTCTGCGCGGCCCTCGCGGTCCTGGCCGCGACCGCATCGGCCGCCACGGCGACCCGGAGACCGCACCCGCCCGCCCAGTGATGCACCTGATGCCCGCCCAGCGACTCACCTGGTGCCCACCCAGTGATCCGACCAATGCCCCGCGCAGGCCCCGCCCAGTGTTCGGCCCAGCGATTCCGCCCGGTGAGAGACACCTCACACCGACAGGAAAATCACACCGCCACCTCGGGCCGCGCGGCCCCGCACCGCACCCGTGAACCCCAACAGCACAGCAAAAAGGCCCATCGTGATCACGATGGGCCTTCTGCCTCTGTGCGCGAGGGGGGAGTTGAACCCCCACGCCCTTGCGGGCACTGGAACCTGAATCCAGCGCGTCTGCCTATTCCGCCACCCGCGCATTGGGTGTGTCCTCCGGTCCCGGCCCCTGTGTTTCCTTCGGGGCGGCGCCTTCCGACACGCAGAACACTAGCACGTGGGAGGGGGTGGGTTCACATCCCTTGTCTCCGGGCAGCGCTCACCTGAAGCTCACGTACCGAGCAGTCGGCGTTCACGTATCAACCTCGTACCGGTCCAGGCCATCTGTCCAGGAGACGGATCAGGTCCACAGTCAGGTGCGGGACACTGGTCATGAGCCGCCTCTACGATCCTTGGCAGCGGAACCGCCGATCCTTGACAGGAAGAAGCGGGCCGAGGAGTTCGAAGGGGGGCCGCTGGGGGAACCGGCTGATTGCCGGGCGCGTAGATACGATCAGTGAGCAGTAGCGGTAAGGCAAGCCGTACGGGCAACGCGACAGAGGAGGTGCCCTGTGGGAGTCCTGAAGAAGTTCGAGCAGCGTCTCGAAGGTCTGGTCAACGGCACCTTCGCGAAGGTGTTCAAGTCCGAGGTCCAGCCCGTGGAGATCGCCGGTGCGCTGCAGCGCGAGTGCGACAACAACGCGACCATCTGGAACCGCGACCGGACCGTCGTACCCAACGACTTCATCGTCGAGCTGAGCGCTCCCGACTTCGAGCGGCTCAGCCCCTACTCCGGGCAGCTCGGCGACGAGCTCGCCGGGATGGTCCGCGACTACGCCAAGCAGCAGCGCTACACCTTCATGGGGCCGATCAAGGTCAACCTGGAGAAGGCCGAGGACCTGGACACCGGCCTGTACCGGGTGCGCAGTCGCACCCTCGCCTCCTCCAGCAACCAGCAGGCCGCCCCGGAGCGCCCGCCCGCGGCCGGCGGCGCCCCGCAGCGACCGGGCGGCTACGGCTACCCGCAGTCCGCCGCGGCCCCGCCCATGCCCAGCGCACCGCCTCCCGGCGCCCCGCAGCGCCCCGGCGGCTACGGCTACCCGCAGCCGGCCCAGCCCGCCGCCCAGCGGCCCGCCGGTCCCTCCGGGCCGGTCGGCGCCTCGGCGCCAGGCTCCCGTACCCGCTACTGGATCGAGATCAACGGCACCCGCCATCAGATCTCCCGCGCGACGCTCGTGCTGGGCCGCAGCACCGAGGCCGACGTGCGGATCGACGACCCCGGCGTCTCCCGCCGGCACTGCGAGATCCGGACCGGAACGCCCTCGACGATCCAGGATCTCGGATCCACCAACGGCATCGTGGTGGACGGGCAGCACACCACCCGCGCTACGCTCCGCGACGGCTCGCGGATCGTCGTGGGCAGCAGCACCATCATTTACCGGCAAGCCGAAGGGTGAAGCGGGGGCAATGTCAGAGCTGACCCTCACGGTCATGCGGCTGGGTTTCCTGGCCGTACTGTGGCTGTTCGTGATCGTGGCCGTGCAGGTCATCCGCAGCGACCTGTTCGGTACGCGCGTCACTCAGCGCGGATCGCGTAGGGAAGAAGGACGCCGGCAGCAGCCCGCCGCCGCCCGGCAGCAAGCCGCGCCGCCGCAGCAGCGCGGCCAGCAACCGGCGGCCGGCGGGGGCCGGCGTCGCAACGCCCCCAGCAAGCTCGTCGTCTCCGAGGGCACGCTCACGGGTACGACGGTCGCGCTCCAGGGACAGACCATCACCCTGGGCCGCGCCCACGACTCCACGATCGTGCTGGACGACGACTACGCCTCCAGCCGCCATGCCAGGATCTACCCGGACCGCGACGGCCAGTGGATCGTCGAGGACCTCGGGTCCACGAACGGCACGTATCTGGACCGGTCCCGGCTGACGACTCCCACGCCGATCCCGCTGGGCGCGCCGATCCGCATCGGCAAAACCGTCATCGAGCTGCGGAAGTAGTGCTACATCATGGATAGGCGCGAGCGGAGCGAGCACGCGGCGGCGGACCGGACGCCGGTCCCCGGCGCGCTCCCGACCGGAGGGTGGGCACCGTGCGGATGTACCCGGAGCCGACGGGCGAGGTGCGCATGAGTCTGTCACTGCGCTTCGCCGCCGGATCGCACAAAGGCATGATCCGGGAGGGCAACGAGGACTCCGGTTACGCCGGTCCCCGCCTGCTCGCCATCGCCGACGGCATGGGCGGCCAGGCCGCCGGTGAGGTCGCCTCCTCCGAGGTGATCTCCACCCTGGTCACGCTCGACGACGACGTGCCCGGCTCCGACATCCTCACCTCCCTCGGCCACGCCGTGCAGCGCGCCAACGACCAGCTGCGCGCCATGGTCGAGGAGGACCCGCAGCTGGAAGGCATGGGGACCACCCTCACCGCCCTGCTGTGGACCGGCCAGCGGCTCGGCCTGGTGCACGTCGGCGACTCCCGCGCCTATCTGCTGCGGGACGGCCTGCTCACGCAGATCACCCAGGACCACACCTGGGTGCAGCGGCTCGTCGACGAGGGCCGGATCACCGAGGAAGAGGCCACCACCCACCCGCAGCGCTCGCTGCTGATGCGTGCGCTGGGCAGCGGCGACCACGTCGAGCCCGACCTCTCCATCCGCGAGGTACGCGCCGGTGACCGCTACCTCATCTGCTCCGACGGGCTCTCCGGGGTCGTCTCCCACCAGACCCTGGAGGAGACCCTCGCCAGCTACCAGGGCCCGCAGGAGACCGTGCAGGAGCTGATCCAGCTCGCGCTGCGCGGCGGCGGCCCCGACAACATCACGGTCATCATCGCGGACGTCCTCGACCTGGACACCGGAGACACCCTCGCCGGGCAGCTCTCCGACACCCCGGTCGTGGTCGGCGCCGTCGCCGAGAACCAGCACCACCTGCACGACAACGGCTTCATGCAGACCCCGGCCGGCCGCGCCGCCAACCTCGGCCGCCAGGTGCCCGGCCAGGGCGGAGGCGGCGAGTTCGGCCCGCCCGGCTCCGGCGACACCACCGGATACGTCCCGGCCGGCAGCTTCGGCGACTACACCGACGACGACTTCGTCAAGCCCCGCAAGGGCCGCAGGTGGCTGAAGAGATCCTTCTACGGCATCCTCGCCCTCGCCGTGATCGGCGGAGGCCTCTACGGCGGCTACCGCTGGACGCAGACCCAGTACTACGTCGGCGCCAACGGCACGCACGTCGCGCTGTACCAGGGCATCAGCCAGGACCTGGCCTGGGTGTCGCTCTCGAAGGTGGAGAAGGACCACCCCGAGATCGAACTCAAGTACCTGCCGCCGTACCAGCAGAAGCAGGTCAAGGCCACCATCGCCGAGGGCGGCCTCACGGACGCCCAGTCGAAGGTCCAGGAGCTGGCCGTGCAGGCCTCCGCCTGCAAGAAGGAGTCGGAGCGCACCGCGTCCGAGTCCAAGACCAACTCCAAGACCGGCCAGGGCGAGGCCGGCGGCACCACGGGAACCACCAAGACCTCTCTCACGTCCAAGGCCTCGCCAAGCCCTTCGAACTCGGCGTCCTCCACGGCGTCACCGTCCCCGTCCC
Source organism: Streptomyces sp. NPDC054813 (assembly GCF_053611365.1). Taxonomy (NCBI): domain Bacteria; kingdom Bacillati; phylum Actinomycetota; class Actinomycetes; order Kitasatosporales; family Streptomycetaceae; genus Streptomyces; species Streptomyces sp. NPDC054813. The sequence goes on along the minus strand of NZ_JBSHAF010000012.1, from coordinate 215,704 downwards.
CCTCAGCGACCCCCAGCCCCGGCCCCACCCTCTCGGAGGATGAGCAGAAGGTCGTCTCGCTGTGCGGTAAGCAGTAGGCAAGCCGTGAGAGGCCCTGTCACACGATGAGCAGTACTACCAACACGTCGACGAACAACACGTCCACCATCGGCTCCATCGGCACCCCGAGCCGGCGCAACACCGAGCTCGCGCTCCTGGTGTTCGCCGTCGCCATCCCGGTGTTCGCCTACGCCAACGTGGGCCTGGCCATCAACGACAAGGTCCCCGCGGGACTGCTGAGCTACGGCCTGGGCCTCGGCCTCCTGGCCGCCGTCGCCCACCTCGCCGTCCGCAGGTTCGCCCCGTACGCGGACCCACTGCTGCTGCCGCTGGCCACGCTGCTCAACGGCCTCGGCCTGGTCGTCATCTGGAGACTCGACCAGTCCAAACTGCTCCAGTCGATCCATGTATCGGGCGGCAAGGCCACCAACCAGCTGCTGTACACCGCGATGGGCATCGCGCTGTTCGTCGTCGTCCTGATCTTCCTCAAGGACCACAGAGCACTCCAGCGCTACACCTACATCTCCATGGTGGCCGCGCTCTTCCTGCTGCTGCTCCCGCTGGTCCCGGGCCTCGGCCTGAACGTCTACGGCGCCAAGATCTGGATCTCCGTCGGCGGCTTCACCATCCAGCCCGGTGAGTTCGCGAAGATCGTCCTCGCGGTGTTCTTCGCCGGCTACCTGATGGTCAAGCGAGACGCGCTGGCCCTCGCCAGCCGCCGCTTCATGGGCCTGTACCTGCCCCGCGGCCGTGACCTGGGCCCGATCCTGGTCGTCTGGTTCATCTCGATCCTCATCCTGGTGTTCGAGACCGACCTCGGTACCTCGCTGCTGTTCTTCGGAATGTTCATCATCATGCTGTACGTCGCCACCGAGCGGACCAGCTGGATCTTCTTCGGTCTGCTGATGTCGGCGGCCGGCGCGGTCGGCGTGGCCAGCTTCGAACCGCACGTCCAGCAGCGTGTCCAGGCCTGGCTCGACCCGATGAAGGAGTACACGCTCTCCCGGCAGGGCGTCGCAGGCCACTCCGAGCAGGCGATGCAGGCCCTGTGGGCGTTCGGCTCCGGCGGCACCCTCGGCACCGGCCTCGGCCAGGGCCACTCCGATCTGATCCGGTTCGCCGCCAACTCCGACTTCATCCTCGCCACCTTCGGCGAGGAGCTGGGCCTGGCCGGCATCATGGCGCTCCTGCTGATCTACGGCCTGATCGTCGAGCGCGGTGTGCGCACCTCGCTCGCCGCCCGCGACCCGTTCGGCAAGCTGCTCGCCGTCGGCCTCTCCGGCGCCTTCGCGCTCCAGGTGTTCGTCGTCGCCGGCGGTGTCATGGGCCTCATCCCGCTCACCGGTATGACCATGCCGTTCCTGGCGTACGGCGGTTCCTCCGTCATCGCCAACTGGGCGCTCATCGGCGTGCTGATCCGCATCAGCGACACCGCCCGCCGCCCGGCCCCGGCCCCCGCCGCCAACCCCGACGCCGAGATGACCCAGGTGGTCCGCCCGTCATGAACAAGCCCCTGCGCCGGATCGCGATCTTCTGCGGCCTCCTGGTCCTCACCCTGCTGCTGCGCGACAACTGGCTCCAGTACGTCAAGGCCGACACCCTCCGCGAGGACCCCGCCAACCGCCGGGTCACCATCGCCCGCTACTCCACCCCGCGCGGCGACATCATCGTCGACGGAAACCCGATCACCGGCTCCTCCGTGTCCAACTCCTCGGGTCTGAACGACCTGAAGTACAAGCGCACCTACAAGAACGGCCCCATGTGGGCCCCGGTCACCGGCTACGCATCCCAGGCCTTCGGCGCCAACCAGCTGGAGTCCCTCGAGGACGGCATCCTCACCGGCAACGACGACCGGCTCTTCTTCCGCAACACCCTCGACATGGTCACGGGCAAGCAGAAGCAGGGCGGCAACGTCGTCACCACCCTCAACGCGGCCGCCCAGAGCGCCGCCTACAACGGGCTGAAGAAGCAGGGCGGCAAGGGCGCCGTCGTCGCCCTGGACCCCGCCACGGGCAAGGTCCTGGCCCTGGCGAGCTACCCCTCGTACGACCCGTCGGCCTTCGCCGGCACCTCGGACACCGACGCCGAGGCGTGGAAGAAGCTGCAGAAGAAGTACAACCCGAACGACCCGATGCTGAACCGGGCGCTGCGCGAGACCTACCCGCCGGGCTCCACCTTCAAGGTGGTCACCGCCGCGGCCGCGCTCCAGAACGGGCTGTACACCTCCGCCGACGAGGCCACGAAGTCCCCGCTGCCGTACGTCATGCCGGGCACCACCACCGAGCTGAAGAACGAAGGCAGCATCCCCTGCAAGAACGCGACCATGCGAGTCGCGCTGAAGTTCTCCTGCAACACCGTCTTCGGCAAGATCGGCGCCGACCTCGGCAACGACAAGATGCTGGCTGAGGCGAAGAAGTTCGGCTTCGACGAGGAGCAGTTCACCCCGGTCCGCTCCAGCGCCTCGGTCTTCTCCGACAACATGAACCAGTCGCAGACCGCGCTGTCCTCGATCGGCCAGTTCAACACCGCCGCGACCCCCCTCCAGATGGCCATGGTCGCCTCCGCGGTCGCCAACGACGGCAAGCTGATGAAGCCGTACATGATCGACAAGCTGCAGTCGTCGAGCGTCGACACCATCTCCCAGACCGACCCCGAGGAACTGAGCCAGCCGCTGTCCTCCTCCAACGCCCAGGTCCTCCAGTCGATGATGGAGACGGTCGTCAAGGAGGGCACCGGTACGAACGCCCAGATCAACGGCGTCACCGTCGGCGGCAAGACCGGTACCGCCCAGCACGGTGTGGAGAACAGCGAGAACCCCTACGCCTGGTTCATCTCCTACGCCAAGCTCCCCGACGGCAGCAAGCCCGTCGCCGTCGCCGTGGTGATCGAGGACGACCAGGCCAACCGCGACGACATCTCCGGCGGCGGCCTCGCGGCCCCGATCGCGAAGAGCGTGATGGAGGCGGTCATCAACTCCAAGAAGTGACCCCGCTCACGTCCCCTTCACATCGGTGCACGTTGACATACCGGTCCTGTATCGGGTTACGGGCTTGGCCAGGTCACACAAACACAGCCGGGTACGGTAGGCCCGGATGGCAGCCTCCGACCGCACACCCGTGCCGGTCGGGACCGACGGAGAGGGCTGGTAGGGAACTATGGAAGAGCCGCGTCGCCTAGGCGGCCGGTACGAACTGGGCCACGTGCTCGGTCGCGGTGGCATGGCGGAGGTCTACCTCGCCCATGACACCCGGCTCGGCCGCACGGTGGCGGTGAAGACGCTGCGAGCGGACCTCGCGCGCGACCCGTCCTTCCAGGCCCGGTTCCGCCGGGAGGCCCAGTCGGCCGCCTCGCTCAACCATCCCGCGATCGTCGCGGTCTACGACACGGGCGAGGACTACATCGACGGGGTCTCGATCCCGTACATCGTCATGGAGTACGTAGACGGCTCGACGCTCCGTGAGCTGCTGCACTCCGGCCGCAAGCTGCTGCCCGAGCGCGCGATGGAAATGACCATCGGCATCCTCCAGGGCCTGGAGTACGCGCACCGCAGCGGCATCGTCCACCGTGACATCAAGCCGGCCAACGTCATGCTCACGCGCAACGGCCAGGTCAAGGTCATGGACTTCGGCATCGCCCGCGCCATGGGCGACTCCGGCATGACCATGACCCAGACGGCCGCGGTCATCGGCACGGCCCAGTACCTCTCCCCCGAGCAGGCGAAGGGCGAGCAGGTCGACGCCCGCTCGGACCTCTACTCGACGGGTTGCCTGCTCTACGAGCTGCTGACGGTACGACCGCCGTTCGTGGGCGACAGCCCGGTGGCCGTCGCCTACCAGCACGTCCGTGAGGAACCCCAGCCCCCCTCGGTGTTCGACCCCGAGATCACGCCCGAGATGGACGCCATTGTCCTGAAGGCCCTGGTCAAGGACCCGAACTACCGCTACCAGTCGGCCGACGAGATGCGCGCCGACATCGAGGCGTGCCTCGACGGCCAGCCGGTCGCCGCCACCGCGGCGATGGGTTCGGTGGGCTACGGCTACCCGGACGACCAGCAGACGACGGCCCTGCGCGCGGACGCCGGCGCCACGACGATGCTCCCGCCGATGAACCCGGACGACGGAGGCTACGGCTACGACGAACGCCCGGACCGCCGCCGCCAGCAGAAGAAGAGCAACACCTCCACGATCCTGCTCGTGGTCGCCGGCATTCTGGTGCTGGTCGGCTCGATCCTGATCGGGAAATGGGTGGTCAGCGGCAACGGCGCGGACAAGCCCTTCGCCGTTCCGAACTTCGTCGGCTCGACCTACGCGGACGCACAGAAGATGGCCGACAACTCGGGCCTGAAACTGGGGACCCCTACCCGGAAGCCCTGCAGCAACGCGCCCAAGGGCAGCGTCTGCCGCCAGGACCCCACCTTCGGCTCGGACGTCAACAAGGGCGACACGGTCAACCTGGTGGTGTCGACGGGCGCGCCGAAGGTGGTGGTACCGAGTGTCGTCGGCCAGAACGTCGACGACGCCACGTCGACGCTTGAGGGCGACAAGTACAAGTTCGTCGTCAAGACGAAGCAGCGAACTTCCGGGGAGGACCCCGGCACCGTCCTGGAGCAGAATCCAGCCCTTGGCGCGGAGGTCCAGAAGGGCTCCACGATCACCCTCACCGTCGCCAAGGCCGAGGAGAAGTCGACGGTCCCCGACGTCACCGGCCAGACCTGTGACGCGGCCATGGCGCAGATGACGGCCAACAACCTCAACGGCAACTGCACCGAGGTGGACACCGACGACCCCAACCTGGTCGACAAGGTCGTCTCGACCGACCCGCAGAAGGGACAACAGGTCGACAAGAACTCCACGGTGAACATCCAGATCGGCAAGGCCAAGCAGCAGACGGCCGTGCCGGAGGTTCGGGGCCAGACCGTGCAGCAGGCCAAGCAGACCCTGCAGGCGGCCGGATTCACCAAGATCCAGTTCAACGGCAACTCCAGCGACGACGCGATCGTCACCGGCGAGGACCCGCAGCCCAACACCCCCGAGGGCGACCCGGGCAACACGACGATCACCCTCACCACGGTGGGCGGCAACAACAACAACGGCGGGAACAACAACGGCGGTACCAACTTCTTCGGCGGTACCAGCGGCTGATTCGGACATAACAGTTGGGCCCCTGCCTGGATTCCAGGCAGGGGGGCCCCCGGTTTTTTAGGAAAGCGCACCCGAGAATCCGCCCCCCAACAAGATGAGCCCACCACACAAAAAAGAAACAAAATACACGAAAACAGT
>NZ_JBSHAF010000012.1:116219-210376 GCF_053611365.1 Streptomyces sp. NPDC054813 | reverse complement strand
TACACTGAGACTCCCACCACTGAGCTCGCCCCCTCTCTATTCCTCGTCAGAGTCCGAGGTCCATCAGAGTCATGACCCTGCCGGGGCCCAACTGTTATGTCCGAATGCCTCAGCTCGATTCCCGACCTCAACGAAGTTCGCCAATCGACTCAAATCTCCAGAAGAGACCAGTAACGGAGTAACGCGGCAAAGAATTCCCCGCTACCCAAAACTATATCAAGAGCAGCAAATCCACTTTAGACGGATAGCGCAGCAAGGGTCTCTTCATATGTTCCATAGACGCTCAAGATCGCGAGTGTTATGATCATCGCGACACAAACCCCCCACAATTATGTACGCGAGTTCTGGAGGGAATAATGAAGAAGGCACTGGCGGTCCTGGGGGCCGTCTTTTCTATATTCGCTGGAATGCTCACACTGGCCCCCGCTGCCTCCGCCAGCGGCTACGGGTGCTCCGGGTCACAGATCGCCACCTACCCGATGTACAACAGCGGCACGCTATTCGGTGACGTTTACCTTTACTACGACTCCAGCACGGGCAAGAACTGCGCTGTCACGGTTGCCACTTCTGCGGGCGGCTACGGCGTCTCCAAGCTTATGTACGTATCAATTGACCGATGCGACGAAACGGTTGACACAGGGAACTGCACTGGCCCGGCCGGGGTGTCGGACAAGGGTTACTACGACTACTACGCCGGACCTGTTTCCATCAGTGCCGCCGGACACTGCATCGCTGTTACAGGCCAGATCACCTACAACGGCAAGTACGCCGGCGCCTTTGACATCGGCCACTGCGGCTAGATTTTCGCCCGAAGATCAAGGATCTTAACAAGCCGAACTCCTGCAATGTAATTGGAGTCTTGAACTCCTGGACCGGCAGGATGTGAACGTTTCATCGAAGCTTCTCCGTCCCCTCAAGTAATCACTCATTTCACTTGCAGGCGACGGGGGAGCTTCGATGCATTGTCGCTTCGCATCTTTTACGCAAGGTCGGCGAGGCATTTCTGAACGGGCCCCTGGAATCACCATTCCGCCGAAGATTGCCGAGACGGGCCTCACGCTTGGCCCGCCATGTTTCCGCCGACCCGACACCATTGGCCAAGCTTCCCCTCCGTCTCTGCCCGTCGACACGCTCATTAAGCCATTCCGGTCACCACGTGCGCTCTCTCAACTTCCTTGACCCCTTTCCCCACCGCATGAACCGAGCTCAAGAACATGACCTGGCAGGCACTCGAACGACACGTCGCCGATCTCCTTCGCCGCGACGGCTGTACCGACATTGCCGTACGACAGGCCAACAAGGACCGGAGCATCGGCGTCACCGCCCGCACCGCTGAGGGACGCACCGTGGCCGTCCAGTGCAAGAAACACACCAGTCGACGTTCCATCCGCAGCGCCGACATGCAGAAGTTCGTCGGCGCCGCACGAGCTGTCGACCGCGTGGATGGCGCCCTCTCCGTCGCCACATGCAACTTCAGCAGCGAAGCCCAGGCCATCGCCAAATTGAGCGGCATCATCACGGTGGACCGCGACGAGTTGGAGGCATGGAGCGCCGGAGCGCCACTCAGGGGTCTGAGGTAACCCCCAGACAACAAGGCGACCGAGTTGCCGTCAGTAACTCGGTCAGCTCAGTTCCTTCGGCGGCGTCCGCTCGCTGTCCACCTTCTGCACCCGCACCAACTCGCCCCACACCACGTACCGGTACCGGCTCGTGTACACCGGTGTGCACGTCGTCAGGGTGATGTAGTGGCCCGGCTTCGTCTTGCCGGACTCCTTGGGGACCTGGGAGAGGACCTTGACGTTGTACTTCGAGGTCTCCGGGAGGATGTCGTAGACCTTGTAGACGTACCAGTCGTCCCGCGTCTCGAAGACGACCGGGTCGCCGACCTTCACCTTGTCGATGTTGTGGAACTTCGCGCCGTGGCCGTCACGGTGGGCGGCGAGGGTGAAGTTGCCGGTCTTGCCGGTGGTGGGGAGCATGGCCTTGGCCGGGTCCGTGTAGTAGCCGGCGACCCCGTCGTTCAGGACGTCCGTCGACGTGCCCTTCTCGACCAGCACCTCGCCGTTCTTCATGGACGGCACATGCAGGAACCCGATGCCGTTCTTCGTGTTCAGCGCGCCCGGGCCGGTGTCCTGCTGGGCCCAGGTGTCACGGACCTTGTCACCCTCCCGGTCGGCCTTGCGGTCGGCGACGACGTTCGTCCACCACAGCGAGTAGACGACGAACAGGCCGAGCACCAGGCCCGCCGTGATGAGGAGTTCGCCGAAGACACTGACCGCCATCGCGATCGGGCCGATCGGCCGGCGGCCCGGCACGGGCACCTCGTCCGGCGCGTCGGTCTGCTCTTCGGTGTCGTCGGCGGTCGCTGCCACTGTTCCTCTGCCTCTGCCCTTACTCGACGAGCGCGTCTGGCTTGCCCTTGCTGCGCGGGCGTTCCTCGACCATCTTGCCCCACACGATCAACCGGTACTTGCTGGTGAACTCCGGCGTGCAGGTGGTCAGGGTGATGTACCGGCCCGGCCCGGTGAAGCCCGAACCCTTCGGGACCGGGTCCAGCACACTCACGTTGCTCGGCGACGTCACCGGCAGCATCGACGTCACCTTGTACACGAAGTACTCGTCCTGCGTCTCGACCACGACCGCGTCACCGGCGGCCAGCCTGTTGATGTACCGGAACGGCTCACCATGCGTGTTGCGGTGCGCGGCGAGACCGAAGTTGCCGGTCTTGTCCTGCGGCATCGCGGTCTTCAGCACACCCTCGCCGTAGTGACCGACCATGCCCTTGTCGAGGACCTTCTTGTTGCTGACGCCCTCCGCTATCGGCGCCACCACGTCCAGCTTGGGAATGTGCAGGATGGCGAAACCCTGCCCGGGCGCGAAGACACCGGGCGCACGCTTGCCGCTCGCCCAGTCCTTCTGCAGGCTGCTCGCCTCGCTGCCCGCCTGGGCATGAGCCCGGACGTTGGTCCACCACAGCTGGTAGGTGACGAACAGCAGCATCAGCACGCCGGTGGTGATGAACATCTCGCCTATCGCCCGGCTCGCCATGACCGCCGGACTCGGCTTGCGCAACCGCGCCTGCCGACGCGCCTCGACCCGGGAGAGCGGCCGCCCCGACGGGCTGTGCTCCGGCGGCGCGGTCTCCGATGCGCCGCCATGACGCCCACCACGCCGCTTGGCTGCCTTTCTGCGGGCCGCTCGGCCACCCCCTGGGAGTCCGGGGGCAGAAGAGGCTGCCGTGCCCGCAGAAGCCGATATGGGCGGCGGATCGGGGATCCGCAGCGCGACAGTCTCGTCGTCGATCGGCGGGAGATACGCCGTCTCCCCGAGCGCACCGGATCCCCCGTACGACTGACCCCCGTACGAGGTATCGGTCTCGCGCTCGGGGCGCAGCGCGGTCACGCCGTGGCCCTGCCCACCACCGGGGCGAGCCCCACCGACCTCGCCACGGCCCCCTGGTCACCGCATTCCACCAGCCAGTTGGCCAGCATCCGGTGCCCGTGCTCGGTCAGCACCGACTCCGGATGGAACTGCACGCCCTCGACCGGGAGTTCACGGTGCCTGAGGCCCATGATGATCCCGTCGTGGGTGCGGGCCGTGACCTCCAGCTCGGCCGGCACGGTGGCCGGCTCGGCGGCGAGAGAGTGGTAACGGGTCGCGGTGAACGGGGTCGGCAGCCCGGCGAAGACCCCCTGGCCCTCGTGCTCCACCAGCGAGGTCTTGCCGTGCAGCAGCTCCGGCGCCCGGTCCACCACACCGCCGTACGCCACCTGCATCGACTGCATGCCGAGGCAGACGCCGAAGACGGGGACGCCGGTGGCCGCGCAGTGGCGGACCATCTCCACGCAGACGCCCGCCTCCTCCGGCGTGCCGGGGCCCGGCGACAGCAGGACGCCGTCGAAGCCGTCCTGGGCGTGCGCCGTCGACACCTCGTCGTTGCGCAGCACCTCGCACTCGGCACCCAGCTGGTACAGGTACTGGACCAGGTTGAAGACGAAGCTGTCGTAGTTGTCGACGACGAGAATCCGCGCGCTCACTGGTTGTCCACCGTCACATCGTTGAAGGGCAGCAGCGGTTCGGCCCAGGGGAAGACGTACTGGAAGAGGACATAGATCACGGCCAGGACCAGCACGAATGAGATCAACGCCCTCACCCACACGTTGCCCGGCAGATGCCGCCAGATCCAGCCGTACATGCCGTCCCTTCCGTTCCACCACGGCACCAGAATCCCGCCGTACTGCACCAGACTAACGGCGCAGCGCCTTGGGTTTGCCTGCCTCCACAGGCTGCGTGGAGTCCAGATGCGCCCAGACGATCAGCCGATGACTGTGCCCCCATTCCGGATCGCACGTGGTCAGCGTGAGATAGCGGCCTGGACGCCCATACCCCGACTTACGTGGCAGAGGGTCGATCACTTCAACGTCCGTCGGAACTGTTTTGTAAGGGCCTTTGTCGATCCGATACGTGAACCAGGTCGTACCGTCCGTCAGCACGATCGCGTCGCCCCTGCGGAGCTTCGGGAAGTCCAGGAACGGGTCGCCGTACGTGCGCCGATGGCCGGCGACCGCGAAGTTGCCCTCCTGGCCCAGCCGGGCGGTACGGGCGTAGTGGGCGAGGCCCTTCTTCAGCACATCGGTGCCGGTGCCCTCCAGGACCGGCTTGTTCCACGTGAAACCGAACCGGGGGATGTACATGATCGCGAAGGGCTTGCCGTAGTGGTACGCGGCCGGCTCGGCGGGGGCGGCGGTCGCCTTGGCCGTGGGGTGCACCGTGGCGCTGTCCGACCACTGGCGCTGTAACTGGTCGATCTGGTCATGCATGACGCTGTCGGCCTTCACACCGGTCCAGAACAGCACATACACGACGAAGAGGACTATGAGCGTGCCGACGGTGATGCAGAGCTCGCTGACGGTCCTGACGATCACGCGCACCGGCGGCTCCAGAAGACGACGGGCTGCTTACCCCACAGGCTTCGCGTAGTGCAGATCCACTGTGCCCGAGTAGCCCGGCAGAGTCACCGTCCCGTCCTCGGTGACTTTCCAGCCGAGGCCGTACACGTTGACGTACACCATGTAGTTCTGGATCGCCTCGGAGTCCGCGAGCGCCTGCTGCATCTTCGCCGGATCCCCCACCGCCTGGATCTTGTACGGCGGCGAGTACACACGGCCCTGGAGAATCAGGGTGTTGCCCACACATCGCACCGCGCTGGTGGAGATCAGCCGCTGGTCCATCACCTTGATGCCCTGGGCCCCGCCCTGCCACAGGGCGTTCACCACGGCCTGCAGGTCCTGCTGGTGGATGACCAGGTAGTCGGGCTGCGGCTCGGGATAGCCGGGGAGCTTGGCCGTGGCGTTCGGAGGGGCGTCGTTCAGCGTGACGGTGATCGCGTCGCCGGTGAGCTTCCGGGTCCCCGCGTCCTTCTCCAGACCGGAGAGCTTGTCGTCCTGGGCCTTGCTGGAGCCGTCGTCACGCTCGGCGAGCTTCTCGTTCCGGTCCCGCGAGCCCGCGTTGGACTCGTCCAGTTCCTTGTTCTTGCGGCTGCGCTCCTGGATCAGGTCGGACAGCTTCAGCAGATTGTCGTCCGAGCGGATGTCGGTGCCCTTGGCCGTGTTGAAGCTGGTGAAGAAGAGAAGACCGGCCAGGGCGAAGACGGCGACGGTAAGAATCCGAACCGGCCGGAAGCCACTCTTGCGGGCCGGGTCCGTACCCGTTGATCCGGTGGCGTTGGAGTCGGCAGAATTGCTCAACGTACCCTTATCTCCTTCGGCGCCGCGGAAGCACTACGCTAACGGACGCCCGGGGGAGCGGTCAGTGCGCCCTTACTGTCCCCTTGTACGCTGCCCTGAGCCCGACCCAGTTACCTGCGCGGCCACGCAGCGCATCGACAGGAGAGACCCTCGTGCCGAAGTCACGTATCCGCAAGAAGGCCGACTACACGCCGCCCCCGGCGAAGCAGGCGACCGCCATCAAACTGAACAGTCGCGCCTGGGTCGCGCCGGTGATGCTGGCCATGTTCCTCATCGGACTGGCCTGGATCGTCGTCTTCTATGTGACCGACGGTTCGCTGCCCATCGACAGTCTCGACAACTGGAACATCGTCGTGGGCTTCGGCTTCATCGCCGCCGGCTTCGGCGTCTCCACACAGTGGAAGTAGCTCTGCCCAGGGCTGTTCGCTGAGTTATCCACAGGCCTGACCTGCTGTCCACACCCTCCTGGGGAAAAGACGACGATCTGTGGATAACCCATCGGGCGTTGACGCCGGTACGACTACCACAACGCCCGCCGCAAGGCTGTTCGCCCCCTGCCTGACCTGCGCGAACGCAGGTGAGTGACAGGGGGCGCAGTTGTGCGGGAACGCTATGCACAAGATCGGCCACCGACTGTGGACAACGGTTCGGTATCGGTGCGGCGAGCCGCCGTGAACGGGTGAACCGGGCGCGCGGGGAGTCCGGTCAGGTGAGCTGGGCGGTCCTGACGACCGTCAGGACGAGCGCCACCACCAGGACCAGCGCGCAGGTGCCGTACTGGACGAGGTTCCGCCGCTCGCGCGGGGCGTGCACCATCGCGTACCCGGTGACGACACCGGCGACCAGGCCGCCGATATGGGCCTGCCAGGCGATACCGCCGCTGAAGGTGAAGATGAGGTTGATCACCAGCAGGGCGATGATCGGCCGCATGTCGTAGTTGAGCCGGCGGATGAGCACCGCGGTCGCGCCGAAGAGACCGAAGATCGCCCCGGACGCGCCGAGCGAGGGCTGGTTCTGGGCGGCCAGCAGATAGGTGAAGGCGCTGCCGGCCAGGCCGGAGACGAAGTAGAGCGTGATGTACCGCGCGCGTCCGAGGGCGGCCTCCAGGGGGCCGCCGATCCACCACAGGCTGAGCATGTTGAACGCGATGTGCATGGGGTTCGAGCTGTCGTGCAGGAACATCGCGGTCAGCAGTCGGTAGTACTGGCCCTGTGCGACGCCTTCGATGTCGCCGTACTGCGGGAACCAGGCCTGACCGATCAGGTCGAAGCGGTTGGTGAAGCTGTCCCCGACGGAGAGCTGGACCAGGAAGACGGCGATGTTGACGCCGATCAGGATCTTGGTGAGCAGCCGGGGGTCGGCGGTGACGGTGCCGCCGGCGATGGTGCGCGGGCGGGTGTCGGCCGGGGGCGGGCCGCTCTGACCGGCGGTGGTGCCGCGTACGCACTCGGGGCACTGGAAGCCCACGGAGGCGCTGACCATGCACTCGGGGCAGATGGGACGCTCGCAGCGGGTGCAGCGCACGCCCGTCTCCCGGTCCGGGTGCCGGTAGCACATGGGCAGGCTGTGGGCGTCGCGCGCGTTGCCTGTCGCCTGGTCCTCCATGGGGTCCCCTCGCTCGTCGTGGGCAATACTCTGCCCCGCACATCCTTACGGACGAGCGGGGCGTTTGGTTCCCTCCGGATGCTTCCTTTCGGGCGCTTCCTTCTGGGCGTTTCCTGCTGGGCGCCTTTTTCTGGGCGCCTTCTTCTGGCGGATCAGCTCTCGCGCTTCTCGACGACGACCGTCTCGACGACCACGTCGTTCTCGGGACGCTTGTTCGGCCCGCTGACGGTGACCGAGGCGATCTTGTCCACGATCTTCTGGCTGTCCGCGTCGACGACCTCGCCGAAGATGGTGTGCTTGCGGTTGAGGTGAGGCGCGGGGTTGACCGTGATGAAGAACTGCGAGCCGTTGGTGCGGGGGCCGGCATTGGCCATGGCCAGCAGGTAGGGGCGGTCGAAGCGGAGGTCGGGGTGGAACTCGTCCTCGAACTTGTAGCCGGGGCCGCCGATGCCGGTGCCGACCGGGTCGCCGCCCTGGATCATGAATCCGCCGATCACCCGGTGGAAGATCGTGCCGTCGTACAGCGGGTTGGTGGAGACCGTGCCGGTGGCCGGGTGAGTCCACTCGCGCTCGCCCTGCGCCAGTTCTACGAAGTTCTTGACGGTCTTCGGCGCGTGGTTCGGGAAGAGCCGGACCTCGATGTCGCCGAGGCTGGTCTTCAAGGTGGCGTAGAGCTGCTCGGCCACGGTCCGCCTTCCGTTGTGCTCTCGTGTGCTCGGGGGTAACCCGGTGATGGGTTCGCCCTCACGATCCTCGCACGGTACGGCGGCCCGGTCGCCCGCCTGGCGCGTCCCTGCTCAGATCCTCACGAATCGCTTGCGGAAACCTGGCGGGGTCCACCCGATCCTGTTCGAGCCGTCCCGGGCAGGAGCGCTGAGCGCCGATCCGTGGCATTGTCGTCGACAAGCCCCTCTTAGCTCTGGTTGCACCCGTATGCCCGTCCTCGCGCGCCGCTCGGCTCGTCGGCAGGCATGATCCCTAAAAGGGTGGAAAGTCGAATTACCGTACGCCACCGAGGAGGAGGAAACCCGTGACCCGCAAAGAGAGCGTGCGCACCGCGACCAGCTCGGCGAAGGACAGCGTGCGGCACGCCGCGGAAGTGGTGGCGCCCTACGCCGACACGGCCAAGGAGCGTGCCGCGTACTACGCGCAGGAGGCACGCGTACGGCTCGCGCCCGTGGTGTCGCAGGCCGCTGAACAGGCCCGCGTCCAGTACGACGCCCGTCTCGTGCCGCGTCTGGAACAGGCGCGGACGCATGTGCCACCGATGGTGGATCAGGCTGCGCACGACGCCGCTGATCTGACCCGTAAGGCAGCCCGGCAGGCTGCCGACTATTCACGTCCGAGGTTCGAGCAGGCCGTGGCGGCGGCCGGGCCCGTCCGTGACGAGGCCACCGCGCGGGGTGCCGCCGCGCTGGCCGCGCTGCGGGGCAATGTCTCCGCCGAGGAGATCGAGAAGCTGGCGCGCAGGAACGAGCGGCGTTCGTCGTGCGGCCGTGCGTTCAAGGCGTTCGCCGTGTTCGGCGTGCTGGCCGGTGCGGCCTTCGCCGCGTGGAAGTGGTGGGACAAGCAGGCCAACCCGGACTGGCTGGTCGAGCCGCCCGCTGCCACGGAGGTCCCGGATTCGGGCCGTCTCAGTTCGGTGGACGGCAGTTCTCCCCTGCACCCCGAGGTCCAGGCCAAGGAGGCGGAGGAGCAGACGTCCCGGGACGACAAGAACCACTGAGCCGGCGTTTCACGTGAAACCAGCGGACCCCCCTCGACCCACGTGGGTCAGGGGGGTCGCCAGCGCGGTGATGCCGGCACGTATGCGGTTTTCGATACGCCGGCGATATGTTCCGGTCATGCCGGGCGGGCGCCTCACCAGGCGTCGGCGGCGAGCGTGTTCACCAGCTGATTCCGGCCGCCACCGGCAGGTGGTCGCTGCCGGTGGCCGGCAGTACCCACGAACTCCGCGGCCGCACACCGCGGACGAGGATCTGGTCGATCCGTGCCACCGGGAACTTCGCCGGCCAGCTGAACCCGAAGCCGTCACCGGCCGCGTCCTGGGCCGAGCGAACCTGCTTGGTGAGGTCGGCGAACGCGCGGTCGTCCATGGTGCCGTTCAGATCGCCGAGCACCACCACCCGCTCGTTCCGCTCGGCGGCGACGGCCTCGGCGAGGGCCTGCGCGCCGGCGTCCCGCTGGGCCGTCCAGAAGCCCGTCCTGGGAAGCACCCCGTACGGATCCCAGGTGGGCCACGTACACCGCCAGCGGCCCTTGGTCGGTGGCCACCGTGGTGCGCAGCGCCCGGTTGTACTCCATCTTGACGTCGGCCGGGATGGTGTCCGCCAGCGGCCCCTGGTCCGTCTTGACGTCGACCGGCCGGGTGTCCGACAGCGGCAGCCTGCTCCACAGCCCGACCGTGCCCCGCACGGCGTGGTACGGGTACGCCTTCGCCAGCACCTTCTCGTACGTGCCCGTGGCCTGCTGGGTCAGCTCCTCCAGGGCCAGCACGTCCACGCCGGAGACGGCCAGGGCGCGGGCGGTGCCGACCGGGTCAGGGTTGTCGGCGTCGACGTTGTGGCTGGCCACGGTGAGGTCGCCGCCCGGGTGGGACTTGTCGCCGAGCAGCCCGCCGAAGAGGTTCAGCCACACCACGACCGGCAGCAGCAGTGCGACCGCCGCGGAGGCGGAGCGACGCCACAACGCCCCGGCCAGGAGCACCGGGACGAACAGGCCGAACCACGGCAGGAGGCTCTCCACCAGGCTGCCGACGTTGCCGATCCGCCGCGTCCGCCGCATCCGCGGTATCCGCGGTACATCTGCGTCATCGTCTGTCCTCGATTACTGCGGCGAAAGCCGGCCGTTCCTGACGTCGTGCCGCCAGTCAATGCGGTGCGGTGTTGCCGACGCGTATGCCGTTTTCGATACACGGACGATATGTGCCGACTCGTAGCATCAATGTGTCGTCAGCGCCGAGGAACTCCTGGAACGCGCCTGGGACGAGAACGCGGACCCGTTCACCAACGCCGTGCGCATCACCGTCTCGGCGCTGCGCAAGCGTCTTGGCGAACCCTGGGTCATCGCCGCCGTGCCGGGCGTCGGCTACCGCATCGACACCCAGCCGGAGGCCGGGCACGAGGGAGGAGACCGTGGCTGGGGCCCCCGGTCCGAGCGTCCGCCTCAAACTCACCCTCAGCTACGCCGGATTCGTCATGCTGGCCGGCGCCCTGCTGCTGGCGGCGGTGTGGGTGTTCCTGAACCGGGTGCCCCACCCCTGGTTGATATTCGAGCCCGACTACCGCCTGGCCGTCGTGCGCACCTTCGCCCCGACGGCCGTCGCCGTCCTGACGTTCCTGCTCGTGTTCGGCCTCGTGGGAGGGTGGATCCTCGCCGGCCGGATGCTCGCCCCCCTGACCCGCATCACGGACGCCACTCGCCTGGCCACGGAGGGATCGCTCTCCCACCGGATCCGGTTGCCGGGCCGCATGGACGAGTTCCGCGAACTCGCCGACGCCTTCGACACGATGCTCGCGCGGCTCGAGGCGCACGTCGCCGAACAGCAGAGATTCGCCGCCAACGCCTCTCACGAACTGCGTACCCCGCTCGCCGTGTCGAAGGCGCTTCTCGACGTGGCCCGCAGCGATCCGCACCACGAATCCGGCGAAATCATCGACCGCCTCAACACCGTCACCACGAGAGCGATCGACCTCACCGAGGCGCTGCTGCTGCTCAGCCGCGCCGGCCAACGGTCCTTCACCCGGGAACACGTCGATCTGTCCCTCATGGCGGAGGAAGCCACCGAAGCACTCCTCCCCCTCGCGGAAAAGCACGGCGTCACCATCGAGACCTCCGGCGACATCACCCCCGCGGTCGGTTCACCGGCGCTTCTGCTGCAGCTGACCACGAACCTCGTGCACAACGCGATCGTCCACAACCTGCCCGAACAGGGCACCGTGTGGGTCAATACCGGCGTCCGCCCCAGCACCGTGGTGCTCACCGTCGAGAACACCGGCCAACACATCACCCCTCAGCTGGCCTCGACGCTTACCGAACCGTTCCAGCGCGGCACCGAACGCATACGCACCGACCACGCGGGCGTCGGCCTCGGCCTGGCCATCGTCAAGACCATCACCCGCGCACACGACGGGACCCTCACCCTCACCCCGCGCGCCGCCGGCGGAATCCGCATCACTGTCGAACTCCCCGCGATATCCCCGAACACCGACGGATAACGAGCCAGGGAATACCGAACTCGACCGCCCACGCCAGAAAAAACATCATTCGCCGGGATTGGGCGATCGAGCACCGACGAGCGGTGCACCCCGGCCTCCAGTGCTCGGCCAGGAGGCACAGGGAGAACGTAAGGACGCGGCCGCTCACGTGAAGTCACCGCCGTGGCACGCACGGTGCGTATGGATCTTCGTCCGGCTTCGCCCTCCGAGCCCTCATCTCAGGCGTGCGCTCCCCACCGAGACCCTGACGGGAAACCGGGACAAAAAAGACCCCTCCGACCGCGTTTCCGCAGGTCAGAGGGGTCTCACAGTGTGGAGCCTAGGGGAGTCGAACCCCTGACATCCGCCATGCAAAGACGGCGCTCTACCAACTGAGCTAAGGCCCCGTACGGGAAGCCGCCGCCCCAGCGAAAGGTCCGCTGGTCGGTGCCGCAGACCAGAGTACCGGGTCACCCCCCGTACCTCACAAAAAGATTGGGGGTCCCCGCGGATGACCACGCTCCGTAAGATGCTCGACGGGGTTCGCTGTAGCGAACCGTGGATTTTTTGGGGAAGCGATGGGGAGACGCAATGGACGCCGCACAGCAGGAAGCCACCGCCAGAGCGCGGGAGCTGCAGCGGAACTGGTACGGAGAGCCGTTGGGGGCGCTCTTCCGTAAGCTCATCGACGACCTGGGGCTCAACCAGGCACGTCTCGCGGCGGTCCTCGGACTGTCCGCGCCCATGCTGTCGCAGCTGATGAGCGGACAGCGGGCGAAGATCGGCAACCCGGCCGTGGTCCAGCGGGTGCAGCTGCTCCAGGACCTGGCGGCGCAGGTCGCGGACGGCAGCGTGAGCGCGGCCGAGGCGACCGAGCGGATGGACGAGATCAAGAAGTCCCAGGGGGGCTCGGTGCTCAGCAACACCACGCAGACGACGAGCGGTTCGGGTGCGCCCACGGTCAAGCGGGTAGTTCGCGAGATCCAGTCGCTGCTGCGCTCGGTGGCCGCCGCCGGTGACATCATCGACGCGGCGGACACGCTGGCTCCGACCCATCCGGAGCTTGCGGAGTTCCTCCGGGTCTACGGCGCCGGCCGCACCTCGGACGCGGTCACGCACTACCAGTCGCACCAGAGCTGAGCCACGGCCCGGTACACCGGAGGGGGTCCGGTGAACCGGGCGGGGCCCGGCCCTGGCCGAGGGGGTCACGCGAGAGGGGTCGTATCGCTCATCCGGGGGAAGGCAAGGGGGGTGTGGGGCAGGGGGGACCAGAGGGGGAGGGCTACGGGCAGTCATGGGTGAGGTCTTCGCAGGCCGGTACGAACTGGCCGACCCGATCGGTCATGGCGGAGTGGGCGCCGTGTGGCGCGCCTGGGACCACCGGCGCAAGCGCTATGTGGCCGCCAAGGTGCTCCAGCAGAGCGACGCCCACGCGCTGTTGCGCTTCGTGCGGGAGCAGGCGCTGCGCATCGACCACCCCCATGTCCTGGCTCCGGCCAGCTGGGCCGCCGACGACGACAAGGTCCTGTTCACGATGGACCTGGTCGCCGGCGGCTCGCTGGTCCACCTCGTGGGGGACTACGGTCCCCTGCCCCCGGCTTTCGTCTGCACGCTCCTCGACCAGCTCCTCTCCGGCCTCGCCGCGGTGCACTCGGAGGGCGTGGTCCACCGGGACATCAAACCCGCGAACATCCTGCTGGAGGCCAGCGGCACCGCCCGCCCGCGCCTGCGTCTCTCCGACTTCGGCATCGCCATGCGGTTCGGCGAGGCCCGGCTGACCGAGACCAACCTCGTGGTCGGCACGCCGGGTTACATCGCCCCCGAGCAACTCCTGGGCGCCGAGCCCGACTTCGCGGCCGACCTGTTCGCCGTCGGCCTGGTCGCCCTGTTTCTTCTGGAAGGCGCCAAGCCCGACGCCAAGGCGCTCGTCCAGCACTTCGCCGAACACGGCACACCCGGAGCGCCCAAGGGCATCCCCGACCCCCTCTGGCAGGTCGTCGCCACCCTCCTCCAGCCCAACCCCCAGTCCCGCTTCCGCACGGCCACCGGCGCCCGCAAGGCCCTCGCCCAGGCCATGGAGCTCCTCCCGGAACCGGGCATCGACGACGAGTTGATCGAGATCTTCGACCAACTGGGGCCACTTCCGCCGGGGTTCGCGCCTGAAGGCCCGCTGCGGATGGCGTCGGGGGTCGATACGACGCGAGGTGCGACGGGTACGACAGGGACGGCGGAGACGGGAACGAGGGCCGCCGGCAGCCCGACGGAGGCGGCCGCGGGTTTGGCAACTGCCCTTGGTACGGCCGCCGGTGCGGAGGCCGCCGCGGATCCGGCCGCGGTGACAGGAACGAGCTCCGGTTCGGACACCACAGCGGAAAAGGGGAGGCCGTCAGAGGCGGCCACCCCGACGGGTTACGACACCACACCGGAGGCCGCATCCGGCACAACGCCAGAGGCAGCCTTCGGCACAGCGCCGGAGGCAGCATCCGGCCTGGCACCAGACGCACCCTTCGACACAACGCCAGAGGCCGCATCCGGCCTGGCACCAGACGCACCCTTCGGCCCGGCACCCGAGGCCGCATCCGGCATGGCACCGGAGGCTGCATCGGGCACGCCGACCGGCATGGACCCCGGCTCGGCAGCCGGAGCCCCAGCAGGAAGCGCGGCGGCGCCCCCGGCCACCTCCACCGGTCCCACCGGCTCCGCCTCGGCCCCCGCAGGCATGTCCGACACCGGGAGCTTCCGGCTCCCAGCGCCCCAGACGCCGGTACCCGCCCCGTACGCGGAGCCGCCGCAGCCCACACCGCCGTACCCGCCGTACGCCGCCCACCAGCAGCCGCAATCGCGGCCAGCACCGGACCCGCGGCCACGAACGAAATCCGAACCGCAGCCACGACCGGAGCCGCAGCCGCAACAGCTCCCGGCCTCCTCCGTCCCGCAGCCCCACACCCCCTGGCCCCCCGCGCAACCCCTCCCCCCGGCCCGGCCGCATACCGACACCACCGACACAGCCACCTACACCGCCCGTGACCCGCAGCCGGCGTCGCAGGTCTCTCAGCTGTCGGTGCGTACCCACGGCCGGCGTCGGCGGCGGGTGCGTCGGCCCGGTCCGCCCGCAAAGGCCGCCGTGGCCATCCTGCTGGTGGCGCTGGCCTGTTACGCCGCGGGCTTCTGGGCGTTGACCCGGATCTGAGCGCGGCGGGCGGTCAGCGTCCACACGCCCAGGACCAGGAGCAGGGCCGTGCCCGTACCGATCCCGCCGGCCGCGAGCACCCGCATCGCCGTCGTGTCATGGTCGCCGGCCGCGGCCACCAGGCCGCCGCCCTGGACCGACGGCGGGTCGAAGACACCCTTCGGGACGGGTGAACCGGCGTAATCGGGACCGGAGTTCGGGGTGCCGTCGACGCGGACCCGGAGTGTCACGTCGTACGGCCCCTGCCCGAACGTGTCCGCCGTCTGCCCGGTGAGGTGGACGACGAGGTAGTAGGCGCCGGCGAAGCGGACGGAGTTCTCCTCGCCGGAGACGGCGTACCGGTTGGCGTAGGCCACGGGTGGCAGGGGGGCGAGGGAAGACGCCTTCTGGGTGCCGTCGTAGCCGAGGGAGATGTCGTCGACGTAGCCGCGGACCGGGTTGTAGAGGGAGAGGTTGAGCGCGGCGTTCACGTAGCCGTGGGTGTCGCCGCTGGTGCTGCCCAGTTCGACGGTGGTGTGCAGTTGCTGTCCCCAGTCGACCGGGACCGCGTAGTAGAGGGTCTGACCGGGGGTGATGCCGGTCTGCCAGACGCCCGTGTCCAGGGTGCGGGCCGTGGCGAAGCCGGCGCCGGCGGTGCGGCGGCGGGGGTCGTCGGCGAGCGGCTCGGGGGAGGCGGAGTTCCAGGTCCCGGGGGCGGTGGTGGCGCCGGCCCTGGCCAGGCCCGGTTCGGTGACGGGGGCGATCTCCAGGTCCCAGCTGCCCGGGGTCGTGGTCCGCGAGCCGGACGCGAGCCGCTCGACGATCACGTAGTAGGTGCCCGCGTCCTGGCAGAGCGCCTTGCCCGTGTCCCGCCGTCCCAGCGCCGTGACCGGCCGAGGGCTCAGTCCGGCGCCGAAGCGGGCGCCGTCGTAGCCGCAGGAGACACCGTTGGCGTCCTCGATCGAGACCCCGATGCCGTCGCTCGCGGAGACGGTGGCGTCGGCCGGTGGGACGGCGGTGACCGGGACGTAGGCCGTGCTGCCGGCGGCGAGTTCCAGACGGAAGTACAGCTCGCCCTTCTCCGGCAGGGTGCTGCGGTAGGTCGTGCCGGGCTCCAGCGGTACGGCGGCCGCGGTACCCGACGCCCCGGTGATCGTGCGGGCGTCCGGGGCGAAGGCATAGCCGCTGCCGTCGTCCGCCGCAACCGGAGAGGCCGGCAGCAGTGCCGTCAGCAGGGCTGCCAGTGCGAGGGCGGCCGTCCTGCCGATGCCCCGCCGTCCCGCCGCCGTACGCCACCGCCGTATCACGCGCGCCCCCAGCCGTCGCTCGTCAGCCGTCGAAGTCCCGGACCGGCCCCATACTGCCGCGCACGCCCCCGCGCCACCCGGCAATTCGTATGACCGTCCGAAACGCCCCCCTCGCACCCCCGGGCCCCCTGACAACGCAAAACCCCGACCGCGAGGCGGTCGGGGTCTCAGTGTCGTTCGTTGTCGGTGCTCACGAACCCGTGGGCACGGAGTCAGTCGCCTCCGTCCACAGATCCTGCTCGGCGCGATCCGCCTGGATCTGGCGGTACACGAGGAGCCCGCCGATGGCGGCCAGTGCGACCAGGAGAAGCTTCTTCACCGCGCGACCTCGTCTCTTCCTTGACGTAGGGGACCTCTGGCGCCCGACTATACACACCGACCGATATCGATCGGTGACCTGGCATCCGGCCCCAACTCCGGCTCACCACAAGGTGTTGCACGTCGCGTTGCACGAGGCCGGGCCGTTCTGATCGGAGGGTGATCACACCTCCACGGACGGTTACTTTGCTCCCTCTCGTCCGCCTTCGGGGGCCTTTCTTCTGATTGTTCGGCGCTCTTGCGTCCGTCCGGGTGGTGTTCATCGGAACATCGCCGCGCCACAGGTCGACGTCCCCCACTTCGCGACCCCCATACACATCATGAGGAAAGTACGCAAATCGCCCAACCCGAAAGTGAGGGGCCATGGCTCGGAACGCCAAGGTCATGACGTTGTGGACCGCTATCGTCACCGCCTTCCTCGCGCTGTGCACGGCGCTCGGACTCGTCTCCGCCACCACCGCCACCGCGGTACCGCAGACCGAGGCCCCGAGCAACAGCAGCGGCGACGACCACAGCCCGGCCGGCCGGGTGATGATCCCGGCACAGACCCACTGGCTCTGGTCCCAAGCCAGGTCCCTGCCCCCCACGATGAAGCAGCGCATCCGGGCCGAGGCCCACGGAAAGACCCCCGGCTGCCGCCAGCGGCCCCTTGACACGACCGAGTCGGAGGACCCGGCCGAACCCCCCGCGGCGAACCTCGACTGCTGATCCTCCCCAGCCAGCTCAGACGCAACGGCGCAAGGGCGACTTGCGTACGTACCAGCGCCTACTGCGACACAGACCCGCGACCGGGACCCGGCCGCGGGTCTTCGCATGTCCGGCCCCGGTCGGAACATGTCCGGCCCGGTCGGAGCATGTCCGGCCCCGTCGGTGGGGCACTCGACTCTTCAACTCCTCTTAAGGAGTCGTAGGCTGAAGTCGTGCCCAAGGCGTACGAGGAGATCGCCGACGATCTCCGCCGCTCCATCAGGAACGGCGAGCTCAAGCCCGGTGCGCGGCTGCCCTCCGAGGCGGAGCTGGCCCGGCACTACGGCCGGAGCGTGCCCACGCTCCAGAACGCGCTGCGGCTGCTGAGCGCGGAGGGTCTGATCGACAAGCGGCACGGCAGCGGCACCTTCGTGCGCAGGCCCCGCACCCGTGCGATCCGGGACAACACCCGGCACCAGTGGGAGAAGGACCGCGCCAGGATGCCGGAGGCCACCCGGGCCGCGACCGGCGCGACCGAGCACGAGACCGGGCTGGTCCTCGACGACCTGGTGTTCTTCGCCCGGTACCGCGAGCTGATCGCGCCCAGCGACCTCGCTGACGCGTTCGGGGTGCCCGAGGGCACGGTGCTCCTGGAACGCACCTACCGGACCCGGTACTCGGCCGAGTCCGCGCCCTTCAGCCTGGTGAGCTCCTATCTCGTCCGGGACATGATCGCGGCGAACCCGGCGCTCCTGGACGAGACCAGGGAGCCCTGGCCGGGCGGCACCCAGAACCAGCTGCACACCGTCGGCATCGAGGTCGCCCGTGTCGAGGAACGCTTCACCGCCCGGCCGCCGACGCCCGAGGAGGCCCGGGAGCTGGACCTGCCGGCCGGTACCTCGGTGATCCTGCTGCGCAAGACGTCGTACGACATCCGCAACCGCATCGTGGACATCTCCGTCGTCACGCTTCCGGGCGACCGCACGGAACTGTTCTTCACCACACACCTGGAAAGGTGGTGAGCGCCGCCGTGAGCCGGTGCGTCACCGTCGTCACCGCGGTCCACGCGCCGTCGGCCCGCTTCCTGCCGGAGGCGTACAAGTCGCTGTGCGAGCAGCGGCTGCCGGACGGCTGGGAGTGGCAGTGGCTGGTCCAGGAGGACGGCCACGGCGACGAGGTCCGCCCGTACGTCCCGGACGACGCCCGGGTGTCGTACCGGCAGGGCCGCACCGGCGGTCCCGGTGTCGCCCGTACCCTCGCGCTGGCCCGGGCCGAGGGGTCGTACGTCAAGATCCTCGACGCCGACGACCAGCTCACGCCGGGCACGCTGGCCCGCGATCTGGCCGTCCTCGAGGCCCACCCGGCGGTCGGCTGGGCCACCTCACGCGTCCTCGATCTGCTGCCCGACGGCTCCACGGCCGGCTTCCCCGGCGACCCGGCGCAGGGGCCGATCGAGCGCGGCGCGGTGCTCGGCTTCTGGACGGCGAACGACTTCCGCGCCCCGGTCCACCCGGCCAGTCTCTTCGTCCGCCGTGAACTGCTGCTCGCCCTGGGCGGCTGGATGGCACTGCCCGCCTCCGAGGACACCGGGCTGCTGCTCGCGCTGAACGCGGTGAGCCCGGGCTGGTTCACGGCGGAGGCCGGGCTGCTCTACCGCAAGTGGGCGGGCCAGGTCACCGGCCAGCCCGCCCATACCGACCCGGCCGAACGACAGGCCAGGATGGCGGTCGTGGCGGCCCGGGCACGGGCGCTGGCGGAGTTCGACTGGCGGTACCCGACGACGGCGGCCGACTAGAGGACACCTGCGCCCGGCCGGCCGACGGGAAGGCGCACGCGTCCGGCCGCCGGCTGGAAAGGCGACCGTGTCCGGCGGCTGGAGGGCACCCGTGTGCGGCCGCCGCCCGGCTAGAGCGTCGCCGCGTCGATCCGTGAGAACACCAGGTCGCTCTCCTCGGTCAGCGGTCGGTCCCAGCGGACCGGGGCCACCGGCTCGCCGTACAGCGCCCTGGGGTAGCTGTCCGCCGCGTAGCTGTTGGCGAGCCGGTAGACGTGGTAGCCGGCGTCGGTCATGGTGCGCAGCAGGTCGTCCGCCGCATCGCCCAGCTGGGCCATGCGGTCGGGGGTGACCTCGACGGTGATCTCGGCGTCCGGGCGCAGTTTCTCCAGCAGCGGCGCCAGCCCCCGGACCACCGCGCCCTCGGCGCCCTCCACGTCGATCTTGATGACCCGCGCGGTCTCGATCTCCTCCGGCCGCAGCAGCTCGGGCAGCGGAACGGCCTGGATGTCGAAGCTCGACTCGGCCGGACCGTCCCACGGAACGATGCTGTTGGCGCCCATGTTGCGGGAGCTGGCGAGCACGAAGGTCAGGGTGCGGTGGGCGTCGGAGACGGCGGCGTTGACCGCCCGGATGTTCCGGCAGCCGTTGAGCGCGCTCTGCTGTTCGAGGCGGTGGTGGAAGGCGGGGGAGGCCTCGACGGCGACCACCCGGCCCTGCTCCCCGACCAGTTGGGAGGCGAGGACGCTGAAGACGCCGATGTTGGCGCCGACGTCGACGAAGCAGTCCCCCGGCGCCAGTCTGCCGCGCAGCCAGTGGGTCATGTGCGGTTCCCACACCCCGAAGAGGTAGAGGTAGCGCTGGATGAGGTCCTGCGTGTCGACCGCGAACCGGGCGCCGGAGCGCGTCTCGACGACCCGCCGGCGTGGGTGGTCGCGCAGGTAGGGGTTGAGGGCGCGGGCGGCCAGGGTCTTGCCCCAGGGCCCCGGGAAGTCGCGGACGTAGCCGCGGCCGAGGGTGGCCAGGAGTTCAGTGAGTCCGCCGAGTCCGGTGGGTCCGCCGAGTCCGGTGGGTCCGCTGAGTTCGGTGGGTCCGCTGAGTTCGGTGGATTCGGTGGGTTCCGTGCCGGGGGTGCTCATCCGCTAGTCAGTGACCCTTTTCCCGTTGATCCGGATCGCCTGGGAGGGGCAGCGCTCGGCGATGTCCCGGATCAGTTCGTCGTCCCCGGACTCCTCCCGTCCGGGCAGGACGAAACCGTACCCGTCCTCGAAGCCGAACACGGCGGGTGCCCGGAAGGCACACTCACCCGACCCATAACAGACATCGGCGTCGACGGAGACCTTCATGGGAAGTCCCCTGCCCACCGGACGCCCCGCCGAACCGGGCTACGTGAAAGGCAGCTCCAGCATCCGGATCGCGTTCCCGCGCAGCAGCTTGTAGGCCACCTCCGGCGACAGCCCGCCCACGTGTTCCTGGGCGACCCGCTTGGTCTCCGGCCAGGTCGAGTCGACGTGCGGGTAGTCCGTCTCGAAGGTCGCGTTGTCCACACCGACCCTCTCGATCGCCTCGATGCCGTGCCGGTCACGGAAGAAGCAGCAGAAGATCTGCCGGTAGTAGTACGTCGACGGGGGCTCCGGGATCAGGTCCTTGACCCCGCCCCAGGCGCGGTGCTCCTCCCAGACGTCGTCGGCGCGCTCCAGGGCGTACGGGATCCAGCCCATCTGGCCCTCGCTGTACGCCAGTTTGAGCCGGGGGAACCGCACCAGGACCCCGGAGAAGAGGAAGTCCATCATCGAGGCCATGGCGTTGTTGAAGCTCAGCGAGGCCTGTACGGCGGGCGGGGCGTCGGGGGAGGCGGCGGGCATCTGCGAGCTGCTCCCGATGTGCATGTTGACGACCGTCCCGGTCTCCTCGCAGACCGCGAAGAACGGGTTCCAGTAACCGGAGTGGATGGACGGCAGGCCCAGATAGGTGGGGATCTCGCTGAAGGTGACCGCGCGGACGCCCCGCTCGGCGTTGCGCCGGATCTCGGCGACGGCCAGGTCGATGTCCCACAGCGGGATCAGGCACAGCGGGATCAGCCGGCCGCCGCTGTCGCCGCACCACTCCTCGACCATCCAGTCGTTGTAGGCGCGGACGCAGGCCAGCGCGACCTCCTTGTCGTCGGCCTCGGCGAAGGTCTGCCCGCAGAAACGGGGGAAGGTGGGGAAGCAGAGCGAGGCCTCCACATGGTTCATGTCCATGTCGTCCAGGCGGGCCTTGGGGTCCCAGCAGCCGCGCCGCATCTGTTCCCGGGTGATGCCGTCGAGCGTCATCTCGTCCCGGGAGAAGCCGACGGCCGCGATGATCCGCTTGTACGGGAAGAGCAGGCCCTCGTACTCCCACCAGTCGGTGATCTGGCCCTCGGGGTCGGTGGTGAAGCGGTACTTGCCGCCGACGTAGGCGAGTTCGCCGATGCCGGCCGTGAAGGGCTTGGGGCCCTTGTCGCGGTACTTGCCCGGCAGCCACCTCTCGAAGAGGTGCGCGGGCTCGATCACGTGGTCGTCCACGCTGACGACCCTGGGCAGATCCTGGGTGCCGGTCGCGTTCTCTGCCATGCCTACCCCCTGCTGCCTGCTTGGATGCCCGATTAACTGACGGACCATCAGATTTCGGTTCGGCTTTCAGGCTAGGCCCAGGAGCCGGTGCCAGCAAGAGCCGCCGGACCTCTTGCGACTCGCGCCGCCTTCCGCTGAACTGACGGATCGTCAGGTGAGTGGCGGATCCGGGGAGGGTGCGGGATGCGATCAGCCTTGCTGAGCGGTGCCGAGTGGTTCGCGGTGCTCCGCATCGGGCTCGGTCTGTGGTGGCTGGAGAGCTGGCGGCACAAGGACAAGAAGCAGTGGTTCGGCGGCGGGGGCATCCAGTGGGCGGCCGGGGTCGCGGAGAAGCACCGCTGGCCGGTGGTCCGGCGGGGCTTCGACGTCGTGGTCGCGCCACGTCCCCGGCTGATGGCCTACGTGGTGGCGTACGCGGAGCTGGCCCTCGGCCTCGGCCTGGCCTTCGGCTTCCTCACACCCATCGCCCTGGTGGCCGGGTTCCTGCTCAACCTGATCTACCTGACCCTCATGATCCACGACTGGGCCGAACAGGGACAGAACCTGATGATGGCCCTCATCTCCGCGGCCGGTCTCTTCGCCATGTGCTGGCAGACCTGGTCCCTGGACGCGGCACTGGGACTGTTCACCTGACCCGACGGTGCGCACGCGCCCCCCAGGGCCCGGGGAACCGCGCGCCCGTCTGCCGCCACGCAGGCGCCGCCCTCACCGCGTCCCGGGCGGCAGCCATGGCGGCCGCCGGTACCGCGGCGGGCCAGGACACGGCCCTGAACACGGCGGCCGACGACGCGGAGGAACAGGCGGTCGAGGCGGCACGTACGGCGGGCTGGATACGGCGCTGAGGCCGCGCGGACGCCTCACCTCAGCAGCACGGCGGCCCACGGCGACACGGCGCCGAAGAGACCTGGGGGTGTCACCCCAGGTGCCATGGAAGCCCACGATGAACGGTGCCCCGTGCCGTTCGGCTCCGGTCCCTCCCCACGTGGGGACCGGTGCCGAACGGCACGAGTGACCTCGGGCCCCGCAGGGCCCGCTCGGTCGGAGAAAGCAGCTGCCGTCGTCGCGCCACTCCGGCGGGTAATCGCCGGTGGAACCTGACCGAGAACATGCGGTGCTGTGCGCTGTCTCTCCGGACGCTGAGCTGGTCGGCCCGTCGGGCGCCGCCCGACCACCGCCTTGCTGCAGCGAAATCCTGCCAGTCGAGGTGCACATCTGAGGAGCCCAGGACGTCCGGTCCAGGGCTTCGCCGCAGGTCAGCCATATAAAGTGAGTTTTCCGGTCCGGATGTCCAGCACCGGGGGAAGTAAGGGGTGGAGAGCCTTGGGTCCCGACGCAGGGGCACGCACAGCCTTCGCGGAACGTCTCGCGTTGCTGTACAAGGAGGCCGGCAATCCTCCGCTCAAACGCGTCGCCGAGGCGGTCGACCGGCTGCATCGCGTCGACGAGCGGGGCCGGCCCGTGCGGGTCTCCGCCCAGCGGATCAGCGACTGGCGGCGGGCGAAGAACGTACCCGCGCAGTTCGTCGCCCTCTCCGCCGTACTCCAGGTCCTCATCCCCCAGGCCCGGCGCTCCCAGCCGACGCCGGTCTCCTCCGGTCTGTACGACCTGCCCCAGTGGCAGAAGCTGTGGGAGCGGGCCGTGGCCGATCCGGTCGGCGAACTGCCGGAGGCGGCGGAGGAGTCGGACGCACCACCGCCGGTCGACAGTGTCTGCCCGTACCGGGGCCTGGCCTCCTACCGTCGTGAGGACGCCCGCTGGTTCTTCGGCCGCGAGCGCAGCACCGACGCCCTGGTCGCCCAGCTCCGGTCGGCAAAGGCGGGCGGCGGTCTCGTCATGCTGGTCGGCGCCTCGGGGGCGGGAAAGTCCTCGCTGCTGAACGCCGGCGTGGTCACGGCACTGCAGAACGGCGCCCTGGCCGAGGAGGAGGACCGCCCGCACGAGGTCCTGCAACTCGTCCCGGGAGCGGACCCCGTCAAGGAACTGACCCGCCGCATACCCGAACTGGGCGGTCTGGCGGACCTGGACGATCCAGGGGCCGTACGGGAGGCGGTCACGGCCTGGGCCGGGCGCGAGGCCGAGGATGTTTCACGTGAAACATGGCCCTCCGGACCCGATCCGGCACGTCCGGTCGTGATCGTGGACCAGTTCGAGGAGACCTTCACCCTCTGCACCGACGAGGCGGAGCGGCGCACCTTCGTCCAGCTCCTCCACACGGCCAGTACCTCCGCCGCCCCCGACAGACCAGCCCCTGCCCTGGTCGTCCTCGGCATCCGCGCCGACTTCTACGAGCAGTGCCTGGGCTACCCCGAGCTGGCCGACGCGCTCCAGCACCGGCACATGGTGCTCGGCCCGCTGACCACCGCCGAGCTGCGCGAGGCCATGACCGCCCCCGCCAAGGCGGTGGGGCTGGAACTGGAGCCCGGCCTCGCCGAGCTGATCGTCCGTGAGGTGAGCGCCGACGGCCCGCGGGGCGCCCATGACGCCGGCGTCCTCCCACTGCTCTCGCACGCGCTGCTCGCCACCTGGCAGCGCCGCAAGGGGGGCCGTCTGACGCTGGCCGGCTACCGGGCGGCCGGCGGTATCCAGGGTGCTGTCGCCGCGACCGCCGAACGCGCCTGGTCCAGCCTGGACCCGGCCGCCCGCACCGCCGCGAGGCTGCTGCTGCTCCGTCTGGTCCGCCTCGGCGAGGACACCCAGGCGACCCGCAGGCGTGGCACCCGGCGCCAGCTGGCCGCCGAGTCCACCGACCCGAACAAGACGGAGGAGTCGCTCGAAGCGCTGGTCCGGGCCCGCCTTGTGACGCTGGACGCGGACACCGTGGAAATCACCCACGAAGCGCTGCTGCACGCCTGGCCCCGGCTGCGTGAGTGGCTCGACGAGGACCGCAACGGCAATCTGCTGCGCCAGCGTCTGGAGGAGGACGGCCGGTCCTGGGACGAGTCCGGCCACGACTCCGCGCTGCTGTACCGGGGCTCGCGGCTGGAGCAGGCCCACACCTGGGCGAAGTCGGCCGGTGACACCTTCCTGACCCGCAGCGCGGTGGAGTTCCTGGCGGCCTCGGTGCGGCTGCGCCGGCGCACGGTGTGGATCAGCAGGGCCGCTGTGTCGGCGCTGGTCGTGCTGGCAGTGCTGGCCGCGGGCGCCGCCGTGATCGCCCGGCAGCAGCGGGACGACGCGATGTTCGAGCAGGTGGTCGCGGAGGCCGACCGGTTCCAGTACTCGGACCCGGCACTCTCCGCCCAGCTGGACCTGGTCGCACACGGTCTGCGCCCGGACGACGAGGGCGCCAACAACCGTCTGGTGTCGATCGTCAACGCACCGCTGGCCACCCCGCTGCTCGGCCACACCGGAGCCGTCTACCTCACCACCTTCAGCCCCGACGGCAAGACGCTGGCCACCGCCGCCTACGACCGCACGGTCCGCCTGTGGGACGTCAGCGACCCGACCCGCCCCAAGGCGCTGGGCAAGCCGCTGTACGGCCACACGAGCTGGGTCTCCAGCGCGGTCTTCAGCCCGGACGGGAAAACCCTGGCCAGCGCCGGCGACGACGGCACCGTACGCCTGTGGAACGTCTCCGACCGGCTCCACCCGGCGTCCCTGGGCACCCCGCTCAGCGGTCACGACGGCACGATCTACCTGGTCGCCTTCAGCCCCGACGGCCGAACCCTGGCCACCGCCGGCGAGGACCACACCGTCCGCCTGTGGGACGTGCACAACTCGCGCCACCCCACGTCGATCGGCACCCTGACCGGCCACACCGAAGCCGTACGCTCCCTCGCGTTCAGCCCCGACGGCCGCACGCTCGCGACCGGCAGCGACGACAACTCGATCCTCCTGTACGACGTCTCCGACCCCCGGCGACCCGAGCGCGTCGGGGCGCCGTTGACCGGGCACTCCGGGACCGTGCACTCCGTGGCCTTCAGCCCGGACGGCCACACCCTGGCGAGCGGCAGCAAGGACGACACCGTACGACTGTGGGACGTCACCGACCGGGCGCGCGCCAAGGCCCTCGGCGCGCCGCTCACCGGGCACACCGGGCCCGTCTGGTCGGTGGCCTTCAGCCCCGACGGCTCGATGCTCGCCGCGGGCAGCGCGGACTCCACGGCCAGTGTGTGGAACGTCGGCAACCCGGCCTTCCCCTCCCAGGTGGGCGAGCCGCTCGCAGGCAGCAGCGGGGAGATGTACGCCGTCGGCTGGAGCCCCGACGGGCACACCCTCGCCACCGGCAGCGGTGACGGCAAGGTACGGCTGTGGTCGATCCCCGGGACGGACATGATCGGCGAGGCGGGGGCGTTCAGCCCGGACGGCCGCGTCCTGGCCACCGGTGGCGGCGACAGCCGGATGCGGCTGTGGAACATCACGGATCCGGCCCGGCCCACGGAGCTCGGCGAGCCGTTCCGGACCGGGTGGCGGGACCTGCGCTCGATGGTGTTCACCCGCGACGGCCGCACCCTCGTCATCATGACCGGCGAGAACAACATCAACTGGGTGCAGCTGTGGAACATCTCCGACCCGGCCCACCCCAGCCAGTACGGTGCGCCCGTCCGGCTGAACACCCGGTACGCGGGCTCCGAGGCACTGGCGCTGAGCCCCGACGGGCGCACCGTGGCCGCCGACTACGACGACCGCACGGTCCAGCTCCTGGACATCACGGACCCGGCCCGCCCCAAGCAGCTCGGCAGGCCCCTCAAGGGCCACACCGGCTATGTCAACGCGCTGGTCTTCAGTCCGGACGGCAGGACCCTGGCGAGCGGCAGCGCGGACGGCACGGTCCGCCTCTGGGACGTCTCGGACCGGTCCCGTGCCAAGGCTCTGGGTGGCCCCCTCAAGGGCCATCTGGGCCCCATCAACACCCTCGCCTACAGCCCCGACGGGGCGACCCTGGCCAGCGGCAGCGACGACGACACGGTCCGCCTCTGGAGCGTCTCCGATCCGGCCCGCGCGACCCGGCTGGGCGCGGCCCTCACCGGCCACACCGAGGCGGTGGTGTCCCTGACCTTCAGCCGGAACGGCAGGACCCTGGCCAGCGGCGGCAACGACAACACGGTCCGCCTCTGGAACGTCTCGTCCCCGTCCTCCGCCCACCCCATCGGCCAGTCCATGAGCCCCAACGCCAAGACGGGCAACTTCCTCTCCTTCAGCCCGAAGAGCAACATGCTGGGCGTCTCCAGCGGCGCCGACACGGTCCGGCTGTGGAGCCTGGACGTCGACCGGGCGGTCAGCCGCATCTGCTCGGTCACCCGGAACGTACTGACCGCGGCGAAGTGGCAGGAGTACCTCCCCCGCCTCACCTACGACCCGCCCTGCGACGACTGAACCGGCCCGCCGCATGACCGCCTTCGAGTGATCCCGATCACAACTGCTTACGGCGGCTGAGAAGTTGACTCCCGCCGCACAGGCCACCTTGTTAGGCTGGCCGCAACCCGGTCGCTGGTGCATCCCCCGTCGCCAGCGACCGGGCCTTTCCATACCCGGAGCCGCCCGCGAAACACCCCGGCCGCCGGCCATCAGCCCCCGCCAACGCCAAAGACCCCCGATCCAACCGGACCGGGGGTCTTCGTGCTGGTGGGGCTAACAGGATTTGAACCTGTGGCCTCATCCTTATCAGGGATGCGCTCTAACCAACTGAGCTATAGCCCCGCCGCGCTCTGCGGTGTGTGTCCCGCGCGCTGACTCCTGAAGATTAGCGCACGACCGGGGCAGTCCCAAAATCGGTTGTCGGGGGACCTTCAGGCGAGGTTTGAACTCCGGTTACTCGTCCTCGGCCAAGGTCAGCTCGATGCCGCCGACGAAGCCCGCGGAGAGGTTGTAGATGAACGCGCCGAGGGTCGCCAGCGCCGTCGCGAGGACGACGTCGATGACCGCGATGATCGCCGTGAACGTCAGGACGTGCGGAAGGGACAGGAACGACTGGAGGTCGAAGCCGTTCGACTCGTTCGAACCGGTGGCCTCCGAGATCGTTCCGCCGACCGTCGAGAACACGCCCATCGCGTCCAGAACCATCCACAGCACCGCCGACGCCACGATCGAGCAGATGCCCAGTGCGATGGAGAGCAGGAAGCTGACCTTCATCACCGACCACGGATCGGCCTTGGCGACCCGCAGCCGGGCCTTACGGGTACGCGGGGCGGTGCGCGTACCGGCGCCGGTACGCGGCCGTCGTACCGCCCCTGCGGGCGCCTGAGGGGCCGGCGCCGCCGGGTAGGCCTGCGGCGGGTGGTAGGGCCCGGCGGGCTGCTCCGAACGCCGCTCCCCGGGCAGCGGGGAGGGGCTCGGCTGCTGCGCGGACGCCGGCTGGGCGCCCGCCGCGGCCTGGCCTCGGGTGTCGGTCACGGTTCCCCCCTGGGTTCCCTGCGCGTCCGGCGCTGACGCCTTCGTGGGCGCCTTGACCGCCTTCAGCTGAGTGGTGTGCGTGTCCATCGGCTGCGCACCGCCCTCGGTGGCCCCGCCGGACGCGGCGGAGCCACGGCCGCCGCCGTCCGCATCCGTACCCGTGGAGGTACCGGCCGATCCGGCGCCCGTGGCTCCGCTCACGATGACTCTCTCCTCGTGCTACTCGGCCGAGGGCGCCTCACCCTCGTCCGTACCGCTGATCTCGACACCCTCGGCGGTCTCGGCGGTCTCGTCCACGGTGTCCTCACCGTCGACTTCCTCCGCCTCGCTGCCGGCCTCGGCGTTGCGTGCGATGCCGACCACGGCATCGCGCTTGCCCAGGTTGATCAGTTGGACGCCCATGGTGTCACGGCCCGTCTCCCTGACCCCGCTGACTCGCGTACGAATCACACCGCCGGACAGGGTGATGGCGAGGATCTCGTCGTTCTCCTCGACGATCAGCGCGCCGACGAGCGAACCGCGGTCCTCCACGATCTTGGCGGCCTTGATGCCGAGGCCGCCACGGCCCTGGACGCGGTACTCGTCGACACGGGTCCGCTTCGCGTACCCCCCGTCGGTGGCAGTGAACACGAACGTACCGGGTCGAACAACATTCATCGACAGAAGTTCATCGCTCTCACGGAAACTCATGCCCTTGACACCGGAGGTGGCCCGGCCCATGGGGCGCAGAGTGTCGTCGGAGGCGGTGAACCTGATCGACTGTGCCTTCCTGCTGATCAGAAGCAGATCGTCGTCCGCCGAGACCAGTTCGGCTCCGATCAGTTCGTCGTCGGAACCGTCCTCCCGCTCCCGCAGGTTGATCGCGATGACACCGCCGGAACGGGGCGAATCGTAATCCTTCAGAGGCGTCTTCTTGACCAGACCGGCCTTGGTGGCGAGCACCAGGTAGGGCGCCGCGTCGTAGTCGCGGATGGCGAGGATCTCGGCGATCGCCTCGTCCGGCTGGAAGGCCAGCAGGTTCGCCACGTGCTGACCGCGCGCGTCACGCCCCGCGTCCGGCAGCTCGTACGCCTTGGCCCGGTACACCCGGCCCTTGTTGGTGAAGAACAGCAGCCAGTGGTGCGTGGTCGAGACGAAGAAGTGGTCGACGATGTCGTCTTCCTTCAGCTTCGTACCGCGCACGCCCTTGCCGCCGCGCTTCTGCGCCCGGTAGTCGACGGTCTTGGTCCGCTTGACGTACCCGCCGCGCGAGACCGTGACGACGATGTCCTCCTCGGCGATCAGGTCCTCGATGGACATGTCACCGTCGTAGGGCACCAGCATGGTCTTGCGGTCGTCGCCGAACTTCTCCACGATCGCGGCCAGCTCGGCGCTGACGATGCCGCGCTGGCGGACCGGCGAGGCCAGGATCGCGTTGTACTCGGTGATCTTCGCCTGGAGCTCGTCGTGCTCCTGGATGATCTTCTGGCGCTCCAGGGCGGCCAGCCGGCGCAGCTGCATCTCCAGGATGGCGTTGGCCTGGATCTCGTCGATCTCCAGGAGCCCCATCAGGCCCGTACGCGCGATCTCGACCGTGTCACTGGCCCGGATCAGCGCGATGACCTCGTCGATGGCGTCCAGCGCCTTCAGCAGACCGCGCAGGATGTGCGCCCGCTCCTCGGCCTTGCGCAGCCTGAAGCGCGTACGGCGGACGATGACCTCGATCTGGTGCGTCACCCAGTGCCGGATGAACGCGTCCAGGGAGAGCGTGCGCGGCACGCCGTCGACCAGCGCCAGCATGTTCGCGCCGAAGTTGGTCTGCAGGTCGGTGTGCTTGTAGAGGTTGTTCAGGACGACCTTGGCGACCGCGTCCCGCTTCAGCACGATGACCAGACGCTGACCGGTGCGCGAGGAGGTCTCGTCCCGGACGTCCGCGATGCCGCCGACCTTGCCGTCCTTCACCAGGTCGGCGATCTTCTGCGCGAGGTTGTCGGGGTTGGTCTGGTACGGCAGCTCGGTGACCACCAGGCACTGGCGGTTCTGGATCTCCTCGACCTCGACGACCGCGCGCATGGTGATCGAGCCGCGGCCCGTGCGGTAGGCCTCCTCGATGCCCTTGCGGCCCACGACCAGCGCACCGGTCGGGAAGTCGGGGCCCTTGATCCGCTCGATCAGCGCGTCCAGGAGCTCCTCGTGCGAGGCCTCCGGGTTCTCCAGGTACCACTGGGCACCGGCCGCGACCTCGCGCAGGTTGTGCGGCGGGATGTTGGTCGCCATGCCGACCGCGATGCCGGCGGAGCCGTTGATCAGCAGGTTCGGGAAACGGGCGGGCAGGACGGTCGGCTCCTGGGAGCGGCCGTCGTAGTTGTCCGTGAAGTCGACGGTCTCCTCGTCGATGTCGCGGACCATCTCCATCGACAGCGGCGCGAGCTTGCACTCGGTGTACCGCATGGCGGCCGCCGGGTCGTTGCCCGGGGAGCCGAAGTTGCCGTTGGAGTCGACGAGCGGCATGCGCATCGACCAGGGCTGGGCGAGGCGGACCAGGGCGTCGTAGATCGAACTGTCACCGTGCGGGTGGTAGTTGCCCATGACGTCGCCGACCACGCGCGCGCACTTGTAGAAGCCGCGCTCGGGGCGGTAGCCGCCGTCGTACATGGCGTACAGCACCCGGCGGTGGACGGGCTTGAGACCGTCCCGGACGTCCGGCAGCGCACGGGACACGATGACGGACATCGCGTAGTCCAGGTACGAGCGCTGCATCTCCGTCTCGAGCCCCACGGGCTCGACACGCATCACGAGTTCGCCGCCCTCTTCAGGGGTGACGGGAGTGTTCTCGTCGGCCATTGCTGGTGAAGATCCTTCCCTGTGCGGTCAGCGGAGACCGACTCAGATGTCGAGGAAGCGGACGTCCTTGGCGTTGCGCTGGATGAACGCGCGGCGGGCCTCGACGTCCTCGCCCATCAGGACCGAGAACAGGTCGTCGGCCTGGGCGGCGTCGTCGAGCGTGACCTGGCCGAGGACGCGGTGCTCCTGGTCCATGGTCGTGATGCGCAGCTCCTCGGCGTTCATCTCGCCGAGACCCTTGAAGCGCTGGATCGAGTCCTCGCGGACGCGCTTGCCGCGCTGGCGGCCCATCTCCAGGAGCGCGTCGCGCTCACGGTCCGAGTACGCGTACTCGGTGTCGTCCCGGCCCCACTTGATCTTGTACAGCGGCGGACGGGAGAGGTACACGTGCCCGGCCTCGACCAGCGGCCGCATGAAGCGGAACAGGAAGGTCAGCAGCAGCGTGCTGATGTGCTGGCCGTCGACGTCGGCGTCCGCCATCAGAATGATCTTGTGATAGCGGAGCTTCTCGATGTCGAAGTCCTCGTGCACACCCGTGCCGAACGCGGAGATCAGCGCCTGGATCTCCTGGTTCTGCAGGATCTTGTCGATCCGCGCCTTCTCGACGTTGAGGATCTTGCCTCGGATCGGGAGGATCGCCTGGTACTGCGGGTTACGGCCGGACTTGGCCGAGCCGCCGGCGGAGTCACCCTCGACGATGAAGATCTCGCACTTGGTCGGGTCGTTCGACTGACAGTCGGACAGCTTGCCCGGCAGCGACGCCGACTCGAGGAGACCCTTGCGACGGGTGAGATCCCGGGCCTTGCGGGCCGCCACGCGCGCGGTGGCCGCCTGGATGCCCTTGCGGATGATGTCCGCCGCCTCGACCGGGTTGCGGTCCAGCCAGTCGTTCAGGTGCTCGTAGACCGCCTTCTGCACGAAGGTCTTGGCCTCCGTGTTGCCCAGCTTGGTCTTCGTCTGACCCTCGAACTGCGGCTCGCTCAGCTTCACCGAGATGATCGCGGTCAGACCCTCACGGATGTCGTCACCGGTGAGGTTGTCGTCCTTCTCGCGGAGCAGCTTCTTGTCGCGCGCGTACTTGTTGATCAGCGAGGTCAGCGCCGCACGGAAGCCCTCCTCGTGGGTGCCGCCCTCATGCGTGTGGATGATGTTGGCGAACGAGTACACGCCCTCGCTGTAGCCGCTGTTCCACTGCATGGCGACCTCGAGGGACAGGCTCTTGTCCCTGTCCTCGGCCTCCAGATCGATCACCGTCGGGTGCACCACGTCGCCCTTGCGGGAGTTGAGGTACTTCACGAAGTCGACGATGCCGCCCTCGTAGTGGTACGTGACGGTCTTGACCTCGGCCTTCTCGTCCGCACCCGCCTCGTCGGCGCCGGCGACGGCCTTCGCCGACTCACGCTCGTCGGTGAGCCGGATCGTCAGACCCTTGTTGAGGAAGGCCATCTCCTGGAAGCGCCGCGAGAGCGTCTCGAAGGAGTACTCGGTGGTCTCGAAGATGTCCGGGTCCGCCCAGAACGTGACCGAGGTGCCGGTCTCGCCCGTCTCCTCGTGCTGCGCCAGCGGAGCCGTCGGGACGCCCAGCTTGTACTCCTGCGTCCAGCGGTGACCGTCGGTCCTGATCTCGACGGACACCTTGGACGACAGCGCGTTCACGACGGACACGCCCACGCCGTGCAGACCGCCGGAGACGGCGTAACCGCCGCCGCCGAACTTGCCGCCCGCGTGCAGCACGGTCAGCACGACCTCGACGGCCGGCTTGCCCTCGGACGCCACGATGCCGACGGGGATACCGCGGCCGTTGTCGACGACACGCACGCCGCCGTCGGCCAGGATCGTCACGTCGATGGTGTCCGCGTGGCCGGCCAGAGCCTCGTCGACGGAGTTGTCCACGACCTCGTACACCAGGTGGTGCAGACCGCGCTCACCGGTCGAGCCGATGTACATACCGGGTCGCTTGCGGACCGCGTCCAGCCCTTCGAGCACGGTGATGGCACTCGCGTCGTACGAGGCGGTGACCTCACCGTTCGCGCCGGCGTCGGGGGACGGGATGTTCTCGTTGGGGTTGCCGGAATCGGCCACGAAGCGCCCTTTCTGGCACAGCACGAGCCAGGCTCGTCGGCGGGTTGCCGGAGCGGCTGCGGCATGTTGCGTTGGTAAGCCTTGATCAGCGTTGCTCAGCTTTTCCCGGGCGGTCCCCACGTTCGGGGCGGGATTGTCTTCCAGTCTACCGGTAGCGCCGACAGTGATGGGGGTTTGCCGGTACCTGAGTCCGCATGTGCCGCCCTGAACCGGCCGCCGCCGACTCCCGATATACGGATGGGGGCTCCAAGAGGCTCACGGAGGCACTCAGCGCTTCCGGCTGTCAACCCTTGACTACTCCGGGGTCAGATCGCGATTCGCAACCGCGTGCGGTTGTACGACGATCAGCCGAGGGGGCCGCACGACGGCTCCACACTCGGCTCAACGCGTGACGTAAGTCACCCGTATGTATCGCCGGGACCGGTGCTACCGGGGGCGCGCAGCGGGCCGTAGCGCCGGGGCGGACCGCCGGGATTGAGCACCTTGATCATCCGTACGCTGCCGTGCCCCAGGTCCTCGTTCAGCCGTGCGACCAGCGCGGGAGAGAGATGACGCAGCTGGGTCGCCCAGGCCGTGGAGTCGCACTGCACGACCAGCACCCGCTCGTCCTCGTCGTAACGCTCGGGCACACAGTGCTTGGCGAGATCCTCACCGACGATCTGCGGCCAGCGGCCCATCACCCCGCCGACCGCGGCCGGCGTCTCCCAGCCGCGCTCGGTGATCAGCCGGTTGATCGCGGAGCCCAGCGCCATGGGGTCGCGGCCGTCGGCGCGGGCGCCGGAGCGCAGCCCGCCGCGCCGCGCCTGCTTCCTCTGCTGCGCCGCGTCGCCGCGCGCGCGTGCCGCCTCTTTCGCCGCCCTGAGCGCCACCCGCGCCAGGTCGACACCGGAGGGTTCCTTCTCGGGAGCAGGCCCGTCGGTGCTCATGCGCGCTCCACCGCCCCGTCCGCCACCGCGTACCGCGCACCGGTGAGGAGATGCGGCACGTCGTCGTCCACAGCGGCGGTGACCAGCACCTGCTCCCCGGGCGCGACCAGCTCCGCCAGCCGCTCCCGGCGCCGCGCGTCCAGCTCGGCGAACACGTCGTCCAGCACCAGCACCGGCTCATTGCCCTCGGCACGCAACAGGTCGTACGACGCCAGACGCAGCGCCAGCGCGTACGACCAGGACTCGCCGTGCGAGGCGTACCCCTTGGCGGGCAGCTGCCCCAGCTTGAGTAGAAGATCGTCGCGGTGCGGGCCGACCAGCGTGACACCCCGCTCGATCTCCTGCTTGCGGGCGTCCGCCAGGGCCGCCATCACCTGGATGTACAGATCCTCACGGGTATGCGCCTCGCCCGGCGCCGACGGCTTGTACTCCAACGCGACCGGACCACCGCCCGGCGCCAGCTGCTCGTACGCCTTGTCGGCGAGCGGCTGGAGCGCGGCGACCAGGTCGAGCCGCTGGGCGAGCAGCTCGGCGCCCGCGCGCGCGAGGTGCTGGTCCCACACGTCCAGCGTGGACAGGTCCATCGAGCGGCCGCCGTGCCGCCGGGCGAGGGCCGCGGTCTTCAACAGGGTGTTCCGCTGCTTGAGGACGCGCTCGTAGTCGGAGCGCACACCGGCCATCCGCGGCGACCGCGCGGTGATCAGCTCGTCCAGGAAGCGGCGCCGCTCGCCCGGGTCCCCCTTCACCAGCGCGAGGTCCTCCGGCGCGAACAGCACGGTCCGTACGATCCCCAGCACATCCCGCGGCCTGACCTGCGAGGACCTGTTGATGCGGGCGCGGTTGGACTTGCCGGGGTTGAGCTCCAGCTCGACCAGCTGCTGCCGGTCGCCCTGCCGCACCTGCGCCCGGATGATCGCCCGCTCGGCGCCCATCCGGACCAGGGGCGCGTCGGAGGCGACCCGGTGGCTGCCGAGAGTGGCGAGATAGCCGACGGCCTCGACGAGGTTGGTCTTGCCCTGGCCGTTCGGCCCGACGAAGGCGGTGACGCCCGGGTCGAGCGGGACCTCGACCCGGGCATAGGAGCGGAAGTCGGCCAGCGACAGATGCGTGACGTGCATAGGTGTTGCGCCGACCTCCCCGTGACCTGCTACTTCGTCTCTACTTCGCCTCTACGGCGTGGCCGCCGAACTGGTTGCGCAGCGCGGCGATCATCTTCATCTGCGGCGAGTCCTCCTGACGGGAGGCGAACCGCGCGAACAGCGAGGCGGTGATCGCGGGCAGCGGCACCGCGTTGTCTATCGCGGCCTCCACAGTCCACCGGCCCTCGCCGGAGTCCTGTGCATAACCCTTCAGCTGGTCCAGGTGCTCGTCCCCGTCGAGGGCGTTCACCGCGAGGTCGAGCAGCCAGGAACGGATGACCGTCCCTTCCTGCCAGGAGCGGAAGACCTCGCGCACGTCCGTGACGGAGTCGACCTTCTCCAGGAGCTCCCAGCCTTCAGCGTAGGCCTGCATCATCGCGTACTCGATGCCGTTGTGGACCATCTTCGCGAAGTGGCCCGCGCCCACCTTGCCGGCGTGCACCGCACCGAAGTCGCCCTTCGGCTTGAGCGCGTCGAAGACCGGCCGCACCTTCTCCACGTGCTCGACGGCGCCGCCGTACATCAGCGCGTAGCCGTTCTCCAGGCCCCAGACACCGCCGGAGACCCCGCAGTCGACGAAGCCGACGCCCTTGGCGGCCAGCTCCTCGGCGTGCCTCTCGTCGTCCGTCCAGCGGGAGTTGCCGCCGTCGACGACCACGTCACCGGGCTCCAGCAGCTCGGCCAGCTCGTCGATCGTGGACTGGGTCGGCGCCCCGGCCGGGACCATCACCCACAGCACACGGGGCCCGCTGAGCTTGCCCACAAGCTCTTCCAGGCTGTGGACGTCCGCGAGGTCCGGGTTGCGGTCGTATCCGACGACGGTGTGGCCCGCGCGGCGGATCCGCTCGCGCATGTTGCCGCCCATCTTGCCGAGGCCGACGAGACCGAGCTCCATCAGTTGGTTCCTTAGGTTGCGGTGTGGCAGGAGAGGCACCTTCGTGCCGCGCCCGAGCCTAATCGCGACCCTTTGTGCACAGTTGTGGGCTCTGCCGCTCACCTGGGGAAACCCACCCGGGCACAGCGCCGGCCACCCACAGAAGAGTGGCCGCACTGTGCACAGCTGTGGACAACTCAGCCGCTCAGCCGCACCGGCATGATCAGGTACTTGTACGCCTCGTCCGCCTCCGCGTCGAGCGCCGGCTTCCCGCTCAGCAGCGCCGGCTTCGTGGACGTCGTGAACGACAGCTGGGCCACCGGCGAGTCGATCGCGCTCAGACCGTCGAGCAGGAAGGTCGGGTTGAAGGCGATCGAGACGTCGTCGCCCTCCAGCTGCGCGTCGACCCGCTCCACAGCCTGTGCGTCGTCGCTGGAACCGGCCTCCAGGATGAGCACGCCCTGCTCGAAGCTGAGCCGCACCGGGGTGTTCCGCTCGGCCACCAGGGCGACGCGCTTGACGGCCTCCACGAAGGGGGCGGTCTCGATCACGGCCACGGAGTTGAACTCGGTCGGGAACAGCGAGCGGTACTTCGGCAGGTCGCCTTCGAGCAGCCGCGTGGTCGTCCGCCGGCCGGCGCCCTCGAAACCGATGAGCCCCTCGCCCGCACCCGAGCCGGACAGCGCCAGGATCACGCTGTCGCCGCTCGTGAGGGCCTTGGCGGTGTCCAGGAGCGTCTTGGCGGGCACCAGGGCCACCGCGGACGCCTCGGGGTTCTCCGGCTTCCACAGGAACTCACGGACCGCGAAGCGGTAGCGGTCG
Organism: Streptomyces sp. NPDC054813; assembly: GCF_053611365.1. NCBI lineage: Bacteria > Bacillati > Actinomycetota > Actinomycetes > Kitasatosporales > Streptomycetaceae > Streptomyces > Streptomyces sp. NPDC054813. Next base: position 173,977 of record NZ_JBSHAF010000012.1, on the reverse strand, counting down.
GTGGAGGCCAGGGTGACCGTGTCGCCCTCGATCTCGATACGCACACCGGTCAGCACCGGAAGCGTGTCGTCACGTCCGGCGGCGATGGCCACCTGGGAGACGGCGGAGGCGAAGACCTCGCCGGGGACCGTGCCCGTCGCGTTCGGCATCTGCGGCAGGGACGGGTACTCCTCCACCGGCAGCGTGTGCAGCGTGAACCGGGATGATCCACAGACCACCGTCGCCCGTACACCGTCTGTGGAAATCTCCACCGGCCGGTTGGGAAGGGCGCGGCAGATGTCGGCGAGCAGCCGGCCGGAGACCAGGACCGTGCCCTCCTCCTCCACCTCGGTCTCGACGCTGACCCGCGCCGAGACCTCGTAGTCGAAGCTGGACAGGCTCAGCTGGCCGTCCTCGGCCTTCAGCAGCAGGCCGGCGAGGACCGGCGCCGGCGGACGGGCCGGGAGGCTGCGTGCCGCCCAGGCCACTGCCTCCGCGAGTACGTCGCGTTCCACCCGGATCTTCACCGTAAGCCCGCCTCCTGCTGTTGCCGGGGCTTCTCGCCCTGCTGCGTCTTCGTCGTCTGACTCGGTGTCGTCGGTCCCTGGGAGGGGAAGAACACCGGGGACCAGTCTGACGCACCGCACTGACAGCTGGCGCCCCTCGAGGTCAAGTCGTGACGAGGCGCGGTCAGAGGCCGAAGAGCGAGTTGTGCACAGGGCCCTCTTCGAAACGGATTCCCAGCTCTCTCTAGTTGGAAGTAGTAGTAGGGGCTGTGGATACCGTGGATAACCCCGTTTTCCCAGCTCAGCGGCCAGATTTTGTCCACTGCCCCTGTGGGTTAAGCCGGTGGACAACCTGGTGTCTCTGTGGAGAACAGAAAGTTCTGCACACACCGTGCACAGCCCGAGGGGACTTCTCCCCAGCGCCGTCCCCAGCTTTGCCCACCTTTCCCACAGGGCAACCTGGCAGCTTCGTGTGACGCCTTTCACTCGACACGGTGAGCAGGCGCGTCACGTTGCCGAACAGTGGACAGCGGTGTGGAGAAGTTAGGGATCGCTGGGGACAACCACCCCTCAGCCTGTGGGGTAGCGGTGGACAACTTCATGCACAGCCTGTGGATCATTTCCTCGTCCACAGTCTGTGGAGATCCGTCGTCCACGATTCCACAGCCACCTGAGCTGGCCTGATGCTCTTTCATCGGCCAGCCTGTGGACGACGTTCGGGACAACTTCACAGTCCCCAGGGTGTGGACGCAAGAAAGTCGCCAAATCTGTGGAGGACGCCCGTAACCCGGGCCGTATTCGAACAGCGGACTTCGCTGGAGCGCCCCGAAGGGGCGCGGGGAACTGCGCGACCAGCCCCTCACGGCCCCGCAGCGGACCACCCTCGGAGCCCACCCCAGGACGGCAAAAGGCGCCCCAGGGATCTCTCCCGAGGGCGCCTGGAGCGTCGTACGACTACCCGTTCTTGATCCGGTTCGTCAGCTCCGTCACCTGGTTGTAGATCGACCGCCGCTCCGCCATCAACGCCCGGATCTTCCGGTCGGCGTGCATCACGGTCGTGTGGTCCCGGTTGCCGAACTGCGCTCCGATCTTCGGCAGCGAGAGGTCCGTGAGCTCACGGCACAGGTACATGGCGATCTGCCGCGCCGTGACCAGCTGCCGCCCGCGCGAGCTCCCGCACAGGTCGTCGACCGTGAGGCCGAAGTAGTCCGCGGTCGCCGCCATGATCGCCGTCGCGCTGATCTCCGGCGTCGAGTCCTGGCCCCCGGGGATCAGGTCCTTGAGGACGATCTCCGTCAGCCCCAGGTCCACCGGTTGCCGGTTGAGGGACGCGAACGCCGTCACCCGGATCAGCGCGCCCTCCAGCTCACGGATGTTGCGCGAGATGCGGGAGGCGATGAACTCCAGTACCTCCGGCGGTGCGTTGAGCTGCTCCTGCACCGCCTTCTTGCGGAGGATCGCGATGCGCGTCTCCAGTTCCGGCGGCTGGACGTCGGTGATCAAGCCCCACTCGAAACGGTTCCGCAGCCGGTCCTCAAGGGTGACCAGTTGCTTGGGCGGCCGGTCGCTGGAGAGCACGATCTGCTTGTTCGCGTTGTGGAGCGTGTTGAAGGTGTGGAAGAACTCCTCCTGCGTCGACTCCTTGTCCGCGAGGAACTGGATGTCGTCGACGAGCAGGATGTCCATCTCGCGGTACCGCTTGCGGAAGCTGTCGCCCTTGCCGTCGCGGATCGAGTTGATGAACTCGTTGGTGAACTCCTCCGAGCTCACGTAGCGCACCCGGGTGCCGGGGTAGAGGCTCCGCGCGTAGTGCCCGATCGCATGCAGCAGGTGCGTCTTGCCGAGCCCCGACTCCCCGTAGATGAAGAGGGGGTTGTAGGCCTTCGCGGGCGCCTCGGCGACGGCGACCGCGGCCGCGTGTGCGAAGCGGTTGGACGCGCCGATGACGAACGTGTCGAAGAGGTACTTGGGGTTGAGGCGTGCGGTCGGCTCGCCGGGCCCCGACGCCGGTGCGGGCTTGGCGCCCAGCGGTCCGGGCGCGCTGGGCGCGGCCGGCAGGTCCGGACGTCCCGGGCCGCCCCGGCGGCCCTGCCCCGGCCCGCCCGGGGGTTCGGACCGCTCGCGGCGGCCGGCGTCCCGCTGGTCGTAGTCGGACCGGTCGTAGTCGGACCGGTCGTACTCGGGTCGTTGCGGTTCGTACTCCGTGCGCTGCTGCTCGTACGACGGCCGGTCCATCGGCTGCTGGGGCCGGTACTCCTGGGAGTAGGAGTCGCCGTACCCGTCCGAGCGGTAGGAGTCCTGCGACGGCGAGGCGTAGGGGTCGCGCTCGGGGAAGCCGAGCCGCGGCTGCTGCCAGCTGTAGTCGTCCTGCCCCGGGCGTGGCCAGGCGCCGGGTTCGGGGCGCTGGTACTCGGAGGGGTAGGCCGGACGGGCGGTGGGGAGCTGATCGGCGCGCGAGGGGGGCAGCTGGTCGCGGCCGCCCTGCTCGGGCGGGTGGTCGGCGCGATGCCGGCCGTATCCGCCTTCGTACTGCGGCGAGGGGAGCTCGGGCTCCTCGTAGCGCTGGGGCTGCGCGGGGGGCGCCGGCGGGGTCGGGGGTTCGCCCGCGGACTCGTCCACGGTGATCGCGATCCGGATCGGGCGCCCGCACTCACGGCTCAGCGTCTCGCTGACGATGGGCGCGAGACGGCCCTCCAGGACGTTCTTCGCGAATTCGTTCGGTACGGCGAGCAGGGCGGTGTCCGCGACCAGCGCGAGCGGCTGGCAGCGCCGGATCCAGTGTTCGTCCTTGCCCTCCACACCCTGACCGCGGCCCTCACCGAGGAGCTGCTCCAGTACTCGTGGCCACACTGCGGCAAGATCGGCAGGTACGTCAGCCACAGGGCACGCTCTCTCACAGGTCCCACGAACGTGTGGTTCGAGGACGGGTTGGGATGAATATCGGGTCGGGCGGGGATAAAGGAACGAATCGGAGTTCAGCCACGGTAGTCAGCGTGGCGGGTGCGGTTCAAGTTGTTGTCCCCAGCCTGTGGATAGTGTCTCTCGGTCACTGCTGGTTTGACCGAATGGCGTAGCCCCGCGTACCGTAACCAGGTCGAGTTGTCGATGGCTGCTGCCGCCTGCCTCCGATGGGCACAGATCGCTGAAGGTGATCGGGAAGCGGTGCACTCGGGCGTGATGCGAGCTACTCGTGGGCGCACGGTGACAGCCAGGACGGCACCCGCCACACCGATTTGATTTCTGGAGCCCCCGAGTGAGCAAGCGCACCTTCCAGCCGAACAACCGTCGTCGCGCCAAGACCCACGGCTTCCGCCTGCGGATGCGCACCCGTGCCGGCCGCGCGATTCTGGCGAACCGCCGCAGCAAGGGTCGCGCCAGCCTGTCCGCCTGATCCTGATCAGGTCATGACGTCGTGCTGCCTACCGAGCATCGGCTGAGGCGGCGCGAGGACTTCGCGACCGCGGTACGACGAGGTCGCCGGGCCGGCCGCCCGTCCCTCGTCGTCCACCTTCGTAGCGGTGCCACGGACCCGCACGCGCCTGGGGAGAGCGCTCCCTCGACGCGTGCGGGTTTCGTCGTGAGCAAAGCAGTGGGTGGCGCGGTCGTGCGCAACAAAGTCAAGCGCAGACTGCGTCACCTGATGCGTGACCGAGTCGCCCTGTTCCCCCCCGGTAGCCTGGTAGTCGTACGAGCGCTGCCCGGAGCGGGCGACGCCGACCATGGACAGCTGGCCCGAGACCTGGACGCCGCCATCGAGCGGCTACTGGGAGGGGGCGCGCGATGAAGTACCCACTGCTGGCTCTGATCAAGCTGTACCAGTGGACGATCAGTCCACTGCTGGGGCCGGTGTGCAAGTACTACCCGTCGTGCTCCCACTACGGCTACACAGCCATTGACCGGCACGGTGCGATCAAGGGGACGGCACTCACTGCCTGGCGCATCCTGCGGTGCAATCCGTGGTCGCTCGGCGGTGTGGATCATGTTCCTCCGCGGAAGCGACCGCGGTGGCACGAAATGCTGCGTGACGCCTGGCGTGCACGCAAGGGCGGGCCCTCCGCCGCCGAACCGGCCACCGAGGAGAAGCTTGCTCCCGAGCTTCCTTCAAGCCCGGCCGCAGAGACTTCGTCCCATGCCCAAGGAGCATGATTAGTGGACACGATTGCCAGCCTCTTCAGCTTCATCACGACACCCGTTTCATGGGTCATCGTCCAGTTCCACTCGGTGTACGGGCAGATCTTCGGCCCCGACACGGGGTGGGCCTGGGGCTTGTCCATCGTGTCTCTGGTGATCCTGATCCGAATCTGCCTGATCCCGCTCTTCGTGAAGCAGATCAAGGCGACCCGGGCCATGCAGACGCTGCAGCCCGAGATGAAGAAGATCCAGGAGCGCTACAAGAACGACAAGCAGCGTCAGTCCGAAGAGATGATGAAGCTGTACAAGGAGTCGGGTACCAACCCGCTCTCCTCGTGCCTTCCCATCCTCGCGCAGTCGCCGTTCTTCTTCGCCCTGTACCACGTGCTCAACGGCATCGCGACGGGCTCGACGATCGGCGTCATCAACGACTCGCTGCTCGCCAGTGCTCGTAAGGCGCACATCTTCGGTGCTCCGCTCGCCGCGAAGTTCACGGACGGGTCGTCGAAGGTGGAGGCGCTCGGCGCCTCCCTGACCGACGTCCGGGTCGTCACCGCGATCATGATCGTCCTGATGTCCGCGTCGCAGTTCTACACGCAGCGCCAGCTGATGACGAAGAACGTCGACACCACGGTGAAGACGCCGTTCATGCAGCAGCAGAAGATGCTGATGTACGTCTTCCCGGTCATGTTCGCCGTCTTCGGCATCAACTTCCCGGTCGGTGTCCTCGTCTACTGGCTGACCACCAACGTGTGGACCATGGGCCAGCAGATGTACGTCATCCGCAACAACCCGACCCCGGGTTCCAAGGCCCAGGCCGCCTACCTGGAGCGCCTGACCAAGCACGTCACGCACCACGGCAAGGCCGGCAAGCGCAGCGAGCGCACGATCATCAAGGCGATCGTCGCCAAGGGCCGGGACCGTAACGAGTTCGAGCGCAAGTTCATCAACGCGCTGACCAAGGCGGGCCTCGTGGCCCAGACCGACGGCGCCGTGGTGAAGGGCGAGGCTCAGGCCGCCGCGCAGACCGAGGACGGCGTTGCGACCACCGCTGCCGCCAAGCGCCAGCAGCCCAAGCGCCAGACCAAGGCCCAGCGCCAGTCCGGCAGCGCGAAGGCGGCCGATGAGTCGGCGGCCGCTGCCGAGAAGGAGGACTCCTCCGAGCCGACGACCTCGCTGGAGAAGTCCGACGAGCCGCAGGACGCCAAGCCGGCCGGCCAGCAGCCCCCGAAGGGCGGTGCCAACGGCCGCAGCAGGGCCCAGTCCGGTCAGCGCAAGGGCGGTCCGCAGCGCCCCAAGTCCCCGTCCAAGAAGTAAGAAGGAGCCCATCCCGTGACGGAAGGCACCACCTCCGCTGCCGAGGGTGCAGACACCCTGACTCGCCTGGAGCAGGAGGGCGAGATCGCGGCGGACTACCTCGAGGGTCTGCTGGACATCGCCGACCTCGACGGCGACATCGACATGGATGTCGAGGCCGACCGCGCCTCTGTGTCGATCATCAGCGACGCGGCCGGCCGCGACCTGCAGAAGCTGGTCGGCCGTGACGGCGAGGTGCTGGAGGCGCTCCAGGAGCTGACCCGCCTGGCCGTGCACCGGGAGACCGGTGACCGCAGTCGGCTGATGCTCGACATCGCGGGCTACCGCGCCCAGAAGCGTGCCGAGCTCTCCGAGCTGGGTGCCAAGGCCGCGGCTGAGGTGAAGAGCACGGGCGAGCCCGTCAAGCTCAAGCCGATGAGCCCGTTCGAGCGCAAGGTCGTGCACGACGCGGTCAAGTCCGCCGGGCTGCGCAGCGAGTCGGAGGGCGAGGAGCCGCAGCGGTTCGTCGTCGTGCTGCCCGCCTGATCGGTCCCCCCGTTTTACCGGCCCCGTCTGTTGAGCAGGCGGGGCCGAACTTTGTCAGCCTGGTAGTGCTTGGTGGCCGGTGCGTGGAGCGCCGGCGCTGTACGGAAGGACGGTCCCCGTGACGGAGGCTGCGGAGCTCCCCCCGGCGCCTGAGCAGGCGCGGGAAGTGTTCGGCGAGCGCTTCGCCGATGCGGTCCGCTATGCGGAGCTGCTCGCCGAGGCAGGCGTGCAGCGTGGTCTGATCGGCCCACGGGAGGTGCCCCGCCTGTGGGAGCGGCACCTGCTGAACTGCGCGGTGCTCTCCGAGGCCGTCCCTGAAGGGGTGACGGTGTGCGATGTCGGCTCCGGTGCCGGTCTGCCGGGCATTCCGCTGGCGCTGGTCCGGGAAGATCTCAACATCACGCTGTTGGAGCCGTTGCTGCGGCGCACCAACTTCCTGACCGAGGTCGTGGAACTGCTCGGCCTGAGCCATGTGACCGTCGTGCGCGGCCGCGCCGAGGAGGTCATGGGCAAGCTGTCTCCGGTGCATGTGGTGACGGCGCGTGCCGTGGCCCCGCTGGATCGGCTGGCCACCTGGGGCATCCCGCTGCTGCGTCCCTACGGGGAGATGCTGGCCCTCAAGGGGGACACGGCGGAGGAGGAGCTGAAGGCAGCGGCCACGGCCCTGACCAAGCTCGGTGCGGTGTCCACGTCCATCCTGCATGTGGGTGAGGGCGTGGTGGACCCGCTGTCCACGGTCGTGCGGGTGGAGGTCGGTGAGAGCCCGGGCGGTGTGCGCTTCGCTGCGAAGCGAGCGAAGGCCGCTCGTACCGGTCGGACGCGTAGGCGCCGCTGATCCGTCCTGACGACCAGACGTACTCCACACAAGCTGCCAAACCTACGCATGACGGAGTGTCGCGGCTTTTCGGTACTGCTGGCTGTGCATCGTGTTTCACGTGAAACGTCGCTCACTGTTGCACGGCATTATCAGCCGGGGCCGCGCCGCGGCCGAACCGCGCGACCGAAAGCCTCTTGGTTCTCTCAGAGAGGGGGTCTCCGGTGACGCTCCGTCCTCCCCGCGGGGCGCGGAGTTGTCCACAGAGGTGGATTTCTCCACAGAACACCAGGCCTCACTGGTTCACGACCCCGAAGGCATGGGAGGCTCTGTTCATTGCGAGCCTGAAGTCGAGGAGAGTGAATCCTTGCGGTCCGACGCCAACATCGCGGGACCGATGACCGATCCGGTCCCCGGTCCCCGTACCGAGTCGATGGGGGCGGATGTTTCACGTGAAACACCGCCTCCTATGGACGACACTCCCATCGGTCGTGCTGCCCAACTCGCGGTGGAGGCTCTGGGCCGCGCCGGCGAAGGTCTGCCACGTCCGGAGCAGACCCGAGTCATGGTGGTAGCCAACCAGAAGGGCGGTGTGGGCAAGACGACGACGACCGTCAACCTTGCCGCATCGCTGGCCCTGCACGGTGCCCGCGTTCTGGTGATCGACCTCGACCCACAGGGCAATGCCTCCACCGCGCTGGGTATTGACCATCACGCCGAAGTTCCGTCCATCTACGACGTTTTGGTCGAGAGCAAACCACTGGCCGAGGTTGTCCAGCCGGTGGTGGACGTCGAAGGCCTTTTCTGTGCCCCCGCCACGATCGATCTCGCCGGTGCGGAGATCGAGCTGGTGTCCCTGGTGGCACGGGAGAGCCGGCTCGAGCGGGCGATCCAGGCGTACGAGCAGCCACTGGACTACATCCTCATCGACTGCCCGCCCTCGCTCGGCCTGCTGACGGTCAACGCGTTGGTCGCGGGCGCCGAGGTGCTCATCCCGATCCAGTGCGAGTACTACGCCCTGGAGGGCCTCGGCCAGTTGCTGCGCAATGTCGACCTGGTGCGGGGGCACCTCAACCCCGCCCTGCATGTGTCGACCATCCTGCTCACCATGTACGACGGCCGGACGCGTCTCGCTTCCCAGGTCGCGGACGAGGTGCGCAGCCATTTCGGCGACGAGGTGCTGCGGACGAGCATTCCCCGCTCGGTCCGTATCTCCGAGGCGCCCAGCTACGGGCAGACGGTATTGACCTACGATCCTGGATCGAGCGGTGCCCTCTCCTATCTTGAGGCGGCCCGTGAAATCGCGCTGAAGGGCATCGGGGTCAGCTACGACCCGACGCAGGCCCACATCGGCGCCCAGAGCAATCCGAGCATGGTGGAGGGCATTCAGTGAGCGAGCGACGGAGGGGGCTGGGTCGTGGTCTCGGCGCACTGATTCCAGCTGCCCCGACCGAGAAGAACCCGGCCCAGGCGGCGGTGGGCGGCACGGGATCTCCGTCCTCCGCAGTGGTCCCGGTGCTGACGACCGACCGTGGGGTCGCCGCCGCCAAGGTGACGACGCTGCCGGCTGTTTCACATGAAACCGAGGAGCCGTCGGTCTTCGGCGTGGCTCCGGAGACGCCGCCGTCTCCGGTGGGCGCCCACTTCGCAGAGATCCCTCTCGACGACATCACGCCGAACCCGCGCCAGCCTCGTGAGGTCTTCGACGAGGACGCTTTGCAGGAGCTGGTCACCTCCATCCAGGAAGTCGGCCTCCTCCAGCCCGTCGTCGTACGCCAGCTGGGTCCCTCGCGCTACGAGCTCATCATGGGCGAGCGTCGCTGGCGGGCCTGTCGTGAGGCCGGCCTGGAGGCGATCCCGGCAATCGTCCGGGCGACGGACGACGAGAAGCTCCTCCTGGACGCGCTGCTGGAGAACCTCCACCGCGCCCAGCTGAACCCGCTGGAAGAGGCCGCCGCCTACGACCAGCTGCTGAAGGACTTCAACTGCACGCACGACCAGCTGGCCGACCGCATCGGGCGCTCCCGCCCGCAGGTCTCCAACACCCTGCGGCTGCTGAAGCTCTCGCCGGCCGTCCAGCGCAGGGTCGCCGCTGGAGTCCTTTCGGCCGGACACGCCCGGGCGCTGCTCTCCGTCGATGACTCGGAGGAGCAGGACCGGCTGGCCCACCGGATCGTGGCCGAGGGGCTTTCGGTTCGGGCTGTCGAAGAGATCGTGACCCTCATGGGCTCGCGGCCACAGGCGGCGACCCGTGCCAAGGGACCGCGTGCGGGCACCCGGGTCTCCCCGGCACTGACCGACCTCGCCACCAGGCTCTCGGACCGCTTCGAGACGCGGGTGAAGGTCGACCTGGGCCAGAAGAAGGGCAAGATCACCGTCGAGTTCGCCTCGATGGAAGACCTTGAGCGGATCCTCGGCACGCTCGCCCCGGGCGAGGGGCCGGTCCTGCACCAGGGGATCCACGACGGCGACTCCGCGGGTCCTGAGGAGTCCGAGGACTGATCCTGTCGCCCAGAGAGCGGATCGTGTCCGGTGTGTACCGGAACACGATCCGCTCTTTGCTTTCAGGCGGTATCGATGTAATCGCTGTGTGGATACCATGCGTTCGGGTACGGCGGATCCACCTGACAGCTGGCAGCACCTCTGAATGGGAGGCGGGAGCCATGCGATCGATGAGCCGCACCGGACTGGTGAGCGCGGTCCTGGGAGTGGGCGCGACCGTCGGATTCGTCGGCAGTCTGCTCAGAGAACACAGCGCTCTGACAGCCGCCCGCGACGCTGCGGGCGAAGGAAGCGAGGAACAGCCTTCATGGGGCGTCGGCTCGTACCGCTCACGCTGGACAACCTCCAGGACCTTCCCAAGCGCTGTCGCTCGTGTGTCTTCTGGGAGCTGGATCCCGTCAGCGGCGAAGCAGCGGTAAGGGCGGGTACACCCGCGGTTGAGAAGGAGGCCTGGATCTCCGCCGTCCTGCTCGACTGGGGATCCTGTGGCCGGGTGGTCTATGTCGACGATGTGCCCGTGGGCTTTGTGCTCTACGCACCGCCCGCTTACGTTCCGCGCTCCACGGCCTTCCCCACGAGCCCGGTCTCACCGGACGCCGTTCAGCTCATGACTGGCTACATCATGCCCGGCTATCAGGGACAGGGGCTCGGACGCGTGATGGTCCAGACGGTCGCCAAGGATCTGCTGCGCCGGGGCTTCAAGGCGATCGAGGCGTTCGGTGACGCTCGCTACAAGGAGCCGGCCTGTCTGCTGCCCGCCGACCATCTGCTGGCCGTGGGCTTCAAGACGGTCCGGCAGCACCCCACGCGGCCACGGATGCGGCTGGAGCTGCGGACGACGCTCTCCTGGAAGGAAGACGTGGAGCTGGCGCTCGACCGGCTCCTGGGGGCCGTACAGAAGGAACCAGCGCTGCGCCCGCTCTGAGAGTGGCCCGCAGTTGATCGAAGCGAGTCCTCAAAGCGAATGGGCCAACCCCTCGGGGTTGGCCCATTCGTGTTTCACGTGAAACGTCACTCGGCGATGTAGTCGTCGAGGTCACGCAGGAGTGCGGCCTTGGGCTTGGCACCGACGATCGTCTTGGCGACCTCGCCGCCCTGGTACACGTTCAGGGTGGGGATCGACATGACGCCGTACTTGGCGGCTGTCGTCGGGTTCTCGTCGATGTTCAGCTTGACGATCTCGATCTTCTCGCCGTGCTCGGCGGCGATGGCCTCAAGAGACGGGGCGATCTGGCGGCACGGGCCGCACCACTCGGCCCAGAAGTCCACCAGGACGGGCTTGTCGCTCTTGAGGACGACCTCCTCGAAGTCGGCGTCGGTCACATGCTTCAGGGTGCCGGCCACGGCGGGCTCCTTTACTCGTTCGTGCGGTGGGGCGGAAGGGGGATGATCAGACGGTGGTCTTCTCGGGCTCTGCCTTCTCCTCGTCCGCGAGGGCGGCGAGGAAACGCTCGGCGTCGAGAGCAGCGGAGCAGCCGGTACCGGCCGCGGTGATCGCCTGGCGGTAGGTGTGGTCCACCACGTCACCGGCGGCGAACACACCCGTCAGGTTGGTGTGCGTCGAGGGCGAGGCGACCTTCAGGTAGCCCTCCTCGTCCAGGTCCAGCTGACCCTTGAACAGCTCGGTGCGCGGGTCATGGCCGATCGCGATGAACAGGCCGGTCACCGGCAGGTCCGAGAGCGCACCGGTCTTGACGTTGCGCAGCTTCAGACCGGCCAGCTTCTGCTCGCCCTGGACCTCGGCGATCTCGCTGTCCCAGGCGAACTTGATCTTCGGGTCGGCGAAGGCGCGCTCCTGCATCGCCTTGGAGGCGCGCAGGGTGTCCCGGCGGTGGACGATCGTCACGGACTTGGCGAACCGGGAGAGGAAGGTGGCCTCCTCCATCGCGGTGTCGCCGCCACCGATCACGGCGATGTCCTGCTCCTTGAAGAAGAACCCGTCACAGGTGGCGCACCAGGAGACACCGCGGCCGGAGAGGGCGTCCTCGTTCGGCAGGCCCAGCTTGCGGTGCTGGGAGCCGGTGGTGACGATGACGGCCTTCGCCTTGTGGACCGTGCCGGCGGTGTCGGTGACGGTCTTGATCTCACCGGTCAGGTCGACGGAGACGACGTCGTCCGGAATCAGCTCGGCACCGAAGCGCTCGGCCTGGGCACGCATGTTGTCCATGAGGTCGGGACCCATGATGCCGTCGCGGAAGCCCGGGAAGTTCTCCACCTCGGTGGTGTTCATCAGGGCACCGCCCGCGGTGACAGCGCCCTCGAACACGAGGGGCTTCAGCGACGCGCGCGCGGTGTAGAGCGCCGCCGTGTAGCCGGCGGGCCCGGAGCCGATGATGATCACGTTACGGACGTCGCTCACGACTTGATTCCTCGTCTCTGGTCTACGTCATTCGACCGGTGGGAGTTCTTGTCAGAAGCTCTCACCCCACCCAACGGATCCTACGGGGCGCGCATTCCCGGTGTGTCCGGGCACACGGGCACCCCACACCGTACGGATTTCCACGCCAGGACGGAGGATGCGTCCTCCGCTGCGAAGGATCGCTCCGAGGGCACTCCAGGGCCGCTCAGGGGCGTGCCAGAGACTCCGTCAGCAGAACCTCACCAGGGGAGGCCGATGGCCGGCTCTCGCACGTGGCGTCGATGATGAAGACCGTCACCCGGGTGGTGTCGGAGGCATCGGGGAGCACGACGAGGAAGGCGTCCTTCCCCGCGTACGTTCCCCTCTTCGCACCAAGGACGTCGTCGCCGGTCTGGCCGATGCCCTGGCGGACGCACTGCGGCACCGGCACCGAGGGCTGGATCCGGGTTGTGTAGGGCGAGTCCGTCGAGCCGGGCGAAGCGGACTCGCCCTGGATCCCCAGATCCGGCTTGTTGGAGCCACGCAGGCCCGTCTTCGTACCGAGGAGGTTCGCCACCTCCGTCTGGAGAGTGCCCTTGGAGAAGCCTTCGGCGGAGTATGTCGGCTTGCCCTGTGCCGTCGTCGGTCCACTGCCACCGAGCGAGTGGAGGAAGAACGAACCGGCACCCAGGACGGCCGCGGTGAGGACAGCTCCGAGGACAACGGTCCTCCGGCGGCGGCCGTGCCCCTGACCGCGCCCCTGCCCGCGGTCCTTGCGACCGGGACCGGTCGAAGCACTCGACCGACCGGCGGGACGGTCCACCGGGGGCGATGGGACGGTCGATGTTTCACGTGAAACATGCGTCTCGGGTGCCGTGGCGTTCAGGAGCGCCTCGGCGGCGAGGGCGGCGTCGATCCGGCCCGCGACGTCCGCAGGCATACGCGGCGGTTCCGGGAGCGCGCCCAGCAGGCCTCGGATCTCCTCCAGCGAGGCGTGGACGTCGGCACAGAGGTCGCACTCGTCCAGGTGCTGTCGTACTTCCGCGGTCCGGGCATCCGGGAGCAGGCCTTCGGTGAGGTCGGAGATCTCCGCGACGTCCGGATGCCCGGTCGTGTCTGTCGTGGAAGTCACGCTCGCCCACCTCCGCCCTTCACTGCGGCTGAATCACTCGGCCCGGTCTTCTGTGAGCCCCCGTCCTGAGGTCTCGCTGCCGGTGGGACGGATGTCCCCTCCGCCCGGTTCCGTGCCGGGTCCGGCTCGTTCTCGTCGCCGGTGTTTTCCGGCCGTAGATGGGTGAGCAGCGGCAGGAGTCTCGCTCGGCCGCGGGCGCAGCGGCTCTTCACCGTCCCCGTGGGCACGTCGAGGATCCGGGCCGCCTCCGCAACCGGGTAGCCCTGCATGTCGACCAGGACAAGGGCGGCGCGCTGATCGTGCGGGAGCGTGCCGAGGGCTTCGAGGAGCTGGCGGTGCAGATCGTTGCGCTCGGCTGGAGCGGAGGCCGATTCATGCGGCTCCAGCAGCTGCTCCAGCCGTTCGGTGTCGTCGACGGGGGCGGTCTTCCGGGAGGCCGCCTTGCGGGCCCGGTCGAGGCAGGCGTTGACCGTGATCCGATGCAGCCAGGTTGTGACGGCCGACTGGCCCCGGAAGGTGTGGGCAGCCCGGTAGGCGGACACCAGGGCGTCCTGGACGGCGTCAGCGGCCTCCTCACGGTCCCCCAGGGTCCGCAGCGCGACCGCCCAGAGCCGGTCCCGGTGCCGGCGCACGATCTCACCGAAGGCATCGGGGTCACCCTCGACATGGCGGGCGAGCAGGTCCTGATCGCTCACTCCGTCGTATCCGGCCCCCTCCGCCATCTGCCCCTCCGCCTTCGGTGCCTCCGCCTTCGGTGCCTGCGGTGAGACGTCAGCCTGTGAACTTCACTTCGGTGATGGCCTGCTTGTAGCCGGCCTGCGCGTACGCGGCGGGGTCCGCACCAGACTTCGGTACGGCGGTCATCCACACGAGCACGTACTGGCTCTTCACCTTCTTGCTGACCTTCACCGTGGCGGTGTTCCCGGTGGTGGTGACACTGCCGATCTTCGTCATCGAGTCGATCGACCCCGGGGCCAACGAGTCGGCCGCGTACAACTCGACCGTCGTGTGATCGCCAGCGTAGCGAAGGGAGACCGTCCCCGTGGCGAGTTCCTTGGCGGAGCCAAGGTCGTAGACGATTCCCACACCCGGCTTGTACGGGGCCAGCTTCGGGCCGGACACGAAGGTGTTCGTCCTCCAGAACGTCGAGGCGCTGCCGTCATACGTCTTCTGGACGTCGTTCGGATGCTGGGCCTCGCCCTCGGCGACGTACTCCTGGGCGTTCTGGATCTTTATCGCGGCGGCGGGTGCCGGGTTGGAGTTGTTCTTGTCGCCGTCGTCCGTCGTCTGGTTGTTGGTGGTGTCCCCGGACTTGTCGCCCTGGTCCATCAGGGCGTCCGCGAGCTGCCAGCTACCCAGACCCAGGGCGGCGATGAGGAGGGCCGAGACGGCCCACTTCAGCGCCTTGCCGGTACGGCTCTGGAGCGGGGGCGGCGGGGCCTGGAGAGCCTGCGTCACGCCGGGAGGCGTGGGGCGGCCGTAGGTGCCCTGCTGGTAGGTGGTGCGCTGGTACTCGGGCGGCGCCGTGAACGACGGCTCCGGCGGGCGGATGCGGGGCATCTCGCCGATCGCCTTCACCAGCTCCTCCGGCGTGGTGCACGCGGACTCGTGGCGGGAGGCGGTGGCGCCGTCGTTGACCAGGGCCCGCATGGCGAGCTCCGACAGGCCGCGGTGGACACCGGCCCGCACTTGGTCGGGTGCGATCAGACCGATGTCCTTGGGCAGCCCCGGCAGACCGTAGGCGTCGCTCTGGTACGGCCAGCGCTGGGTGAGCGCCGCATACAACAGGGCGCCGATCGCCTCGGTGTCGGTGCGCTGCGGGGTGTCCGAACTGATACCGCGCAGCGCCGCGTTCACCGCTAGGCCGCGGATACGCCACTGACCCGTGGAGGCGCGCAGCACGGCGTTGGGGTTGAGCCGGAGATGGGCCAGCCCCTCACGGTGCGCGGCCGCCATCGCGGACGCGATCTGACTGACCATCTGGTAGGCGTCGTGCGGTTCCAGCGGGCCGGCCGCGAGCAGCGCGGTGAGCTCGGTGGCGTCAGGCAGCCACTCGTGCACCACGTAGACGAGGTCGTTCTCCTCCACCGCGTCCAGGACCTGGACGAACCGGGGATCTCCGAGCAGCGCGGCGGAGCGGGCGGCGGCCAGCACGGCGCGGGTGCGCGCATGGTCGGCCGGCAGGATGTGCACGCCGACGGCACGCCGTAGTTTCTCGTCGACCGCACGCCAACTGCTGAATCCGTCCAGACGGGTGACGCACTCCTCGAGACGGTAACGTCTGGCGAGTTTGTGACCGCTGTGCAGTTCGGGAGGTGAGGCCTTCTTCCCTGGGCCTGCAGCCGTGCCGCTCCCCTGTGCCTCTTCGCTGTCCGTGTCCCGCTCCGGGTTCTGGGCCACCCCGTCGGCCGTGGACTGGTCCGCCTTGGCGGTCAGCGGCTTGTCACCGCTGTTGTCTGCCACGTCGACGGCAGCCGTGCTCCGTTCCGCCACCGTCGTTCCTGCCTCCCCATCCGTTGCACGCTGTCCGACGCCGAAACCAATTGTGCCCACAGTCTGCCGCTATGCACGACACGCGGCGGCGGACGATGGTTGTGCGCGTACCCCTACCTCAGCGTCCCAGACGCCCGCGCACCATACCCACGAGGGAGTTGAGCTCCTCGATTCGCATGCGGCGTGCGGCGATGTAGAAGACGCCGAGCAGTACGACTCCGCCGGCCACCAGCGCGGCGAAAGAACCGATCACACCCTGACCCAGAGTGTGGCCGATGCCGAAACAAGCCGCACCACTGAGCAGAGCGGCCGGTACGGACGCGATGCACAGCCGCGCGTAGGTACGGGTGACGCGGGTGCCGTCCAGGTCGCCGCCGAGCCGCTTGCGCAGCCGCTTCCAGGCGACACCCACGCCGATCGCGTAGGCGAGGCCGTAGGAGGCGGCCATGCCGGCCACCGCCCAGCGGGCCGGCAGCAGGACATAACAGGCGACCGAGGCGCCCGCGTTGACCGCTGCGACGATGACCGTGTTGTAGAAGGGGGTGCGGGTGTCTTCGTAGGCGTAGAACGCGCGCAGGACGACGTACTGCACCGAGTACGGGATCAGGCCGAGGCCGAAGGCCATCAGCATGAACCCCATGTTGGTGGCCTCGCTGGTGCCCGAGGAACCGAAGATCAGGGTGCACATCGGGATGCCGAGTGCCACGAAACCGAAGGCGATGGGCACGATCGCCACGGCGGTCGTCCGCAGACCCTGGGAGATGTCGTCGCGGACGGCGCCGGCGTCGTCCTCGGCGGCCGAGCGGGAGATCCGTGGCAGCAGGGCCGCCATCAGGGAGACCGTGATGATGGCCTGCGGCAGGCCCCAGATCAGCTGGGCGTTGGCGTAGGCGGCGAAGCCGGTGCCGTCGACCGGGGAGTTCTTGCCTGCCGAGGTCGACAGCTGGGAGACGACGATCGCGCCCGCCTGGTTGGCGAGGACGAACAGCACGGTCCACTTGGCGAGCGTGGCGGCCTTACCGAGGCCGTGGCCCTTCCAGTCGAAGCGCAGCCGCATCCGGAAGCCGGTCTCGCGCAGGTAGGGGATCATCGCCAGGGCTTGGACCACCAGGCCGAGCAGCACGCCGAGGCCGAGCAGCCGCTGGCCCTCCGGCGGGATGGTGGTGACCTTCATACCGGAGTGCGCGGCGGTGCCGTACACCCAGATGAACAGGCCGAGGGTGACGATGATGACGATGTTGTTGAGGACCGGGGTCCACATCATCGCGCCGAACTTGCCCCGCGCGTTGAGGACCTGACCCATCACCACGTGGACGCCCATGAAGAAGATCGAGGGCAGGAAGTAGCGGACGAAGGTGATGGCGACATCGTTGGCCGCCGGGTCGCTGGCGACCGGGTCGGACAGCAGACGGATCAGCAGGGGCGCGGCGGCGATCGTGGCTGCGGTGAGCAGGCCAAGCGCCACCATCACGAGGGTCAGCAGACGGTTGGCGAACGCCTCACCGCCGTCCTCGTCCTCCTTCATGGCCCGTACCAGCTGCGGCACGAAGACCGAGTTGAGGCCGCCGCCGACGGTCAGGATGTAGATCATCGTCGGCAGCTGGTAGGCGACCTGGAACGTGTCACCGAGCAGACCCACTCCCAGCGCGGAGACGATCAGCGCGGAGCGGACGAAACCCGTGAGGCGGGAGACCATCGTGCCTGCGGCCATCACGGCACTGGACTTCAGCAGCCCGGAGGCCCGCCCGCCCTTCTTGGCCGCGGGGGCCGAGGGCGCCGCGGGAGCCGCGGGAGCGGCGGGTACCGGTTCGGCGACAGGGGCCTCGGGTGCGGACGGGGCCTGTGGGTACTGGGATGCCGCGTAATGGGGAGCGGCGTGCTGGTTCTGGGCTGCGGGGGCCTGCGGCGCCGACGGGTACTGGCCCGAGGGCGGCGGGTACTGGCCGACGGGGGGCGGGTACTGTCCCGCGGGACCCGGGACGGACCGGGGGTCCGTCTGCGGGTTGCCGCCGCCCTGCTGCTGGTCCCGGAACAGGTGCGCGAAGGCGTCCGGCTCGTGGCGCTCCTCGCCGGAGTGCGTGACCAGATCGTCCACACCCACGAACTGGGTGGTACGCGGGTTGTCGCCGTAGGGCAGGTACTGGTTCGGGCCCTCCGGCTCCGGCGCCGGGGTCTGGGCCCACACATGCGGGTCGGGGGCGTACGGCGACTGGGCGGGCTGGCCGTACAGCGGCTGCTGCGGGTACATGCCGGGGGGCGGCGGGGGGTGCGCGGCGCGGTCGTAGAGCGCCTCGGCGACCGGGTCCTGGGCGGAGAGGTCCTGCGCCCGGTAGGGGTCCTGGTCGTACGCGTCCTGGAGGTACATGTCAGCCGCGTGCTGCGGCGGGACCTGGCCGGCCTCCGGCGGCGGCTCGGGGTAGCCCGAACCGGCCGCGCCCTGGCCGCGTTCACCGTCGTACGGCGCGTTCATGGTTACCCCACCTCATCGTCCCGGGCCACACCGGCCACGACATCGCTCAACGGTCCACTCTCTCACCCGTTCCGGACGGGTCGGCGCTTTCCGGTGCGGTGTCCGGTGTCGGGTCACTCGGCTGCTCAGGGTCGTCTGCCCCGGAGCGGGCCCCGGACTCTTCCTGGAGGCGATCCTCACTGGCTTCGGGGTTCCCCGGCCGGCCGGTGTCCTCGGAGCCCTTGACCTCCAGGGCCTCGGGGCCCTCTGGGGCCTGCGGAGTCTCGGGGGTGTCCTCGCCTGCGTCGTCGGGGCCGTCGCCTTCCTCGGCACGGCGGGCGGCCGCCCGCTTGCGCTGGGTGTACATCCGGAACCCGGCGAGCACCAGCAGCAGCACGCCGCCGCCGATGACCAGCATCACGGTGGGCGTGACCTCGGTGACCTTCACATCGAACTGGACCGGGGCGCCGTACTCCTGGCCGTCCTCGGTGTAGAGCTGGGCGATGACCTCCACCCGGCCGTTGGCGTTGGCCGACGTGGAGAACTTCACGGACTGGGTGTGGCCGCCGGAGACCTCGACCGGCTGCTCGTAGTAGGCCTTGCCGCCGATCTCCAGTCGGGTCGGCATCGTCGAGGTGAGCCGCAGGACGAGGTGGCCGACGCCCTGGACCAGGTTGTTCTGGACGGTCACCGGGATGGTGGCGCTGCGGCCGGAGAGCTTGGTCTCGGACTTGTCGATCAGCTTGACCTGACCGGTGAGGCTGTCGAGCCAGGACTCCACGCTGGTGCGGAAACTGTCGGCCTCGCTGCCGCGGCCCCGCCACGACGTGGACATCTCACGGTTTATGGCCCGCCCGAAGGGGGTCACCACCCGGGACTGGTTGGTGAGGACCACCTGGAAGTTGTCGAGCTTGTCCTGGGTGCGGGCGATCTGCTCGAAGGCCGTCCGGGGCAGCTCCTGCTTGCGCAGTGAGGAGGGGTAGGCGGACGACGAGGGGATCTTCGTGGTCGCGCCGGGGTCGGGCTTGTCCTTGGCCGCCGCCGCGAGGTCCTGGGACCGCGACCAGTTGCTGTCCTGCAATGTGGTGATCGCCGTCGCCATCGCCTGGACCTGGCTCGCCGACGGCATTCGCTGCGGGGCGATGACGATGCTGCGCTGCTTGTCGGTCTGGGTGTTCAGCGCGAGGCTCTGGGCCAGGAACTGCTGCACCGCGAGAGTGGCCGAGTCGGCCTTGGTCAGATCGCCCTGGAACGCCGTGGACAGCCGTGCGTCCGCGACCACCGCCGTCGTCCCGCCACCGATCGGACGCGCCGCCGAGGGCGTGTAGGGCAGCCCTCCCGTCTCTTGGAGGCTGTCACTGCGGGCGATCACCTTGTCGGCGCCCGCCGAGGTGGCGACTTTGATGATCGACGGATCGACGGCACCGTTCACGGGCCATGCGAAGTCCGTGCTCGGTGTGACATGGAGCACAGTCTCCACTGTGGTCGCGGCGACGTCGGTGGCGTCCTTGAGGTGACTCAGCGATCCGGTGACGCTGGTGCCGTTGTGGGCGAGGGAGGCCAGGTCCGGGTCGGCGAAGGGAAGGGCGACGACCTCCTTGTCCGCCACCGCGTCCTGGAGGTCGGCCAGGAACTGCTTGGCCACCGCCTGGTGGGTGCCTGTCGTGGTGGTGTCCCCGGCGTCCTGGATCCGGTAGCTGCGGGTCATCGCGTCCACGGAGGCCAGCAGGTCCGGGTCGATCACCCAGGTGACGTCCAGGTCCTTGCCGAGCGCCAGCATCTGCGCCAGCCGGCCGCCGGGCGAGATCTCCTTGGCGAGGTCGTCATTGAGGAAGACCGGCGTCTGCAGCTCGCCCGCGCCCGTCTTCGCCGTCACGTGGACGGTGGAGATCAGCGGCCACAGGTAGGTGGTCTTGGTCTGTGTGTCGGCCTCGGAGGACTGCCAGGGGAGGAACGTCCGCTGGATGCCGAGTACCTGGTCCCACGGCTGCGCGGACGTCTGGCCGGACAGCGAGACACCGAACGGGTAGACGCCGTCCTGGCCGAGGTCGAGCTTGTCGACCGGAACGGAGATACTGAAGTGCTCGGCGACGCCCGGGGCGAGCGAGTCGAAGTCCTCGGTGTACTTGCCGCCGACCGCGGTGCCGAGGTTCGACTGGAGGTCGTCGGGGTGCCTGGCCGCGGAGTCGATCGCGGAGCGTGTGCTGAGCTGAGAACCCACGCGCAGGTCCACCTGGGCGTCTGTGACGGCCTGCTTGCCGTTGTTGGTCACCGTGCCGGAGACCGTCAGCGTGTCTCCGTCGCTGGGGGCACTGGGGCTGAGTGAGTCCAGGGCGACGGACACCGTGTCGGAGTCGGCCGCCTGCGCCGGCACCGCGGCGGGCAACTGCACCAGTGCGGCCAGCAGGGGCGCACCCGCGAGCAGTGCCCCGGTGCGCCGCAGCCAGCGACGGGCAGGTGAGGGCGTCCCCTGGAAGTCTGCCGCCTCGGCCACGCGCTCGTCCGTCCCTCGTCATCGTCAGTGGTCGTCGGAATGTGCGTCCACGCATGGTAACGAGGCGCGCTGAGCGGAAGTGCCGCGGTCTGGTCCACAAGATCGGGGGAGGAGGCCGGCCTGTCCCCTATACCCAGTATCGTCGGGAGACTCATGTAAGCGTCGAGCGCTGCTCTTGTGCGGGTATGGAGTGAGCTGTCCCACGCCCCATGTATGGAGGCTCTGTGTGGGGCACTGCCGGAATATGGAGGCGCTTCGTGCCGCTCGGGCCACGTACCCTGTTCTGTTGTGCCGAACGCCAATGAAGACACCCCTTCCTCTGCCCTGAGCCAGGCGCAGCAGCGCGCGGTGAGCGAGCTGCTGCGGGTGGCGCCCGTCGCCGACGACCTCGCACGCCGATTCCAGGAGGCCGGGTTCTCGCTTGCCCTGGTCGGCGGCTCGGTCCGGGACGCACTGCTGGGCCGGCTCGGCAACGACCTGGACTTCACCACCGACGCCCGCCCCGAGGACGTACTGAAGATCGTCCGGCCCTGGGCGGACGCCCTCTGGGAGGTCGGCATCGCCTTCGGCACGGTCGGCGCGCAGAAAGACGGCTACCAGATCGAGGTGACCACCTACCGCTCCGAGGCGTACGACCGCACCTCGCGCAAGCCCGAGGTGTCGTACGGCGACTCCATCGAGGAGGACCTCGTCCGGCGTGACTTCACAGTCAACGCCATGGCGGTGGCGCTGCCGGAGAAGGAGTTCATCGACCCGCACGGCGGGCTGGGCGACCTGGCGGCTCGTGTGCTGCGCACCCCGGGGACACCCGAGGACTCCTTCTCGGACGACCCGCTGCGGATGATGCGTGCCGCCCGCTTCGCGGCCCAGCTCGACTTCGAAGTGGCACCCGAGGTCGTTGCCGCGATGAAGGACATGGCCGGGCGTCTGGAGATCGTCTCGGCCGAGCGGGTCCGGGACGAGCTGAACAAGTTGATCCTCTCCGCTCATCCCCGCAAGGGGCTGACGCTGCTCGTCGACACCGGCCTCGCCGATCATGTCCTGCCCGAGCTCCCAGCCCTGCGCCTGGAGAGCGATGAGCACCACCGGCACAAGGACGTCTACGACCACACGCTGATCGTCCTGGAGCAGGCCATGGCGCTGGAGGAGAACGGTCCCGACCTCACCCTCCGCCTTGCCGCGCTGCTGCACGACATCGGCAAGCCACGCACCCGCCGTTTCGAGAATGACGGCCGCGTCTCGTTCCATCACCACGAGGTGGTCGGCGCGAAGATGACCAAGAAGCGTATGACGGCCTTGAAGTACTCCAACGAACTGGTGAAGGACGTTTCACACCTGGTCGAACTCCATCTGCGCTTCCATGGCTATGGCGCTGGGGAGTGGACGGATTCGGCGGTGCGTCGCTATGTCCGTGACGCGGGTCCCCTGCTCGACCGTCTCCACAAGCTGACCCGTTCCGACTGCACCACCCGTAACAAGCGGAAGGCAGTGGCGCTCTCCCGTGCCTACGACGGCTTGGAGGAGCGCATCGCCGAGCTTCAGGAACGGGAGGAGCTCGACGCCATCCGCCCGGACCTCGATGGCAACCAGATCATGGAGATCCTGGGAATCCGGCCCGGGCCGGAGGTCGGTAAGGCCTACAAGCACATGCTGGAGCTCCGGCTGGAGAACGGGCCGATGGAGCGCGACGCTGCGGTGGCCGCGCTCAAGGAGTGGTGGGCCGATCAGGGCTGAGCGCATGGAACGGGTCATGTTTCACGTGAAACATGACCCGGCCACGATGCGAAGAGGGGCGATGTTTCACGTGAAACATCGCCCCTCGCGGTGTCGGAGTCCTTGCCGTAAGCCGGAGGGGTTCCCTGACTCTGGTGGGACTCTCAGCGGCGCTCGAAGCGGGCCATGGCTACCGCGACCCCCGCGTAGATGAGGGCGACGGTGATGACGAGGGTGGCCGAGCGGCCGTCCGGCGGGAGCATCAGGGCGGCGACGCCGGCGGCGCACACGAAAGCCACGTTGAAGAGCACGTCGTACACGGAGAAGATCCGGCCGCGAAAGCCGTCGTCGACGGAGGACTGGACGATGGTGTCGGTGGCGATCTTCGCGCCCTGGGTGATCAGTCCCAGGACGAAGGCGGCGACGAGCATGGGGACAGTCGTGAACGGAAGGCCCAGAGCGGGCTCCAGTACGGCGGCGGACGCGGCGCACACCACGATCCAGCGCCCGGGGCCGAGCCGCCCCGCGGCCCACGGCGTCACCACGGCCGCCGCGAAGAAACCCGCGCCGGAGATCCCCAATGCCAGCCCCAGTAGCCCGAGCCCGTCGTCAGGGTCGGAGGAGAGCGCGTAGCGGCACAGCATCAGCACCAGGACGAGCAGGGCGCCGTAGCAGAAGCGCATCACCGTCATGGAGAGCAGCGCCCAGACCGCCTCGCGGCGCCGGGGTGCGGCGAGGTGCCGTATCGCCTCCAAGAGGTCGCGTGCGGTGGTGATCACGGCCGTTCCCAGGCTCGGCTGTGTCTGATGCCGGTCGGGACCGAGGAGTTCGGGTGCCATGGTCAGCGAGGTGAGGGCCGCGGACAGATACAGCGTTGCGCCCAGCAGCACCACCGCGGCATCGGAGTCCGAGGCCAGCAGCCGTACGGTGAAGGCGAGGCCGCCGCCGACGGTCGCGGCGAGGGTTCCCGCGGTCGGGGACAGGGAGTTGGCCAGCACCAGACGTTCGGTGTCGACGACGCGCGGGAGGGCGGCGGACAGCCCCGAAAGGACGAAGCGGTTGACGGCCGTGACGCACAGGGCGGAGACGTAGAAGAGCCAGTCGGGGACATGGGCGGCCATCAGGACGGCGGTGACCGCGGCCAGCAGCGTTCGCAGCAGATTGCCGTAGAGGAAGACCTGGCGGCGGCGCCAGCGGTCCAGTAGGACGCCGGCGAAGGGGCCCACGAGGGAGTACGGGAGGAGCAGGACGGCCATGGCCGAGGCGATCGCAGCCGGTGAGGTCTGTTTCTCCGGGGAGAAGACGACATAGGCGGCGAGTGCGACCTGGTAGACGCCGTCGGCGCCCTGGGAGAGCAGACGGACGGCGAGCAGGCGGCGGAAGTCCCGCAGGCGCAGCAGGACACGCAGGTCGCGGACGACGGGCATGGGGCACAGCCTCACACACGGGGAGAGTCCCCGGGTCGGGGGACCCGGGGACTCTCACAGCCCTGGCAGGAGCGTTCTATTGCGAGCGACGGACGTCAGCGCTCGACGTCGCCGCGGATGAACTTCTCGACGTTCTCGCGGGCCTGGTCGTCGAAGTACTGGACCGGCGGGGACTTCATGAAGTAGCTCGACGCGGAGAGGATCGGGCCGCCGATACCGCGGTCCTTGGCGATCTTCGCGGCGCGCAGGGCGTCGATGATGACACCCGCGGAGTTCGGGGAGTCCCAGACCTCGAGCTTGTACTCCAGGTTCAGCGGGACGTCACCGAAGGCACGGCCCTCGAGGCGGACGTAGGCCCACTTGCGGTCGTCGAGCCAGGCGACGTAGTCAGACGGGCCGATGTGGACGTTCCTCTCGCCGAGGTCCCGGTCGGGGATCTGGGAGGTGACGGCCTGCGTCTTGGAGATCTTCTTGGACTCCAGGCGCTCGCGCTCGAGCATGTTCTTGAAGTCCATGTTGCCGCCGACGTTCAGCTGCATCGTGCGGTCCAGGACGACACCCCGGTCCTCGAACAGCTTGGCCATCACGCGGTGCGTGATGGTGGCGCCGACCTGCGACTTGATGTCGTCGCCGACGATCGGGACGCCCGCCTCGGTGAACTTGTCCGCCCACTCCTTGGTGCCGGCGATGAAGACCGGGAGGGCGTTGACGAAGGCGACCTTGGCGTCGATGGCGCACTGGGCGTAGAACTTCGCCGCGCTCTCGGAACCGACGGGCAGGTAGCAGACGAGGACGTCGACCTGCTTGTCCTTGAGGATCTGGACGACGTCGACCGGCTCGGCCTCGGACTCCTCGATGGTCTCGCGGTAGTACTTGCCGAGACCGTCGAGGGTGTGGCCGCGCTGGACGGTGACACCAGTGTTGGGCACGTCGCAGATCTTGATGGTGTTGTTCTCGGAGGCGCCGATGGCGTCCGCCAGGTCGAGGCCGACCTTCTTGGCGTCCACGTCGAACGCGGCGACGAACTCGATGTCCTTGACGTGGTAGTCGCCGAACTGGACGTGCATCAGCCCGGGGACCTTCGACGCCGGGTCGGCGTCCTTGTAGTACTCGACTCCCTGCACCAGCGACGCGGCGCAGTTGCCCACACCGACGACGGCTACGCGAACCGAACCCATTCCGGTTGCTCCCTGTGTGTACGAGTGAGGCCCTGAACGGGTCTCACGTGGCGGTGTCGTCGGGCGAATCCGGCCGGAGGATGTCCCCGGACCGGGGCAGGACGCCCGGCGCTCCATTGGTGGTGTTCTCCTGAGCGGACTCTCCGGAAGCGGAACCCTTCAGGTCCCGTCCGGCCCGCTCGCTCTCGATGAGCTCGTTCAGCCAGCGCACTTCGCGCTCCACGGACTCCATCCCGTGGCGCTGGAGCTCAAGCGTGTAGTCGTCGAGGCGCTCCCTGGTGCGTACCAGCGAGGCGCGCATCTTCTCCAGGCGCTCCTCAAGCCGGCTGCGCCGGCCCTCCAGCACGCGCATTCGCACGTCGCGCGAGGTCTGCCCGAAGAAGGCGAACCGTGCCGCGAAGTGCTCGTCCTCGTAGGCGTCGGGGCCGGTCTGGGAAAGGAGCTCCTCGAAATGCTCCTTACCTTCGGCCGTCAACCGGTAGACGATCTTCGCGCGGCGGCCGGCGAGCGGCGCGGCGAGGGCGTCCTCGGTGGTGTTTCCCGGTTCCTCGATCAACCAGCCGTTGGCGACCAGCGTCTTGAGGCAGGGGTAGAGCGTCCCGTAGCTGAACGCCCGGAAGACGCCCAGTGACGTGTTGAGCCGTTTCCGCAGCTCATAGCCGTGCATCGGGGATTCGCGGAGCAGGCCGAGTACGGCGAACTCAAGGATGCCGGACCGTCGGCTCATGGTCGCCCCCTCTCGTCTCTGACGCGCTTATCTCGCTCCGATGTATCGGCTCGATACATCCCGACGATAGATCGGCGATCCCGGTGCGACAAGAGGAACGACGGTGAACGGGATCACATCACCGATTCGTAGGAGGCAACTTGCCTGATTTGGGGTGAACTTCGGGGCTCGGCGGGTTTTGGTGGTGCGTAGTCTGTGCGGCATGCACACCACCGGGAACCAAGTGACGCCTGAGGGGCGTCCCTGTCCCCGGTGCCGTACGGGTGAATGCAGGACCGACCACATCCGTACTTCGGGGGGACCGGAAACCAGCCGCCGTTTCCAGGCGCGCACGGGTGCGCCTGCCCGAGGAGTAATCGTTCGATGAGCGAGCACCGTCGCAAACCGCCGCAGCCGCAGGGAGGCGGACGTGCCGCGGCCCGACGCGGCCAGTCCGACCCGTCCGCCGGCCGCCGTGCGGCCCCGCGAGGCGCCACCGGGTCTCCTTCCGACTCCTATGGGTCCCGTTCCTACGGGTCGGACTCCCAGGACTCGGGGGGTGAAGAGCGCCCCTACAGCGGCCGAGCCGAGGCACGCCGGGCGGCGCAGAGAAACACCGGAGGCCGCCGCAGAACGGCCGACAACGGAAGTCGCGGTCCGGGTGGTCCTGCCGGGCCGGGGCGTGGCAGAGGCCGGGCGTCGACGGCGCCCGGCAAGAAGCGCATTATCGACTACCCCAGGGCGAACAGGTTCGGCTGGCGCCGCTGGGTCCCCTCCTGGAAGCTCGTCTCCGGCCTGTGCATCACCTTCTTCGGGAGCCTGGTGGCGCTGGTCGGTGTCGGTTACGCCATGGTGGGCGTCCCGAACGAGAACACCGCGGCCAAGTCCCAGAACAACGTCTACTACTGGGCCGACGGCAAGCAGATGGTCGCGACGGGCACCGGCATCAACCGGCAGAACGTCACCATCGACCAGATCCCCAAGGCGATGCAGTACGCCGTGATCTCGGCGGAGAACAAGAGCTTCTACACGGACCCGGGCGTCGACTTCAAGGGCATCGCCCGTGCCCTCGTCAACATGGCTCAGGGCGGTGAGACGCAGGGTGGTTCGACGATCACTCAGCAGTTCGTCAAGAACACCTACCTCAGCCAGGACCAGACGATCACCCGTAAGTTCAAGGAGATGTTCATCTCCGTCAAGGTGGGCACCAAGTTCACCAAGCCGGAGATCCTCCAGGGCTACCTGAACACCTCGTACTTCGGCCGTGGGGCGTACGGCATCCAGGCCGCCGCCCAGACCTACTACGGCGTGGACGCGAGGGAGCTCAAGCCGAGCCAGTGCGCGGTCCTTGCGGCCCTGCTGAAGGGCGCGACGTATTACGACCCCGCGGGCAACCCGGACATCGACCCCGCGGCCTCCAGGGACGCCAACCTCAAGCGCTCGCACGACCGCTGGGGCTGGATCCTCGAGGAGATGCACAAGGACCAGCACCTCACCGACGCCGAGTACCAGGAAGCGGTCAAGAAGTACCCGATGCCCCAGGGCCGCAAGGCGACCAAGGGGATGACCGGCCAGATCAGCTACCTCGCCGACACGGCCAAGAAGTACGTTCTCTCGCACTCCAAGATCACAGAGGCGCAGTTCGACCAGGGCGGCTTCCAGATCTACACGACCTTCCAGAAGGATAAGGTCAACGCGCTGAGCGCGGCCGTGGAGAAGGTGCAGAAGGCGCGTCTGGATCCGAAGAACCGGGAGAAGGACAAGTACGTCCAGTTCGGTGCGGCGTCGGTGGTGCCCAAGGACGGCGCGATCGTCGCCCTGTACGGCGGCGCCGGCTACGAGAACAACCACTTCACCAACAACGCCGACACCTCCGGTGTCCCCGTCGGTTCGACATGGAAGCCGTTCGTCCTGGCCGCGGCCATGCAGTACGGGACGTACAAGACCGACGGCGTGGGGGTCTCGCCGCTGAGCAAGTACAACGGCAACGACAACCTGAAGGTGCAGAAGCCGGATGGCACGTACTTCCTGAACAAGGACAACTCGATCTTCCGTCAGAGGAACGAGAGCGACCACGCCTGGGGCTACATCACCCTGCGTAAGGCGATGGAGCAGTCGATCAACACGCCGTTCGTGCAGCTCGGCGTGGACGTCGGTATGACGAAGGTCCGGGACGTGGCCCAGGCGTCCGGAATCCTTCCCGACAGCATGTCGCAGGACCTGAACCCGTCGTTCGCCATCGGTACGTCTACCCCCAGCGCGATCCGCATGGCCGACGCGTACGGGACCTTCGCCGCCTCCGGCGAGCACGCGGACCCGTACTCGGTGACCGGGGTCAAGCAGGACGGGCGGGACGTGAGCGGCTTCAGCAAGCCGAAGGTGACCAGCGCGATGCCCGAGGACATCGCGAACAACGTCACGGACACGCTGGAGAACGTCATCCAGAACGGTACGGGTACCAACGCCAAGGCCCTGGGCCGTACGGCGGCGGGCAAGACCGGTACCACCGACAGCAACAAGTCGGCCTGGTTCGTCGGCTACACCCAGCAGCTGGCGACCTCGGTGGCGATGTTCCGTGAGAACCCCAAGGACGCCCAGCTGCTCTCCATGAACGGCACCGCCGGCGTGGCGTCCATCCATGGTGGTGATATCCCGACCTCGGTGTGGACCGAGTACATGGAGTCCGCGCTGAAGGGCAAGAACGACCTGGGCTTCCCGGATGCCACCAAGGTCGGTGAGATCGCAGACGAGGCGGGTGCCCCGTCCCCGACGCCGTCCCCGAGCATCACGCCGAGCGAGACGCCCAGCGAGACGCCGAGCGCCACGCCGAGCGAGACGGCCACCTCGCCTTCGCCCACCGCGAGTGAGACCTGCCGGTTCGCTTGGAACTGCTCGACCGACGGCGGTAACACCGGCGGCAGCACCTCGGGTACGACGTCCTCGCCTTCGGCTACGGAGTCGACCGGAGACACCAGTACCAGAGGCAATGCCAACGGCGGAGGGAACGGGAACCTCTTCGGCGGATCGGGCGGCTAGCCGCGAGGTCTGACCGGTAGGTGACCATTTAGCCCGCCGAAGTGTGTTTCACGTGAAACACGGGCCGCCGCATCCGACGAGGTGCGGCGGCCCTCGGCGTATTCCTAGAGAGGTACGGCAGGATGGGCCCCATGCCCAGTGCAGAGACGACGCCCGCGGGCGTGCGCGAGCCGGAGCCGGTACGGCCGACCAGGGAAGACCCGGTCGCCGCCGCCGGTAGTGAGCTGATCGGTGGCCCCATCGGGCGGCGCGCGCTGCTCGGGACGTCCTGGTGGACGCCGCTACGGGTCGTGGTCCTCGTGGCGATCGGCATGTTCGCCCTGGGCCTGATACAGAAGGCGCCGTGCTACAACGGCGGCTGGTTCTTCGGCGCGAGCTCCCAGTACACCCACGCCTGCTATTCGGACATCCCGCACCTCTACCAGGGGCGGGGCTTCGCCGACGGTCTGGTGCCGTACTTCGACAAGCTCCCCGGCGACATGGACTACCTCGAATACCCGGTGCTGACCGGTGTGTTCATGGAGGTGGCCGCATGGCTCACGCCGGGCAGCGGCAGCATCCAGCTCCAGGAGCAGGTGTACTGGTTCGTCAACGCCGGGATGCTGATGATCTGCGCCGCCGTCATCGCGGTGTGCGTGGTCCGTACGCACCGCCGACGTCCCTGGGACGGCCTGCTGGTCGCCCTGGCGCCCGCCTTCGCCCTGACCGCCACCATCAACTGGGACCTCCTGGCGGTCGCTCTGACGGCCGCGGCGATGCTGATGTGGTCCCGGAGTCGTCCCCTCGCCTTCGGTGTCCTCCTGGGGCTTGCTACGGCCGCCAAGCTGTATCCCGTGTTCCTGCTGGGGCCGCTGTTTCTGCTGTGCTGGCGCGCGGGTAAATGGCGGGACTTCTTCATCGCAGCAGGGGGTGCCGTCGTCGCCTGGCTCGTCGTGAACCTGCCGGTGATGATCTTCGCCTTCGACGGCTGGTCGAAGTTCTACACGTTCAGCCAGGAACGAGGCGTCGACTTCGGATCCTTCTGGCTGATCTGGGCGCAGAACACGACCACCCCGCCCAGCACGGGCTTCGTGAACAACGCGGCGATGGTCCTGGTGGTGCTCTGCTTCCTGGGCATCGCCGCCCTGGCCCTCACCGCTCCGCGCCGGCCGCGCTTTGCCCAGCTGGCCTTCCTGGTGGTGGCGGCCTTCATCCTCACCAACAAGGTCTACTCCCCGCAGTACGTCCTGTGGCTGGTGCCGCTGGCCGTGCTCGCTCGGCCCAAGTGGCGGGACTTCCTGATCTGGCAGGCGTGCGAGGTGGCGTACTTCCTGGGGATCTGGATGTACCTCGCGTACACGACCAGCGGTGACGCCCACAAGGGTCTGCCGACCCACGGCTACCACTGGGCCATCGCCGTGCACCTGCTCGGCACGCTCTACCTCTGCGCGATGGTCGTACGCGACATCCTCTTGCCCGAGCGGGACGTGGTGCGGCGCTCCGGTGACGACGACCCTTCGGGCGGGGTGCTGGACGGCGCGGAGGACGTCTTCGTGCTCGGCGCGGCCGCCCGTCCCCCGCGTCATGCCGCCCAGTTCGAGGGGCCGCAGGTGGAGTGGGGAAGCCGCTCCTCCGAGGACGGTTCGCTCTGAGCGAACAGCCCAGGTCGAGCGAACAGCCCAGGACGAAGCGAAGGGCCGTACACGGAACCCCGTGTACGGCCCTTCCGGCGTTCTGAGAACCTGTCAGCGGTCCACGATGCGGTCGAACTGGGTGGTGGTGTGCCGCAGATGGGCCACCAGCTCATCGCCCACCTTCGGCTCCGGGGCGTCGGTCGGCACGAACAGGATCGACACCTGCATGTGCGGCGGCTCCGCGAACCAGCGCTGCTTGCCGCCCCAGACGAACGGCGAAAGGTTCCGGTTCACCGTGGCCAGGCCGGCCCGTGCGACGCCCTTGGCGCGCGGCATGACGCCGTGCAGGGCCTTCGGGGCCTCCAGGCCCACCCCGTGCGACGTGCCGCCCGCCACGACCACCAGATAGCCGTCCGAGGCCGCCTTCTGCTGCCGGTAGCCGAACCGGTCGCCCTTGGCGACGCGGGTGACGTCCAGGACCGCCCCGCGGTACTCGGTGGCGTCGTGGTCCCCCAGCCACAGCCGGGTGCCGATCCGGGCCCGGAACCGGGTCTGCGGGAACTGCTGCTGCAGCCGGGCGAGTTCGTCGGCCTTGAGGTGGCTGACGAACATCGTGTGCAGCGGCAGCCGGGCCGCGCGCAGCCGGTCCATCCAGCCGATGACCTCCTCGACGGCGTCCGAGCCGTCGGTGCGGTCCAGCGGCAGGTGGATGGCGAAGCCCTCCAGCCGGACGTTCTCTATGGCCGAGTGCAGCTGCGGCAGGTCCTGCTCGCTGATGCCGTGCCGCTTCATCGTGGACATCACCTCGATGACCACGCGCGCGCCCACCAGGCCGTACACGCCGTCGATCGACGACACCGAGCGGATGACCCGGTCGGGCAGCGGAACGGGCTCCTCGCCGCGCCGGTACGGCGTCAGCACCAGCAGGTCGCCGCCGAACCAGTCCTTGATGCGCGCGGCCTCGTACGTCGTACCGACGGCGAGGACGTCCGAGCCCAGACGCGTGGCCTCCTCCGCCAGGCGTTCGTGCCCGAAGCCGTAGCCGTTGCCCTTGCAGACCGGGACGAGGCCCGGGAACTGCTCCTGCACGTGCTTGTGGTGCGCCCGCCAGCGCACGGTGTCGACGTAGAGCGTGAGCGCCATGGCCGGACCTGGGACCTTTCTGGATGGCTGGGGTGTGACAGGGCTATAGAAGCACGGAGCGTGACGTCAGCGGCGCGACATGTAGATGTCGAGCGCCTTGTGGAGCAGCTTGTTCAGCGGGAAGTCCCATTCGCCGAGGTACTCGGCGGCCTGGCCGCCGGTGCCCACCTTGAACTGGATGAGGCCGAAGAGGTGATCCGTCTCGTCCAGCGAGTCCGAGATGCCACGAAGGTCGTAGACGGTGGCGCCGAGCGCGTAGGCGTCGCGCAGCATCCGCCACTGCATGGCGTTGGACGGGCGCACCTCGCGGCCGATGTTGTCGGAGGCGCCGTAGGAGTACCAGACGTGCCCGCCGACGATCAGCATGGTCGCCGCGGACAGGTTCACCCCGTTGTGCTGGGCGAAGTAGAGCCGCATCCGGTTGGGGTCTTCGGTGTTGAGGGCCGTCCACATGCGCTGGAAGTACGACAGCGGGCGCGGCCGGAAGTGGTCGCGCACGGCCGTGATCTCGTACAGCCGCTGCCACTCCGCCAGGTCCTGGTAGCCGCCCTGGACGACCTCGACGCCGGCCTTCTCGGCCTTCTTGATGTTGCGCCGCCACAGCTGGTTGAAGTTCTTGTGGACCTCTTCCAGGGAACGGTTCGCCAGCGGTACCTGGTAGACGTAGCGCGGCTGTACGTCACCGAAGCCGGCGCCGCCGTCCTCGCCCTGCTGCCAGCCCATCCGGCGCAGCTTGTCGGCCACCTCGAAGGCACGCGGCTCGATGAAGTCGGCCTCGATGTCACGCAGGCGCTTCACGTCCGGGTTCTGGATGCCGGCCTTGATGGAGTTGGCTTCCCAGCGCCGGATGATCACCGGCGGGCCCATCTTCACGGAGAACGCGCCCTGCTGCTTGAGGTGGGCCAGCATCGGCTGGATCCACTCGTCGAGATTCGGCGCGAACCAATTGATGACCGGGCCCTCGGGGAGGTACGCGAGGTAGCGCTTGATCTTGGGCAGCTGGCGGTACAGCACGAGGCCCGCGCCGACCATCTCGCCGGTGCGGTCGTCGAACCAGCCGAGGTTCTCCGAACGCCACTCCGCTTTGACATCTGCCCAGGCCGGGACCTGCATGTGGCTAGCCGCCGGCAGGCTCTGGATGTATGCCAGATGCTGTTCGCGGCTGATGGTCCTCAGGGTCAGACTCATGTCGGGGCGCTCCTCGGGCTGGTGTGTCCCCATGGGTACAGGGGCTCCGGCTCTCGCGCCGAAGCCTACTGCGCCTCGCTCGCGGCCCGACTGGGCGTACACCACCTACGCCCCGGCTCCGGTGCGGCCGGGGCGTTGCGCGGTGGTACGGAAGGGTTCGGAGGCCTATCCGAACAGGCCGCCGTGCGCCATACCGATGAAGAAGCCGATGCCCGCGGCACCGAGACCCAGGATCAGACCGAAGCGCTCGCGCGTGGTGATCGAGACCCACTGCCCGAACAGACCGGTGAAGATGCCGATCAGACCGGTCCAGGCGCTGAGCAGGTGCAGGCTGTGGAAGAACGACGTGATGAAGGCGATCAGCCCGAGCGCCAGCGTCACGGCCATCAGGGAGTCCTGGAGCGGATGGGTCTTGCCGTCGGTGGCGAACAGGGAGCCGGCGGTGTTGGGTCGCAATGCCTGTGCCATAGGGCACCTCCTGCGGAAGGCGGCGCATCGTAGCGCCGTACACACCCGATGCGTACAGATTGAGGGCCCCGGCGGTCGGATTTCAACCGGAAGCAGGTGTGCGGGTAGTCTGTACCCTCTGCACCGGTGTCTGCCCAGACCCGCGGCTGGGGATCCCGAGGGAAGCCCCCCGCATGTCAGTGGCGGCCGATACCGTTGCGCACGCATCACAACCCTCCTGCCACGGAACGACCGTGGCCGCTGAGTCCAAAGGAGGTGGGTTCCACATGCGTCACTACGAGGTGATGGTCATCCTCGACCCCGATCTGGAGGAGCGCGCTGTCGCCCCCCTGATCGAGAACTTCCTCTCCGTCGTCCGTGAGGGCAACGGCAAGGTGGAGAAGGTCGACACCTGGGGCCGTCGTCGTCTCTCGTACGAGATCAAGAAGAAGCCCGAGGGCATCTACTCGGTCATCGACCTGCAGGCCGAGCCTGCGGTCGTGAAGGAGCTCGACCGCCAGATGAACCTGAACGAGTCGGTCCTCCGGACCAAGGTCCTCCGTCCCGAGACCCACTGAGCTCCCAGCTCAGCTGATCTCGGGTTTCGAGTAGCAGCAAGCAGCCAGCAGCAAACCCGCCGAGAGGTTCCCCCATGGCAGGCGAGACCGTCATCACGGTCGTCGGCAATCTTGTCGATGACCCCGAGCTGCGCTTCACCCCGTCCGGTGCGGCGGTCGCGAAGTTCCGCGTCGCGTCCACTCCCCGCACCTTCGACCGCCAGACGAACGAGTGGAAGGACGGCGAAAGCCTCTTCCTGACCTGCTCGGTCTGGCGTCAGGCGGCGGAGAACGTCGCCGAGTCGCTCCAGCGAGGCATGCGCGTCATCGTGCAGGGTCGGCTGAAGCAGCGGTCCTACGAGGACCGTGAGGGTGTCAAGCGCACGGTCTACGAGCTGGACGTCGAGGAAGTCGGCGCCAGCCTGCGGAACGCCACGGCCAAGGTCACCAAGACCGCCGGTGGTGGCGGCCGCGGTGGCCAGGGTGGTTTCAGCGGCAGTGGCGGCCAGGGTGGCGGCAGCTGGGGCGGCGGCTCCGGCGGCGGTCAGCAGGGCGGCGCTCCCAACGACGACCCCTGGGCCTCCGGCGCTCCCGCCGGCGGCGGCAACCAGGGTGGCGGCGGTTGGGGCGGCGGCTCCGGCGGCACCAGCGGTGGCGGCGGCTACTCGGACGAGCCCCCCTTCTAAGGGCAACGGGCTCGCATCCCCACTTCTTGATCACACAGGAGAAACACCATGGCGAAGCCGCCTGTGCGCAAGCCTAAGAAGAAGGTCTGCGCGTTCTGCAAGGACAAGGTCCAGTACGTGGACTACAAGGACACGAACATGCTGCGGAAGTTCATTTCCGACCGCGGCAAGATCCGTGCCCGCCGCGTGACCGGCAACTGCACGCAGCACCAGCGTGACGTCGCCACGGCCGTCAAGAACAGCCGTGAGATGGCGCTGCTGCCCTACACGTCCACCGCGCGATAAGGGAAGGGTGACCGACACATGAAGATCATCCTCACCCACGAGGTCTCTGGCCTCGGTGCCGCCGGCGACGTCGTCGACGTCAAGGACGGCTACGCTCGCAACTACCTGATCCCGCGGAAGTTCGCTATCCGCTGGACCAAGGGTGGCGAGAAGGACGTCGAGCAGATCCGTCGTGCTCGCAAGATCCACGAGATCCAGACCATCGAGCAGGCCAACTCCGTGAAGGCCCAGCTCGAGGGTGTCAAGGTCCGTCTGGCCGTCCGCTCCGGCGACGCCGGTCGTCTCTTCGGTTCCGTCACCCCGGCCGACGTCGCCTCGGCGATCAAGGCTTCCGGTGGCCCCGAGGTCGACAAGCGCCGCATCGAGCTGGGCGCGCCGATCAAGACGCTGGGCGCCCACGAGACGTTCGTGCGTCTGCACCCCGAGGTTGCCGCCAAGGTCAACATCGAGGTCGTCGCGGCCTGACGCTGCGCTCGGATTGAGCAGTAGCTGAAAGGGGCCGTACCCGTGAGGGTGCGGCCCCTTTGGTTTGCCGACGACGCGGTGCGGCGGGTGTTTCACGTGAAACGTGGCGGCTCGCGGTGTTTCACGTTTCACGTGAAACAGCCGGGGGACGGTGGCGGTCAGCGCGTTGCGCCGGTCACGATCCAGCGGCCCGAGCGGGTACGCAGCCAGAGGGTCAGCATCCGTGTGGCCATCATCAGGGTCATGGCTCCCCAGAGCGCTGTGAGCCCGCCGCCGAAGGCGGGGACCAGGAGCGCCACCGGGGTGAAGACTGCGAGGGTCACGACCATGGCCCCAGCGAGATACGGCCCGTCTCCCGCGCCCATCAGAACGCCGTCGAGGACGAAGACCACGCCGGAGATCGGCTGGGAGAACGCCACGATGAGCAGCGCGGGCAGTGCGATGTCCTTCACGGTCGGATCGCTGGTGAACAGCGGCAGGAAGAGCGGTCTGGCAGCCACCACCAGCAGGCCCAGGACGACCCCGGTGGCGATGCCCCACTGGACCATGCGCCGGCAGGCCTCACGGGCGCCGGCGGTGTCGCCCGACCCGAGATAGCGGCCAATGATGGCCTGCCCGGCGATCGCTATCGCGTCCAGGGCGAACGCCAGCAGGCTCCACAGCGACAGCACGATCTGGTGGGCGGCGATGTCGGCATCGCCCAGCCGGGCGGCCACGGCCGTGGCGATCATGAGGATGGCTCGCAGCGAGATCGTCCGGACGAGCAGTGGCGCACCGGCCTGTGCCGAGGCCCGTATCCCGGCGGCGTCGGGGCGAAGGGACGCTCCGTGCCTGCGGGCTCCCCGTACGACGACGGTCAGATAGACGGCCGCCATCCCGCACTGGGCGATGACCGTGCCCCAGGCAGAGCCTGCGATACCCAGTCCGGCGCCGTAGACGAGCCCGGCGTTCAGCCCGGCGTTGGCGACGAAGCCCGCGGCGGCGACGTACAACGGGGTTCGCGTGTCCTGGAGGCCACGCAGGACACCGGTGGCGGCGAGCACCATCAGCATGGCCGGGATACCCAGTGAGGAGATCCTGAGGTAGGTCGTCGCGTAGGGCGCCGCGGTGGCCGAGGCTCCGAAGATGTCCGCGATGCCGGGGGCCAGGGGCAGGGTGACAGCGATGAC
The DNA here is from genome assembly GCF_053611365.1 of Streptomyces sp. NPDC054813. Lineage (NCBI taxonomy): Bacteria > Bacillati > Actinomycetota > Actinomycetes > Kitasatosporales > Streptomycetaceae > Streptomyces > Streptomyces sp. NPDC054813. Next base: position 137,684 of record NZ_JBSHAF010000012.1, on the reverse strand, counting down.
GCCGGCACCGAGCAGCAGCGCCAGCCAGATACCGTCCATGCCCTGACGGATGGCCGCCTGGAGATCGCCGGCTCCGACCCTGCGGGCGACGGCCGCCGTGGTGGCGTAGGCGAGAAAGACGAAGACGCTCACGGCGGTGGTGAGGAGCGCCGAGGCGACGCCGAGACCGGCGAGCTGCGCGGTGCCGAGATGGCCGACGATCGCGCTGTCGGCCATGACGAAAAGCGGCTCGGCGACGAGTGCGCCGAAGGCCGGGACGGCCAGTGCGACGATCTCTCGGTCGTGCCGCCGTCGGGTGGCCTCGGGGATCGCGGGAGCCTGTGACATGGGCACTAATCTAATCGTCCACAGGTAAGAGATGCAATTACATACTGACCCTTACTGAAGCTTGTGCGGGCCATGCTTTCGCGTATCGTTCGAAGCGATCTTGATCCGACTGGGAAAGTTTTTCTTCTGCACAGCCGGTGGACGGGAAAGCTGCAGGTCAGAGCCGATTGCGGAGAGAGATCGAGGGCTTGTTCACAGGGCTGTCCACCGCGTCGTGCACAGGTTTTGGTGGGTTCTCCACAGCATACGGGCCGTCGTCCACATGGCCTGTGGATAACCAGATTGGCTGACGGTGCCCGCGGGCCTACCGTGGTCCGGCGCTCGCTCCTCCTTTTGGCCTCGGAAACCTCACAAAACCGACGTGCACAGAACCGGAATGGGGCGCCTTGGTTTGTCAGTGCCGTGCCGTAGAAATGAGGCCACGGCGAGGTCCGCCGGGCGGACGGGAGGAGGTGACTCGGTGAGCATTTCCGAGCCCTTGGACGATCCGTGGGCCGAGGCCGGTCCCAGTGATCGTCTGCCCGCCTCCCGTGGACGCGGTGAGGGCGGCCGGGGTCGGGACGACCGGCACGACCGCGGCCGGGACAGCGGCGACTGGGACGGCGGAGGTGCCACCTTCGAGCGGGTCCCCCCGCAGGACCTCGACGCCGAGCAGTCCGTGCTCGGCGGCATGCTGCTGTCCAAGGACGCCATCGCCGATGTCGTCGAGATCCTCAAGGGCCACGACTTCTACAAGCCCGCACACGAGACGATCTACCAGGCGATCCTCGACATCTATGCCAAGGGCGAGCCGGCCGACCCCATCACCATCGCCGCCGAGCTCACCAAGCGCGGCGAGATCAACAAGGTCGGCGGGGCCTCCTATCTGCACACCCTCGTCCAGACGGTGCCGACGGCGGCGAACGCCGAGTACTACGCGGAGATCGTTCACGAACGGGCCGTGCTACGCCGTCTTGTCGAGGCCGGGACACGCATCACGCAGATGGGATACGCGGCCGACGGCGACGTCGACGAGATCGTCAACAGCGCTCAGGCGGAGATCTACGCGGTCACCGAGCAGCGGACCAGCGAGGACTATCTGCCGCTCGGCGACATCATGGAGGGCGCCCTCGACGAGATCGAGGCGATCGGCTCCCGCACCGGGGAGATGACCGGTGTGCCCACCGGCTTCACGGACCTGGACTCGCTCACCAACGGCCTGCACCCGGGCCAGATGATCGTCATCGCCGCCCGACCGGCCATGGGTAAGTCCACCCTCGCGCTGGACTTCGCCCGGGCCGCGTCGATCAAGAACAACCTGCCCAGCGTCATCTTCTCCCTCGAAATGGGCCGCAACGAGATCGCGATGCGTCTGCTGTCCGCCGAGGCCCGGGTCGCCCTGCACCACATGCGCTCCGGCACGATGACCGACGAGGACTGGACCCGGCTCGCCCGCCGGATGCCGGACGTCTCGGCCGCCCCGCTCTACATCGACGACTCCCCGAACCTGTCGATGATGGAGATCCGCGCCAAGTGCCGACGGCTCAAGCAGCGCAACGACATCAAGCTCGTGATCATCGACTATCTGCAGCTGATGCAGTCCGGGTCCAAGCGCTCCGAGAGCCGTCAGCAGGAGGTCTCGGACATGTCCCGAAACCTCAAGCTGCTGGCCAAGGAGCTGGAGGTCCCGGTGATCGCCCTCTCGCAGCTGAACCGTGGTCCAGAGCAGCGCACGGACAAGAAGCCGATGGTGTCCGACCTGCGTGAGTCCGGCTCCATCGAGCAGGACGCCGACATGGTCATCCTGCTTCACCGCGAGGACGCCTACGAGAAGGAGTCACCGCGTGCGGGCGAGGCGGACATCATCGTCGGCAAGCACCGAAACGGCCCGACCGCGACGATCACCGTGGCCTTCCAGGGGCACTACTCCCGCTTTGTGGACATGGCACAGACCTGATCCCCACCACTGAAATGAACTCGACGCAGGTCCGTCCACCGGGTGGACTGGGCGCATGACGACATTTCAGGAAGAGCTGCTGCCCGCCACCCGGCGGGCGCTGCTGCACCGGATCGCGGTCGCCCAGTTCGAGGGGCGGGCGCCGTCGCTGGTGGCGGCGGTCGTGCGCGGCGGGCGGACCGTCTGGCACGGGGCGCGGACCTCGGTGGAGGGACACGGGCCGGACGAGAACGTGCAGTACCGGATCGGCTCCATCACCAAGACGTTCACGGCCGTTCTGGTGCTCCGGCTGCGCGACGAAGGGCTGCTCGATCTCGGCGATCCACTGGAGAAGCACCTGCCGGGCACCGGCGCGGGGGAGGCGACGATCGCCGAACTCCTCGCGCACACGGGCGGGTTGGCGGCCGAGTCACCCGCACCCTGGTGGGAGCGTACTCCGGGCTCGCTGCGCCCGGAACTCAGTGATGTCCTCGGCGAGCAGCCCCTCCTGCACCCCGTCGGCCGCCGGCACCACTACTCAAACCCCGGCTACACCCTGCTCGGCGCCCTGGTCGAGGAACTCCGCGGCGCCCCCTGGGAGGAGGTGCTCCGGCGGGAGGTGCTCGAACCGCTGGGCCTCCATCGCACGAGCACCCAACCGCGGGCGCCGCACGCGGGCGGCTGGGCGGTGCATCCCTGGGCCGACGCGATGCTCCCGGAGCCACTGGAGGACCTCGGGCGCATGGCGCCGGCTGGACAACTCTGGTCGACAACCGGTGACCTGGCCCGCTTCGCGGTGTTCCTGGCGGCCGGCGACGACCGGGTCCTGAGCGCGGAGTCCGTAGGAGAGATGCGCATTCCGGCGGCTCCTGCCGAGCCCGCCGATGTGCTGGACGGCGCCACCTACGGACTCGGTCTTCAGGTCCAGCGCCGCGACGGCCGGCTGCTGGTCGGGCACTCCGGCTCGCTGCCCGGTTTTCTGGCCAGTCTCACCCTCAGCGTGGACGAGGACGTGGCGGCCGTGGTGCTCGCGAACTGCACCTCGGGCCCGCTGCTGTCCGTCGTTGGCGCCGACCTCGTCCGTATCGTCGCGGAGGCCGAGCCGCGCATTCCCGACCCATGGCGGCCCCTGGCCCAGGTCGAGCCGTCTGTTCTGGAGTTGGCGGGCCAGTGGTACTGGGGTACGCACCCCTTCGCGCTGCGGATGACGGCCGACGGGCTGGTCTCGCTGGGGCCGCTGTCGGGCGCCGGCCGCCGTGCACGCTTCCGGGCCAATGGTGACGGCACCTGGACCGGCCTTGAGGGCTACTACGCCGGAGAGCTTCTACGGCCCGTACGGCGGCCGGACGGCGCTGTGAGCCACCTGGACCTCGGTTCGTTCGTCTTCACGCGTCAGCCGTACGAGGAGACGGCTCCTGTCCCCGGCGGAGTGGACCCCGAGGGGTGGCGGGGGATCGGCTAGATGAGCCGGGGTGGTGTTTCACGTGAAACACCACCCCCGGAACGGGTGCACCATCAGCGCCTGATGGTCAGATCTCAAGCTTGAAGCCGACGTGCGAGTCGGTGAAGCCGAGCCGCTCATAGAAGCGGTGGGCGCCGGTGCGCGACGCGTCCGAGGTCAGCTGCACCAACTGGCAGCCCTGACGGCGAGATTCCTCGATCGCCCACTCGATGAACCGGGTGCCCAGCCCACCGCCACGTTCGTCCGCGTGGATGCGTACGGCCTCGATGATCGACCGCGTGGCGCCGCGTCTCGACAGTCCGGGGATGATCGTCAGCTGGAGCGTGCCGACGACGCGGCCCTCGCGTACGGCGACCACCAGCTGTTGGTTGGGGTCGGCGCTGAGCCGCTCCAGGGCGCTGAGATAGGGCGTCAGGTCGTCCGGTGATTCCCGCCGGGCGCCCAGCGGGTCGTCGGCGAGCATGCCGACGATGGCCGGGATGTCGTCGGCGACCGCGGCACGTATGTCAAGATCTCCCATGCCCGCAGCCTATGCGGGCACGTTCAGCGATTCCACGACCCGCACCAGGGGAGCCAGCTCCGGGTTCCTGGCCGCCTCGTCCAGGGCCTCGCGCAACGCGGTGTCATTGGTGGGGCGAGCCTCTTCGAGCAGCCGCAGCCCCGTCTCGGTGACGTTCGTGTAGATGCCGCGCCGGTCGGTCGGGCAGAGGTAGCGCTCCAGGAGGCCCCGGTCTTCGAGGCGCGTCACCAGCCGGGTGGTGGCGCTCTGGCTGAGGACGACTGCGTCGGCGACCTGCTTCATCTGCAGATGGCCCCCTTCGTCGTCATGCTGTCGGCTGAGGACATCCAGCAGGGAGTATTCGCGCACGCTCAGGTCGTGCTTCCCCTGAAGGGCGCGCTCGATGTGCGCCTCGATCCTCCCGTGGAGCAGGGAGAGAGCGCACCAGCCCTGGGCAAGGGCGGTGAGCGCGGGGTCTGTCGCTGTCATTGGCGTGTTCCTCCGTCCCGGAGCGGCTGACACCAGGATAGAGCAGGTTCGCAATATCCAGCGGTTGCATATAGCCCGCGCGTGCAATTAATGTGGACGCACGCTAAGCGCACCTGCAATCGTCTGGGAAGGTGTACCCCCCATGCCTCTCGCGCTTCTGGCCCTCGCGATCGGGGCCTTCGGAATCGGAACGACCGAGTTCGTGATCATGGGTTTGCTGCCCGAGGTCGCGGGCGATTTCGGGGTCTCCATCCCCACCGCCGGCCTGCTGGTTACCGGATACGCGCTCGGTGTGGTGGTGGGCGCCCCGCTGATGACCGTCCTGGGCACCAAGGTCCCGCGCAAGCGGATGCTGATGTTGCTAATGGGCTTGTTCATCGCGGGCAATCTGCTGTCTGCCGTCGCCCCTTCCGTCGCCGTCATGCTGATCGGCCGGGTGGTCGCCTCCCTCGCCCACGGCGCCTTCTTCGGTATCGGGTCGGTCGTGGCGGCCGAACTGGTCGCCCCGAGCAAGAAGGCCGGCGCCATCGCGATGATGTTCACCGGCCTCACCGTCGCCAACGTCGTCGGTGTCCCGCTCGGCACCCTGGTGGGACAGCACGTCGGCTGGCGTGTCACCTTCGGCATCGTCGCCGCCCTCGGCATCGTCGGGCTGGCCGGCATTGCCAAGCTGGTGCCCGAGCTGCCCAAGCCGGAAGGCGTGCGCCTGCGGCACGAGCTGGCCGCGTTCAAGAACACCCAGGTCCTGCTCGCCATGGCGATGACCGTCCTCGGCTTCGGTGGGGTCTTCGCGGCCATCACCTACATCGCACCGATGATGACCCATGTCGCCAGCTTCGCCGACGGCTCCGTCACCTGGCTGCTGGTCCTGTTCGGTCTCGGCATGGTCGGCGGCAACCTCGTCGGCGGCAGGTTCGCCGACCGCGCCCTGATGCCCATGCTGTACGTGTCGCTGGGCGCCCTGGCGGTCGTCCTCGCCCTCTTCACGGTCACCGCGCACAACAAGATCGCGGCCGCCGTGACCGTCGCCCTGATCGGCGCCCTGGGCTTCGCGACCGTCCCGCCGCTGCAGAAGCGCGTCCTCGACCAGGCGCACGGTGCCCCCACTCTGGCCTCGGCCGTGAACATCGGCGCATTCAACCTCGGCAACGCCCTGTCCGCCTGGCTCGGCGGCATCGTGATCGCCGCGGGCTTCGGCTATACCTCCCCCAACTGGGTCGGCGCCGCCCTCGCCGCGGCCGCCCTGCTCCTCGCCTTCCTGTCGGCCGCACTGGAGCGCCGCGACAGTGCCCCGAGCGCCGTGGCCGCCGGCCGTATGCCCGCGGCGCAGCGGGAGTCGGTCCACCACTGAGACGGTCGCAAGGCCACAGTTGCGGGTCGGCACCGACCGAGCCCTGCCCTGGGACGCAGGGCGCCTCCCGGCCCGCCCATGCCGTTTCCCCCAGCACCATCCAAGGAGAACCGCTCTCATGAGCACCACCACCGTCGCCCCGCTCACCATCCAGGACGCCGAGCTCCTGATCACCGAGGCCCAGCGCGCCGCCGAGGCCGCCGGGGTCACCGTCAGCGTCACCGTCCTGGACGCCGGGGGCCATCTGCTCGCCTTCCGGCGGGACGACCGCGCCGTGCTGATCTCCGGCGAGACCAGCACCCGCAAGGCCTACACGGCGCTCCAACTGAACAGCCCCACCGCCGACCTCGTCGACGCCGTCCAGCCCGGTGGGCTCTTCCACACCCTGCCCACGGCGCTCGACCGGCCCCTGCTCTTCATCGCGGGCGGTGTCCCCGTCCACCGCGACGGCCGGCTGATCGGCGCTGTCGGCGTCGGCGGCGGTGCCCCCGACCAGGACCACGGCTTCGCCACGGACGCCGTGCAGGCACTCGTCTGACCGCACCCCGATCCGCGCGGAACGCCGGCTCCCCCAGGGGGCCGGCGTTCGCCGTACCGGTGGATCCTCAGCCCGCCGCCACTGTCAGCGGCGCGAACCGCCGTGTCCAGTCTCCCGGCAACTCCGTGATGCCATAGGTCATCACGGAGTTCATGGCGACGGAGGCAAGCCCGTGCTCCTTCGCCCATGCCAGCAGTTCCCCGTGCCGGATGTCGATGTCGGTGCGGAGCGGGCGGTCGGTGTGGGCGGCGAGCGAGGCGAGGAGGGACTTCGCCGTCTCCGTGTCGCGGGCGATCAGCGGCCCGACGACATGAGTGTCCATGTTGGGCCACGCGGCCGCATAGCCGACGACCTGGCCGCCGTCCACGGCCACCCGCAGCTGGTCCGAGAACGCGGGCAGGCGGGCGATGAGAGGCGTGCGGTCGGTACCGAACACCTCCTCGTCCAGCCGCAGGATGGAGCCGAGGTCCTCGGCCGCGGCCGCCCGTGTCGCCACCCGGGGCTCGGGGCCGCCCGGAGTGAAGGGCCCGGTCAGCATCTCCGAGCGCCCCGTTGTCTTGAACCCCAGCTCCTCGTAGAGCGGACGGCCGTACGGCGTCGCGTACAGAGTCAGGGGAGTCGTCCCCATTGCCGAGACCATGTGGCGCATCAGCCGGCGCCCGACACCCTGACGGGCATGCCGTGCGGCGACCAGGACCATGCCGATCGCGCCGAGATCCGGGCGCTCCCCCGAGCCGTACTCCGTGATGACGCAGGCGGCGACCAGGCCTCCGCCGGGGTCGTCGATGCCGTATCCCTTTCCGGCCGTGAGGAGCAGGCGCCACTTGTGTTCCTCGCGTGGCCACCCCCGATCCTCGGACAAGTCCGCGCAGGCGGTGAGATCGCGTGGCGTCAGTCGGCGAATGGGCAGTGAGGCGACGGAAGGAGTGGGCACGCAGGTCAGGCTTTCCGACCGGCACCCGTGACGTCCACCTGTTTCCAGGTAGACGCACGCGGTTTTGGCCATGCCGTAGCCCCGAGCACGCCCCCTGGACAGACGGGGGACGTTTCACGTGAAACATCGCCCCACAGCCACTGCCCGAGATCTCCCGGGGGAGCGGTGATCCCTTCCCACTAGCCTCGGGGCCATGGCGCGACTTCATCTCTTCGATCTCGACGGCACATTGCTGCACGGCACCTCCGCCCCCGTCGAGATCTCCCGTCAACTCGGCCTGGAAGCTCAGACGGTGGAGCTTGACCGGGCGATTTCAGCAGGACGGATAGCTCCGCCGGAGTACGCGGCGCGCGTGTACTCCCTCTGGGCCGAGCTGACCGACGCGCATGTGGCCGCGGCATTCGACGGAGCGCCTTGGCTCGCTCGTATCCGGGATGTCTGGGCCGAGATCAGGGCAGCGGGCGAGTATTGCGCCGTGGTCTCGCTCTCGCCCTCGTTCTTCGTGGAGCGCCTACTGGACTGGGGAGCCCATGCTGCCTTCGGATCGCGCTTCCCGGCGGTGCCCTTCGTCGAGCCGGTGGACCCGGCGGGCATCCTTGATCCTGCGGCCAAGGTGACCATCGCCGACCGCCTGTGCGAGGAGTTCGGGGTCGGCCGGGCGGACTGTGTCGCCTACGGGGATTCGATGTCGGACAGGGAGTTGTTCTCCGTGGTTCCGGTGTCTGTGGCGGTCAATGCGGACGGACATCTCGCCGGTCTCGCGACGTACTCCTACACGGGACGGGATCTATGGGATGCCTATGGATTGGCGCGTGGCTCCCGGTAGTTGAGGGACCTTGTGGTTCGTCCGTTGTTGGATTCGTGGGGGAGACAGGGGGGACTTGTGTGCAGAGCGACGGCCGGTAGGGTCGACTCCGGTTCCCGTCCGGGATGAGACGCCCCGGCGGGAGTGACTGCGGTCCATGTCACACTTTCGCCTTACTTGTCCGTACGCGAAGGAAGCGCGGGTTCAATGTGGCCGTGTCGGCCACAGGCCGGACCGGGAAGAGCCAGCCGTCAACGGGGGAACACAAGCACCTTCCGAGTGAAGTGCGCAGACCGACCGAAAGATGTTCGAGGCGAGGCACACCATGGATGCTCCGACCACCACGTCGGCGGGCAACGACGGGGCCGGCGGAAGCAGCTGGTTCACGTCCCCCAGCAACACCCCGGTCGAGCCCGCCGCGGAACATCCGGTCGCGGCGCCGGGTGGATGGCAGGAAACGCCCCAGAGCCGCCCTCCCGCGTCCGCGGAGGCCCGGGAGCGAATACGGCCGACGGAGGAGCCCGCCCGCCTCCAGAACCCCGCCCAGGCTCCCCCCGCCGGGCAGCACGCGGCCCCCGGCCCCTTCACGCCCCCGGCCGGACAACCCGTGCCCCCCACCTTCGAACAGCGCGTCCCGCCGCAGCGCGCCGCACAGGCGAGTACGGACGCCTCCCCGGACGCGATCCGCATCCGCGGCACCATGGCCGAGGTCGGTCCGATAGCCGACAAGGTCACCTCGTACTTCTACGCACTGCTCTTCGTGCGCCATCCCGAACTGCGTTCACTGTTCCCGGCCGCCATGGACACCCAGCGGGACCGGCTGCTGAAGGCACTGCTCACCGCGGCCGAGCACATCGACAACACGCCCGTCCTGGTCGAGTACCTCCAGAACCTGGGCCGCGGCCACCGCAAGTACGGCACCCGCCCGGAGCACTACCCGGCGGTCGGCGAGTGCCTTATCGGCGCGTTGAGCAGGTACGCCTCGGGCATCTGGGACCCGGAGACGGAGGCGGCCTGGGTGCGGGCGTACACGACGATGTCCCAGGTGATGATCGACGCGGCGTCGGTGGACGAACTGCGCGCACCGGCCTGGTGGCATGCGCAGGTCGTCGCCCACGACCTCAGGACCGCGGACATCGCGGTGCTCACCGTCCGCCCGGACCAGCCGTACCCCTTCCTCGCGGGGCAGTACGCGAGCATGGAGACGCCCTGGTGGCCGCGGGTCTGGCGGCACTACTCCTTCGCCTCCGCGCCTCGCTCGGACGGGCTGCTGACGTTCCATGTGAAGGCCGTTCCGGCGGGTTGGGTCTCCAACGCGCTGGTGCACCGTGCCCGCCCCGGTGACGTCATCCGTCTCGGTCCCGCCGTCGGCTCGATGACCGTCGACCACTCCAGGGGCAACGGACTGCTCTGCCTGGGCGGCGGCACCGGCATCGCCCCCATCAAGGCGCTGGTGGAGGACATCGCCGAGCGCGGCGTACGCCGCCCGGTCGAGGTGTTCTACGGCGCCCGTACCGACCACGACCTGTACGACATCGACACCCTGCTCCGGCTTCAGCAGAGCCATCCCTGGCTCTCGGTCCGCGCGGTCGTCGACCAGCAGGCGCATCTGCAGCTCCCCGACGCCATCCGCGCCTACGGTCCGTGGAGCGAGTACGACGCCTATCTCGCGGGCCCGCCCGGCATGATCCGCAACGGTGTGCACGCCCTGCGGGACGTCGGCATCCCGGCGCACCGCATCAGGCATGACTCGGTCGAGGAACTGGTCGTGGTCGGCGACTGATCCGTCACCCGAGGTCGGGGGCGTGCATGGCCCGTACGCCCTCGATGTTCCCGTCCAGGTAGTGCCGCAGGGAGAGCGGTACGAGGTGCACAGAGGCGATCCCGACACGGGTGAAGGGGACGCGAACGATCTCGTACTCGCCGGCGGGCTCCTCGACTTCGGGGCCGTGCCGTAGGGCGGGGTCCATGGACTCCAGCCGGCAGACGAAGAAGTGCTGCACCTTCACACCGGTGGTGCTGCCGCTGTCGCCGATGTGTTCCACGGTGTCCACGAAGCAGGGCACCACATCGGTGATCTTGGCGCCGAGCTCCTCGTGCACCTCGCGGTGCAGGGCGTCGACGACAGTGGTGTCCTCCGGTTCGACCCCGCCACCGGGAGTGACCCAGTAGGGATCGACACCTGGTTTGGTGCGCTTGATCAGAATCAGGTCGTCGCCGTCCAGGAGAACGGCACGTGCGGTGCGCTTGACCACGGGTCGGACGGTCATGGGAGAAATGTGGCCCAGCTAGTTCCACGTGAAACATCGCGAAGCCCCACCGTACGGCTGTATCGCGTGAACCCCGCCTGATGAGCTCAGCCCCAGTCCACAGCCGCGTGGTGGAGCCACTCGTGTGCCCGCGCCACATGCGGCATGGCGAGCGTGCCGGTCCGTACCACCAGGAAGTAGGTCCGCAGCGGGGGTACCGCGGGCTCATGCAGCGCCATGACCTCACCGCGGTCCAGGGCGGCCGTACACAGATAGCGGGGCAGTACGGCGAGGCCCGCGCCCGCGACCGCGCAGGCGAGGACGGCACGTAGGTCGGGCACGACGACCGTGCCGGAGGTGGCCGGCAGGGCGTCGAAGACGGAGCCCCAGTAGCGCGAGACGAAGGGCAGCGACTCGTGGACCTCGACGACGGGCAGGTTCTCCAGGACCGGCGCGCCCTTGTCGCGTACCGTCCCGGTGCCGATCTCCTCGGCCCAGCGGGGGGCGGCGACCAGTACGTGCTCCTCGTCGCAGAGGGCCGTGGCGGTGAGCAGGGCACCACGCGGCCGGGCCGTACTGATGGCCAGGTCGTGGTGTCCGGCGGACAGACCCTCCAGGGTCTCCTCGGCGTTGCCGAAGGAGGCACGCAGCGCGAATCCCTGGCCGTCGTCGCCGGCGAGCTCCGAGAGGGCGGGCAGGGCTCGCTCGGCGGTGAACTCGGGCGGCCCGGCGAGATGCAGGGTACGTACCGAGGAGTCGTCGTCGAGGCCGCGTTCCGCTATCTCCACGAGCGCGTCGAGGTGCGGGGCGGCCTTGTGAGCGAGTTCGTCGCCGATGGTCGTCGGGGTCACCCCACGGGCCTGCCGCAGGAAGAGCGGACGCCCCAGCTGTCTCTCCAGAGTGCGGATCTGGGAGGTCACTGCCGGCTGCGAGAGCCCGAGCAGGGCCGCGGCGCGGGTGAAGGAGCCGGCCCGGTGCACGGTCACAAAGGTCCGTAACAAGGCCAGGTCCATCGTTCACCCTTCATTTCGCCCTGCCCCTCGCCGGCCCTCGGGGCAGGTTCCCAACTATAAATAAGTCGATAGGTCTCTGCCCCTACAGTGATTGGACACTGACGCAGAGTCAACTAGCCTTGGTCGCGCGGTTCTTGGCGCGCGAGAGCCGGGACGGTCCGAGCCACGAGGGGGGAGGTTCGGACCGTCCGTTATACGTAGTCGGGTCGGCGCGGGCGTCCGTAATCCGGTCACCGATCCGACTCGTCGAGCGCGCGGAGCACATCGGCCACCAGATCTTCGGGATCCTCGGCCCCGACCGACAGCCGGATGAAGCCCTCCGGTACGTCGTCCCCGCCCCAGCGTCGCCGCCGCTCGGCCGTGGAGCGCACCCCGCCGAAACTCGTCGCATCGTCGACCAGCCGCAGCGATTCCAGAAAACGCTCGGCACGCGCGCGTGTGGGCAGCGTGAAGGAGATCACCGAGCCGTAGCGCCGCATCTGCTGTGAGGCGATCTTGTGCGCGGGGTCGTCGGGCAGCCCCGGGTGGCGCAGCCCGGTCACGTCCGGCCGCCGGCGGAGCGCCTCCGCGAGCACCAGGGCGGTGGCGTTCTGGCGGTCCACCCGCAACTGGAGGGTGGCCAGGGAGCGATGGGCCAGCCAGGCCTCCATGGGCCCGGCGATCGCGCCGATGATCTTGCGCCACCGGCGTACGGCGGCCATGGCCTCCGTGTCGCGTCCGGCGACGTACCCCAGCAGGACGTCCCCGTGCCCGGTGAGCTGCTTGGTGCCGCTGGCCATGGAGAAGTCGGCGCCCAGGGCCAGCGGCCGCTGGCCGAGCGGGGTGGCGAGGGTGTTGTCGACGGCGACGAGGGCGCCACTCGCGTGTGCCGCCTCGGTGAGCCGCCGGATGTCGCACACGTCGAGCCCGGGGTTGCACGGCGACTCGACCAGCAGCAGCTTCGCCCCGTCCAGGACGTCGAGCTGGGCGTCGTCGGCGGTCGGCGCGGTGCGCACCTCGATGCCGTAGGCCTCCAGCTGGGTGCGGACCAGGGGCAGTACCTGGTAGCCGTCGGACGGCAGCACGACCGCGTCGCCGGCGCGCAGCTGAGAGAAGAGCACGGCCGAGATGGCCGCCATGCCGGAGGCGAACACCAAGGTCTCGACGTCCTCGCCGGGCGCCTCCAGCTCGCCGATGGCGCGCTCCAGATGGGTCCAGGTCGGGTTCTCGTCACGGCCGTAGGCGTACGGTCCGCTGACCTCGCCCGGCAGATGGAAGTGTGCGGCGAACACCGGGCCGGGCAGGGTCGGTTCGTTCTTGACCGGCTCGGGCAGTCCCGCGCGCACCGCGCGCGTGCCCTCACCCGTCACGAGGCCGGAGTCGGAGCTGGAATCGCTCATGCCGCCGTTCCTTCCACTTCGTCGCGTACCGCGGCGAGCAGGCCCTCGCTCGCCGCCTCCACCATCTCAAGACACTCCTCGAAGCCGTCAGGACCGCCGTAGTACGGATCCGGTACGTCGAGGTCGTCGGCGGCATCGGGGTCGTAGGAGCGCAGCAGGTGCACCTTGTGGGCGTCCTCCACTGTGGGGGCGAGGCGGCGCAGGGCCTTGAGGTGGCCGGAGTCGAGGGCGATCACGAGGTCGAGGCGGTCGAACCAGGACGCCTGGAACTGGCGGGCGGTGTGGTCGCCGTCGTAGCCGTGCTCCTGGAGGACGCGGACGGTGCGCGGGTCGGCGCCGTCGCCCTCGTGCCAGCCGCCGGTGCCGGCGCTGTCGACCTCGACACGATCGTCGAGTCCGGCCTCGGCCATGCGGGCGCGGAAGACGGATTCGGCCATCGGGGACCGGCAGATGTTGCCGGTGCAGACGAAGCAGACACGGTAGGTCATCGGGTGCTCAGTCCGTGTCGGGAAGGATCATGTTCAGGGCCCACGACACGATCGAGATGATCAGGCCGCCCAGGACGGCCGTCCAGAACCCCTGCACGTGGAAACTCAGGTCGAGCTTGTCGCACACCCACGACGTCAGCAGCAGCATCAGCGCGTTGACCACCAGGGTGATCAGGCCGAGCGTGAGGATGAACAACGGGAAGGTCAGGATCTTCACGATCGGCTTGACCAGGAAGTTCACCACGCCGAAGACCAGGGCGACCAAGATCAGCGTCCAGACCTTCTTGGTGGTGCTGTCGCCGGTCAGGGTGATCTTGTCGAGCAGCCACACGGCGACGGCCAGGGCGCCTGCGTTGGCGATCGTCTTGACTACGAAATTCTTCATGTGTCTGATCGTGGCAGACGAGATCAGATACGAGCAGTGGGGCGAGGGCGGACAACGGCGATGAAGGCATTCCGGCTGGACGAACTGGAGGCGGAACGCGCCGCCAACGACGGGGCCTACCTGCAGTTTCTGCGGGAGCGGAACATGTCGGTCGGCCTCTACGCCCTGAACGCGGGCGAGCAGGACCCGCAGAAGCCGCACAACCAGGACGAGGTCTACTTCGTCGTCAGCGGCCGCGCCGCGATCACCGTCGGCCTGGAGACCACGCAGGTGGCCCGGGGCAGTGTGGTGTACGTGCCGGCCGGGGTGGCCCACAAGTTCCATCACATCAGCGAGGATCTGAGGGTTCTGGTCGTCTTCTCTCCCCCCGAGGCCTGACCTTCCCCTCGGGGTTCCCTAGGGGAAGGGTCAGGGGAGGACAAGGGATCAGGGGCCCCCGGACGGCCCCCTCGCGGCTCTAGCATCGAGTGCAGGACATCGCATCGTGCGGCGCGCACGAGACCGACGGTACGTGCCGAAGCGCACGGGAAAGCAGAGGGCAGGGGCAATGCGAGAGATCTTTACGGGTCTGCCGTGGTGGGTGAAGTGGATCGCGGTGCCGGTCATCGCGCTGGTGGTGTTCGGTGGCCTGATCGGCTCCATCGTCGGCTTCCTGGCCTACCTGCTCTTCAAGTTGCTGATCTTCGTGGCGCTGGTCGGCGGACTGATTTACATCGTGCGGAAGTTCATGTCGAACTCCTCGTCGAAGAGCGACTGGTGAGAACCGTGGGAATCGGTGACCGGTAACAGGAGTCGCCGGTTCCCTCGGGGGAGGGAAGTTTTCCGCACGGGCCGACCGGGAGCGGTGGCGGACGGTTAGAGTCGCTGACCCCCTCGCGCTCCGGGAGTGACCCTTGGCCACGCTTGACGCCACCTCCGCACCCACGGAACATCCACCACCCCCCACCCAACGCCGGTCCGGCACACCTCCCGTGCAACGGCCGGCCACCCCGTCCGATCCCGCACAGCCGCACTCGGCCACCCTCATCGGCTCCGTGCAGCGTGCGATGCGCCTGCTGGAGTGTGTCGCCGGACACGAACACGGCGCCCCCGCCAAACAACTGGCCCGCGAGACCGGCCTCGCGCTGCCCACCGCCTACCACCTGCTGCGCACCCTGGTCCACGAGGGCTATCTGCGCCGCGACAAGGGGCTGTTCTTCCTCGGTGAGGCCGCGGAGCGGCTGAGCAGCAGCGGGGCGCAGCAGAAACGTCGCAGCGTGGTGGTCGACACCCTCGCCCACTGGCGGGATTCGATCGGTGCGCCGGTGTACTACGCGATGTACCGGGACGGCGAGATCGAGGTCGTGTGCGTCTCCGACTCCCCGAGCACCCCGGCGGTTGAGGAGTGGGCCGACTTCCGCGAGACCGCGCACGCGCACGCGATCGGCCAGTGTCTGCTCTTCCAGCTGGACGAGAACACCCGCCGTGACCATCTCGACCGCTACCCCCTGCAGGCCCTCACCCCGTACACGGTCCGCGACAGCCATGCACTGCTGCGACGGCTGGAGCGGACGCGGCGGATGGAGCCGTTGGTGGAGCGCCAGGAGTACGCGCTGGGCACGGTGTGCGCGGCCATCCCCATCACTGTCGGTACCACGGCGGCCACGGTGGCCATCTCCCTCCCCCTCCACCAGGCCGACCGGCTGCTGCCCGCCGCACGCCAGTTGCAGGCGGAGGTGGGTCGGCATCTGGGATCCCTGGCGATCGCTATCAGTATCTGAAAACTCACTCCTTGTGATCTGCTGTGTACGTTCAGCAAGATTTGACCACCATCAAAGGGATAAAACCCGGCCAGTCGGTGTCATATGACGGGGTAGGCGATGCGCGAGTCCGTACAAGCAGAAGTCATGATGAGCTTTCTCGTCTCGGAGGAGCTCTCCTTCCGCATCCCCGTGGAGTTGCGCTACGAGACCTGTGATCCGTATGCGGTGCGGCTCACCTTCCATCTGCCCGGGGACGCGCCGGTGACCTGGGCCTTCGGCCGTGAGCTGCTGATCGACGGGGTGGGCCGGCCGTGCGGGGAGGGCGATGTGCATATCGCCCCCGCCGACTCCGAGGTGCTTGGCGAGGTCCTGATCAGGCTTCAGGTCGGTGGCGACCAGGCGGTGTTCCGGTCCTCGGCACCACCGCTGGTGGCCTTTCTCGACCGTACCGACAAGCTGGTGCCGCTGGGCCAGGAAGGTGCGCTCGCCGACTTCGACGCCCACCTCGACGAGGCTCTGGACCGCATCCTGGCCGAGGAGCAGAGCGCTGGCTGAAGCGTTACGGCACGGGGTGCGAGCCGCTCCGTCGAGCCGCGTGAGGATGCGCAGGAACGCTTCTGCGCGTCCCTGGGCGGGCGGCGGACCGCTTCTCCTCGTGCGGACCGTCATGTGCCGCCCGCCGTGCCCTCACCGCTTCCGGCGCCGCCCTCGCCCGCCACGCGCCGGGGCCTCCACGGACGCGACCGTCGCCGTGCCCGGCCGGTCGGCCGACACCACCAGCGCCGCGAGCAGCGTGGTGACGGGTACCGAGGCGACCAGGCCGATCGAGCCGACCAGCGTACGCACGATCTCCTCGGCCACCAGCTCGCTGTTGGCGACCGTCGCCACGCTGCTCTGCGCGATGGAGAAGAGCAGTAGCAGTGGCAGTGCGGCGCCCGCGTAGGCCAGGACGAGGGTGTTGACGACGGACGCGATGTGGTCGCGGCCGATTCGGATGCCCGCCCGGTACAGCCCGCGCCAGCCCATCGTCGGGTTGGCCTCGTGCAGTTCCCAGACGGCCGAGGTCTGGGTCACCGTCACGTCGTCCAGGACACCGAGTGAACCGATGATGACGCCGGCCAGCAGCAGACCACTCATGTCGATCGACGGGTACAGGCCGTGGATCAGGCCGGTGTTGTCGTCGGTGTTACCGGTGAGCGCGGCCCAGTCGATGAACTCCGAGCCGAGGACACCGATCAGGCACAGTGAGACCAGCGTGCCGAGCACCGCCACCGAGGTCCGGGCCGACAGACCGTGGCACATGTACAAGGCGATCAGCATGATGGCGCTCGACCCGACCACCCCCACCAGCAGCGGATTCGAGCCCTGCAGGATCGCCGGCAGGATGAACAGGGTCAGCACCATGAAGCTGACGGCGAGTGCGACGAGCGCCATCACACCGCGCAGGCGGCCCACCACGACGACGGCGAGCGCGAAGATCCCGGCCAGCAGCGCCATCGGGAACTTCCGGTTCACATCGGTGACCGAGTACTGCAGGTCCTTGGGCGCCGAGGGCTCGTAGGCGACCACGACCTTCTCGCCCTCGTCCAGCTGACGTGACTGGTCGGGCTGCACGATCTCGGTGAAGGTACGGCCCTTGTCCTTGCCGGTGTCGACCCGGACCGTGGCCTTCTTGCAGGTGCCGTCCTCCTCCTGCTTCGCGGAGCTGCCCTCGGCGGTGGAGGTGTCGCCGGTCGAGCTGCCCCCGGAGGCGTTGACCGACTTACAGCTGACCGAGACGACCTGGGTGACCGTGGCCTGCTGCGTCTGGCGGTCGAAGCCGACGCCGGTGCGCTCGTGCGCCGGGGCGCCGCCGGGCCACAGCACCACGAGGCCGACCACGACCGCGGCGGTGAAGGGGATGAGGATCGCCGCGATGACCTTGCGCAGATGCTTGGAGACCGGCGCGGCCGGGCCATGGCTGTGGCTGTGCGAGTGACCGTGCCCGCCGCCTGCCCCGGAGCCGCCCTGGCCGGGTCCCCGACCGGGCGGGTGGCCGTGGGCATGGCCGTCGTCGTGACTGTGGGTGGGCCCCTGGTCGTACGGGTGGCCCTGTCCGTGGTCGTGTGCGTCACCGGCACCATGGCCCCCGTGGCCGGTTCCGCCGCCCTGTGCGGCACCGTTGCCGCGCCTCGGGTCGGGGGGCGGATAGGGGTGCTGCTGTGTCGTGGTCACCGCCCGATCATCGCAAGAACGGCAGGGGCCCTCTGTTCACCGCGCCCGAATTGACGCTAGCGTGGAGGCACCTTTGCACACGCGGGAGCTCGGAGCACCGGGCTGAGAGGGCGCTGACCTCCGTATTCGCGATGTTTCACGTGGAACGAGTGATGTTTCACAGGAAACGCCGCCCGACGGAAGCCGCTGCGTCGACCGCCGAACCTGTTACCGGGTAATGCCGGCGTAGGGAGTAGGTCTCATGACCAACAAGGACGCACGCACGCCTGCCTTCAGTCAGGACGAACAGCCCATTGCGGGTGAACCGTCCACAGAGGCCGGGAAGTCCATCGGCTGGCACAAGGGGTATGTCGAGGGTTCGCGCCCCGACCTTCGGGTGCCGGTCCGTCAGGTGCATCTCACCAACGGGCAGTCGGTCACGCTCTACGACACCTCCGGCCCGTACACCGATCCGCTCGTCGAGACCGACGTCCGCAGGGGTCTGCCGCCGCTGCGGGAGAACTGGATCATCGCCCGCGGGGACACCGCCGAGTACGCGGGCCGCACCGTCCGTCCCGAGGACGACGGGGTCAAGCACACCTCGCCGCGTGGTGGGCTGCGCAACCTGGACGCGGTCTTCCCAGGCCGCCCGCGCCAGCCACGTCGCAGTCGGGACGGCGAGGCGGTCACACAACTGGCCTACGCCCGCCGGGGTGAGGTCACCCCGGAGATGGAGTACGTGGCCATCCGCGAGAACGTCTCCCCCGAGGTCGTCCGCGAGGAGATCGCGGCGGGACGGGCTGTGTTGCCGGCCAACGTCAACCACCCGGAGATCGAGCCGATGATCATCGGCAAGCGGTTCCTGGTGAAGGTCAACGCCAACATCGGCAACTCGGCGGTGACTTCCTCGATCGAGGAGGAGGTCGAGAAGATGACCTGGGCGACCCGCTGGGGCGCCGACACGGTCATGGATCTGTCCACCGGGCGCAACATCCACACCACCCGCGAATGGGTGCTGCGCAACTCCCCCGTCCCCATCGGCACGGTGCCGCTCTACCAGGCCCTGGAGAAGGTCGACGGCCGGGCCGAGGAGCTGACCTGGGAGATCTACAAGGACACCGTGATCGAACAGGCCGAGCAGGGTGTGGACTACATGACCGTCCACGCGGGTGTGCGGCTGCCGTATGTGCCGCTCACCGCCAACCGCAAGACCGGCATCGTCTCGCGCGGCGGCTCGATCATGGCGGCCTGGTGCCTCGCGCACCACAAGGAATCGTTCCTGTACGAGAACTTCGAGGAACTCTGCGAGATCCTCGCCGCCTACGACGTCACGTACTCGCTGGGCGACGGCCTGCGCCCCGGCTCCATCGCGGACGCCAACGACGAGGCCCAGTTCGCGGAGTTGCGTACGCTCGGGGAACTCAACCGGATCGCCAGGCGTTTCCATGTACAGACGATGATCGAAGGCCCGGGCCATGTCCCGATGCACAAGATCAAGGAGAACATCGACCTTCAGCAGGAGATCTGCGATGAAGCTCCGTTCTATACGCTCGGCCCGCTGACCACGGACGTCGCGCCGGCGTACGACCACATCACCTCCGGCATCGGTGCCGCGATGATCGCCTGGTGGGGCACGGCGATGCTGTGCTACGTCACGCCCAAGGAGCACCTGGGTCTGCCCAACCGGGACGACGTCAAGACCGGCGTGATCACCTACAAGATCGCCGCCCACGCGGCGGACCTCGCCAAGGGCCACCCGGGCGCGCAGGAGTGGGACGACGCGCTGTCCGACGCCCGCTTCGAGTTCCGGTGGGAGGACCAGTTCAACCTCGCCCTGGACCCGGACACGGCACGCGAGTTCCACGACGAGACGCTTCCGGCGGAGCCGGCGAAGACGGCCCACTTCTGCTCGATGTGCGGGCCGAAGTTCTGCTCGATGAAGATCAGCCACAGCATCACAGAGCGGTTCGGTGGGGCGGCGGCTGAGGGGGCGTCTGCCGAGGAGGTCGTGGAGGGGATGCTGCAGAAGTCGAAGGAGTTCGCGGCGAGCGGGAACCGGGTGTACCTGCCGATCGCGGACTGACATCGACCGCCGGCACGCTGCACCGGGAAACCGGCAACGGCCCCGGGTGTAGCGCGCCCGCCCTGGTCGGCGATCGGCGACGGCTGTGCGCCCAGAGGACGAATCCGCCTAGCTCGTCGCGGGCTTGTCGCACAGGGCGTGGTCGACGAGGGCGCCCGTCGCCCGGTTGAGGGCGGCAAGATCCGGCGGCGCGGTGGTGGTGGTGATGGAGACGGTCACCGCGCGTTTGCCGTCGGCGGTCACCGCGGGGCGGGTGTTGACGCCCGCCCCGTCGCCCTCGTGGGTGTAGGAGAAACCGCCGCAGGAGAGCGGGATCCTGCGCAGCCCGAGACCGTAGGTGCCCTCGGGCATCTCCGCCACGTCCTCCGGGTCGTCGGTCCGCTGGACGGTCCGCCGCATCTCGCGCCACTGCTCGGCCGGCAGCAGCTTCCCACCGGCCAGCGCCCGGAAGAAGGTGTTCAGGTCGGCGGTGGTGCTCACCACACCGGAGTCCGCGGTGTGCTGGAAGCTGTGCTCGGTGACGTCGAGACGCTTGCTGTCGGCGGCCGTCAGGTACGCGTTCACGTGCGGGTCGGGCAGGTAGGGGTCGAGCCCGGGAACGGAGGTGTTCCGCAGTCCCAGTTTCGCGATCACCCGGTGTTCGACCAGTGCGTCCCAGGGTGCGCCGCCGGCCTTCTCCGCGACCATTCCGGCCAGCAGGTAGTTGGTGTTGGAGTACGCCCATCGGGTGGCCCCGCCCGGCTCGGGCACGAATACCGGCCGGTGCTTCATCGCCACCGCGACCAGGGCGGCCGCCGGGGTGGCGTCGTAGCGGTTCTCGTCGAAGTGGTTGATCAACCGGTCCTGGATCTCCGGGTCGTCGATGTAGTCGTACAGGCCGCTGGTCTGGCGGAGCAGGTCGCGGACGGTGATACGGCTGCCGTCGTTGCCGTTGCCCGCGACGACGCCGGGCAGCCAGTGTTCGACGGTGTCGTCCAGCGACAGCCGCTTCTCTGCCACGAGTTGCAGGACCACGGTCGCCACGAACGTCTTCGTCGTGCTCGCCACGCGGAAGTGAGAGTTCCACGGGATCGGGGCCGAGGAACCGGCCGTCCGGGTGCCGATGCGTGCCATGAGCGGCGCACCGTTCGTTCGGTCCACCCTGGCCAGCACGTTCACATCGCCGCCCCCGGCCTTCCGTACGGCTGCCAGGTCCTGCCGGAGCGCGTCCTGGTCGTAGGGGTGCCTTGCGGCCGTGTGCCCGGCGGTGGCGGCGGTCGCGACGGCGGGCGAGCCCAGCGCGAGCAGCGTTGCTGCCAGCACGGCGGCCCTGGCCTTTTTCGACAACGGCATCTGCATGTTCGAATCCCCCGGTGCTCTGCGTCCTGGTCGGTGACGATCACCAGCCAACCGGATCCGGAAGCGCCAGAGGATGGGACTGCCCTCCGAATGAGGGGTGTACCTAGCCCCCTTCGCCGTCACCCACCGAGGACGACGCATTCGTGTGGACCGGGTGTCCGGCCTGGGCCCCCCGCCCGGGGGGCCAGACCGGGTTTTGTCGGGGGGGTTTCGGGCCGCCCGAAAACGGGGGTGGGTTTTACCGGGGGGGTTTAAAAGGGCGCGCGGCAGGGGTG